>JBAMLV010000015.1:0-28602 GCA_039793395.1 bacterium | reverse complement strand
ATATGACGAAAACCTTACACTTAATGAATACAGAGAATTTTTGAAACGAGTGTGGAGCGAGGTAAAAAGAGTTCTTGTGCCTGGTGGAAGAGCATGCATCAATATCGCTAACCTTGGAAGAAAGCCGTACATTCCTCTCCATGCCTTTATAATTGAGGATATGCTTGATTTAGGATTTTTAATGCGAGGCGAAATTATCTGGAATAAAGCATCAAGTGGCAGTCCATCAACTGCGTGGGGTAGCTGGCTTTCCGCTAAAAATCCAACATTAAGAGACATTCATGAATATATTTTGGTCTTTTCTAAAGGTATGTTTTCAAGAGAAAATCTTGGAAGAAAAAGCACAATTTCTAAAGACGAATTTCTTGAATTTACAAAAAGTGTGTGGACATTTGCCGCCGAGCCGGCAACGAAAGTGGGTCATCCAGCCCCATTTCCTGTAGAATTACCTTATAGATTGATCAAACTTTACACTTTTGAAGGAGAGGTTGTCTTAGACCCATTTATAGGAAGTGGACAGAGCGCTATTGCAGCAATAAAAACGAGACATCATTATATTGGCTATGAGATAAATGCAGAATATGTAAAATTAGCAGAAAAACGAATCAAGGAATTCTCTTTAATTTTCAAATCCCCTAAACTGTTATGAACCCAAGCGAGGAGATTTTCTTTTAACAACTCTCAACCCAGCAAAAAATTGCAGAGTTAGTTCAAAAATCTTATGAGGCAAGAAGGAAGGCAAAGGAATTATTTAGTTATCGTTGACACCAGCAAAGAAATGGTTATGATAATCTGCTTGATTAACAATAATTTCAGGAGGATATAAATGATAAGCTTACGCCGGTCGTTTTTGACCTTTTTCGCTCTGTTGGCTTTTGTCACCGCCCAGAATGTGCCGCTGGATGCACTGCTGCGCGGCGGCCGGATTCATTTCCAGGGTGGCAGGTATGAACGGGCACGGGAGCAGTTTCAGAAGGCGCTCGACCAGTACGGTGCGAGTGTGGATAATCCGACCCGCGCCCAGATTCATCTCTGGCTCGGGCTGTGCGATGCCCAGCTCAATCGGCTGATTTCCGCCGCCGGTCATTTTCTGACCGCCCTCAATAATGACAGTTCCATCGTTCAGGATATCCGCCGGGATGAGCAGCAGCGCCACTGGACCTGGACCGCATTGATCGCCGCCAGCCGGGAAAATCTGAATGCCGGCGACTATGAGCCGGCAATTGATTACGCCCGCGCCGCACTGCTGATTGAACCGACAAAGTCCCAGACCTATACCATCATCGCCAGCGCCTACAGCGCCCTGGGAAAGTTTGATGAGATGCTGAAAACCGCCCGGGAAATGCTGGCGCTGAATACCGGTAGTGCCGAAGCCTATTCCTTAATCGGGCTTTATTATCTGCAGGTGCCGGACAGTCTGCTACCGAAGGAAGTCCGGCGCACCCGCTGGGACTCAACCGCCTATTATTATCAGCAGGCGCTGAAAATCTATCAGGCACGCTATGACAGCGCCTATGCCGACCTGGTGAACATTCTGAAACTGAGCGATACCGCCCGGGTGCGCACGATTGCCCGGGAGCTGGTGGATAAGCAGCGCTATGCCCGACCGGAGGAACTGAAGCGTTACATTGAGAAGGACTTAAATCAGGCAAAACAGCTCCAGCCGCTTGCCCAGGTGACATCGCGACTGTTCTATGCCGCCAATAATCTGAATGTCACCTCCACCCGGCTGGGCTCGGCACTGCTGCGGGCGGCTGCCGAGACCGGAGGAGAGACCGCCAGTAATTATCGGTCCCAGGCTGAAGCCCTGTTCCAGCAGGCGCTGATCTATGACCCGTTTGACTACTCGGCACGCTTCAACCTCGGTATTGCCCAGTATCAGGGGAAAAAGGACAGTCTGGCAATGGAATCGTTTATCCGGGTGATTGAAAATACGGTGGTGCCAGTTTCAAAGTTGCCCGCACCGCTTCAAGAGCAACTTTTGACATTGATTACTCCGGAGCTGGCGGCTCAGGGCTATCTGGAAATCACCGGTCCACTCGCCGCGCAACTGGACAGCACGGTCGCTACGCTCGGTTATCGGGGTGGCGGTTTTAACTATCTTTATTTCCCGGACCTGCGCGGCAGGACGGATTTGTCCGCTCCGGACCCGGGAAAGATTTTCCTGAGCAATGAAAATCCGGTCCAGCTGGAAAACATCTATCTGCTGCTCGGCGTCAGCCAGACCGGCATCGGGCTTTCGCTAATTGAAGCCGGAAAAAAGGATGCGGGCAAGGAGTTGCTGAAACAGGCAACCGCCAGCCTGGTCTTGACCACTAAAATCAATCCCGGCAACGCCGAAGCCTGGCTGAATCTTGTGCACTGCTACCGGGAAACCGGTGAAAAGGATAAGGCGGCTGCCGCCTATGAGCAGTATAAAAAATTAAAGCAGTAAAAGGGGGCAATTGATGACCAGAATTTTAACGCTGATTATCATCATCCTCGCAGCGGTACTGGTCGGCATCATTCTCTATCCGCAGATCCAGGAGAATCGGCCGTTGCCGGTCCGGTTTGCCTGTGACAGTTCGGCGGCTGCCCTGCCGTTTCTGACCGCCATTGACGACACCCTGTTTGTCAAAAACCGGATTGTTCCGGAACTGATTTACTACACTGACCCGGACCAGGCACTAACTGACCTGTTTGCCGGCAAAGCCGATGTCGGCGTCTTCCCCTGGAGCACGGTCCTCAAACATTTAGGCAAGGGTGAAACCCTGCGGGTGTTTATGGCGGTGGAGTTCCGGCCCGCGCTGCCGGTGGATGTGCTTGCCCGCACCAAAAAGAGCCGGATTAACAAAATCACCGACTTCAAGGGTAAGCGCATCGGTTATCCACCGATTCTCCGGGACTACATCGTGCCACTGCTCGGCGAACTGGGACTGAAGCCAGTAGATGTCAAACTGACCGAGGCATCACTGACCGAACTCACCCGCAAACTCAGTGCTGGTGAACTGGACGCCGCCTGGCTGGTTGAACCCGCGGTTTGTCCGCTGAATCTGGCAGAGGTGGATACGATGAGTTCAATAACCACCCGCTACCTCAATAATCCCTTCCCGGCATTTGCCATCGGCTTCGCTCCCGCATTTCTGAAAAAGACCACCCGGGCACAGCGCACCCGGCTGAAGATTGCGCTGGATATGGCGGTGGACCGGATCGATGCCGCACCGGACCGGGCAAAACAGACCCTGGGCAGTTATTTCCCCTACTGTCAGAGCGCATGCGGTCTCTGCCGGCTGCCTCAGTTTCAGCGTCTGGTCGAGATTAACCGACCGGCAATTCAAGCCCTTTCCCTCCGCGCCCTGAAGTTCGGGATTGTGACCGATACCATTGACACCAAATCCCTGTTCGTGGAACCGTCTCAGATGATGCGCTGATGCCGGCAGATACTCCAGGCTTTTTTCCGGTCGTGCTATGCGGGGGGCTGGCGGTCCCCTGTGACCCGAAATCCGCCAATGCGGGGCAGAGAGGAACCATGAGTTCGGTCCGGTGCGAGTTCAGTCGGAAATGTGCATTGACGATGAAGGCCGGGTCCGGTGATGATGACCACCGTGAACCCCGCCAGGACCGGAAGGTAGCAACGGTAAACGGACCGGCCGTCAGTCATCGGGGTGCCTGGCTGGAGTCGATGCCTTCCCGACCCTCTCACCGGCTGCGCGAAGGTTCCGGCACGACCGGATTTACTCCCGGGTATTTTTAACCCATGCCCGAACGACAGGTCCTGACCCTCAAATACCGGCCCCGGGCATTTGACGAACTGCTGATTCAGGACCATGTAAAAAACACCCTGATTAAGGCGATTGAAAACAACCGGCTCGCTAATGCCTATCTCTTCGCCGGACCGCGCGGGGTTGGTAAAACCACCACCGCCCGCATCCTGGCAAAGAGCCTGAACTGTCTGTCCTATGACCGCCCGACCGTCACTCCCTGCAACCACTGCTCCGCCTGTGTGGAAATTGCCGAGTCAAGGAGCATGGATGTGCTGGAGATTGACGGTGCCTCCAACCGCGGGATCGACCAGGTCCGGGAACTCCGGGAAAACATCAAGTATGCGCCGGCAAGCTTCCGCTACAAGGTTTACATCATTGACGAAGTCCATATGCTGACCAGGGAGGCGTTCAATGCCCTGCTCAAAACCCTGGAGGAACCACCCCGCCATGCCAAATTCATCTTCGCCACCACCGCACCCCACGAGGTACCCGGTACCATCCTTTCCCGCTGTCAGCGCTTTGACTTTCGCAAGGCAACGGTGAGCGAAATCGTCCAGCGCCTGAAATGGCTGGCAGCAAGGGAAAACATCCGCATCAGCGAACCGGCACTGGCGGCAATTGCCCGCCGTGCTGATGGTGCCATTCGTGATGCCGAAGGGTTGCTGGATATGCTTGCCACCTACAGTCCGGAAGGGATAGAACTTCCCCAGGTGGAAGAACTGCTCGGTCTGGTCCCGAACGACCTGTTCTATCAGTATGCCGACCTCCTCAGCAACAACCAGCCCGGACCGCTGTTTGAATTCATTGACCGGCTGTTCACCTCGGGCTACGACCTGTTTGAGTTTTACGCCGGTGCGGTCCATCACTTCCGCAACCTCCTGCTCATCCGAATGGGCAGTAACCCGGCCGAAGCCCTCCTGCCCGAGGAAATCAGCCGGCTTCAGAAGCAGGCGCAGCAGTTTCCACTCCCCCGCCTCATCACCATCATTAACACCCTGAGCACCTGCGAAAAACAGGCGCGCGAGTCCCTGCTGCCAAAAATCCTCTTGGAAATTATCTCCCTGAGACTGATGGGCATCGGCCAGGACAACGACCCGCCCGCACGGAACCCGACGGCTGAAAAAACGGCACCGGCGGTAACCGAACCGGCAAAGCCGGTCGCCGCCCCGGAAAAGGGTAAGACTTTGAATCAGATCTGGACCGAACTGCTCAACCGGATGGCGCAGCAGCGCAGCGGACTGACATCAATCCTGCAATTTGCCCGGCCGCTGAACTGGGATGGCAAGAAACTGACCATCGGGTTCTACCTTGAGCACAAAGGCAATACCCACCTGCTGAAAACCAGCCATTCCGCACTTGAAAAAATGCTCCACGAGATCACCGGCAAAAACTGTGTAATTGAAGCAACCGTGATCAACGAAGAAATGCCACCGGACTGGCTGAATCAGCAGGTCCGGCAACGGTTCGGTGATGCGGAAGAGGAGATATGAACCGCACCTTTGAGCAATTGCTGAACGCATTGAGCGCCCTGCCCGGTGTCGGCAAAAAATCGGCTCAGCGCATTGCCTTTCATCTGCTGAAAAACCCGGAAGCGGCCCGGCAGCTTGCCGGCACGCTCGGCGCCGCACTGGACCGAATTCATCTCTGCCCGAACTGTTTCAACCTGACCGAAAATGAAATTTGTGCCATCTGTGCTGACCCGCACCGCGACCAGTCACTAATCTGCGTGGTTGAAGAACCGGCAGATGTGCTGGCACTGGAACAGACCGGCCAGTTCCGGGGAACCTATCATGTGCTCGGCGGTGTGCTCTCACCGCTTGACCAGGTCGGACCGGAAAACCTGCACATCCACGAATTGCTTGCCCGGATTGAGCGGGGGAAAATTACCGAGGTCATTCTCGCCACCAATCCGACGGTTGAGGGTGAGGCATCGGCAATCTACATTGCCCAGCAGCTCAAACCGTTTGGTGTCCGGATTACCCGGATCGCCCGCGGCCTGCCGGTCGGCAGTGAACTGGAACTGGCGGACCGAGAAACACTCGGCCGTGCCCTGGAAGGAAGAAAAGAATTATAGCCGGCTTGACTTGGCTGACGGTCAGGGTATCATATTACCAGTGAAAGGAGGTAAGCAAATGCAACTCACCATTACCGCCCGTCATTACGATATTACGCCCCATTTGCGTGAGCATATTGAGTCCAAAATTAGTAAACTTGCCCGCTATGACCATCAGATTTTGGAAGGGGAAATCATCCTCTTTCAGGACCGGGCATTTGATGTTGCCGAAGGAAAAATCCACACCAGCCATCTGGTGATAACCGCTAAGGGCCAGGGCAAGGATATGTATGAGGCGGTTAACGACCTGGCTGATAAAATAGCGGCCCGGCTTGAACGCCATCTGGAAAAAATCCGCACCCGGCGCCGTCGTGCCGGCCGGGAGAAACCCGGATCTAAAATAACATAATGAGTGAAAATCAGGCGCCGCTGCCCAAGCAGATAACCGTCGGCACCCTGCTGCAGGAAAAAAGGGATGAATGGCAGCTGGAACTGATTGCCGGTGAAGCCGGGCTGGAAACCCATTATATCATCACCTCGGACATCAACCGACCCGGACTGGCACTGGCACGCTTCACCGGTGTCTTTCTACCAGAACGCATCCAGATTATCGGCAGCACCGAACTGTCCTTTCTCAACACCCTCACCCCGGAAGATTATTTCCGTTCGGTCCAAACCCTACTCGAACTCAAGCCGGCCGCAGTCATCATCACCAAGAATCTGGCGCTGAATGACGCCTGGATTACCGAGGGCAACCGCCTGGCGGTCCCGATCCTGCGGACACCACTGGATACCACCCCCTTCATCCATCTCCTGACCGCCTTCCTTGATTACCGGCTGGCACCCGAAACCTATATTCACGGTGACCTGGTGGATGTTTTCGGGGTCGGGTTGCTCATCACTGGTGAATCCGGTATCGGCAAGAGCGAATGCGCCCTTGACCTGGTTGACCGTGGCCACCGGCTGATTGCCGACGACCTGGTCCGCATCCTCCGCCGCGGTCGCGGTATCCTGATGGGCTACTCGGCGGCCAAATCGCCGGCACTTGCCCATCACATTGAGGTCCGGGGAGTCGGAATTGTTGATGTCTACAGCCTTTACGGTGTACGGGCAATCCGCGTTCAGAAGCGGATTGAAGTTGAGGTCCGGCTCGTCCCCTGGAAAAGCGGGATTGAATGCGAACGCTCCGGCATTGATGAACAATTTTCAGAAATTCTGGGCGTAAAAATACCGCTCGTCACCATTCCGGTCGTGCCGGGTAAAAACCTGGCACTGGTCCACGAAGTCATCGCCAAAAATCATATCCTTAAAGTATTCGGCTATTATCCGGCTCAGCGTTTTAATGATGAGCTGATACGGCTGATGAGTAAATCACCGATTGACCCCTATATTACTGAAGACCAGGAATAAAATCACAACCGGTCGGTCAAGGACCGACGCCAGACCTGTTCTGCTTCGCTGACCGCCAGCCGGACCACCTCCACGCCCAGCAACCCCTTAATCACCACCTCCGGCTCAACTGTGGTCCGGCCGATCATCGCCCAGGGTAGACCCTGCATCAGCCGCTCAAATTGGGAACGGGTAGCCGGACTGACCTCACACAGAAACCGGCTGTTGGATTCGCTGAACAGCAGCAATGCATCCTGGTCAAACCGGTCGGCACCCGGAACCCGGCTGAGATTCAACCTTGCACCAAATCCGCCGGCAAAAGCCATCTCCATCACCGCCACCCCCAGTCCGCCTTCTGCGAGGTCATGGCAGGCAAGCACCAGCCCGCTTTTGATTGCCAGCCCAAGCTGTTTCATCAGCCGCCGCGCCCGTTTCGGCTCCACCCGTGGAACTTCCCTGCCCAGACCACCATGTAACCGCATAAATTCACTACCACCCAGCTCCGGTCTGGTATCACCCAAAAGATAAATCAGCGAACCGGCACGCTTGAAATCGGCACTTATTGTTCTGGTGCCATCCGGAATGACACTTACCGCTGAAATCAGCAGCGTCCCGGGTATTGGCATATTTTCTCCGGTGACTGTACGGAATTCATTGTAAAGCGAATCCTTCCCCGAAATAAACGGCACCCGGAATCCCCGGGCAATTTCATAACAGGCCTCTGCCGCCCGCACCAGCGACCCCAGCTGTTCGGGACGCTCCGGACTTCCCCAGCAGAAATTGTCCAGCAGCGCAGTGTGCTCAATGTCTCCGCCCACCGCAACACAGTTGCGCAGCGCCTCGTCAATTGCCGACGCCGCCATCCAGTAAGGGTCAACCATTCCGTAACGGGGACACAGACCGCAGGCAATGACACAGGCACGATTTGACCCCCGAAGTGGCATAATCACCGCCGCATCAGTCGGCCCGGCATTATTTCTGCCGCAGAACGGCTTGCCGACCGTGCCCGCCTGCACCTCATGGTCATACTGCCGGGTTACCCACTCCCGGCTGGCAATGTTCGGACTGGCAAGCAACTTCAGCAGCACCTCATTCAAACACTGATACCGGGGGACAAACGGCTCGGAAACATCGGGGCGACTCCATTCGGCAGTCCGTTTGACCCGGCGCCAGCCATGATGCAGAAAGTCCATCGGTAGCTCGGCAACTACCCGGTCCTGATATTTAACCACCAGCTGACCCGAACCGGTAACCCGGCCGATGACCGTTGCCTCAACATCATTGGCTGCTGCCAATTCCAGCAGTTCAGCCACTTTTCCCGGTTCGGCAAACACCACCATCCGCTCCTGGGATTCAGAAATCCAGATTTCAGCCGGAGTCAACCCCGGGTACTTCAGCGGCACCTTTTCCAGCCAGACCTCACAGCCGTACTGCTGTGCCAGTTCACCGATTGCGCTTGACAGCCCACCGCCACCGCAATCGGTAATCGCACTGAACAGCCGATGGTCCCGGGCAGCAAGCACCAGGTCGCGCAGCTTCTTCTCCTCAATCGGATTGCCAATCTGCACGGCACCGGAGGAAAACTCCGCCGACTGCTGATCCAGCTCCAGCGAAGCAAAGGTAACGCCGTGAATTCCGTCCCGTCCGGTCCTACCGCCCAGCAGCACAATCGCCTGTCCGGGTTTAACCTCCTTCTTCAAGCAATCTTTCGGAATCAGCCCCACCGTCCCGCAGAACACAAGCGGATTGCTCAGATACCCTTCATCAAAGTAAATCGCCCCGTTTGCCGTCGGGATACCCATCCGGTTGCCATAGTCCCTGACCCCGCTGACCACCCCTTTCAGCACCCGGCGCGGATGGAGTACACCTGGCGGTAGTTCCTCATAAGCGGTTCCAGGATAGCCAAAACAGAAGACATCGGTATTCATTACCGGTTTGGCACCCAGCCCGGTTCCGAGACAGTCCCGGATAACTCCGCCGATACCGGTTGCCGCGCCGCCGTAGGGCTCAAGCGCCGATGGGTGATTGTGGGTCTCCACCTTGAAACTGATACCGTAGTATTCGTCAAACTCAATCACACCGGAGTTGTCGTGAAAAGCCGAAATTACCCAGGGCAGATTCAACTCCTCAGTAACCCGCATAATCGTTGATTTCAACAAATTGGTGATCCGGCGGGCGCCGAAAATTATCTCCCCGCGAAAGGTCTTGTGCTGACAGTGCTCGGACCAGGTCTGGGCAAATGTCTCCAGCTCCACATCGGTCGGCTCCCGTCCGAGCCGCTCGTAAAACCGGCGCAGGATTCTCATCTCCTCCACTGACAGCGCCAGCTGTCTTTTCCGTGAGATCAGCGCTAACCGGCGGTCGTCTGCACCGCTGATTTTAATCGTAACCGGGCGGAATCGGTAAGCCTGGGGACGGGCAAATACCGTTTCCCCGGGCTGAGCCAGATGCTGAATCAGCGGGTTGAGCAGCAACCCTTTCACCAGCCTGGAACATTCTTCGTCATCAAAACTTCTACTGAACTGATATCGCCTGCCGCTCCGAACCTCACAACCCCGATAGCCCATATCCTCCAGCGCCCGACGCACACTGGCAACACTCGGGTCCATAACCCCAGGATTGAACAGCACCTCAAATCCGCTGACCCTCTTCAGTCTGCCATCGGGCAGCAGGTGAAATTGAGCCTGCTCACAAACCGGGTCGCACAGCAACTCTGCGGTGATGCGTTCAATATCGTTAGGACTGAGCTCACCGGCGATAAACCAGAGCCGGGTAATTTTTACCCTGCCAATTTTCTTCAACCCCAGGTCCCGCGCATCGGCAGCAAGTATCTCCGCTTCCGGATCCGGGGTTCTTTTCGTAACCTCAACCTCCCAGACCGCCCTTCCACTTTCACAATTCACATCCGCCCTCAATTATTCATTAATCAACCGTTCAAACTCCTGGTCCAGCGAGTCCAACGAAGCCCGGGATACGGTGGAATCAACCGCCCGCACAAAATCGGTTACCAGTTTCCGTAACTCAACATAATTTTTCCTGGTCTCGGTATACCGCTCCTTCCGCTCCTGATATCCGGTTGCCGCCTCCACGGCGCTGAACTCGTTCCATAACCGCGCCAGCCCCTCCTGACAAAGCCGATACAGCGAATCCTGTGCTGGATTCAGTGTTGCCAGTTTCTGCCGGTACTGAGTCAGCCTCCGTTCCAGCCGTTCAATACCCCTTTGCAGTTGGCGTCTGGGGCGTGCCAGTGCGGTATCAGTGGGAATCGGACCGAGTACCACCGGCGCCGGACCAACCTGCACTCTGCCCGCATTCTTTACCACCACCACAATCGCACCTGCCAGCACCAGGAGCAACACAATTACCAGCGGCACCACTATTACCGGTTTGGAAAAAATCTGCTGATATTCCGACTTTTCCTCTGATTCGCGCATCAATGATTATTATATCAAAATTCCACTCACCTGCCAACTACGTTCAAATCAACTGCTTTTCAGGCAATGCCGGCTTAATCACCGGTCAACCCTTCAACCTCCTTGCTTATTCCCAGGGTTAAGGATAAATTTCGCCGGTTATACCCGGAAATTATGAAAATAAACTGTGCCGGTCAGAACATCATTCTGTTCTACTAAATAGCAGGTTTGACTTCTCCCATTACAACTCTATTATCAATCCGGTGCCTCGCGCGGTTGTCCTCTTTTCTGGTGGCCTTGACTCCATCCTTGCCTGTGCCCTGATATTAGAACAGAAAATCCCGGTTGTTGCCCTCAACTTTCTTAACCCATTCCATCCGGTTCCCAAAAAGGGTGAAAGGTATCTTCCGCTAAAGATGGCACACCAGCTGGGGGTTCCGCTTAAAATCATCCCCCTGCGCCAGGACTATATTGCGCTCATAAAAAAGGCACGCTACGGCTATGGTGCGGGTATGAACCCCTGTATTGACTGCCGGATTTATACCTTTACCATTGCCCGCTCCTTTATGGAACATACCGGCGCCGATTTTGTGGTATCCGGTGAAGTTCTGGGAGAACGCCCAATGTCCCAACACCGTCAGGCAATGGATTTGATTGCCAGAAAATCCGGCCTTTCCGGCCGGCTGCTGCGCCCGCTCTCAGCCCGGCTTCTGGAACCTACCATTCCGGAATTGAATGGAATGGTCAACCGGGAAAACCTGCTGGCAATTTATGGGCGATCCCGTAAACCACAAATCGCACTGGCGGCAAAGTTTGGTATTAAGGAATATCCCAATCCGGCTGGGGGGTGTCTGCTCACCGACAAAACCTTTGCCCGGCGCCTCCAGGAGGCTTTTAATCATCAAGAAGAATCAATCCGGGACCTGAAACTACTCCGGATTGGCAGACATTTCCGTCTTGAGTCCGGTAAAAAGGTCGTTGTTGGCAGAAATGAACATGAGAATAAGATTATCAACAACCTGGCAACCTCTGCCGACATCATCCTCCAACCGGTGGAAAACGCTGGCCCAACCGTTTTACTCCTGAAATCGGGTTCTGAACAGGACTTATTAACCGCAGCACGGCTTTGCGCCCGTTATTCAGATGCCAAAAATCTGCCTCAGGTGAAAATCGGCTGCCGGATGCGGACGCTGACCGTAGCACCACTGGAAGAAGAGACCATCCGCCGTTACCGCATCGACTGATTATTATATCTTCAGGTATTGCCAAGAGTTAGAAGTTCAGATATAATTAAAATCGTGAGTTCAGTTAACTTTTGTATCATAGCAACACCAAAACTGGAACGGGAAGCAGAACTCCTCCAGCTGCGCGAACATTATGCCCCATCTGTAATCCAGCTTGAACCTCACACCCGGATCACCGGTTCCTGGGTGCCGGTTGAACTGGGCGAAGTAATGGCGGTTATTGAATTTATCAGTAAATTGCGTAAGAACCTTCACCCGCTGGCAATTACCGTTGAAAACTGGCAGGAAGCGGGTGAACTTGTTATTGGCCAGATTACTCAGGGCAGGGAAGAACTGCTTGCAATTCGGCAGTCCATAACCGGTACCGAACCACTGCCGTTACTGAAAACTGAAACTGACTCGCTGCCAGCACTGATACTCTTACGGATTCCTGATGCCCGGGAACGGACGCTGGCGGTTGCTGATGCCAACCGAATTGGCAGAACGCTCGGTGTGATTGACTCGCTGATATTAATCCGCACCCTGCCTGACCGTTCCTGGCACCGGGTTGCCAGATTTCCGTTTGGAGTCGGCAGAGTTGATTTTTACGAACGGCTTAGTATCTGAACCGCACAATTTAATCCACAACTGTTCCCAATTGTCCAACTCCGCAGTTATCCCATTCACATATCTGATTAAAAAATCTATAGTTTAAATAACGGGCATAAAAATTGCTGTATAAAAAATACGATGAATAAACTGAAAGGAGGACCAAAATGAAGAAAGGACTGCTTTTCCTGAACCTGATTGCCGGGTTGATTTTTGCCGGCACCGGCGGAATCTCCGGAAAAGTAACCAACCTCGCAACTGGCGAACCGATTGTTAATGCAATTGTTACCGCGTGTGCTGACAGCACACCCGCAGGTCGTGCTCAGACTGATGAGCAGGGTAATTATCTTATTACCGGGCTGGAACCGGGCAGGTATCAGGTAATTGCCCGCGCCCGCGGCTATATACCCGCTCATTATCCCCATCCGGTTGTTGTTCAGGCGGGACAAATTACCACTAATATTGACTTGAGATTGCGACCGATTGAACCCCGGACCGGAGCGATTGCCGGAAGGGTAATTGACAAAATCACCAGCCAGCCAATTCGCAATGCGGTCGTAATCATCCATAACCAGAACTTCAGAAAACGCACCAAAACCGGGCCTGACGGTTATTACCTCTGCCGGGGACTACGACCGGGAACTTATCGGGTGTCAGTTAAAGCCCGGTATTACCTTCCGGCAACCTATCCCGACCCGGTGATGGTTAATGAGCGTCAGGTCACCGAAGACATTAACTTTGCCCTGACACCCAAACCCAGAAAAGGCGGGATTGCCGGTCAGGTGGTCAATGCCGAAACCGGTTATCCGATTGCCGGGGTACTGATCACTGTCCGGGGTGAAGACTGCCAGCAGACCGCCCGTACCGACGGTCATGGCTGCTACCGGATTCTGGGGCTCAATCCTGGGAATTATGAAGTCTCGGCTTTCAAACCCGGTTATCGACCCGAAACCTATCCCGAACCCGTCGTGGTATTACCCAACGAAATCACCCGTGGTATTAATTTCCGACTTCAACCGGCAGCAGGCAAGAAAGACTGAATTACAACATCCCCGTTTCATGCCCCTGGTTTGGTTCCAAACCGGGGGCAGTTTGTTTCCAGCGGTTTTCCCCAAAAAGCTTGTCTTCTAATGGTTGCTAATTATACTGAAATTTAACAAATGCGCCGGATTACCATTTATTCAGTTACCCTGGCAATTCTGGTGCTAATTGTCTTCAATATCCACAGCTGGCTGGTGCTGACCAATACCCGCACCGCGCTGGAACAGGAACTGGGGACAAGGCTTGAAAATCTCGCGGTGGTGCTTGCCTCGGAACTTAAAGACCGGGAAATCGGTGAAGAAATTATACCGGTATTAATTGAAACGATGAATGCGGTTAATCTCTTGAATATTTATCTTCTTGACGAAAGTCTGCATTACATTGTGAACCTCCGGGAACCACAGAGCGTAGGTCAGCCCTCTCCCCTGTCGGCACTGGACGAAGCAGAAATCCAGTCTGCCTTCAGCGGGATTCCTGCCCGGACCCGCCTTTATACTGCCGGAGCCTCTTATCTGAAATCGGCATATGCCCCGGTCTATGACCGCAACGGAGTAATCCGGGCGGTCATTGGTGTTGCCGCCGATGCCCGCTTCTTTCGCACCCTCACCACTTATCAGCAGACCCTTTTAGTTATCAACGGGTTGAGTCTGCTGGCAATCATCGCCATTGTTATCACCGGCATAGCCCTTAACCGTTATGCCCTGAAACTGGAACAGAATACAACCCGGACCGCAACCTTTGCCCTGCTGGGGGAAATGTCCGCCGCCCTTGCCCATGACCTTCGCAATCCACTTGCCACCATCCTTGCCGCCGCCGAAAACATCCGTCTGCGCCACCGCCTGAATGATGACCCCACATTGGCTTACCTAAAGGAACAGATTGAACGCATGAACGGGGTTATCAATAATTATCTGAGCATCGGAGTCAGTAAATCCGGACCGCCCGAACCGGTGGACATCATTAAACTGCTTGACGAAGTGCTCACCTCCCTGAACACCGAAATCAGAAAAAACAGTATTGTGGTGGAAACAATTCTACCTGAACTGCCACCGATTACCGGTTCACCACCGCACCTGCGCCAACTGTTTATAAATCTGCTGCTCAATGCCATTCAGGCACAACCCAGCGGTGGCTCAATCCACATCTTTGGAGAACTGAACCAGACCGGCCGGCAGAAATGGGTGGTGATAAAAATATCCGACCAGGGGCCCGGAATTCCGGCAAAGTTGCGCCGCCGGGTATTTGAGCCGTTTTTTACGACCAAAGAAAAGGGCAGCGGACTGGGCTTATTCATCGCCCGAAGGATAGTTGAACTCCACAACGGCCGAATTGCGATTACCGGTAAAACTGGCACTGGCACCGCCGTTGAGGTAAAATTACCGGTATGAGAATTCTGCTGGTTGATGACGAAGTCCAGTACTGCGAACTGACCGCAGCTAACCTCCGGAGCGCCGGCTATGAAGTTGCGGCGGTCACCAGTGGCGTTGCCGCCCTGGAACTGCTCCGGTCAAACAGCTACGATGTGGTCATTACCGACCTGAAGATGGCACCGGTTGATGGTCTGGCAATCCTCACTGCGGTTAAACAGAACAATCCGGATACCGAGGTGGTAATCATCACCGGTTACGGCACCATTTCCACCGCGGTTGAGGCAATGCGTCAGGGCGCATATGACTTTATAACCAAGCCGGTTGCAATTGAGCACCTGCTGGCGCTGCTGGAGAAAATAAAGCAGTTGCACCGCACCAGACAGGAAAACCGCATCCTGAAGCAGGAACTCAAAACCGTCAACCGCTATGCCGGCTTGGTCGGCGAAAGTCCGGTAATTAAAAAACTGCTCACCCTGATTCAGAAAGTTGCTGCCAGCGACGCCACGGTTCTGATTACCGGCGAAAGCGGAACCGGAAAAGAACTGGTTGCCCGACTCATTCATAACGCCAGTCCCCGGGCTCAAAACCCGTTGCTGGTGGTCCACGCCGCCGCACTGCCGGAAACCCTGCTGGAATCTGAGCTCTTTGGATATGAAAAGGGCGCATTTACCGGCGCGGTCAGCAGAAAACCGGGCCGGCTGGAACAGGCAGATGGCGGCACCCTGTTTCTGGATGAAATTGGCGAAATCTCCCCCCAACTCCAGATTAAGCTCCTGCGTTTCCTTCAGGACCGGACCGCCGCCCGGCTGGGCGGCAACCGGACTTATACGGTCAATACCCGGATTATCGCTGCCACCAATCGCAACCTCACCCGGCTGATTAGCGAAGGCAAATTCCGGGAGGACCTTTATTACCGACTGGCGGTCTTTCCAATTGCCATTCCACCGCTGCGTGAACACAAGGAAGACATCCCTGCCCTTTGTAACCACATCCTCAACCGATTTGGTTACCATCGCCCCCTGTCCCGGGAGGTTATCAACCTGCTGTTCAACTGGGACTGGCCGGGTAATGTCCGCGAACTGGAAAATGTCCTGGAACGGGCGCTGATTCTTTCAGCCGGTGAGGAAATCAAACCCCATCACATCCAGTTTCCCGAAAGGGCAACAAATCCTCAAACCGCTCCTCAAAATACCCAATCGCTGCCGGCACTGGAGAAACTGCTGGTTGAAGAGGCATTGAAAAGAACCGGCGGTAATAAATCCAAAGCCGCGGAACTCCTCGGGATAACCCGACGGATGCTCTATACTAAAATTGCCCGCTATAAAATAAAAGACCCGGCATCAGACCGTCCCTTATGAAACAGCAATGCACCATCCGGTTCAAACCACCAGCCAGCACCAGCCTGTTAACCCGTTCAACTATAAATAACATTGATATCTGGCATAAAAGTTGCTACATAATGCAATGGAGATGAAAAGGAATTTTATTCTTCTGCCACTGCTATTGGTGGTTACCGGCATTATTTATGCCCAGAGCCCGGACCGGGTGCGTCAGGAACTTGAACGAACCGATGCCATAATTCAACAGGCACAGGCTGTTGTTGAACCTGCTCATAACCCGGATGCCCAACTGCTCCTCAATCAGGCAATTGAACTTCAGCAGACCGCCTGGGACGGGTACCGCAGGAAGCGGTATCGCTGGTCTTACAGCCGAACCCTGGCTGCCCGTCAGCGCGCCCGGGAGGCGATGGAAATGATTATCAGCGACCCGGAACGGATTGGCGCCGAAATCCGGCGCACCGCCGACCTGATTAACCAGTTCAGTCCCGACATCACCGCCACCGAAGACCCGCAGACCGCTGACCTATGGAAAATGGTTCAGAGTGAACAAAGCGCAGCCGTAAACTACTTTCGTGCCCGTCGCTGGCGTTTAGCCCTGCGGTTTACAATTGCCGCGCGTAATCACCTTTATGAATTGATGCAGAAAACAAAGCGGTTTCGGTCCCGGGAGGAAATTCAGGCGGAACTGGACCGCACCGATCAAATCCTCAAACGCATCGCCGAACCGATCGCTACCAGTAATAATGTCCGTGCCCAGGAGATGTTCAACCGTGCCGGTGAATGGCAGGTCCAGGCAAGAAACAACTTCCGCGCCCGGATGCCGGTTCAGGCAATCAAACTGACCTTCGCTGCCCGGGAACTGGCATTCCGCGCCTGGCTGCAGTTATACCGGAACCCGGACAGCACCATTGTGAACTCCGCGCTGACCGAAACTGACCACTTAATCTCTGAATGGTCTGGAAAAATCAGCCAGGGGCAGGATGCGGAGCTCAATCGGCTGCTGACATCGGCAGTAAACCAGCAGAACACCGCCCGGGAATTATACCAGCAGGGCAAGCTGACGGATGCACTCCTGCATACCAATCGGGCACGCCAGATACTCTATCGGGCAATTGAACTCTACAATCGCGCCGGCACCGCCCCGCAACCCGAGTGACCCCAATCCTGCTGCTCATCCTCGGCATCATCATCCGTAACGATGCCGGACTGAGCGGCTATTATTCCAGCCTGCGCTATCCAGTTGCCGATACCGTCACCCGGGATACCACCCTGCCGAACACTGAACTCCGCTCCTACTGGTCAATCAATCTGGACGCCAAACAACCCGGCTACCAGATTCAGACTGACAACAACCTCCAGCTCTCCACCGCTTCATTGACCGATTACCTGAATTTCGCCTGCACCGTGCCGTTGAACCAGGTACTGAATTTCGCCACCGGTGTCGACGGCGAAGTGTGCTACT
The DNA here is from genome assembly GCA_039793395.1 of bacterium. Classification (GTDB taxonomy): domain Bacteria; phylum Hydrothermota; class Tepidihabitantia; order Tepidihabitantales; family Tepidihabitantaceae; genus JAOABP01. The sequence continues at coordinate 10,959 of JBAMLV010000015.1, read as the reverse complement.
ATCACCACTACCTCCCCCTGCTTGCTGATACCACCCTGCGCAACTCATATCTGAACGCCAAACTCAGCGCCGGTCTTCAGTACCGGCTGAACGACCGGCTGACAATCAGCGCCCGGGACAACCTTGAACATCAGCATTATCTGCCAGTGGACAGTTTTTATTACAACTACTACCTCAACCGGGCAAAACTGGGGTTTGATGCTCAACTGAGCGAACTTTCTACCCTCACCTTGGAATGCGGACTCAACCGGCTCTGGACCCGGACTCAACCCGGGCAAAATTACACCGAATCCAGCCTCTATCTCAACTGGAACGTTTATCCGGGCACCGACTGGAACCTGCAGTTTGACAATTCCCTGACCCGGCGGAGTTATCCGGAAAAAACCCGTAGCTATCTGGAACTGAACCCGGCACTGGTTATCAGTCGGAACTTCGGCTCCGCGCTGGAACTGAGCCTCAATGCCAGCCCGCGAATGAACCTGTTTGATGAAACTACCACGGTTTACCAGAATCAAATCACCAGCCAGCTCGGTATGGAATGCCAACTCCAGCCGAGCAACGGCCTGACCCTCCGCGCTGGACCGCAAACCGAACTACTCCGCTCTCTTGACCGCATCAGCAGTCAGGATTATCACGAAATTTCCCTGAGCCTCGCAATTGAACTGGTCCGTTCCGCCCGGTTCTGGATTACGGCTGAAAACCGCTACGGTATCCGGCGCTACCTTTTAAACGACTCTGCCTTGCAGTCCGATTACCGGTTTAACGAATTCAACCTTTACAGCACCTGGAAAATCACCAACCTTCCGCCGGGAGAACTCAGCCTGGAACTGATGCTGAACATTGCGCCCGAATGGCACTCCGAAGCGATTGACAATCTTGCCGCCCTGACCTCATCGCTCCAGCTCCGTTACCGCTGGTAGCCTCCAGCCTGTCCCTCACCGTTCTCAGTTGATAATATGACCAATCTTATTACCCCGAGGACCGCGCTAAAGGGGTGGCGAGTGCCCGCATCTGCCCGGTTTGACAGTGAAATTTCCGTGGTTAAATTAGTGAATAATGGCACGCCGGATTGCAATCTGTAATCAGAAAGGCGGTGTCGGCAAGACCACCACCGCCATCAATCTGGCCGCCGGACTGGCGCTGCGCGATTTGAGCGTCCTGCTCGTGGATATGGACCCGCAGGCACACGCCACCGTCGGGCTGGGAATTGACCGGAACAACCTGTCGGTCTCGGTTTACGAAGCTCTGCTTGAGACCCAGCGTGTTGATGATGCGATTATCCGCAACTGCTTTGAAAAAATGGACCTCCTGCCCGCCACCATCAACCTCGCCGGTGCGGAAGTGGAACTGGTGGAATCACCCCAGCGCGAATTCCGGCTCAGCCGCGCCCTCAATCTGGTTGAACCCCGCTACTCCTTCATCATTATTGACTGCCCGCCCTCACTGCTGTTACTGACGATAAACAGTCTGGTTGCTGCCCACAGTGTGCTCATCCCGGTTCAGGCTGAATACTATGCCCTGGAAGGGATGTCCCGCCTGCTCGAAACCATCAACCTGATTCGTTCCAGCCTCAACCCAACACTGGAAATTGAAGGCGTGCTGCTGACGATGTTCTCCAGCCGGCTGAACCTCTGCCAGCAGGTTGAAAAGGAGGTGCGCGATTTCTTCAAGGACCAGGTCTTCACCCCGGTTATTCCCCGCAGTGTCCGGCTCGCCGAAGCCCCGGGTTTCGGCAAACCGATCTTTACCTATGATGGTCAATCAGCCGGCGCCCAAGCATATTTAGCACTGGTGGACGAGATTCTCAACCGTCATCAACCAAAGAGGGAAGGCGATGAACCGTAAGGCACTGGGCCGGGGTTTGCGGGCGATTATTCCCGAAAAAACCCAGGAGACGCTGGCAACCGAATCGCGGCCGATACCGATTGATGAAATCCGCCCGAACCCCTATCAGCCCCGGATCACCAAGGAAGCCGATGACGACCCGCATTTTCAGGAACTGGTGGCGTCAATCCGGGAAAAAGGTATCCTCCAGCCGGTGGTTGTCCGGCGCCGCCACGACGGCTATGAACTGGTGATGGGCGAACGGCGCTGGCGCGCGGCACGGGCAGCCGGTCTGACCACCATTCCGGCAATCATCCGCACCGTTGATGACCGGGAGATGCTGGAAATGGCGCTGATTGAAAACATCCAGCGCGCCGATCTGAATCCGATTAACGAAGCCCTTGCCTACAAAACATTGAACGAGCAGTTCAACCTCACTCACGACGAAATTGCCCGTCGGGTTGGCAAAGACCGTTCAACCATCACCAACGCCCTCCGGCTGCTGACCCTGCCCTACCGGGTCCGAGAAGCGCTGATGTTCGGCCAGATAACTCCGGGACACGCCCGGGCACTGCTGGCGCTTACCAGCCGGCGCGAACAGGTGGAACTGTGTGAGCGGGTGATTGCTGAAGGTCTGTCGGTCCGGACGCTGGAACGGCTCTGCGGCGAGCACAAGCCGGCAAGGACCGGCAAAGTCAGGAAGACAACAGAAAAGGATGTCCACCTGCAGGAACTTGAACAGCAACTCCAGGAAATCCTCGGCACCAGAGTCATCATTACCCCCCCGGCAAAATCCCCGGGCCGGCTGACCATTGAGTATTTTTCAAATGAAGACCTGGACCGTATCTGCCGGATAATCAGAAAAGAACCCGGTGCCTAAAAAAGAAATCACCGTTTTCATTTTCGGTAACTACACCCCGAACTCACTCCGTTTCAGTATCTCACTCGGGTTTGCCCGCCTGCTATTTATTCTCCTGTGCATCGCCGCCCTGCTGGTGTTTGCCGCGCTCGGTATCGTTGCCTCGGGCGCCTATCGCTTCTCCCGGCTTGTCTGGCTGACCCAGCGTAACCGGCAACTGGAAGCGGAGTTCAAGAAAATAACCCAGCTCCGGGAAAGACTGGAATTGCTGGAAGCCGAACGGGAAAAGGTTGCCCGGATGCTCGGTGTTGATCTCACACCACCACCGGTGGACTGGCATGGTACCGCTGCCGATTCAGTTACAATGCCGGATTGGGTTACCAACCAACCCTGGGGAAAATATCCGGTGCCGATTCTGGTACCGGTTACCGGCTATGTGGTATCGCGCCGGGCGACACCGGAGCATATTGCGGTTGACCTTGCGGTTCCGCGCGCAAGCCCGGTGCGGGCAGCGGCTGATGGCATCGTCGTTGCCCGCGGCACCGACCGGGTCCTGGGCAGGTTTCTGCTGCTTGCTCATGCCGAGGGTTATGAAACCTACTACGGCCACCTCGCCCAGTGGCTGGTAAAAGAGGGAGATACGGTCAAGGTTGGCCAGCTGATCGGCAGGGTCGGAATGACCGGCCAGGCAACCGCTCCCCATCTCCACTTTGAAATCCGGAAATTTGGCAAACCGGTTGACCCGGCTGAAATCCTGAAAATCTGATAAAAATCATTGACACCACAGCGAAACCGGCTAATATATTACCAAGACTGAAAGGAGGTCATCTTGGCAAAGATGAAGGTGTTCGCATTGCTGCTCGTACTGCTGGCACCGGTATTGCTCTGGGCATGGCCCCAGCCTGGTGACCCGGCGCCCAATATCTCAGTTCCGGACACCGCCTGGCAGACTCACATCCTGCCGGCAGAATATCGGGGGCATGTAGTCCAGCTCTTTTTCTGGCAATCCACCTGACCATCCTGTCTCGCGGAGTTACCGCGATTACAAGCAATGTTTGATGAATACGGCAGTGGGGGTTATGTGCCGCTCGCGGTCAATCTGTGGCAGGATATGGAAAATGTGGTCAAAGTATATGCCCGGGCGTACACCTACCCGTTTTTCCGTGATGCCGGTGCCGGCTGGAATGCCTACCGGATGAACGGCTACATCCCGCTGAACTATGTGATTGACACTGCCGGTATTGTCGTCGGCTCAATGGAAGGTTTCAACGAGGCGACCATTCGCAGCTGGATTGAACCCTATCTTACCGGTGTTGCTGAAGAAAAACCCCAGCCCCGACCCGCATTTACCCGGATAACACCCAATCCCGCAAACCGGATTCAGACCGTCAGTTTCACAATTCCGGAATCCCGTCCGGTTACCCTGCGTGTTTATTCTGCCTCAGGACAGCTGGTCACCACTCTCATTGACACCCGACTTCCGGCAGGTCCTCACACTGTTTTCTGGAATACCGCTGACGAGCATCACCAGCCCGTACCCGGCGGTCTGTACTTCTACGAATTGAATGACGGTAAAAACCTCGTCCGGCACAAGGCAGCGGTCCTGCGCTGAGTTAAACCCGAGCATTAACCGGGCTCATTTGAGCCCGGTTTTTTATCCGCCAATAAAGTTGACTGACCGCGGACTGCCGGATATCATTATTGTTAGGTGTATATCAAGGAACTGCAGCTGATCGGCTTCAAATCCTTTCAGGAAAAAACCACCCTGCGCTTCGCGCCGGGGATGAACTGTATCATCGGCCCTAATGGCTGTGGCAAATCCAATGTCCTTGACGCCCTGCGCTGGGTACTGGGGGAACAATCATTTTCCCTGCTCCGCTGCGCCAAAAATGAAGACCTGATTTTTGCTGGCACCGCCCGTATCCCGCCGGTCAACTTTGCCGAAGTCCGGCTCATCCTCGCCACTGAAGATTATCCGGAACTGGGTTCGGAAGTGGAAATCCGCCGCCGCTATTTCCGCTCCGGCGAAAGTGAATACTACCTCAACCGTCAGCCCTGCCGGCTCCGGGACATTCAGGACCTGTTTCTTTCCGCCGGCATCGGCACCAAAGCCTATTCCATCTTTGACCTCCACCAGATGCGGGAAATAATCGCCGGCAATATCCGCCCGATGGTGGAGGAGGCAGCCACACTTGCTAAGTTCCGGGAGACGAAGGAAGAGTGTGAGCGCAAACTCAGCCTCACCCAGACCGACCTCACCCGGCTTGAAGACATCATCGCCGAACGGGAACGGGTGGTGCGCAGCCTCCAGCGCCAAAGCGCCCGGCTCCGGGTCTATCAGCGACTGAAACAGGAGGAAAACCGGCTCCGACTCGTAGAACTGAAACAGGCATACCTTCAGCTGAACCAACAACTCAACGAAAATGAACGGGCAATCAGAAAACTGGAAGATGACGGGGCGGAACGGGCACAGCAAATCCGCCAGCTGGAAGAGGAACTGCATCACCTCCATTCCCGGCTACTTGATATTCAGGGAGAACGCGAACGCGCCCTGGCCGAATTAACCCAGCGCCGCCAGCAGCTGAATCAACTCCAGTCCCGCCAGTTGATGGAACAAAAGGAATTTGAATTCCTTGAGCGGTCTATCGCCGAACTGGTACCCGAGCAAACCCGACTGGAACAGGAAATCACCGAACTGCAGAAGGTGTTTGCCACCGCCCTCAACCAGCTGGAAAGAGCAAACCAGGAACTCAAACGCCGGCAGCAGGAACTGGCAACAATCCAGAACGCCAGCCGGCAGCAGGAAAGTGCGCTGCTTGCCGCCCGTCAAACCGAAGAACAGAAGCAGAACCAGCTCCGTCACCTCTGGGAACAGGAACAGCAACTCCGGGGGAAAATTATCCGGCTGGAAGCCGAACTGGCAAACAGCCGGGCAACCGCCACCCGCATCGCCGAGGAACAGGTGCGAATTGAACGGCAGTTAAACCAGGCAGAAACTGACCGCAATTCATTACAGAACGAGGTTAATAAAATGAAACCGCAGCTGGAACACGGGCGCAGTCAGGTCACCAGCCGGCGTGAGGAACTGAACTCAATTGAAGACCGGCTTGCCGAAATCAGCCATCGGCGCCCGCAGCTGCAGGAAAAGCGCTCCCGGATCGCAGCCGAAATCGCCCGGCTTGAAACCCGCATCTCCCGGCAGGCACTGACCCGAGCACAGGAAGTATTCGGTACCGCAAAGGTCAATACGGTCAGCCACTGGCTGGAACCGCAACCCGGCTGGGAACGCGCCTGTGAAGCCGCACTCAATTATCTGCTTGATTTCCTTTCCATTGAAGGTGTTGAACCGGAGCGGCTTGAACAGCTCCTGAATATTGCTCCGGCAGAACGGTTCGGCTTCATACTCAATGGACCACCCAAGGAAGAACTTGCTGATGCCAGCAAGCTTACCCCTGACCCTGGAATTATTGGCACCCTCAGCCAGTTTGTCCGGCTGCGTACCGATGCCCCGCCCCGCCTGAAATCACTGCTTGACTCCTTTCTGGTCATCCCGGACCGACAGCTTTTCTGGTCAATAATTACCCGCTATCCTGATGCCCGCTTTGTTACTCCGGACGGCTATGCCTATTGCGGCAATTCCCTATTGGTCATCGCCGGTGCCGATGCCGGCACCATCCCGGTCCTTTCAAAAATCCGGGACCTCCAGCACCAGACCGGGCAACTTGCCGCTGAACTTGCCGGACTGGAAAAGACCGAAGTTGAGCTGAAAGCCAGCCGCACTACCCTGCTCCGGGAACTGGAAAAGATTGAGAGTGAAGTCCGGCTGCTTGAACGGGAATATTTCACCCTGGAATCCCGGCTCACCACCACTGCCAGCGTTGCGGCTGAACTCAAACGGGAACTTGACCGGCTTACCGCCGAGCACTGGCGGCTCGGTGAAAATATCAACACCCTGGAAACTGAATTAAAAAGGCACCAGACTGAATTGACTGCTGTCAACGGTGAAATTGAGCGGTGCCAGCAGGAACTGACGGCTCTGGAAAGGCAAACCAGCACCGCTGAACAACAGATAAAAAATGAACTGAGACAGGCATCGGAGCTGCTTGCCACCCTTGCCGAACACCGGGCAAGGGTCCAGCATCTTGAAACCGAAATCAGCCACCTGAAAGGCGCAATTGAAGAAAAATCCCGGCGTCATCAGGAACTAACGGTCCTTCAGCAACGACAGCGTGCCCGACAGCAGGAAATCCGCACCGCCCAACAGCAGCTGGCCGTTGCCATTACTGAACTCCAGGAGCAGTTAGCCGCTGCCGAGCGTGACTTTACCCAATTCAATCTGAACGATGTTGCCGCTGCTGCCGCCGAACTTGAAAAGAACCTCACCGAATTACGCACCCGGGAGCAGGAGGAGCAGAACCGACTCCTTGAATTCCGGCTCCAGCGGGCAGAACTGGAGTCAAAACTTCGCGCCCTGCTGGATGAGGCAAAATCACTGGGTGCGGACCCGGGCCTGTTCACCATAACCGAACCCTCAACCGGTGAAGCTGCTGAATATCCCGACGAGGTTCAGCGCCTGGAAGAGATCCGGCGCCGGCTTGCCGCCCTCGGTCCGGTAAACCCGCTTGCCGCTGAAGAATACGAACAGGAGAAAAAGGACCTGGAACGGCTTATCTTCCAGCGTGACGATGTCCTGACGGCAAAACAGAACCTTGAAGATTCACTCCGGGAAATTGACCGTCACGCCCGGGAGCAGTTTCTCAGCACCTACCAGGAGGTCCGACGCCACTTTCAACAGGTATTCAGTGAACTATTCCTGGAAGGTGAAGCGGACCTGGTGCTCGTCAATGATGCCAATCCACTGGAATCGGAAATTGCCATTATCGCTCGGCCCCGGGGCAAGAACCCCAAACGGCTGGAGCAACTCTCGGACGGTGAAAAGGCACTGCTCGCGGTCTCGCTCCTCTTTGCCTTCTACCGGGTCAAACCCGCACCCTTCTGTTTCCTGGATGAAATTGACGCCCCGCTTGACGATGCCAATGTCAGCCGCTTTGCCGACTACCTCAAAAAGATGGCGGAAAAAACTCAGGTCGTCATTATCACCCACAACCGCGCCACCGTTGAGCGGGCGGATGTCATCTTCGGCATCACCGCCGAGCAGCCCGGGGTCTCCAAACTCCTGTCGGTCAGTCTTGCCGATTACCGCACCGGCAATCCGGCGGAAAAATCGCCTGCCAATTGATGGGGCTGCGCGAAACCCTTGCCCGAACCCGACAGCTCTTCTCCCGGCTCATTTCCGGACCCGCGGTCAACCTTGAAGAACTGGAAGCCGCGCTGCTGAGCGCCGATGTCGGCACTTCGGCAGCCCGGCACCTGCTGAACGCCGCCCGGCGCAATGCGTCCGACCCCAAAACCGCGCTGGAACAGGAAATCGCCAACCTGCTGCGCTCTGGCACCAGACCGCCGACCGCACCACCGGCACCACCCGAAGTAATTATGATTGTCGGTGTCAATGGTTCGGGCAAGACTACCACCGTTGGCAAACTTTCCCACTACTATGCCGGCCAAGGGAAAAGGGTGATTGTTGCTGCCGCCGACACCTACCGGGATGCCGCCGCGGAACAGCTGAATATCTGGGCAGAACGTGCCGGGGTTGAAATCGTTCACTCCCACCAGGGCCAGGATGCGGGCGCAGTTGCCTTTGACACCATCACCCGTGCCATCCAGCACCGCTTTGACATCGTCCTCGTTGACACCGCCGGCCGGCTCCACACCCGTCAGGACCTGATGGCGGAAGTGGAAAAAATCAAGCGTGTCTGTGCGCGGGTTAAACCCGGCGCACCGGAAGAAATCTGGCTTGTGCTTGACGCTACCGTTGGCCAGAACGGAATCCGTCAGGCGCAGACTTTTCACGAGCGACTTGGCTTGACCGGCATCATCATCACCAAACTGGACGGCACCGCCCGGGGGGGAATCATCATCCCGGTGGTAATGGAACTCAAACTGCCCGTCCTCTTTATCGGCACCGGCGAGGGTATCAACGACCTTGAACCTTTTAACCCGGACCGTTACGCCCGGGCACTGTTTGAATAGTTAATCTGCGGACTCAATCAACCCCAGCGCCCAGCGTGCCGCCGCCTTGAGCGCTCCCGGCTCCCGGCTCCAGGGCCAGGGTCGGGCAATCGCCCGCAGTTTACCGGCTGCCACCTTTGCCCGCAGCAGTCCCAGCGCCTCAATTGCTGCCAGCCGCACCGCCGTTTCCGGCTCATCAACTGCCTTCACCAGAAACGGAATTGCTGCCGGATTGCCAATCCGCGCCAGAGCCAGAAACACATTCCGCCGCACCAGTTCACTTTCGTCATTAATCCGCTCCAGCAACTTCATACTTGCCCGATAGTCCCGGATTTTCCCCAGCGCCTCAGCCGCCATTGCCCGGACCAGTTTATCCCGGTCATCAAGAGCATCAATCAGTGCCGGCACCGCCATCGGTTCGCCAATTTCACCCAGCGCCTGGGCCGAAACCAGCCGCACCCAGGCTGAAGAATCCCGGAGTCCGCGCACCAACCGCTCGCACGCCCCTTCATGCCGGAGTCTGCCCAGCACATCAATCACCCGCACCCGCACATCTGCCGACTCATGGGTAAGAATTACAAAAACCGGCTCCAGCGCCAGTTCTCCCAATTTCTCCAGCGAATTCGCCGCCATTCCGGAAATTTTCGGGTCGGGATCCTCAAGCAACCGGCTCAACCGCTCGGCGGAACGGATGTGCCGGATTTTCCCCAGCGCCTGAACCGCTGCCAGCCGCACTCCGCCCTCAGCATCATCCACCAGCCGGAACAATGGCTCCAGCCCGGCTTCATCGCCAATCATTCCCAGCACGCCGGCAACCAGCCGTCGGAGATAGGGATCATCACTCCCTGCCAGCCGGATTAACGGTGGCAGTGCCCCCTGGCCCGCTGCCAGCAGTTGGTTAGTCGCCGCCTGCCGTTCCTGGATATCGGTTGAAGTCAATGCCTCAAGCAGCGACCGCACCGAACACTCGGAAATCTGCTCCAGTGCCCGATTTGCTGCCTGCCGCACCTCGGCAAACGGGTCGTTAGTTGCCAGCCGGGCAAGTTCGGCTGCCGCACCGACAGCTCCAATTTTCCCCAGTGCGGTTGCTGCTGCTCTCCGCACCTGCGGATTGTCATCCTTCAGTTCGTCCAGCAACGGATTAACCGCCTCCTCCCTTCCCAGTTCACCCAGCGCCTCTGCCGCGGCAACCTGCACTTGCGGATTCAGATCCCGCAAAAGTTCCAGCAGCCCTTCCAGTGCCCGGACGGTCACCACCCCGGGCTCATCCTTATACTCCAGCCCGATCTTTCCCAGTGCGCCGGCAATCGCGCTCCGCACTACCGGATCCGGTTCATTCAGATGACTTAAGAGAAAATCAACCCCGTCCGCCACCTTCAGATTAGCCAGCAGTTCGGCAACCCAGGGGTCCAGCCTTCCCTGCCAGGACGCCAGATACCGGCTAACCGGCTCAACCGCCTGTTTACCAATTGCACTCAACAGTACCGCCACCCGCTTCCTGATGTCCGGCTCCGGGTCAGCAAGCAGAAACACAATCGTGCCCGCTGCGGTCACCCGGTCCACACTTACCAGCCGGTTGACTGCCTGCAGCCGCACCTTCGGGTCCGGACTGCTCAAATCAGCAATCAACTGGCTGACCGCCATCTATCCTCTGTTGCTCCGCACCTGCGGTTTTACCGGCTTCAATTCCCCTGCCAGCCATTCAAGATACTGCCGGTAACCGGTGCTGACCGGCAGCGCAATAATTTCCGGCACCTCATACGGATGGAGTTGCCGCACCCGGCGCTCCAGTGCCCGGTAATGCCGGCGCCCGGTCTTAACAATACAAAGCCACTCCCGGCTATGCTCCACCCGTCCCTGCCAGTGATAACTGCTCGCCACCGGTCCGAGCACCTGAACACAGGCTGCCCGGTGTTCGGCAAGCAGCACCCGGCTGATACGCGCCGCGGTCCGCCGGTCTGGCACGGTGATGAACACCTGCAGATATTCCATTTATAAAAGTGTGCCGCTGGTTCACCTGCCAGTCAAGAAAATTGACCCGCTCCATTACCGGCTATAATTAAAAATCAGGTAAACCCGGTGGTCATGCCGGTTTACTGAAAAAATAAATAACAAACCAAGGAGCAGTAATGAAAAAAGTAATGCTAACCCTGCTGCTGGTGCTTTTTGGTTTCAGTTTCGGGCTGGTGAGTCCGGAACTGGCAAAG
>JBAMLV010000014.1:0-30574 GCA_039793395.1 bacterium | reverse complement strand
AAAAAGACCAAAAATAGGCGTTTCCCGATGGTGCTATCCATCGGCGAAAAACAACCGCGGGTAGAAATTGCCGTTGCTGAGGATGAACCGCATTACCGGGTAGAACCGCAAGAGTGGACAAGATTTGTATTTTAGTTATAATCCAGATAATTGAAAATTGATAACGGTGAGTGTAGCTCAATCTGGTTAGAGCACCTGACTGTGGCTCAGGATGTTGGGGGTTCAAGTCCCCTCACTCACCCTGAAGTGAGCGCGTCCGTAGCTCAACTGGATAGAGCGCCGGGCTTCGAACCCGTAGGCTGCGCGTTCAAGTCGCGCCGGACGCAACTGGTAGCCGGGATAAAATTACACCCCGCTAGCTCAACCTGGCAGAGCAGCGGATTCTTAATCCGCGGGTTGCAGGTTCAACTCCTGCGCGGGGTATGGTAAAAATTTATGCCGGTTTTAACCATCATCCTGTTTTTTACCAGTCCGGATTTTGTCCGGGTGCCGGTCAAATCAGCACCACCCGAAATCCGGACCAGCCGGGTCTGGGTGTTTTTTACCGATAAAGGCATCTATAACCGGGCGCAGTATCAGGCTGCGCTTGACGCTCTCAAAAGAACCGCACCCCCGGCACCACCTCGGCGCCGGGAATTTGACTTTGACGACCTGCCGGTCCGTCAGGATTACATCCGGGCAATTGAGGCGCGGGGTGCCCGGTTGCGCACCATCTCCCGCTGGCTTAATGCCGCCAGTTTTGAACTGGCACCAGAACTGGTTCCTGAGATTTACAATCTGCCCTTCGTATATGACATCAAACCGGTTGCTTTCAGAACCGAAACCGATTTTGACCTGACCGTGCCGATAAAACAGCCGGCACCGGTATCCAGGACCCGGGCACTGGACACCGCATCGGCACACCGGTTTTACGGTGCTGCCTATGACCAGGCACAGATGCTCGGAGTGCCGGAAATATTTTTTCGGGGCTATTTTGGCTCCGGAGTCAAACTGGCACTGTTTGATACCGGCTTGAAATTGAAAAATCAGGCGGTCAAAAACCTCCGGATTTACCGGCAGTATGACTTCCTCGCCGGTGACAATTTTTACATCTGGCATACCGGCTCCGAACCCGCACTCATCCCCCAGCTTCGCTTCCTGGGCCTGGTCAAAAGCCCGGCACTTGCCACTGCTGGCAACCTTGCCCTGTTGACTTTTGTTGCGGACAGTTTTAACTATTACTCCGGACTGCCGGCACGGGCAATTTTCTTCTCCCACTCATCAGACCGGGGCAGCACCTGGACCGCACCCGGGGCAATTGTCATTTCCCGGCCTTATTATTACACTTATGAAAACCTCCAGTTTTTGAACCGCGATTCGGTATTTTACCTTGCCTTCAATGAAGTGGACCTGCATCCAGGCGGCATGCCCACCTGTTATCTCGGCTACTTCATCAACACCGGCTGGCAGAACCGGCAGACAATTGGCACTGGTAAACAGCCCTGCCTCGCAATCTATGCCGACACCCTCTACCTCGCTTATCTGAAAACCGACTCAATCATTGCCCTGCGGAAAGCGGAAATCAACCAGCCGGCGCCAAACTGGTTGCTCTACACTGAACTTCGTTTTGACCAGCCGATGGCTGAACCCCAACTTATTGCCGGACCCCAGGGACGGCTCAACCTGCTCAGCCGGGAGATAAACTCGGGCCGGATTGTCCACCTCACCTCAACCGACGGCGGAAACAGTTTCAACCCCCTGCCGGAAATTGTCAGCCAGAAGGCTTGCCAGTTGAAAGTTTTTCTTCTGCCCGGTGCCGATTCAATCCGCCTGCTGATTTACCAGGAGCACACCGAACCCGCTCTCACCCGGCTGGTGCTCGTCCGCTCCACCGACTTTGGCACCACCTGGCACGGTCGGGTAACCATTGACTCGGGACTCGTTTTTGGAACTTCCACCCTCTCCTTTGCCGACAACCAGCTTAATCTTTTTTATGAAGCCGCGGGCATTATCCAGCACTTACAGAGTTCAAACCTCGGAGAAACCTGGAACCGCATCGCAATGGTCGACTCTGCCGGCTTCGGTACCGCACCGCTCGCTGCCCCGGACAACAGTTTTCTACTCTGGTTCCGGCGCGGTGATGAGGTTGCACTCTGGGAAGATGATGACACCCTGAAATTCTCTTTTGACCAGCCAAATCACGGTACCAGAATGGCATCAATCATTGCCGGCTATCAGCCCTACTCAATGATGGGTATCGCCCCGGGTGTTGACCTGATTGTTGCCCGAACCGAGTATTACAAAACCGCGGGCAACCGGGGCTATGAATACAATCTGGAAGAGGACACCTATATTCAGGCACTGGAATGGGCTGAGCGCTGTGGTGCGGACATTGTCTCCACCTCACTCGGTTACCGGGGCTGGTACCGGGATGAGCAGTTTGACGGCAGAACCGCACCGGTCTCAATTGCGGCCGACCTGGCGGCAAAACGGGGAATGCTGATTGTCACCGCAATGGGCAATCGGGACACCACCGAGTATCCCTGGCCCAGACCCTATATTACCGCACCCGGTGATGCCGAAGGTGTTATCACCTGTGGTGGTGTCCAGAAGAACCTTACCCCCTGGCGCGGCACCGGTACCGGTCCAACCGCGGATGGTAGAATCAAACCCGACCTGGTTGCCCTCGCGGACACGGTCGCGGTTGCCGCCCCGGATTCGGTAAATTTCCTTGAAGGCAGTGTCGGCACCTCCTGTGCCACCGCCCTGATTGCCGGCTGCCTTGCCTTGCTTAAAGAGGCACATCCGGAATGGAGTGCCGACTCGCTCAAGGCGGTCCTTTACGCCACTGCCAGCCGTGCGGTCAAAAGCTGCACCTTCGGTTTCGGGGTGCCCAGAATTGACTCGGCGTTCAAACGCTATCCACCATCAAACCAGGCACCGCCGATTGAACACGACCGGATTACCGCCATTTATCCGAACCCGTTTATCACCCGCGACCAGCCGAAGGTCTATTTCCCGATTGAACTCACCCGGGTAACACCGGTTGCCGAAATTACCATCTACACCACCAGCGGCACCAGGATAAAAACCATCCCGCTCAATGCGGCAAAGATGACCACCCCGGGCAGATACCTGAAACAGGAACTGCTGGAACAGATTGGTGCCTGCTGGGACGGGCGGAACGAATCCGGCAAACCCGCGGGCAGCGGACTTTATCTTGCGGTACTCCAGACCACCTTTGGTAAATCAATTGCCCGGTTTGCCCTTATCCGTTAAATCTTGATTTTATGCCGGTGGTGTGTTATATTTAATAAGATTCCAGCGTAGCTCAACTGGTAGAGCATCCGGCTGTTAACCGGAGGGTCGCAGGTTCGAGCCCTGCCGCTGGAGTTAAAAAAGAGGGCTGCCCGTCTGGGCAGCCCTCTGGCTTTAAGGAGGTGCTTACTGAAGCAGAATCGCCTTGGCAGAAACCGACCGGCCGTCAATTGACAGCCGGTAGAAATAGGTTCCTGCCCCAACCCTTCTGCCAGTTGCATCCCGGCGGTCCCAGATGACCGTCTGGTTGCCGGCTTCAGTTACACCATTAACCAGGGTCCGGATTAGTGAGCCGGAAGCATCAAAGATACTCAGGTTCACATTGCTGCGCGCCGGCACCTGGTAACTGATCTGGCAGCGGTCGCACACCAGGGTCGGACTGACCATTTCAATGCCTTCCCAGTTGATGCTCGGCTTACCCTCTTCAATACCGGTCAGGGAGATAACACCCTTCTGCACATTCGGCAGAATGACGGTGTTATAGCCGCCTGCCACCCAGATGAAATTACCGGCAATTGAAGCACCGGCAGAACGGGTGGTGGTCAAAAGCGGCCGGTCCTGAGTCCAGGTGCGATTGTTCACATCATAGCGCCAGCAGGTGCCAACAACCGAACCTGCCCGATAGCCGCCAAAAACATAGATATAGGTTCCGCCCGCATAGGAATAGGTAACCGCCCTGCCCCAGCCCAGCCGGTCTGGCATTGAATCCGCCGCAACCGTCCAGGTATTACCTAAAACCGAATACTTCCAGACCGTGCCCCGGGTTGAGGTGTAGTCATTAGCCGACATGCCGCCAATCACATAGATGGTATCACCCACCCGGGCAACCATCGGGTTACGCCGCACTTCCGGCATATTTGCCATTGGTGACCAGGTATTGGTACTGATGTTATACCGGTAGCAGTTGTTAATCGGACCACCGGTTCCACCCGGTGAACCACCAAAGCAGTAAACCCAGCCCGAGTCCGCATATTCGCCCAGTGAATAATAAATCAAATTTGTCTGGGGCATCGCGGTAACTGAAGTCCAGGTGTTTGCGCTGAGGTCAAGTTTGGTCAGATTGTTATAGAAACTACCGCTGCCTGAACTGCCGCCACCAACCCAGATAACATCACCGATGATTACCGCATCATGGTTGTGAACCCCCAGACCACCACCAGCCGGATGGGTCAGACCGGTTGACCAGGTGTGGGTCACCGTATCGTAAATCATATCCGTGGGATGGGATGTATGGGGAAAACAGTTGCCGCAGATTACATGGAGTCTGCCCTGAGCATCGTTCACACACGCGGTACGGCTTACCCGGTCGGGACGAATGGTATCACTCTGATACCAGTCAATCGTATATTGCAGAACCTGAGCGGTGCCGCGCAGGGTATCGTTATTGCGTGCCTCATCACCCGGAAGGTCAGTAAACATCGTTATGTTATAGGTTCCACCCACCGCCCGCCACTGGGGTGAGAAATCAACATCAGCAGTCGCACCCGGTGCCAGTGGCCCGGCATAGGTGGCATTCTGCTCGTAAACCCGGGTGCTGGCTGAATCAATCCAGCAGTAAACCGGAATATTGGACTGGGCATTGGTACCGAAGTTCTTGATTTTCGCTCTCGGCGTCACATAACCGGGGGTAATTGCACTCCCCGGTGCCACAATCTGAATCACGCCCACATCGTTTGCATTGCCGGTTGCCAGCACCTCATACTGACAGGTGTCGGTCGGAGTAAACCCGCCAATTGAACCGCCATAAACCACCGCCTTGCCATCTGCATTACCAACCCCGGTCCCGCGGTAAATCGGCAGCAAAACATCAGGCGTCACCGTCCAGGTGCGGGTTCCAAAGTCAAAATACTGGCAGGTGTCCATCAGCACCATCGCCGCACTTACTCCACTGGCAACAAACATCGTCGGTCCAACCACACCGCTGGCCGCAGCCCAGCTGGCAATCGGCAACTGCGGGAAAATTGTAGTGTCCACGGTCCAGGTGTTGGCGACCGGGTCGTAGAATTCGGAGTGCGTCAAAACTACAGCATCAGCGACACCGCCGGTAACCCAGATGGTGTCATGGTAAACGCACCCCATGGCAAAGACCCGCCCCTGATTCATATCCGCCACCCTTGACCAGCCACTGCCCGGGGTGTAACACCAGACCTCACGGGTCGGAGCGGTCGCACCGGGCTGATTACAACCGCTGATATAGTAAAGTTTGCCCCCACAGGCAAGCACCAGCGGCTGCCAGTTGTAGGTGGTACCGGTGAATGGACCGGGACCGCTGCTCCAGGTGTTGGTGCTGATACAGTACTTAAACATCGTATCCACCGTGGAACTGAGACTGTACGAGTAGCCGCTGCAGTAATAGAGCGTATCGCCGATGATGGCTGCCCCGCCATTGCAAATGTCCAGCGGACAGGGTGCGAGCGTCTGCCAGGTGGTTGAACCAACCTGATGGCGATAAAGCACATTGCTCGTGCCGTAACCAGCAAGGACATACACATAATTGCCATCAGTGGCACAGGTATTGTCCATCATCCTGCCCGGCATTTCGCTGTGATACAACCAGGCATCGGTTGGAATCGGTCTGTGCACCGTCCCCCAGAAATAGTCCTCTGAGCCGTAGGTGCCGTAGTAAAGTTTTACCTTCTGGGGTTCACCCGGGCTCACATCGCTCGTGGTCACTTCGGCACCGAGCGCCAGTGCCAGAAGGCCGACCAGAGCCAGTAGCACGAATTTATGTTTCATTAAGTCCTCCTCGGTCTTTTGCTTTATATTACCGGAACCTTCACGCTGACCGATAGGCTGAAGGCTCATCTTTTCGGTGCTTATCTAAGAGTACCAGCCTGCCGGTTAATGTCAAGCAATACTTTCCCACCGGAACCATCGGTTGACAAACCTCCTGCGGCTTTTATTATTTAATCAATGGCAAACCGGATTAATTCCGTCTTTACCCTTGAGGACGCCCTGATTGCCTATGCCGCGGGTGATAATGGCCTGCTGCTCAAAACCACCGACGGCGGGGCAAACTGGACAAAACTTATTGTCCCGACCCGGGTCAACCTCTACAGCGTCTGCTTTCCGGGCCAGGGGATGATTGGTTATGCCTGCGGCGATAAGGGCACAATCCTGAAGACCGAAGACGAAGGCAAAACCTGGCATCTACTCTCTGCCGGGACCGAGCTTGACCTGCGTGCCATCAAATTCCCGATTTCCCCAGAAATTGGCTTCGTTGCCGGTGACCGCGGAACTGTTCTGCGTACCACCGACTATGGACGGACCTGGGAAAAACTGCCCACCGCCACCGAAGAAAAGATTATGGACATCCATTTTCCGGCTGACGAGTTGACCGGTTATGCGGTCGGCTTAAACAGCACCATCCTGAAAACCACCACTTCCGGCTCAGCCTGGTTTTCCCAGACCGGTAATGTCAACGGGCTGGTGAGCCATATCCATTTTACCGCGGTCCATTTCCCGGCTGATGACCAGGTCGGTTTTGTCACCACCAGTTCCGGGAAGGTCTTTTTCACTCCCGATGGCGGTGAAACCTGGCGCCCACTGCCGATTGATTTTGTTCTTCCCCCACTTTACTCACTGGATATGCGCCACGACACGATGGCTGGCTTCTGTGTTGGTGCCCGGGGCACGCTCATTCACACCCAGGACGGTGGTGAAACCTGGGAGCAACTTGATGCCGGCACCACCCGGGATTTGTTCACCATCCGTTTTTTTGCCGATGGCATAATCGGCATCATCGGTGGTGATGAACTGACCCTGCTGGTCAGCCGGGACTCTGGCTACAACTGGGCGCCGGTGAATCTGAAATTCTCTAACACCCGCAATTCTTGACATTGACCGGTCGTTTCCTATACTGAAAATTCCGGCTAATCGTTAAATAAAAAAGGAGGAAACGGTATGGCAGAAGAGCCGAAATTCTATGAACCGCCAAAGGAGTTGGTTGAAAACTCCAATATTATGGCATTTATGAAAAGGCACAACATCCGGACCCTTGACGAACTGCTGGAACGCGCCCGCGATCTGGAATGGTACTGGGGAGAAATGGCTAAGGAACTGGAATGGTTCCAACCCTGGACCAGAGTTCTTGATGAATCTAATGCACCGTTTTACAAGTGGTTTATCGACGGCAAGTTTAACATCGCCCATAACTGTGTTGACCGGCATGTGAAAACTACGGTTAAGGACAAAATCGCCTACATCTACCACTCCGAGCCGGGCGAACGGGAAACCTGGACCTATGAAAAACTTTATCACGAGGTTAATAAACTTGCCAATGCCCTGAAGCGGCTGGGAGTGAAAAAGGGGGACCGGGTCACCATCTTTTTGCCGATGATTCCCCAGCTGCCAGTTGCAATGCTTGCCTGTGCTAAAATCGGGGCGATTCACTCGGTGGTCTTCTCTGGCTTTTCTGCCGCCTCACTCCGGGACCGGATTCAGGATGCCGAAGCCAGAGTGCTCATTACTGCCGATGGCGCCTATCGCCGGGGAAAACTGGTTACCCTGAAGGCAAACGCCGACCCGGCACTTGCCGAATGTCCCTCAATCGAGCATTGCATTGTCTTTAAACGTGCCGGCAACCAGGTGGAAATGAAACCGGGCCGTGACCTCTGGTGGCACGAACTGACGGAAAAGGAGTCTGCCGAATGCCCGACCGAACAGCTGGACGCTGAAGATATACTCTACATCCTCTACACCTCCGGCACCACCGGCAAACCCAAGGGGGTTGTTCATGTTCATGGTGGCTACGCAGTCGGCACCTACACCACCCTTAAGTTTGTCTTTGACATCAAACCCGATGATATCTGGTGGTGCGCTGCCGACATCGGCTGGGTAACTGGTCATTCCTACATTGTTTATGCACCGCTGATGCTGGGCGCGACCTCAATTCTTTACGAAGGGGCACCGGACTATCCGGCACCGGACCGCTGGTGGTCAATCATTGAGCAGGAAAGGGTCACTATTCTCTACACCTCACCAACCGCAATCCGAATGTTTATGCGCTTTGGTGAAGAATACCCGGCAAAACACAACCTTTCCTCGCTCCGGCTTTTGGGCTCGGTTGGCGAACCGATCAACCCTGAAGCCTGGCGCTGGTATCGGAAAAATATTGGTGGCGGCCGGCTGCAAATTATGGACACCTGGTGGCAGACCGAGACCGGTGCATTTGTCATCTCGCCGCTACCGATTACTCCGCTGAAACCCGGCTCCGCAACAAAACCGCTTCCCGGCTATTCCGCCGATGTGGTCTCTCAGGAAGGCAAACCGGTTAAACCCGGAGAAAACGGATTTGCGGTTATCACCCGCCCCTGGCCCTCAATGCTCCGCACCCTTTACAAGGACCCTGACCGGTACATACAGGCTTACTGGTCCCGTTTTCCCGGTAAATACCTGACCGGCGACTCCTGTACCCGGGACGAGGATGGCTACTTCTGGTTCCGCGGACGCGCTGATGAAGTGCTTAATGTTGCTGGCCACCGGCTCGGAACCGCTGAAATTGAATCCGCACTGGTTGCCCATCCTGCGGTTGCCGAAGCCGCGGTCATCGGTATTCCCGATGAGGTCAAAGGTGATGTGCCGAAAGCCTATGTCACCCTGAAGGTCGGTTATCAGCCTTCGGATGCGCTGGTTGAAGAACTGAAGAAATGGGTGGCACAGGAAATCGGTCCGATTGCCCGACCGGAATCAATTGAATTCCGGGACAAACTGCCCAAGACCCGTTCCGGCAAGATAATGCGCCGGCTCCTGAAAGCCGAGGCGCTGGGCAAGCCGGTCGGCGACATCTCCACCCTGGATGAGTAAATCCAGACCTGAGGGGGTGCCGGAAATCATCCGGTGCCCCCTTAGTCATCCAGTAGCAATTTAACAGGAGGCTGACTAATGGCTGAAAACAAAGTGTTTAACCGCTGGCTGATTGTTGTCGGCGCCCTTTTAATTCAGTTGTGCCTTGGCGCCATCTATGCCTGGAGCGTATTCCGCAAACCGCTAGAAACCGAACTCAGTATCACCTCAACGCAGGCATCCCTGCCCTTTTCCTTTGTACTGATTTTCTTTGCCCTGGCGACAGTTGTCGGAGGCAGGTTACAGGACCGGTTCGGACCGCGCATTGTTGCAATTATCGGTGGGGTACTACTTGCTCTGGGTATGATTCTTGCAAGTTTTGCCCGTAATATCACGACGCTGGTCATCGCCTATGGTGTCATCTCCGGCATCGGCATCGGCTTTGCCTATGTCTGTCCGATTTCTGCCGGTGTCAAATGGTTTCCGGACAAAAGAGGACTGATTACCGGACTGGCAGTAGCCGGATTTGGTGCCGGTGCCCTGATTGTCGGACCGCTTGCCCGGGCAATGATTGATTCGATCGGTGCCTTTACCACCTTCCGCTATCTCGGTATCGCCTATTTTGTTTTGATTCTCGTCGGCGCCCTCATCCTTCGCAATCCACCCGCTGGTTACAAACCTGCAAACTGGAATCCTCCCCAGCCAGCCACCAGCACCGTCCGCACCGACTTTTCTGCCAGCCAGATGCTCAGCACCGTTCAGTTCTGGCTCATCTGGCTCACCTACTTTGCCGGTTGTGCTGCCGGGTTGATGATTATTGGCCAGACCTCGCCGATTGCTCAAGAACTTGCCCGGTTCTCCAAGGAAACTGCCGCACTCGGGGTCAGCGTTTTAGCAGTTTTCAATGCCCTGGGCAGAATCTTCTGGGGCAGAATATCGGACAGTATTGGCAGAACCCGTGCCCTGTTTTTGATGTTTCTCATTAACGCCCTCGCCATTCTTGGCTACTTTCTTATTCCCTCGGCTCCATTTGTCTTCTGGATTGCAATTGCCCTGGTTGGCTCAAGTTTCGGCGGTTATCTGGCAATCTATCCAGCAGTAACCGCTGACTTTTATGGAACAAAAAATTCGGGCATCAATTACGGACTGGTATTTACCGCCTATGGCGTCGGCGGACTTCTGTCCAACATCTTTGCACCCCGGATAAAGGAAATTACCGGCAATTACAATGTCGCCTTTCTCATCACCGCTCTGCTCTGTATTGCTGCCGGAATTGTAATAAGTATGGTGAAATCGCCGGCGGTGAAAGCAAAACCTGCCGGTTAAAAGCATAAGGAGTTAAGATGAAAAAACTCACCCCGGCTGAAATTGAACAGCTGATTGCCAGGGCAAAAAAACCGGCTGAAGATGCCCTGAAACTTCACCCGTTTTATCGGGGAAAATATCAGATTGCTTCCAAATGCTGTATCCGGGACTTCAACGACTTTGCCATCTGGTATACACCTGGCGTCGCCGCACCCTGTCGGGAAATTCAGAAAGATGTAAATCTCTCATTCGTCCACACCAACCGGGCAAACACCATCTGTGTGCTTACCGACGGTACCAGAGTACTTGGCCTCGGCGACATCGGACCGGAAGCCTCAATGCCGGTTATGGAAGGCAAAGCATTGCTCTTCAAATATCTCGGCGGCGTTGATGCAATCCCGATTGCCCTGCGCACCAAAGACCCGGATGAGTTCATCCGGACCGCCAAACTGCTTGAACCTTCGTTCGGCGGTTTCAACCTGGAGGACATTGCCCAGCCCAAGTGCTTCCGGATTCTTGACACCCTGCGTGCCGAACTTGATGTCCCGGTCTGGCACGATGACCAGCAAGGAACCGCTGCCGTGACCTATGCCGGACTGGTAAATGCTCTGAAAATCGTGGGCAAGGACATCAAAAAGGTCAAAGTGGCGATGCTCGGCGCCGGCGCCTCCAATATCGCCATCGCCCGGGTCATTATCAAAGGCGGAGTTACGCCGGGTAACATCATAATGTGCGATTCCAGGGGGACGCTCCATCGCGGCAGAACCGAGCTCGAGGAAAAGTTCAAGGAAAAATGGCATATGTGTCAGATTACCAACGAGGAAAATGTCCAGGGCACAATTGCCGATGCGATGAGGGGCGCGGATGTCCTGATTGCCCTCTCCACCCCGGGCCCCGGTGTGGTGAAGCCAGAGTGGATTAAATCAATGGCAAAGGACCCGGTGGTTTTTGCCTGTGCCAATCCCATTCCTGAAATCTGGCCCTGGGAGGCAATTGAAGCCGGCGCCCGGGTTGTTGCCACTGGCAGAAGCGACTTCCCGAACCAGGTGAACAACTCACTCGGCTTTCCCGGCATCTTCCGGGGAGCACTGGATGTCAACGCCCGCACCATCACCGACGAAATGTGCATTGCCGCTGCCCTGGAACTCGCCAGAGTTGCTGAAGACCGCGGCCTGCGCGAAGACTACCTGATTCCGACGATGGACGACTGGGAGGTCTTTCCCCGGGAGGCGGCTGCGGTTGGAATGAAGGCGATTGAACAGGGTGTTGCCCGGATTAAAATGAGCCGGGAAGAACTGTTGAAAACCGCAACCGAGAAAATCAGGCAGGCGCGGGAACTCACCCAATGGATGATGAAGGAAGGTTTTATCCCCCTGCCACCGAAATAACATATTTCGGCTGTAATTGTTTCTTCACTTCATCGTCATTCTTTTTACTTTTCGGCGAAACTGAACTGCTACCAGTTGTAGTGCAACCCAATACCCGCTCCTGGTCCAAAGTAGTTTTTAAAGGCTCCAATCATGATTTCCGCATTTACGGAAAGACCATGCGCTGGTTGCCTGTCAGTGCCACTTCTTGCCTGCAGTAAAATTACATCCACTCCTGATACCGCAGCACCACCCCAAAAAGTATCCCAGTTGTGAGAACCACCGACACCCAGACCAAGATAGGGTCTTAATCGTTTTGCAATCCGAAACAGCTTCTCTACCCTGAAAGCATAATTGATATCCGACCCTGATTTTTCCATTAACCAGCGGCCCAATAAATGGAGACCTAAACCGTTGTTGTGGAAAAGCCGGAAACTTAGGCCTTGAGATAGAAAATCAGCCTGAAGTCCGACCGAGAACCGGTATGGAGAAGCCACCCCAAAAGCTAAACACAACCCAAGAATAAAAACCCATCTTTTCATCCTTCCCCCTTACCAGTTGTAATAGACACCAATGCCAAAGTCAGGAAACCCCGAGTAAACATCTCTTTGGGTGCTGGGGGAATCATTCGGTTGAAATCTGTCGCTGTACAGCCGAAAACCTGTTTCCAGCTCTAATGTCAAACCGCATAAACCTTTTCTCTCCGCCGGTGCCAAAACTGAATTAAAAACCGATACCGCGGTTCCAATGATAATTCTGCCTCCCAGTTTTGTCGTAGCACCTCTTCCATTTTTCGATGTCCCGGTTCCGGCCTCGATCCCGATAAAAGGACGAACCTATTCATCCACAAAGAAGAAATACCCCGCACCGCCGCCAATGCTGTATGCAGACCGATAAGGAACACTCCGGTAGCCCAAAATGGCATGCGCCTCGGTGTAAAGATTTGGGCCGGGAAAGTATCTACCACTTATACCCCAGGAAACAGTATTCCACCGAAATCCCGCTGAGTATCTCTGGGCAGTCGGGGAGGCTCCGATGATTGAACCGAATAAAATCGGGACTGCGAAAATAAACTTTTTCGTAATTACATTCTAAATCAAGTTACTCTATTGTCAATGCTCAGGTGCCTCGTAATTCGGCGCTTCTTTAATAATGGTGATACTGTGGGGATGACTTTCCCGTAAACCGGCGTTGGTAATCTTCACAAATTTAGCCCGGCGCTGCAGTTCCTTTATCGTCCGGCAGCCCAAGAAGCCCATCGCCGCCCGCAGACCGCCTTCCAGCTGAAAAAGCACATCCTTGACACTTCCCCGATATGGCACCCGGCCAACAATCCCCTGGGGCACAAGCTCAGCACCGCTCTCCTGAAAGTAACGGTCCCAGGAACCTTTCTTCATTGCATCAATTGAACCCATTCCCCGGTAAACCTTATAACGCCTTCCTTCCAGCAGCACATCCTCACCCGGACTTTCATCGGTTCCAGCAAGCAGATTTCCCATCATCACCGAATCGGCACCGGCCGCCAGTGCCTTGGCAACATCACCGGAAAATCTGATACCGCCGTCGGCAATCAGCGGAATCCGGTATCGCCTTAACACCCGGGCACATTCAATAATCGCCGACAGTTGCGGCACCCCAACACCGGCAACCACCCGGGTTGTGCAGATTGACCCCGGACCGATGCCGACCTTGACCGCCGCAACCCCGGCCTGAACCAGTGCCTCCGCCCCTTCGGCAGTCGCAACATTACCCGCCACCACCTCCACCTGAGGAAACAGCCGGCGCAGTGCCCTTGCCGTTTGAATCACCCGGCGGGAATGGCCATGCGCGGTATCAATGACAATCGCATCAACCTCAGCGGCAACCAGTGCCTTTGCCCGCTCAATCGCATCCTCGCCTACCCCGACCGCCGCGGCTACTCTAAGCCGGCGTTTGGCATCTACCGTTGCATAGGGATGCTCGACCCGTTTAAGAATGTCCTTGGCGGTTATCAGCCCTTTGAGTCGCCCCTTTTCATCAACAATTGGCAGTTTCTCCAGCCGATGCTGCCGCAGAATTTCCCGCGCCCTTTTCAAAGTTGTGCCGACCGGTGCAGTAATCAGATTCCCGCTGCTCATCACCTGCCGCACCGACTTTTGCTCATCCTCTTCAAACAGCAGGTCCCGGCGCGTGACCATCCCGACGAGGCGATTTCCCTCATCCACCACCGGCAGACCGGATATATTATGCCGGCGGAATAGTTCCCGCACCTCGGCAATCGTCTTATCAGGTGTAATCGCCACCGGGTTGGAAATCATTGAACTTTCTGCCCGTTTCACCCGGGCAACCTCTCGTGCCTGTTCCTCAGCAGTCATATTCTTGTGAATAACTCCGATTCCCCCTGCCCGGGCAATTGCAATTGCCATCTCTGCCTCCGTGACCGTATCCATTGCCGCACTGACCAGTGGCAGATGAAGTCGGATTCGGCGGGTAAACCGGGTTTCGGTAACAACCTCTGCCGGCAGAATCCGGGAATATTGCGGAATCAGTAGAACATCATCAAATGTGAGTGCTTCCTTCATCTTCACAGTCTGTTTTTTAATGCCCGAACATAACCCAACTGCAACCGGACATCATCCGCCTTGATCCCGGTCGGCTTGTCCTTTTCCAGATACTCACTGTAAAGTTTCTCGGCCTTATCCAGTTCGCCGGCAAGCTGATAACACCGCCCCGCCCCGAGCAACGCCTCGTGGCGCAAAGGTATATCCTGATAGTGGCGGTAAACCCCCTCATAAATCTTTGCCGCCTGCTGATAATTGCCCGCCTGCTCCTCACAGGCAGCAATACCGAGCTTTGCCGCCGGAACGAGCAGTAGGTCATTTTTCGCCTTTTTCAGGAAGGTCGCAAATTCCCGTTTCGCCTCATCCAGCCGTTGCTGCTGGGAACTAAAATAAAGGGTACCAAGATAATAATGAGCCTTGATGCCTGCATAGTCCCTGGGGAATTTTGCCGCCAGTTCCTTAAGCGCCATCTCGGCATAATCCTGTTTCCCCTGATAAAGATTGGAGAGCGCATCCATCAGCCGCAACTCGGCTTCAGCACTGCGCACCGGTTTAGGACGGTTCTGAATCAGCAGAATCACACCCGCAATGACCACCAGCGCAACCGCCACACCAACCCAGAACCGCCGCGGACTCTGATAATAGAACTCCGCCGCCTTTTCAACAAACTGTTGAAACCGGTCCTCTTTTAATTCTTCCTTGCTGACCCGATGTTTAAATCTCACCTTAACTCCTGTTCCTGATATAATAAATAACTTTCAATCCCGTCATCATCTCTACCCCTGGCCCGACTTGAACGGGCGACCTGCGGTTTAGGAAACCGCTGCTCTATCCTGCTGAGCTACAGGGGTGCATATTGCATTATAGAACACACCTGATAAGTGTCAAGCAAACAACCGCCTCCATTGTCCTCGTCATATTATTGACTCACCTGACCCTGCCCGTAAGATTATGCTGGTAATGAGATTCGGATTTCACATTTCAATTGCCGGCGGTTTTGCCAAGGTCCGCCCGCGGGCTGAGGAGCTGGGCTGCGACACAATTCAGCTCTTCACCCGTTCTCCCCGCGGCTGGACGGCCGCTGAACTTGTTCCAGAAGATGTCCGGAAGTTCCGGCAGGACATCAGCGAATCCAAAATTAGCCCGGTTTTTGCCCATGCCCCCTATCTACCCAATCTCGCCGCTACTGAACCGACACTGAAAAAACGCTCGGTTGATACCATCGTTGACGACCTCAACCGCTGCGCCGCGCTCGGAATTGAATTCCTGGTCGTCCATGTTGGTAAGGCAATGGGGACAGCGGAAGCGACTGCAATCGGTCGGGTTGCCGAAAACATCAACCGCATCCTCAGTCGCGCCAAAAACCGGGTTAAACTGCTGCTTGAAAACACCGCCGGTATGGGTTCGGAAATCGGTTACCGGTTTGAACAGATTGCCGAAATAATACAGCGGGTCGAAGACCGGGACCGCATCGGCGTAACGCTGGACACTGCCCATTCATTTGCCGCCGGTTATGACTGGCGCACACGGTCAGCAATTGATGAAACTCTGCGCCAGTTTGACCGGGCAATCGGCTTTGGCAAACTTTACCTGCTTCATCTGAATGACTCAAAAACCCCGTTTGGCTCCCGGGTTGACCGCCACTGGCATATCGGCCGGGGCGAAATCGGCATTGCCGGCTTCAGGGAAATTGTCAACCATCCATTGCTCCGGAATCTACCCGGGATAATGGAGACCCCCCGCACCGGTATCAAGGAAGACCTGGAAAATATGCGCACCATCCGGAGCCTGGTCAGGTGAAACTTACTTTCTGGGGTGGTGTCGGAACAGTAACTGGCTCCCAGCATATTCTAAAATCCGGGGGCGCCAGTCTGCTTTTGGAGTGCGGCCTGTTTCAGGGCCACCGGCAGGAGGCAGAAGAAATCAACCGCCATCTGCCGTTTGACGCCCGGCTGATTAACTGGTGCTGTGTGAGCCATGCCCACATTGACCATATCGGCAACCTGCCCAATCTGATTAAAAACGGCTACCGCGGACCGGTCCTGATGACCAAGCCCTCCGTGGCACTCAGTCGTCTACTGCTGCTTGATGCAGCAAAAATTCAGGAAGGTGATATCCACTATCTGAACAAAAAGCGCCGGCAACGCGGAGAACCGCCCAGGGAGCCCATCTACACAACCGCCGATGCCGAACACGCCCTCACCCGGCTGCAGGGTATTGGTTATGCCCGGAGAGAGCAACTCGGACCTTTCACTGTCCATTTCCACGATGCCGGACATATTCTCGGTTCTGCACTGATTGACATTGAAGCCGAAAATAAGCGGATCCTGTTCACCGGTGACCTCGGCCGAAAAAAAATGCCCATCATCCGCGACCCGGTGCAGGTGAACGAAGTGGACATCCTGATTATGGAAGCAACCTATGGTAATCGGCTTCACGGTGATTATCAAACTGTCCGCAACCGGCTCGCCAGCATCATCAACCGGGTGGTTGAACGTGGCGGCCGAATCGTCATTCCGGCGTTTGCAGTTGAACGGGCACAGGAAATTGTCTACAATTTAAAAATCCTCCGGCAGGAAAACTTGATTCCCGACCTGCCGGTATTTGTTGACTCACCACTTGCCAGCCAGGTTACCGAGATCTACCGGAACAGCATTGCCTACTTTGATACCGAAACCCAGGCACTCGTTAACGACGAGCATAACGGACCGTTTGACTTTCCCGGCCTGCGTTATGTTGAGGATGTGAGTGAATCAAAGAAAATCAACCAGCTGGACCAGCCCTGTATCATTATCTCCCCATCCGGGATGTGTGAAGCCGGCCGGGTACTGCACCATCTCAAACACTCAATCACCGACCCGAAAAACCTGATTCTAATTGTCTCGTTTCAGGCGCAGCACACCCTGGGCCGGCGACTGGCTGAACACCAGCCGATAGTGAAAATCTTCGGCGAAGAGTTTCCGGTTCGGGCAGAAGTAGAAGTTATGGACGAATTCAGTGCCCATGCCGACCGCAACGGCTTGCTTGACTATGTCCGCAATATGAATCTTGAACGCCTGGAGCAGGTATATCTGGTTCACGCTGAACCGGAAGCAGCCCGGGCCCTGCTTGAACCGCTCAAAGAACTGGGCATCCCCAAGGTCATCATTCCCGAAAAGGGCAGGGAATATGAAATTTAAACCTTTGCTGCTGACCCTGCTTCTGCTCGGCACCGGTTGCGACCTTTTCCTCTCGCTCCTGGACCGAACTCCGCCCACCTGTATCATCCTTTTCCCGCCCGACTCGGCAATTGTCAGCGGTGTTGTTTTAGTTCGGGTTGAGGCTTATGACTCCTCCCGCATCACCGCGATTGATTTTTATGCTGACGGTGTCTTGACCGCAACTGAAAGTTCCGCTACCGCTGAATTTGAATGGAACACAACTTCACTTGAGCCCGGCTCCTGGCACCGGCTCTTCTGTATCGCCACCGACCCGGCCGGTAATAAAGGCTCAAGTGACACGCTGAACCTGCAGATTGCCCGTCCCGGGCAACAAAACATCTTTCACGGTAAGTTCACCCTCAACAATAACTACTATCGCTGGATTGATTTCAGCGCCGGGGCGGGCAAACGGCTTGCTGGTGAATCCCGGGCGGTCAATGGCATCATCTCCCGCCTTTCCCTGCTTGACGCTGACAACTTTCAGCAATACCGGCAGCATCAGAGCTATTCCGCACTTTATGAGCAACAGAATGCCGCGGAAATGACGCTGAGTTATCAGTTCACCACTGCCGGCACCTACTACCTGGTATTCCTGAACACCACCGGTACCCCCCAGACCTACTGGGCAAGATTTACCCTGGAGTAGCCGATGAATCTGCTGCCCCTGATGATAATTCTCTTTCTACCGCGGCCCGAATGTCCACCGGTAACTACCCGTGACCTCCACCTGCTCTTTACCCTGCACCAGGAGTATCAGAACGCATTCACCCGCCAACCGGTTTTATCGGCTGATAATCAATTTTTGCCTGACCGGCTGGTCATCGGCTATGAGCCCGACCATCTTGTTTCGGTGATCAGCCGGCTTCGCGATTTTAATGTCGCCATACTTGTCATTGACTCGGCAGCCCGATTCCTGGTGGTTCGCCCCACTTACCCTGAGGAGCCCGCACATTTAAAACAGGCGCTCACTTCTTTCCCCGGCATCCGGTTTATTGAACCGGACTATCCAGTCCGGGCACTGATCATTCCCAATGACCCGATGTTTCTAACAAAACAGTGGGACAAATGGATAATGTATGCTGACCTTGCCTGGAACATCATCACCGGCGGAACGGTCAGGGTGGCGGTGGTTGACAACGGGGTGGAATATTACCATCCCGACCTTGCCGCCAACTTCCGCACCGGGGAACCAGGCTACGATTTCATTGGCAACGACAACGACCCCAGACCGGATAATCCTGAAATTGAAAATGCATTTCATGGCACCCATGTAGCTGGAATAATTGCTGGCGTCAGCAATAACCTCACCGGCATTGCTGGCTGGGCACAGATTCAGCTACTCGCAGTGCGGGTGCTGGACGACTCCGGCAGTGGCAACCTCTCCGATGTTGCTCGTGGTATCCGCTGGGCAGTGGACAATGGCGCAAAGGTGATTAATCTGAGTCTCGGTGGCAATGCCGCCTCCACGGTCCTGATTGAAGCCTGCCAGTATGCGTTAAACCGGGGCGTCCTCCTGGTAGCCGCCTCCGGCAATGACGGCCGGTCCGGAATTATCTATCCGGCACGACTGAGTGAATGTATTGCGGTTGGCGCCATCAGCGAAAATTCTGAACTTGCCTGGTTTTCCAATTACGGACCGGAACAGGAACTGGTTGCACCCGGTACCACCATCTACTCCACTGCTCCCGGTGGCTCATATCTTGAAGCCAGTGGGACATCTATGTCCTGTCCACAGGTCAGCGGCGTTGCCGCACTAATTTTTGCTGCTGCTCCGGCACTGAGTGCCAACGCCGTCCGGGCAATACTCTCAGCCAGTGCCATTGATATGGGTACTACCGGCCGGGACGACCGTTACGGTTATGGCCTCGTCAATGCCTATCGGGCACTGCTCCTTACCCAGCAACTGGCGCGATTGACGGTTAAACCCCCTGACCCCGGTTGCCGTCCGGCAAAAACGGTCATTGCCGGTCGCACCCTGAACCTGCCCGATACCCGGACAACAACTTTGTTATTCAACGCTGCCGGCATGCTCATAACAAAAATATCACCCCACACCCAAAAAATTACCCTCCCCGCTGCTGGCACCTACCTGCTGCAAACTGAATCTAAAACCAACCTAACACCACTGGTGAAAATCGTCGTTCCGGACTAATCCGGCTGATACTCAGCCCAGCACTCATCATTCTCCCACACCCGCACACTGATTACCGGATAATATCTTACCAGCTGTTCATAAAAGTGTCGTGCCAGGTTCTCGGCAGTCGGATTGAAATCATAGACCTCGTTCAGCAACTGATGGTCGGGCAGAATTTGGTCCAGTTTTGAACGCAACTCGGTAAAATCAACCACCATTCCCGGCCGCTTCAGCCTTTTTGCCCCCACCACCACCTCCACCCGGTAATTATGCCCGTGCAGCTGCTCGCATTTGCCGCCGTGCTCAACAATTTTATGTGCGGCGCTGAAAATCCGGCTAACTCTGACCCGATACATAAACTACTCCTCCCTTCTTAAATTTACCCCGCCGTCTTCGTTCCAGCAGGGAAACAAACGCTTCCAGCCGGGTAAAAAAGCCGGTTTCGGCAGTATGTTCATCAACCGATATCGACAAAAGCGGAATATCGTAATCCCGGCTCGCCGCTGCCAGTGCCGGCTGCACGACCGTGCTTGGCATACAGGCAAACGGATGGATGTGGATCACTCCGTCGTAACCGGCTTGGGCAGCCATAATCAGATTGCCCACTGAATTGGCATCCTCGCCACCGACACAGTAACGCCAGTATTTTTGTGCCCGGCGCTGTGCCTGTTGCACCTCCCGCCGGTTCAGCCGGAACCCGTGAAAACCCAGCCAGCGCGGTCCGGTCAGAAACGGATCCACCCGGACTCCCAGTGCCCCCAAACGGGCAATAATGTCAAAATTAACAAAGGGCTCAATTGTGCAATAACTCTCACCAATCAGCTTAACCCGCAGACATTCATTCTGACCATTTCTCGACAGCCGGCTGAACCGCTCCTTAACCGTGCGCCGCAATTCCGCCAATTTACGGACATTATTGGTCTGCTTAATCTCTTCAACGACCGCCTTTTGCAAACGAATACAATCACCGGGTTCGGCAGCAAGCGGCAGATACTGCCGGAACTGCTCATTGGTCGTTTCCAGCGCGGTTGCCTTGAACCAGCCCAGCCGGAATGCCCGGCTGGTGCGGATCAACGCCCGGGCTGGATTACCACCACTCAACCGGATAATTTCCCGAACAATCTTCCCGATCCGGTCCCGGCGCAACTCCAGCAACTGAAACCGGTATCCGAGGTCCCGGCAGATGTCCGCCTGAAGCCGGCCATAATATCCGAACCGACACGACCAGGACCCGGTGACATACACCAGGGTGTCTGCACCCAGCGCCAGCGCCCGCACCATATTCCCCAGTGTCACCTTAAACGGTAAACAGATGGTCTCCGGTGCCAGCTGGACACCAGCTGCCAGCGTTTCCCGGTTCGGTTCCGGCGGTACAACTACCTCTGCTCCTAACTCCTGCAATATCGGTTCCAGAACCAGTTGGATATCACCCATATACGGAAAGGCAACCTTCATCATCTAATCCTCACTGCCCGGAGCAGGTCAACAAACGACTCCACCCTGGTTCGCAGACCGATCTCAGCCGAATGTTCATCAAAAAGCAGGGTCAGCATCGGTAAATTAGCGCCTCCCGCCACCTCCCGCCGAATAACTTCATTCACTACCGGTGCAGTGCCGCAAGCAAAACTGGAAGCCATAATAATTCCCCTGACCTTCGAATCGCTCACCAGTCTGCGGGCACGGGCAATCAGTTCCAGTTCATAAAACCAGTTAAGTGCATTCTTCTGAGCCGCCTCCTGTTTTAAATCCTCAACCGTCACCAACGGCACCACTGGCTCGGCACCGGTCTCGGTCAGCATCTTCAGCAGATTCAGACTGATATAATCATCATAAACAAGATAAGGATGTCCGATTACCCCGATTTTTTCGCCCTGTTGACCGCACCACTGCCTTACCGACACGGGACTTTTTGTCCAGAAATCGGCCGGAGTTGCCCCCTGCTTCAGCAGTCGCTTTGCCTCCTGCTCCGCCCTTTGCGCACTGGCAAAAGCGGCACGCGCACTTGCGCGTCTGAAACCCAGTTCCTGGGCACACCGGACAAAACCGGCTTCATCCGAACCCCGCTGATGGTCAACCACCAGCTCCACAACCCGGTCCGGTAACGAAAAAACCGCCCGCACCAAATCCGGCAGGGCAATTGCCTTTGGACACCCGAAATAAAAATCACCGTTAAGACGCCGGCATACCAGTCTCGGCACCAAAACCACATCCGCCTGCTCAAACAGCTGAGCAACCTGACCCAGAAAAACCTTAACCGGCAGACAGAGCTCAGCCGGTGCCAGTTTCACCCCCTGTTCAACCATCTTTTTATCAGTTGGACCGGAAAGAACCACCTCACACCCCAGTTCAGTAAAAAATGTGCGCCATAAAGGAAAATGGTGATAACTGTGCAGCCCGCGCGCAATCCCGATTCGCTGCATAGTTTGATTATAGAACCAGTCGCTAAACGGTCAAATAAGGTTGACATCCCCGCCAACCGTTTTACTCTTTTACCTATGCGTCAAGCGGCAATACCGCTGCTCGGGTTGATAATGCTATTTTTATCCTGCCCGGCCAATTCCGGACTGACAAAATCCTTTTCTAATGCTAACCCACCGCCACCGGTAATTCCTGGCTACTATCCCGCCTATCATTACCCATTGACACCAAAACACAATCTGCTGAATAAAACCACCCTGCTCCGCCGAGACATTGAAGCCCACGAACCATGGCTGCGTCAGCTGGTGCGTCAGCACTATGCGGTCAAATCACCGCTGGAATTCAGCTTCTCCTATGCCGGCATTGACTCCCTGAACCGGCGCCTGATTATCCGCTACTTTGCGCCCAACCCCAATCCCGATGAAATTGCCGGCTGGCAGGTCCAGTTTGTCTACCGCCTCCCGCGATTAATCCTTGAATGTATTTATATCTGGGCGGTGCCGCTGGAATAATTTACCTCCCGGGTATTCGGCATTAATTTCTGTTTCCTGGCGGTGACCTTTTAGTTGCCGGCGTTGTTCTTAACTTGACTTAAAAACCTTTTCGAATAGGATAAATCTACGGGGCGTGGCGCAGTTGGTTTAGCGCACCAGCTTGGGGTGCTGGGGGTCGCTGGTTCAAATCCAGTCGCCCCGACTTTTTATTTATTTACCCCGGAGAACCGGAATTTCAACCGGCCAGATTCTGCTTTGCCAGTTCCACCAGCCGCCCGAAATCCTCCGGCGCCTGAATCGCCATCTCTGATAGCACACTCCGGTCCAGGCTCACGCCCGCAAGTTTCAGACCGTGAATGAACCGGCTGTAACTGATGTCATAAGGTTCCAGTGCGGCATTAATCCGGGTAATCATCAGCGAACGAAAAACCCGCTTTTTTCGTTTCCGATCCCGGTAGGCACTCAGCAGTCCATGCATCACCTGCAGACGTGCCGTCTTGTAGAGCCGGGACTTGCCACCCCAGTAGCCCTTTGCCTGCTTAAGCCATTTCTTGCGCCGTCTTCTGGTAACTGGTCCGGTCTTGACGCGTGCCATTTCCACTCCTTTTTCAGTAAGGCATTAGCCGCTGCAACGCCTTAACCTTGGTCTCATCCGCCACCGCCGGTCGATGGAGCCAGCGCTTGCGCCGGCTATTCTTGCTGCGATTGTTGTGGCTGGTCCCGCTCCGGGCATGAATGAACTTACCCGTGGCGGTTTTCTTTATCCGTTTCTTCAGCGAACTCAAAGTCTTTAATTTGGTCTTCATTTTGGCACCAGCATTAATTGAATTGACTTTCTGCCTTCATTCAGCAACCTCACCTGTCCTTCTACCCGGGCAACATCCGCCAGGTCCTGCTTGATCCGCTCAATTAGCTGCATTGCCAGATCAGTATGCAACACCTCCCGGCCGCGCAGCCACAGCACCAGCCGGATGCGGTCCTTATCAGCAAGAAACTCGCGCATTTTTTTCAGTTTCACCTCGTAATCGTGCCGGTCGATCTTCATCTTCATCCTGATCTGCCGAACCTGAGTCTGATGCTGCTTTTTCTTCGACTCGCGCTGTCGGGCTTTCTGCTCATAAAGATACCGTCCCAGGTCCATAATCCCGCAGACCGGCGGTTCCTCGTTGGGTGCCAGCATCACCAGATCAAGATTCTGACGCCGTGCCAGCGCAATCGCCTCCCGGGTTGGCAGAATGCCAATCGGTCGCTTGTCAACTCCGATTACCCGGACATACGGAACCCGAATCTGCTCATTTGCCCTGGGGCGGTCCTTGAGCCCCTCCCTGACAACCCGTTCACCTTGTTCTTCCAGTTTCTTCCTCCTTGATTAGTGCTATTACCTTTTCCAGCGGCAGTGCACCCAGATTCCCCCTGCCCCGGCGGCGCAGTGATACCATTTTTGACTCCGCTTCGCGGGCACCGATAACCAGCATAAAGGGAATCTTCTGTCGTTCTGCCTCACCAATCTTATAGCTTATTTTATCATTATTCAAATCAATTTCAACTCTCACCTTCGCTGCCTTCAGCGCCTCGTAAACCGACCGGGCATAGCCGTTTTCCTTTTCGGTCACGGTCAGCACCCGTGCCTGCACCGGTGCCAGCCAGACCGGAAATGCACCCGCATAATGCTCCACCAGTATGCCCATAAACCGCTCAATTGAACCCAGCACTGTCCGGTGCACCAGATAAACCGGCTGATGCTCCCCCTGCCGGTCCATATAGTAAACATCAAACTTACCGCCCAGATTGAAGTCAAACTGACAGGTTGAACACTGAAACTCCCGCCCCAGCGAATCGGCGAGATTGATATCAATCTTCGGACCGTAGAAAACCGCCTCCCCTTCCGCCCGCACAAAATCCAGCCCGAGCCGGTTGAGCGTACTCACCAGCGAACTCTCCGCCACCTGCCACTGCTCATCAGTCCCCAGATAATTCTCAGGATGTTTCGGGTCCCGGACCGAAAGCGCCACATTGAACCGCTCAAATCCGAATGTCCGCAGCATCCTGAGCGCCAGCGAAACCACCCCGTAAATTTCCTCCTCAACCTGCTCCCGGGTGCAGAAGATATGGGCATCGTCCTGGGTAAAACCCCGGACCCGCATCATCCCGTGCAGCACCCCGGACCGCTCATACCGGTAAACCGTGCCCCATTCCGCCATCCGCAGTGGCAGGTCCCGGTAAGAATGCACCTTCGTCCGGTAAATCAGAATATGTCCCGGACAGTTCATCGGTTTCAGCACATACTCCTCATTCTCCACCGGCAGGATATACATATTTTCCCGGTAATAATCATAATGTCCGGACTGATGCCAGAGCCGGCTCCGGGCAATATGCGGTGTTACCACCAGCTGATAACCTGCGTTTAGATGCTCCTCTTCCCAGTATTGCTGAATCAGCCGCCGGACCGTCGCTCCCTTCGGGTGCCAGAAAACCAGCCCTGCCCCTGCCTCATCATGAAAACTGAACAGGTCCAGTGCCGGCCCCAGTTTCCGGTGGTCCCGGCGTTTTGCCTCCTCCAGCCGGTCCAGATACTCCTGCAACTGCCTTTCATCCGGAAAGGCAATGCCGTAAATCCGGGATAGCATTCGGTTTTTCTCATTCCCGCGCCAGTAGGCACCGGCAACTGAGAGCAGTTTAATCGCCTTTATCCAGCCGGTATCCGGCACATGCGGACCCCGGCACAGGTCAACAAAATCCCCCTGTTCATAAACCGAAATCTGCTCATCAGGAATTTCATTAATGATTTCCAGTTTATAACTTTCTCCCCGTTCCGAAAAAAGCCTGATCGCCTCCTCCCGGGGTAGATATTTGTGGACAATCGGGATTTTCTGGGCTGCCAGCGCCCGCATCCGCGCCTCAATCTTTTCTAAGTCCTTTTCGGTAAATGGCTCGGGCACATCAAAATCGTAATAAAACCCTTCTGGCACTGCCGGACCGATGGTTACCTTTGCTCCGGGATAAAGCTGCTTCACCGCCTGCGCCAAGAGATGGGATGCCGAATGCCAGAAAATATCCCTTCCCGCCCGCGAATCAGGATACACCGGCTCAACAGTCGCATCACTCTCCACCTTGAAAGACAAATCCACCAGCATGCCGTTTACCCGGGCAGCAATTGCCTTTTCATCCTTGAGCAATTCACCCGCGGTCAAACCGGCTTGAACCTGCCGTTCCTGATTATTGACCACAACCTTAATCATCGGTGAATAATAATTATCGCTGCCGAGATGTCAAAATGAACCCCAGCCGGCAACTAATTCCCTTTCGGTTTCAGCACCGAGCGATAGGCATTCAGCACGAACGGATTGGCCTCATTCTGCTGCGTTACCGTAAGGATTGTCCTGGTCTCTTCGTTCATCATCCTGCCGAGCGCCTCGACCGCACACAACCGGATAAACGGTGCCGGATGTTTCAAATAGCATCCGAGTTGTTGCCGGCACCTGGTCTTGACTGGTTCCGCAGCCAGACTATCCATTTTTGCCGCAATCTGTCCCAGTGCCCGGATACTGTGCCCGAGTGCCGGTTCTGACTGAACCACCAGACTTCTGAGCAGCGGGTCAACGGCTGGCTCACCGATTGCCACCAGTGCCGCCTCCGCCGCACTCCGCACCGTAAACAGCCGGTCGTTCAGAGTGGCAACCAGCGGCTCAATCGCCACCGGATTTTTCAGTTTACCGCACGCCTCGGCGGTCACAATCCTTGACACCTCCATCGTATCCTTCAGCAGATAAAGAATCTGCGGCACAACGGTGGAATCACCGATACAGCCCAGGGCATAAACCGCACGCCTGGGGGTAATCCGGTTTTCCTTCAGTGCCAAAAGGATTGAGTCCACCGCATCCCGGGCATTACTACCGATCTCGCCGAGCCAGTAAGCCGAGTTCTGACGGGCAAGAAACCTTTTGTCCCGCAACCCCTTCAAAAGATAAGGCTTGGCGGTATCGGGTAGCGCCTTCATCAGCGCACTGATTGCCTCCGACTCCAGCCCATCCTTCGTATCCAGTTTGTGCTCATACACATACTCCACCGCTCTTCTGCCCAGCCGGACCAACTCCTTGCGCGCCCGCAGCACCTTCTTGCGCGCATTCCCCACCGCCCAGATGGAAGCGGTTTTAAAAACACTCTCCACCGGTGCGGTAATCACCGAATCAATACTTGCTTCAGAAGTGTCAACATCCGGCTCGTAGTCAATCACCGTTGCCGGTCGGGGCAGGTCAATCCCGGAGCCGTAGGTGCCCTTGGTCCAGCGCTGCTCATCCCCGGCCACATTCCTTCCCGGATACCAGTCCCTGCCCGCCAGGTCCAGAAAAACACCAATTCCGCCAAACCCCCGTGCCCAGTTTGAAGACCCCTGAGAGATGAGCGACTCGGATGCCATATACCAGTCATTGCCATCCTGGTCAATGAACAGACCGACCGAATTGGTCAACCCGATTCCCTGACCCCCGGAGGCATAATAGCCGTCATCACCCCCGCGGTCAACCAAGACCCCGACCGAAAGGTCATGCCCCTCACCCTGACTCGGACCGAGCCGGGAAAAATAGGAGTCATTACCCTCCTCATCAACCAGTGCCCCCACCGACAGATGAATCCCCGCGCCCTGGGAGTACTGGGCAGCGGTATAATGGTCAAACCCCTCTTCATCATAAAGCATCCCGAGTGAATACCAGTAACTGGTTCCCTGGGCAAAAACCTCGGCATTGTAGAAGTCATTACCCTGAAAATCGGCAATAAACCCGATACCACCACCGGCATCCGGTCTCACCCCGATAGCAAACCCCTGAGCAAATGAGCGATACTCACGCGGCAAAAGCGGCTCATGCTTATATCTGCCGCCAGCATAATACAGGTCGTTCCCCTTTATGTCCGCCAGCAATCCGTAGCCCCGGGTGCCGGCAAACCCCTGAGCATAGCAGAATGAGCGATAACAGTCATTCCCCTCCCCATCCATCAGCATCCCAATGCCGTAATGACCCGCGCCCTGAGCATAGAAACCGGCATCATAAACATCCCGGCCGACAAAATCCCGCAGAACTCCGGTTCCGAAAATGGCTGCTCCCTGCGCATAATGTCCTGCCTGATAAACATCGTTCCCATCAAGGTCATAAACAACTCCGCACCCGAAAACCGCCGCGCCCTGAGAAAACAGCCGGTGGGAAAGGTAATGGTCATCACCCTTCAGGTCAATCACCACACTGAACGGCGAGGACAGAATTCCGATTGCCCCGCCCGCACGATGGTTATAGACATCATTTCCTCCCGGCTCAATTATCAGTGCTGCCGAACGGTCATAAACATTATCATCCGGACCGCCAACAATCACCCGGCCAAACTCCGACTCCTGAAAGTAAACCACCCTCCCCCGGACCCCGTCAACGGTAAACGGTGCCGGCAGTTCCAGTTCCCCCCGGGTGAGAATTCCGGTTGCCCGCTCAACCGCCATCACCACCGCCAGTCCGGCAAGTGCCAGTGCCCGGCGGTCAATCTTACGAGCATAAGCCAAAAGCGTCTCCGCCTTCACCTGCCGGCTGGTATCATAATCCCGGCCGAACTCCCGATGCAGGCTACCAGAAAAGCCCCTCTCCAGCGTATCATCCTCATCCTGCCAGAAATCCGGTGCCTCGCCCAGCAAAATGTCCAGTTCCTGCTCGGGAATCTTTGCCACCGCCTGGTCAAGATACCGCTTCCCCACCCTGAATCCGGCAAGCACCGCGTTCACCGCCTGCCGAACCGCGCTCCCGGCGCTCCCCGCCCGCCCAATTTCGGTTTCAATCTCCCGCGCGATCCGGACCGAATCCCGGTGCTCCAGCCGGACATCAAGTTCAGCATAAAACTGCCGCACCAGCCCTGCTGGCCTCTCAAATTGGTGCCTGACCATCCCGGCACTGGATTCCACATATGGCAGAACCTCAAGCGGATGGGAAAGCAGCCGTTCCACAACCTTCAGCCGGAAAAAACTGTCAACCGCCCAGAACTTAAAAAAACCCAGTTCCGGCTCTTGCATCCCCTGAATCTTTAGCGCCTCATCCAGTGTGTTCCTGGTAACCGAATCCAGTCCGTAATCCGGTGCCCGCACCCGACCCGAACCAATGCCGGCAATCAACACCGTTAATAATATCACTTTTTTCATCCTCACCTCACCGTTCCAGCACTACCCGGCAGTTGAACCCCGGCGCCTTCACCAGATAAACACCACTGCCCACCCTTCTGCCCTGTTCATCAGTCCCATCCCACGAACCATGCCCCTGAATTACCAGACTCCTGACCCTGCTGCCGTCAACGGAAAAAATCTCAACCCGCACCGGCTGATAATGGTCAAAACTAATTTCGGTTCGCACCCGGAACGGGTTGGGCTGAAAAAACTTCCCATTCGTCAAACCCGTGCCACCTTCAGCCATTGCCACCTGACTGGAATCAAATGTAATATCACAGATTATGGTATCCCCGACCTCCCGGATGTTGCGCACACTTACCCAGGTTGGCTGACCGGTTCTGGTCCGGCTTGAAGGATTGGACCAGTTGTCAAAACTGGTCCGGTTCCAGATCCCGGGCAGCGGGTCTGAAGTATCACCCAGCGCCTGATGATAAATGTGCGGATCCGGACGAACACCGTTTCCCTGGTCCAGATGGTTGGTGGAGTCCTCCTCCAGGTCAACCAGGTTATGAGCGGTGCGGTAATACGGGTCAATGTGCCAGATTAACAGTCCGGAACCGGGCAGCAACGCATCAAACCCCTTTTTCTGCCGGTTCTCCAGCAGAAAACAGCTGTCCGAATCCCTGCCCCCGCGCCACAACTTGTAAATCACCGGATGAGTCTCAACATCCAGAATTTTCAACTCCAGCGTCTCCCGGGTAATCACCACCGGCTGAACAAAACCGGCTTCAACCTTGCTCCACGCCTCCATATGTGCCGGGCTCCAGGGTGTATTCCCCCCTGCGCCCCAGGCACCATACCCCATCAGCCCCCAGTAACCAACACCCCAGGTGTAACGCGAATAGTCGTAAAGGTCGGGCAAACCAACCAGATGTCCCAGTTCATGGCACATCACCGCAATACAGCAGAGTGTGGTCTCTCTAACTTCGGTGACCAGCGCAAACTCCGGCACATTGGTCACGCCGTCAATGGTCACGCCATCATTGGTCCGGTAATTAAAATTGGGTATCGCATGGGACCAGCAGCAGTTGACATCACCGTTGTCCGCACCATCCGCACCCGCATGGACCATAAACAAAGCATCAATATGGCCGTCGCCGTTCAGGTCAAACTGCCGGAAATCAACAAACGAATCCACCTGCTGCAGGTTCTCCCGGGCAAGCTGGCCACCGGTGGAAAGCATATAATTACCATCATAATACCGGGAATAATTGTAGCTGGACATAAACCAGCGGTTGCCCGCAATTCCGCCCCGGACCGAATACCGACCATACGAGTTCTCAAGAAAGAAATCGTTCAGACTCCCGGCACGGTATTGCTGATTATTATAAACCCCGGTGGAATAGAGCATGGAATCAAACCGCGCCGGCGAATGCTCAAGCGTATCCGCCCGGTTATCCGGGAACTGCATCAGAATGGCAACCGTCTCACAGAAATCATACCCTTTCAGTTTGTTCGGTCCCGGTACTTCAACCCCGGGCGGAAACACCGGCACCGGTCCGTTAAAACCCGGTTTCGGCGGCATTGCCGGCAGCGCTCCCAGCGCCAGCACCAATGATAAAACTGCTCTCATCATCACTCCTTTTTCGGTTTACAATTAACGATACCCAAAACTGTCCACAAATCAAAATCAGCACGCCGGTTTGACACCGCAGCCAGCCAGGATATCATATTCTGACCGGGCATAAACAGCAAAGGATGTAAAATATGGGCATCAAGATTGACACCGTCCAGACCAAAAAGGACCTTAAGGAGTTTATCCTGCTCCCCTGGAAAATCTATCAGAGCAACCCTTACTGGGTTCCACCACTGCGCTCCGAGGTAAAAGAAACACTAACGACC
>JBAMLV010000013.1:17890-33341 GCA_039793395.1 bacterium | reverse complement strand
AGGCTGGTCAGGACCATTTATTTCGGGCTACAAGAAAAAGGGTATCATAAGGTTGAGCCTTCGCCACTACCGACCGGCATTTACTTTGTCAGATTTGAGGCAGGTGCATTTAAGGCGACTCATAAGCTGACGATATTAAAATGGTGATACGGATGTTTTAATCCATCTCACCTTGCCCTTTACAACTGTCTTGGTCAGATTTTTATTAAGTTTATATTTATCAAGATATTAATGTTCCAAACCCTGATTTTGGGGGGCTAGCCCCGGGCTAGCCCCCCAGCCGCTCTGGGGCTTGCCCCCCAAGCCACCCTGAGATTAACTATCTCGCTCAGCTTGAGCTTCACTTACCGGCAGATTTTCACACCGGATTTAACCCTCTCCACCCTGACGGACCCGGGAACCGTTTGCTTACCTGCTTACCCTGCCCAAGCCAGACCGAAACCCAATTCCGCACCAAAGACCAATCCTATACCCCTTGCCCCTTTCCCCCCTTGTTCCAACCCAGGATACCACCCTGCAAACCACCCCTGTCCTGACCAAAAAAGCACAAGCGCGGCCTTATTCTCTAACCGCAGGTTAAACCTTAATAACGCAACCCAGATTTCTATCGGTTTGATGGTTCATAAACCGGACATTTAAAGAATCAAATCCGGCTAAAAATCTGCCCCCATCTCTTAACTGATAATAAGAGCACCGCTATCATCAGCCCGAGGTTTTTGGACTTCATAATTAGAGCAAAAGTCAAGCAAAACTTACCGCTGCGGTTTCACCGTTTTGACATCGGCGCCGGTTGCGGTAATATTATCCGGGCTATGGATTCCATTGTTGTCACCACCCGCCAGCGGAACGAACTGGTGGACATCACCAGTCAGGTTGCCGAACTGGTCAGAAAAAGCGGGCTCGTCTCGGGTACCTGCCTGCTTTATGTGCCGCACACCACCGCCGGCATAACCATCAATGAAAGTTATGACCCGGATGTGGCTTGTGATATCATCGCAACACTCAACCGGCTCGTGCCCGCCGGCCGGCAGTATCAGCACACCGAGGGCAATGCCGACGCCCATATCAAGTCGGTGCTGGTCGGCGTTTCGCTTTTGATACCGGTGGAAAACTCCCGGCTGGCACTTGGCCGGTGGCAGGGGATATTTTTCTGCGAGTTTGACGGGCCAAGGGAGCGGCGGTGTCTGGTGAAACTGATTGCCGATAAAAAATAAACTACAGGAGGAGTAATGAATCACAAAAAACTTTTTGTTCCCGGACCGACTGAGGTGCGGGAGGAAATTCTCAAGGCACAGGCACAGTGGATGATCGGTCACCGGTCAAAGGAGTTTGGTGACCTTAACAAGCGCTGCGTGGAAAAGACCAAGCAGATTTTAAAAACGAAAAATTATGTCTTCTGGTGGACCGCATCCGGCACCGGTCTGATGGAGGGCGCAATCCGCAATGTCGTGCGCAAACGGGTGCTGCACACCGTCAACGGCGCCTTTTCCGACCGCTGGTTCAAAATCTCCCAGGCGTGTGGCAAGGAGCCGCAGGCGGTGCGGGTTGACTGGGGCAGGGCGGTCCGACCCGAACAGGTTGATGCCGAACTGGCAAAGGGCGGCTATGAGGCGCTGACCATCACCCAGAATGAAACCTCCACCGGCGTGCGGGCACCGATTGAGGACATTGCCCGGCTGGTCAGGGAGAAGTATCCGGATGTCCTGATACTGGTGGATGCGGTCTCCAGTTTGATGGGCGACTGGTTTGACATTGATGAACTTGGCCTGGATGTGGTGGTGGCGTCCAGCCAGAAGTGTGTTGCCCTGCCGCCCGGACTGGCTGTGGCGATTGTCTCGCCGCGGGCAATGGAAAAGTGCCGGACCATTCCTGACCGGGGCTACTACTTTGACTACGACGCAATGCTCAAGCGCTATGAAAAGGACTACCAGACCCCGACCACCCCGGCAATCTCCCTTTTCTGGGCACTGGAAAAGGAGCTGGACTACATCCTTGCCGAAGGGATGGAAAACCGCTACCACCGGCACCTGGAAATGGCAAAATTCACCCGCGAATGGGCAAGGCGCTACTTTGCCGTCTTTCCTGAACCCGGCTACGAGTCGGTCACCCTCACCACCGTGACCAACACCCGCGGCATCAGTGTCAAGGACTTAAACACCGCCCTGGGTGAACGGGGAATGCAGATTTCCAACGGCTACGGCGACCTGAAGGAAAAGACCTTCCGGATTGCCCATATGGGTGATTTAACCCTCGCTGACATCAGGGAAGTAACTCAGGCGATTGTTGATATTCTGAAATTGTGAGGCGCTGGTTCGGACTCGGGCTGGCACTGGTTGCGCTTGGCTGGTGCCAGCCCGGACTGATTCGCAGCCAGCAGCGTGCCCGATTCCAGCCCGAGCCCTATACCGGTGCGGACACGGTCCGGTTTGCTAATGGCATCCAGATTGACATCCGTCAGTGCCGCACTGGTGAGTTTATTCCCGAATCCCGTTACTGGCTGCTCCACTTCTCCACCCCGGTCTATCACCACTGGTTTTCAGTCCTGAAAAGTTATGGGATTGAGCCGGTCGCCTATATCGCCTATCAGACGATGGTTGTCCGGCTCAGCACCGGTTCTACCCCGGCAACATTCACTGCCCTCCAGCAATCCCTGCCCATTGACTGGTCTGGACCATTTTTACCCGAATACAAACTGGCACCTGAACTCCTGACCGGTCGCCGACCGTTCCAGGAGCTGGTGATTTCGTTCTGGAACCGCCGGCCAGCACAGACCATAAATCTCAACCTCACCGACCGGAATGCGCGGCTCCGCACCATTAACCAGCTGGCGGGTCAGGATGAGATTGCCTGGATTCAGGAAAAGGGTGCGCCGGTTACTTTCAACCGCAATGTCCAGTGGGTCCTGCAGACCGGCTGGGACAGCGTGATTCCTGACCCGGTTCAGAGCCGGCGCATCTGGCATTACGGCATCCGGGGCCAGAATATGCTCGTCGGGTTATTTGACTCCGGGATTAACACCGAACACGATATGTTCTACGACCCGTTTGTCCCGCTCAATTACCCGGGCATCTATCCGGACCACCGGAAAATCCTCGGCTACAAACTTTACTACTATGCCGACTTTGGTGATGCCGCGGGTGCAAACTACCACGGCTCAGCGGTTGCCGGCACGCTGGCGGGGGAAGACTCAATCACCGGCAACCAGACCAACCTGGAAGGAATGGCACCGGAGGCAAAAAT
The DNA here is from genome assembly GCA_039793395.1 of bacterium. Taxonomy (GTDB): domain Bacteria; phylum Hydrothermota; class Tepidihabitantia; order Tepidihabitantales; family Tepidihabitantaceae; genus JAOABP01. The sequence goes on along the minus strand of JBAMLV010000013.1, from coordinate 30,101 downwards.
CTTCTTTCTTGATATCGCCACCGCCAGTGGCCAGTACATCTACTCCGATGATATGACCGAGATGCTGGACTCGGTCCGGCTCGGTCTCGGACTCACTCAGCCGGTGTTGCAGGTTTCCGGTTCTTTCGGCACAATGGACTACCTTTCGGAATACCGGCTTGCCGATGCCACGGTGGATGCGGTCTGCTGGCGGGACAAACGCTTCCTGGTGGTCTGGGCAGCAGGCAATGGCGGTGGCACCAGTTACCGCCTGGGGCATCCCGCCTGTGCCAAGAACGCACTCACGGTTGGTGGCTGTGGCAACTCCACCCGGGCAAACCTGATTTACTCCCTCTCCTCGGCTGGGCCAACCCGGGACGAGCGCATCAAGCCCAACCTCGTGGCACCGGCAGAAAGCATCTGGACCGTATATGGCGGCGGTATCAACGCCTATCGGGTCGGGCAAGGAACCAGTCTTGCCGCACCCGCGGTCAGCGGTGCACTCACGCTATTGCGCCAGTATCTGAAAGAGGGCTGGTATCCAGACGGCACACCCCATCCGAACCGGGGTATTGACCTTCCCAGTTCGGCACTGCTCCGCGCCCTTGCCATCTGTGCCACCGACACCAATGTTGGCACCGAGACCATTCCGGACATCCGGACCGGCTGGGGCAGGCTGAACCTCTCCCGGATTATCCACTTTCCGGACGACTCAATCGCCTTTGTCTTTGTTGATGACACCCTTGGCCTGGCAACCGGTGAATTTGACGAGTACGAAATTGTGCTTGACCGGCGGGAACCGCTGCGTGCCGTCCTCGCCTGGACCGATACCGCGGCTCTACCCAATGCCGCAATTGCCATTGTCAATGACCTGAATCTGGAACTGGAAAGCCCGGACCACAACCGTTATCGGGGGAATCTGCTGATTCGGAGCCGGTCAATCCCCAACCCCGACCGCTGGGACGAGCGCAATGTTGAGGAACTGGTGCAGATTGCCCGGCCGCTCACCGGCAGCTGGAAAATCCGGGTATATGCCCGGAATGTGTTTACCGAGCGCCAGCCCTATGCTCTGGTCATCCGCGCCGGAATTCAGGGGCTGCCCGGAATTGCGGAAAAGCCCGGACCGAAGAGAAAAGCAACCCTGCCCTCCCGCATCTGCCGGCGCAAAGATGCGGAGATTGAAATCCCGGCTCAGGGCGTGCTGGAAATCTATTCGGCCACCGGGGCGCGCGTTGCCCGACTGCGAAATCCGGGCACCCGGCCGCTCCGTTACCAGTTTGGTGTGGACCGCAGGTTCGTTGCCGGTGTTTATATCTTCCAACTGACCACCAAAAACCAGGTTCAATCCGGCAGAATCGTGCTCTTTTGACTTGGCACCTTCCCGGGCTTAAAATGACCGGTAAAAAGGAAAGGAGTTCAATTTGAATAGCCAGGATTACATTCAACTGGAAGCCAAGTATGTCGCACCTAACTACCATCCGCTACCGGTGGTGCTCTGCCGGGGCGAAGGGGTCTGGGTGGAGGATGTTGAAGGCAGAAAATATCTTGACCTGCTTGCCGCCTATTCCGCACTCAATCAGGGGCACCGGCACCCGAAAATCATCCGCACCCTGCTTGCCCAGGCCGAACTGCTTACCCTGACCTCAAGGGCATTTTACAACGACCGGCTCGGACCACTCTGTAAACTGCTCAGTGAAATCACCGGTCAGGAACAGGTCCTGCTGATGAACTCCGGTGCTGAGGCGGTTGAGACCGCAATCAAGTGTGCCCGGCGCTGGGGTTATACAAAAAAGGGGGTTCAGCCGGACCGGGCAGAAATCATTGTCGCCGCCAATAACTTCCACGGCCGGACCACCACCATCATCAGTTTTTCCACCGAACCGCTCTATCGTGACGGCTTCGGGCCATTTACCCCCGGATTCAGGATTATCCCCTATGACGACATAACCGCACTGAAGGCGGCAATCAACCCCAATACCGTTGCCCTGCTCCTGGAACCGATTCAGGGTGAAGCCGGCATCATCGTCCCCCGGCAGGGTTATCTTACCGCTGCCCGTGAACTGTGCCGGGAAAACAATATCCTGTTTATTCTGGATGAAATTCAGACCGGCCTGGGCAGGACCGGCCGGCTGTTCTGCTACCAGTATGAGGATGCCCGGCCCGATGTGCTGATTCTGGGTAAGGCGCTGGGCGGTGGCTGTATCCCGATTTCCGCGGTGCTCTCCTCCCGGGAGATTATGAGTGTGTTTGTGCCCGGCAATCACGGCTCCACCTTCGGCGGTAACCCACTTGCCTGTGCGGTGGCAAAGACCGCGGTGGAGGTAATCCTTGAGGAAAAACTGCCCGAACGCTCGGCAGAACTTGGTGCCTATTTTCAGCACCGGCTCAAGGCGCTCTCCTCTCCGAAGGTCAAGGAAATCCGGGGCCGGGGGCTGTTCATCGGCGTGGAACTGAAACCGGAAGCCGGCACCGCCCGGCAGTACTGCGAACAACTGCTCAACCTCAACATCCTTGCCAAGGACACCCACCAGCAGGTAATCAGATTTGCCCCGCCGCTGGTCATCAAAAAGGAAGAGATTGACTGGGCGGTGGAACGCATTGCCCAGGTGCTGGCATAACCGATGCGTCTGCTCTGCCCCGACCACCTGACCGACCTGCAGCAGGAGTTAAAGCGGGTCGGGGTTGACCCCTGCGCCTGGGACATCTTTGCCCAGAAAAGCCGGGTGGTGGTGCTTAAACTCACCGGTCTGTCAGTTGCCACCGCCAACATCCTGAAACAGACCGCACTCCTCACCGGTGCTGACTGTGCGGTCCACCGGGATGTGATTTCCGGCCGGGTGCGCCGCAGTGACTGCCTCCTGTTTGCCACCCCGCGTCAGTATGAACAGCTCTGCATGCGCCTGAAAAATCAGCCCGACTGTGCAGCCCGACTCGTGCCGGTGATAAAGAGCCTGCTCGCCCGTGCCCAGAATCCACCGGCACCGGTGCGCATCGGCAACCGCACCTTTGACTTCCGCAAACGCACCTTCATAATGGGCATTCTCAACATCACCCCGGACTCCTTCTATGACGGTGGCAGGTATCTTGAACCACCGGCAGCGCTTGACCAGGCGCACCGGCTGATTGAGGAAGGGGCGGACATCCTGGACCTCGGTGCCGAATCCACCCGGCCCGGCTCGCTGCCGGTTCCAGCCGAAGAGCAATTGCGCCGGCTCCTGCCAGTGCTCAAACCGCTGGCAAAAAAGGTCCGAACCCCCATCTCCATTGACACCACCAGCGCCCGGGTTGCCACCGCCGCGCTTGCTGCCGGTGCCCGGATTATCAACGACATCTCCGGCTTGAGGTTTGACCCCGAACTGGCAAAGGTGTGCGCCCGGCACAATGCCCGGCTGATTCTGATGCACATCCGGGGCAAACCGCGGACAATGCAGCGCAATCCGGTTTACCACGACCTGATGCAGGAAATCGTCAATGGCTTGAGTTGGTCGGTAAAACAGGCACTGGACGCCGGCGTCAAACCCGGCAATCTGTTTATTGACCCGGGCATCGGCTTTGGCAAAAAGCCGGAGCACAACCTGGAAATTCTCCGCCGGCTGACCGAACTGCGCACCCTCGGCCTGCCGATTGTGGTCGGACCATCCCGCAAATCCTTTATCGGCATCACCCTGAATCTGCCACCGGAAGAGCGACTGGAAGGGACAATTGCTGCCTGTGTGGTTGCCGCCCTCAACGGCGCCAGTATCGTCCGGGTCCATGATGTCCTGGCGGTGCACCGGGCACTCAGCCTTTTGGCGGCAATCCGCAATCCCGGAGCCGGCTGATGCTCTCCTTTATCCGCATCAAACCCGCCGATATCATTGACATTTTACTGGTAGCGGTTGCCACCTACTACTTTTTGCGTTTTATCCGGGGCACACGTGCCATCCGCATGCTTTACGCCCTCTTGTTGCTGGTGGTGGTCGGCACCATTGCCCGCTGGCTGGACTTCAAGGCGCTGGGCTTGATTGTCAACTCCCTGACCACGGTCTGGCTGGTGGCGTTTGTCATCCTGTTTCAGCCGGAAATCCGCAACCTCCTCTCCCGCTTCGGCCGGGCACGGCCAATCCGCTTTCTGTTCCGGCCCGCTGCCGACGCAACCATGATTGAGGAACTGGTCGCCGCTGTGGTCCAGTTGCAGGAACGGAAAATTGGCGCTTTGATTGTCATTGAGCAGGAAATCGGCCTCCGCGAATACATCGAAACCGGCACCCGGCTGGAAGCCCGGGTCTCGGCACCGCTTTTGGTCGCCATCTTCACGCCGCCGGCACCGCTCCACGATGGAGCGGTGGTCATCAGCGGCAATCAGATTATCGCTGCCGGCTGCATACTGCCACTGGGTGAAACCGAACCGGGCCTGGGGATGCGCCACCGGGCAGCAGCCGGCATCACCGCGGTCACCGATGCCCTGGCAATTGTGGTTTCGGAAACCTCGGGCAACATCACCTTTGCCCGCCGTGGCCGGCTGCTCATCAATTTGACACCGTCCCAGTTAAAGTATAATCTGATGCAGGCGATGATGAAGGCATGAAAGGAGATTAAAACGATGAATGAATCACGCTGGCGCCTGGTAATTTTTATCCTGGTGTTTCTGGTGGTGGCTGGTGTCTACCTCTACAGTGTTGCGCCCACCGCCTCATTCTGGGATTGTGCCGAACTGATTGCCGTTTCCTATATCGCCGGTGTCCCGCATCCACCCGGCACCCCGCTCTTTGTCATGCTCGGTCGAATCTTCACGATGCTGCCACTGGGCAGAGAGATTGCCTTTCGGGTGAATCTGATTCCTGCCCTGTTCGGCGCCTTCTCCTGCGGCCTGCTCTATCTCATCATCGTCAAAATCCTTTCCATCAACGCCGACCGGGAAAAGGAACGGCGCTGGTGGCTGCCCCATATCGCCGGTGTCTTTGGTGCGCTGATGTGTGGCTTTGCCTATTCCTACTGGGACAACTGTGTTGAAGCCGAAGTTTACGGACCATGCGTGGTCATCGCCCTCACCGTCCTGTATCTGGCACTGGTCTGGCGCACCGGCCGGGAAAAGGGCACCGGTGACAACCGCCAGATTCTTGCCGCCATCTTTCTTCTATTCGTCGCCACCGGCATCCACTTCACCCCGATGCTGGTTGTCTTTGCCGTCCTGATCTTTGCCCTGCTCGTTGACCGGCATGCGGTAATCCATCTGCGGTTCATTGAATTTATGGTCGGCTATCTGCTGATTCTCACCATCAACGAAATGGGTCTTTCCCCGGGCACCTTCATCGTCGTGCCGCTGATGCTTGCCGGCACCTATTATGCAATCCAGATTATGGACCGCTCGGAACAAAACCGGACCCTCATTTACGGACTGGCACTCTTGGCCGGTGTATTTCTGATTGCCTACCTCGGAGCCGGTCAGAAGCTTATGGACGATGTGGTGCTCTTCCTTGCCTCGCCGACCGTTGCCTTTATTGAACGCTGGTTCCGTTCGCCCGTGCTGGTCATTGTCTTCATCCTCGGTTACGGCGGCTATCTCTACTGGCTCCGCACCAAAAAACAGTTACGCGCCGGTTATGTCGGGCTTTTGCTCGGACTGGTCTTACTTGCCGGCACGGTCCAGTTCATTATGCTCATCCGTGCCCGCCACTACCCGAGCATCAACGAGGTGGAACCGGCACGCTGGCGCGACTTTGTCAGTGTGCTCAAACGCGAACAGTATGACCCGATGCGCCTGTTTCCACGCAAGACCCAGTTCCTCACCGAAGACGACTGGCGTGCCAACCGCAATCCGGTGTTTGATGTCTTCCGTGCCTATATTGAGCAGATTGCCTTTTACAAACGCTACTTTCTCTGGCAGTGGGGCAATGAACGCTTCCTGGATGTCCTCTTCACCAACATCCCGCACATCTTCCTCCGGCTGGGCTGGCAGGGCATCCTCGGACTGATCCCGCCCCTCTTGGGCATCTGGGGAATGGTGCACCAGTTCAAACGGGACAGAAAATCATTCGCCCTCATTTTGGTTGCCTTCCTGGTTGCCTCGCTGGGACTTTTGACCTACCTCAATCTGAAATTCTCCCCCTCCGACCCCAGACCGGAACTCAAATTCCGGGAGGTGCGCGAGCGTGACTACTTCTTTGCCTTCTCCTTTGTCTTCTACACCATCTTCATCGGCAACGGTGCCTATGCCCTGCTCAAATGGGCTGATGCCGAACTGAAGAAAAAGCAACTGGTGCCCCTGCCCGTGGTTGCCGGACTGGTGCTCTTATTCGGATTTGTGCCCATGCTGCTCAACTATCAGACCGTGACCCGGCGCCACAACTGGATTCCGGCTGAATACGGCTACAACATGCTCATCTGCTGTGAGGGGGAAAAGGCGGTGGTCTTCACCAACGGTGATAACGACACCTTCCCGCTCTGGTTTATGCAGACCGTGCCCTCAATCATTGCCAATAACGACCCGAACTTCGGCAAGAATGTGGCGGTTGCCAACCTCTCACTCCTGAATACCACCTGGTACTGCAAACAGCTCAAACGCTGGGGCGCGCCCATCTCCTTTACCGAGGCGGAGATTGAGCGCCTGCCCCAGGGCTTTGTTGCTAAAAACAACCGGGTAATCCTCCTGAAGGACATAATGATTCGCAATATCATCGCCACCGCTGGTGGTGTCAGACTCAACTGGCCCCAGGACTATGAATCCTCACCTCAGGAGTTTATGCAGAAGGTGTTTGCCCCCGGTTATCAGCCGAAAAGCCCGGTCTATTTTGCCACCACCGTTTCCCCGGACAATATGGAAGATGTCCAGCCCTATCTCCGGCTGGAAGGCCTGGTTTACCGGGTTGTGCCCGAACGGGAAAGGATTCCGGGTGAAGGTCAGATTGACACCGCCCGCACCCGGCGCCTGCTGTTTGAGCAGTTCAAGATGAAGTCAATGCTTGACCCGCGCGTTGCCAAGGATGACAACACCCGCGGGTTATTGATTACCTATGCCCACTCCCACCTGCTTTTGGCAATGGAATATGCCCGCACGGGCAACTATCAGGCAGCCATCGCCGCACTCCAGCCCGCACTCCGGTTTGAACTGGAAGGGCCCCAGAAGATGCTCCTCTTCTACCACTACTCAAGATTTGCCGCCCTGACCGGCAATTATCCCTCGGCACTCAATGCGGTTGACTCCGCCCTTGTCTATGCCGGCGATGACCCCCGGCTCCGGCTGGAACTCACCCTCCAGCGCGGATTGATCGCCCAGGGCATGGGCAACTATTCAGAAGCGGAGCGGATGTTCCAGCAGGCACGGGCAATGCAGCCCGATGAATGGCAACTGGTCAACATCCTTTACCGGCTTTATGTTGACAACCTCCACGCCTACGACCGCGCCCGCGACCTCCTGAAGGATTGGCTCCGGCGCCATCCTGACGACTCCAACGCTGCCCGGCTACTGCGCGAACTGCCATAGCCCGATGCATGAGTATGCCATCACCAGAAGCCTCATTAGCCAGATTCTGACTGCTGCCCGGAATGCCAATGCCCGACAGGTCCTGAAGGTAAAACTGCTGGTCGGTGAACACTCCGCCGTTGTGCCCGAATGTGTCCAGTTCTACTTTGACATCCTGCGCGACCACCCGCTGCTCCAGCACACCCGCCTGGAATTTGAGCGCACCCCCCTGCGCCTGCGCTGTCCGAAATGTGGCCAGGAGTTTGCTGACCTCGACCGGATGTGTAACTGTAACGCCGGTGCCGAAATCACCGGTGGCGATGAACTGACAATTGAAAGCATTGAAATTGAATAAGTTTTTGACCACCGGCATCTGCCAAAAACTGGTGCTTATCAGTGAAAATTAACAAAAACCGGGGCGCCGCCGGTGGCGCCCCGGTTGCTATTTTCACTCCTCAGCGTCTGACCACCAGTTTCTGGGTCTCAATCCCGGCTGGAGAGGACAGTTTCACCAGATAAACACCGCTTGCCAGCCGGCTGGCATCCCAGCGCACCTCCAGTCTGCCCGGCGCCAGCACCCGGTCCAGCAGGCTGGCAACCTGCCTGCCGGTGATGTCAAACAGTTCAATTTTAACCCGTCCCGACTGGTTCAGATTGTAACTCATCAGCACCGCACTGGAAATCGGATTGGGAATCACCCGGATGCCGGCAAAATCCCGGGTGCGGGGGGTGCCTTCATCGCCTTGAATCCCGAGATAGTTGTCATACCAGGACTGGGCGCTGTCCGCATTCGCCTCAAAGTTTGCGGCTGAGGTGCCGCCGACAAAGGCAAACGCCACCCGATAACTCTCGTTCGGATTCAGATTGAATGGCCCGACTGAAACCCCGACCGACCAGTCATAACTGCGGTTAGAATTGCGCTGGACTATTGTGCCGTTGAGAATCCGGAACTTCATCCCGTCGGTCATCGCCGAATCCGGATAGACATAACGGGCATGGTCAATCGCACACAGATTGGCAAACGACGGCGGCGCCAGAATCTTCACCCCGACACAGGGATTGGCACTGGCTGCTGTGCGCATATAGGTAAACCGCTTGGCCTCATTGCTCGTGACAGTATTCTGGGTCGGGTCCGAACCGACATCAAAGTCGGCAATGATGCCGGCATAGAGGCTATTCACCGCACTCGCACCCTGATTCATGATATCATAAACCAGCACCACAAAGTCATCATACCCCGGACTGGCGCTCATATAACTGTTCTGGGTAATGCGGATGCTCTTGGGGGTGGTGTGGCCCGCATCGCTGAGCACCGCCCGGAACTGCTCGTCGCCGGACTGCGGTGGAAAAACCACCCGCACACTGTCCACCAGCCGGAAATCGGTGTTGATATTGGAAGCGGGCTGACCATAGAACCGGTCCACCACATAACTGGCGCTGTTGCCGAGAAGGAAACTGGCATAATAAAGGTGGCTGGCACTGGTCTTCGGATAGCAGAAACCCGCACCCGGATCCAGACTTGGTGGTTCGGTGAAGCCAATTGAACCCAGCGCGGTCACGCTCAACTTGCAATTACCAGTATCGTGATTTACCCACAACTGCCCGGGCTGCTGGGGTGTACCGACCATAAGCGTAAATGTCGGGTTCCAGCTGCCCTCATTGCTGGCTATGTTCAGGGTGAATGAAACCCGGGTCCCGGGTGGTGTGCTCGCACTGGCAGTTAACCGATAACGGTCACCCCTTGCGGTATCACCGGCATTCAGCGTTCCATAACTGGCGGTGGAGTCGCTCAGCGTAATATAAGTTGAACCGGTGCGCAGCCTGCCATTAACTCCGGTTGCCTGGGCACTGCCGATATTTTTGACCGTAACATACAGGTCTGCGGTCTCGCCCGGGTCAAGTTGATTGTTACCACCATCATCAACCAGGGTCCGGATAATCGTCACATAGGGCTGGGGTGTGCCCGGAACCACCACCACTGTCCGCTCCACCGGCAGATACTGCTTTCTGGAAATCGTCAGATACATCGTCCCGGTGGTCAGCGGATTGATGGTAATCTGGGCGACCCCACTGCCATTGGTATAGCCGACCTCGTGGACCTCATCCGGCTTATAGCAGCACACCCTTGCCCCGACCACCGGTGAACCACCGCTGGTAACCGTAACCTCGAAGGTCTGAGCCCCGGTGGTAATTGTATCCCGGTGCTGCGCGGTCATCGTGCCCGGAGCACCGTTCCAGAGCGGTAATGCCGGGTCACCAAATAGATTCAACTCATAATAACACCAGCGCCAGACCGCCTGGCTCTGGGCGAGATAGCCATAAACATTCTTGCTCGAGCAGTGGTTCCGGCCGATTTCCACCGTATCACCGATAAAGTAATAGTCATAAAACATCACATCCAGTTTCTCGCTCGGACCCATCGATGGTGGTGTGCCCCAGCCGTATCGGGAGTTCATAATTGTGGCAACCGCACCCCCGTTCGCATTGTTCATCAGCGCCTCGGCAAGACAGTCTTCGGCTTCAAAATTACCCGAGATGCAGGCGATTGAGTTCAGAATCACCGGTCGGGTGGAGTTGGTCTGGCCCGAGGCGGTGGTTGTTGAGTAAATGGTCAACCCGGACTCAGTGTAAAACCCGTAATCATCGCCGTGCGCCGCCACATGGCAGAAGTGATAGCCCCGGTTAATTGAATCCCGCATCGGAGTGGTGGTGGTCGGGTTGGCAATATAGGCATCAGTCCAGCCCGCCGGTGTCCGGCTGGCAATCGTCTCCGAAACAACCCTTCCCGAATAGTTCTGAGAGGAGAACAGCATCACATAGGGCAAAAGCATCCGTTGCAGATAATCAACCGTCGGCGTCTTTTCGTAATAGAGCGTCTTATTGGTAAAGGTGTTCACCTGGGTGGCATTGTCCACCGAAGCCCGACCGATAAACAGGTCATAAAACAAATCCACCGTATCACCGCTCATCTCGCCGAAGATATTATTCCGGTTCCCATCCCACGACCACTGCAAATCACCGTAATACAAATCGGCCGGGATATCCCCGGTCTCGTTCTCAACCACGCACCTTGCCCTGCGTGCCGGCACAATTGAGTTATCACCGGCTAAGAGCACATAAATCAGCCCGTGATTGGTCCAGTAATCAATGATGAAATTCCTGATCTTCTCCTGCAAATCCCGACCCGGATATAAAATGTTGATTGAGTCGGTCCGGAAAATCCGGGTATAAAACCCTTTTTTGGTCCGCCAGCTGGCAAGCGTCTGAAAACTGCTCGCCAGCGAGGCACTGGTGATAATCGCATAGTCGCAATCGGGATTATCGCTCAATCGCTGCGGTGGTGCCCAGCCATTGACATCTTCCGGATTGACCACCACACTGGCAACTGCCGGTGCAAACGCCTGCAACTGCCGCGCGGTAAGTGCGGGCGGAACTACCCTTCCCTCATCATAATGCACCCGCACCTCCACCCGGTGGTAAAAGGTCAACTTACCGCTTGCCGGTTGATAGACCAGCGGATAAACCGCAAAACCGCAAACCCGCCAGCCCATCATCGTGCCGGTATAACCATTCCAGTCATAAAGCGCCCCGGGAAACGGCTCGGCACTTGAATAAATTTGCCTGTCGGGCGGAACAAACTCGGGCATTCGCTTTGCCGAAAGCACCACCGGCTCCTGAGCCGGATGAATCCGGTAAGAGCCGGCAAGCTCCTCACCTGCCAGCGGAACCACCTCAATACCGGTTACCCGGGCATTTGCCGGTATCACCACATTCACCGGCACGACCGGCAGCGCGGGCTTACCCGGTTCGGTAATTGCCCCGGCATTTCTCATCTGCACCACATCAAACCCGTTTGCCACGGTAAACGATAGTTCCGCAGGCGAAAAAGTTATGGTCTTGGATATGGTGCCGGCAAAAATAAAAACCGGCACCAAGAGCACAATTACTCCTCTCATCTTTTACCTCCTTATGGTTGATTTGTTCCAAAAAAGAAAGCCAGCTCCCGGGCAACATCTTCAGCCGGATTGGCGGCGTGCACCGCATTCATCCGCACCGAACTGCCAAACCGCTGCCTGATGGTTCCCGGCTCTGCCTTTGACGGGTCGGTATCACCGGCAAGCGCGCGCAGCCGGCGCACCGCATCCTCACCCTCAACCTTCACCGCCACCACCGGACCCGAGCAGATAAACTCCACCAGTCCGGAGAAAAAATCCTTACCCTGATGGACCGCATAAAAACCTTCTGCTTCCGCACGGCTCAGCCGGCGCATCACCAGCCCGGTTATTTTTAAATCTGCCTTTTCTACCATTGCGATTATCTCGCCGATGTGTCCCCCTTGAACCGCATCGGGCTTAATCACCAAAAGCGAACTCTGCACTATAAAATTTTACCATTTATCCCTCACAAGTCAAACATTATTTGGCAACCCGGGGTTTTTTCGTTAAATTTATTCAATGTGCCAGTATCAAGATTATTTTAAAAACCAATGCCCATTTGACCCTGAACCTAACTATGACCGGTGCATATTTCACCTGCCAATTGAACATAAAAAACCCGAACAGTTCTGGCACCATCTGGCAAACTACCTCCTTGCCCTTTACGATGCCAGCCCAACTCAAGAAACTGAAAAATTTTTAAATAAAAAGCCCTGGGTTATAAACGAAAAAGACCCGGAACTGTTTCAATACTATCGTGGTAAAATAACCACAGGAAAAAAACTTGATTTCACCGGCTTCATATTTCCGCAAATGGACGAGACGCACAACTTTGCCAGGTTTTTATTTCCGGCAA
>JBAMLV010000013.1:0-17790 GCA_039793395.1 bacterium | reverse complement strand
AGATGCATTACCGACGGAAGCGACCGGGCACCCCGACATTTGAAAAAATTATCCTTTTCTTTTACAACCTTTTCAGCCGGTACGGCGAATCGCCAAAACAGGCAGCAATCTGGCTGGTTGTTACCTGGCTATTGCCGGTGTTTTTGTATATGTATACCGGCTTCAGTTTTGGCACCAGGACCATTCGTTATGAATTGAAACCATTGCTTTCGTTTCGTCCCGAAATCATCCGGGAGAACTTTTTTGATTTGATTCATTCCCTTGGTTTTGCATTCATCAATCTCATCCCTGGTTATTTCCGGTTCCTCTCTAAAGAGAATCAGGGCTCGGGAACCTTAACCCCGTTCATCGCGCTGGTTCAGGCGGTGTTTGGTATTATCCTTCTTACGCTTTTTCTGCTGGCAATCCGGCGCCGTTTTCATCGGTAAATAAACCCTGCTTGACAGTCTTTATCCGCCGATTATGCTTGACTATGGTCTGCGTTTATGAGGATGAAAACTGGGGCAATTTCTATCCGCTGATTCATCTCCGTCCCGTTTTTGACCTGCTGTTTGGCTGCCAGACCCTGCTGACCAAATTGCGCCGCCGGTATCCAAAGGAGCGGTTTAATCTCTGGGTCCGGGATGAACTGGCTGAACTGGTTCAAAAACAGCACCCCGACTGTCTGGTAAATCAACCGGTGGTGCCGCCGGTGCTGTTTATCTCGGCTGGTGCGGTGCTGGATGAAAAACTGCCGGTCCGCGGTCCGGAGGAGCTGTTTGTTGCCGGACAGCGGATTGCCGGTTTCCGGCTGAATCAGGCGCGGTCATGGAAGCCCGGGTTTTTAGGCCGGGTTCAACTCGGACTGCCAGAAAAAAAGGTCAAAGCCCGGGTTTACGCCTTTATCTGGGAACTGGTGAATGACAATCCGCAGGAAATCTGCCGCGAACTTAAATCGTCAAGCCGGCGCCCGCACCGGCTAATCCGCGCCCGTTCTGCCCGGGTGCACCGCTCGGCGGTGATTATCACCGAGCCGGGACCGGTCTATCTTGGCGCCGGTAGCGTCGTCGGACCCCTGAGCCTGATTGAAGGTCCCGGCTATATCGGACCGGGCACACTGATTGACCGGGCAACGGTCCGTGCCGGCTGTTCTTTCGGCCCGGAGTGCCGGATTGGGGGTGAGGTTGAGTGCTCAATCTTTCAGGGCTATGCCAATAAGCACCATGAGGGGTTTATTGGCCACAGTTATGTCGGCGAATGGGTGAACCTTGGTGCCCTGACCACCTGTTCTGACCTCAAAAACAATTACCGGCCGGTAAAGGTGGCGATGAAAAACCGGCTGCTGGACACCGGACTTTTGAAACTGGGCTGTTTTATCGGTGACCATGCGAAGACCGGCATCGGCACCCTGCTGCCGACGGGCGGCATCATCAGCACCTTTGCCAACTGGTTTGAACCCGGTCTCGCACCGAAGCAGGTCGGTCCGTTTGCCTGGGGCAGAACCGGCCGGTGGCGCCGGGAGGAGGTTATTGAGTGTGCGCGCCGGGTGATGGCACGGCGCAATGTCACCCCTGACCCGGCTTATGAAAAACTGCTGCTAAAGATTTTTGAACTCAGCTGGACCGATGAATCTTACACTCGGCGCTGACCTCGGCGGCACCAGTATTAAAATCGGGCTGGTGGCTGATGACGGAAAAATCATCTGCCGGCGCCGGCTGCGCACGGTGGTGAATGAATCACCCGGTGCTACCCTGGAGCGGATTGCCCGCACCGCACTGGCACTGGCAAAAAACCGGACGGTCCAGGCATTCGGCATCGGCATCGCCGGACTGGTTGACCATGAGAACGGATTTGTCTTTACCTCGCCCAATTTGCCCAACTGGGAGCGGGTGCCGGTCAAAGACCTGCTTTCCCGGCTCACCCGGCTGCCGGTCTTCTGTGCCAATGATGCCAATGCGGTGGCGCTCGGTGAGTGGCGGTTCGGTGCTGCCCGGGGTGCCTCCAATGTCCTCTGCCTCACCCTCGGCACCGGGGTCGGCACCGGCATCATTGCCGAAAACCGCCTGCTCCTTGGTGCCCGCGGTTATGCCGGCGAACTGGGCCATACGGTCATCATCCCGGAAGGGGTTTCCTGTCCCTGTGGAAATCGTGGCTGTCTGGAGCGCTATGTCGGCGCGCAGGCAATTGTTGAGCGCTGCCGGCGCCTGCTCCGCACCCAGCAGCGCCGGATTGCCACCACCCGGAATCAGTTGACCCTGTTTGGAGGTGGTGAGCAGTTGAGCCTGCTGTTTGATTTAATCAACTATGACTATCGCCGCCTGACCCCGAGGGAAATCGGCATCGCCGCCCGGCGCGGAGACAAACTTGCGCTCCAGACCGTTCAGGAGACCGGCCGGCTGCTCGGACTCGCCATCTACAATGCGGTGATGATTCTTGACCCGGAACTGGTCGTGCTTGGGGGCGGACTCAGCCGGCTCGGACCTCCGCTTTTGCGCACAGTTCAGCAGACGGTCAACTCCCGGCTCTACGGTGCAGACCGCCGGCTGAAAATCGTCCGCTCCCGGCTGGTGGATGATGCCGGCATCCTCGGTGCGAGCCAGCTGTTTCAGTTTTTACCGGCAAAATCCTAAATCTTCTGCCAGAGAAATTCCCAGAGGGAAACCCCGCGCACCCGCTTTTCCATAATGAAACTGCCCTCAATGATAAAAGGACGGAACTCCTGGGCATAATACAGCCTTCGCTGGCCAGCATCGTGGCCATACCAGCGCATCCCGTCCTGAACAATCCGCAGCAGCGTCGCATCATATTTGCCGTCCAGGGTTTTGAACCCCATTTTAATCAGCGTCACCAGCATCGCCACATGCCGGGGATAGGCAACCACCGAATAGCCCCGGTTCTTCCGGCACAGCGCCAGGACCAGTTCCACCATAAACTGGGAGTAGTTTACCCCCCGGAACTTCGGTCGCATATATGCCCGGGTAAGTTCCCAGCGGTCCAAATCCCGACCTTCGGCATCAAGCCAGTGCGGGTCAATCCGGTCATAACCCATCCATTCATTACCCGAGCGCTGGCTGCCGATGTAAATTTCCAGGATGTGCTCATCGGAAAGCGGGTCATGATACCGGCGGACCGAAAACCAGTGGTCGTCAACCACAATCTCCGGCACCGGGGCAACCAGCTTCGCCTCCGGTCTTGACATAATGAAACGCCGGGTGGACTCGTCGGTCTCACACGGAATCTGAGCCACAATCTGTTTAATCCAGTTGCGGTACTGCTTCGGGGTAATCATGGTTCCCGGTTGAACAACTCCTTCAGTTTCTGCTCCAGTTCCTGTTCATCATTAATCAGCACCTTGCGCGGCTTGGACCCGGCATGCGGGCCAACAATACCGGCGCGCTCCAGCTGGTCAATAATTCTCCCCGCCCGCGCCCAGCCGATATCCAGCCGGCGCTGCAGCATTGAAACCGAAGCCTCACGGTGGATAACCACCTGCCGCGCCGCTTCCGCAAAATACTCATCATAATCATTACCCCGGGCGGTATCCATACTGCTTTCTCGCCGGCTGTTCGCAATCTCCTCAACCAGCGGTTCATAATACCCCCGATTCATCAGGTTGTCAATAACTGCCGCCGGCAGAATTTCCCGGACAATTTCCAGCTTCCGGCCCCGGGCGCGTCGCGGGTCAAAGAACACCTCCACCACATCGGCTTCAACCAGCGCCTGCGCCTTTGCCGGTGCATCCTCAACCAGCTCCGCGAGCAGGCCAGTAAGATAACGCACCGCCCACAGTTCCACCACCTGTTTTGCCGCCCGCTCCGAGACAAAACAGCCATGAAGCCGTACCGGTTCGCCCTTGCCCGGCGGTAGAAACAGCATATCACCCCGGCCGAGGAGCGACTCGGCACCGTTGGCGTCCAGAATTGTCCGCGAATCAACCTTGGTCGCCACCTGAAAGGCAATCCGGCACGGGAAGTTCGCCTTAATCAGCCCGGTGATCACATCCACCGACGGCCGCTGGGTTGCCAGCACCAGATGAATGCCCACCGCCCTTGACATCTGTGCCAGCCGGATAATCCGGGCTTCAATCTCCGCCGGTGCCCGCTGCATCAGGTCCGCCAGCTCATCAATCACCACCACGATATAAGGCTTCTTCCGCTTACCCAGCTCTTCACAGCGGGCGTTGAAACTGGTGATGTCCCGCACCCCCAGTTCGGCAAACTCGCTGTAGCGGGCTTCCATAATCTCCACCACCCGGGTCAGCTCATCCACCACCCGCTCCGGGTCAATGGTGGTGCGGGACAATAGATGGGGAATCGGGTTGTAAATCGGCAGCTCGAGTTGCTTCGGGTCAATCGTCAGGAACCGGACCTCCTCTGGCGTCGCCCGATAGATGATGGACATAATAATTGAGTTGATGCAGACCGACTTCCCGGAACCGGTCGTGCCGGCAATCAGCACATGGGGCATCTGCCGCAAATCGGCACAGTAGGGCTCGCCGGTGATGGTCGTGCCCAGGGCGAAGCCCAGCGGTGAGTCCAGCTGCCGGTAGGCATCGCTGGTCAAAACCTCCTTCAGATAAACGGTCCGCCGGCTCTTATTCGGAATCTCCACCCCGACCGCGCTCTTGCCCGGAATCGGCGCCAGAATTCGCACCCGCTCCGCCGAGAGCGCCAGTGCAATGTCATCGGCAAGGCTTTCAATCCCGCCGCAGCGCACCCCTGGTGCCGGTTCCAGCTCAAACCGGGTAATCAGCGGACCGGAAAGGATGGCAGTCAGCCTGCCGTCAACCCCGAACTCCCGGAGCTTATTCATCAGCAACTGCCCTTCCGCCTCTGCCTCAGCCGGGTCCTTGAAAATCCGGTCCTGCGGCCCGGGCTGGTCCAGCCGCCCGAGAAACTCCTGCTGAAATTCGTCCCGGTTCACCCGGACGGTGCTGGTCTTAATCCGTCCCGGGGTAACCTGAACCACCGGCTTCGGCGGCTCAGGCGCCGGTGGTGGTTGCGGTTCCGGCTCAACCGCCACCGTTTCCGGCTCCTGAATCTGAACCACCGGCTTCGGACCCCTCCGGAAAACGCCTGTCAAGCCCCTGACTGTCCGGACCAGCCATCGGCCCGCACCGCTCAGCCCGCTGTGTACCACCGGCACACTCAATACGGTAACCGCCATCAGCATCACCAGTCCGGTGAAAAGCACAATCAGGGTGCCGGCTGGACCGAAAAGCACCTTGAGCCCATTGACCACCACCTGACCGCCAACACCTGCCACCGCGACCGGCGCCCCGAAACCAGCGGTCAAAAACTGCAGGAAAAATCCGTAAAGGAAAATAAAAACCACCGGCGGGATGTCTTTTTTCCTTGGCTTGCGGAACCAGAGCACAAAACCCCAGTAAAGGCAGAGCGCCACCAGCATCAGCACCCCGACCCCGAAAATCCCGATCAGCACTTTGGCGGTCAGCACCCCGACACTCCCGGCAAAGTTGTCTCTTTCGGCAGGCACGCTCCCAAGCCGGAACTGAACCGGATTGCCGGTCCGGGCATATTCAGAAATCAACACCGCCCAGCAGAAAATACCGGTACTGAGCAGAATGAATGCCCAGAAACGGCGCCACGACCGTGCCCGGGCTAACCACATCCCAACCCCCACACCGGCAACAACCGGCACCAGCAGGGCAAAACCACCCAGCAGCCGGTAAAGCCCGCGCGCAACGAAATCGCCCATCGCACCCGCCGGCTTACCCAGAAGAAACGCCACCAGGCTCACCGCTAAAAGCAGCACCGCAGCAACGCTCAGCACCTGAAGCACAAACCGCTGTCCGCTCCCGGCTTTACTCCGTCTTGCCATCATCCGCTCCGTCAATCCCAATCCGGGCATACGCCGCCCGCAATTGACTGTCAACCGAATTTTTTATCATCATTATTATATCAAAACCACTGCGCCTGTCCGGTAAGCAACTGTGCCGTCAGTCCGACCAGCGGCAATAACAGATAACGAAAAACCGGCAGCCCGATAAAAAATATCAAAACCAGACTGACAAATCCCATCTGCTCCAGCCGGCTGAACCAGCCCCCCGGACCCGGCGGTAAAAGATAATAAATCAGCCTTGAGCCGTCAAGTGGTGGCAGCGGCATCAGGTTGAAAAATCCGAGGATCAGATTGTAAATCACAAAGTAGCCCGCCAGCCGCAGCAGAAACCCCGCCACGCCGAGAAACAGTAGCAACCGGTACAGCAGTCCGGCAATCACCGCCACCAGAAAGTTTGCCCCTGGTCCGGCAAGTGAAGATATCGCCAGGTCGCGCCGTGGATACCGGAAGTTTACCGGATTAATCGGCACCGGCTTTGCCCAGCCAAACCTGGTCCAGGGAAGAATCAAAAGCAGCGTGCCAATCGGGTCCAGATGCTTCAGCGGATTCAAAGTCAGCCGTCCCGCATCCCTGGCGGTCGGGTCGCCCAGTATCAGCGCCACATAGCCGTGGCTGAATTCGTGAATGGTCAGCCCGAACAGAATTGCCGGCACCGCTAAAAAAAGTTCGTTTAGATCAAACATTTCTGCCCGTCAGCCGGCGCACCAACTCCTTTTCCTCCGCCAGTGATTTCACCTTACCGTCCAGGCGTGCCTGGTGCAGGCGCTTCAGTATCCAGCCGAGTGCTGGTCCGGGCTTGACACCAGCGGCAATCAGGTCCGCAGCCCGGAGCTCGGGCTCAACCCCGATCAGCCGGTCAAGGTAAAGTTTAATCCGGCGCCGGATTGGTTCCGGTTCCAATATTGCCAGAATCTCCAGTGCCGGCACCGGCACCCCGCGCAGCACCTCGTAAATTGTTGACCGCCGCTGCGCGTGGCGTAGCCGGCTGACAATTACATCCGCTTCCCGGAGTGCCTGCTGTGCCTCCCGTTCCAGCCGGACAATCGGAAACCGCTCGTCAACCGGCAGCCGGCTCAAGAGGTAGATAAACATCAACTCCGGTGCCGCCTTTGCCTGACTCAGTGCCTGCAGGTCAGCCAGCAGCCGTTCAACCGGATACCCGAAGAAATCCGCACCCGGCAGCTGACTCCAGCAGCTTGCCAGCACCCCTTCCTTGATGACCGCCTCCAGCATTTTCAGCGCTGCCGGCTCCCGGCAGATACAGCGCAGCTCATAAAGAATCCGCTCCGGGGTCAGCCGTGCCGGATAGCGGTCTTTCACCGCTCTCCGCAGCAGATAAAGCGTTCCGGACTCAATTTCAAAACCGTGCCGCACCGCATAACGGATACACCGGAAAATCCGGGTCGGGTCGTCAACAAAACTGTTCGGATGAATTATCCGCACCACCTGCGCCTCAATGTCCGCCTGACCACCGGTTGGGTCAACCAGTGTGCCTCGATCCCTGCCGGTCAGCCGCACTGCGATTGCGTTAATCGTGAAATCCCGGCGCCGCAAATCCGCCTCAATCCCGGCTGGCCGCACCACCGGCAGCACCGCGGGCGCGGGATAGGTCTCATCCCGGGTATGGGCGATGTCCACCCGCACATCCCCCAAAACCAGCGTTCCGGTCAAAAACTGCTGATAAAACACATAATGGCTACCGGTCAGGACTTGCATTTCCTTAAGCAGCCGGGCCAGACCTCTGCCGGTTGGCCGCAGGTCAACCACAATATCCCAGTCCGGGACCGCGCTGATATCGTAATCGTTCGGTGAAATGAGCAGATGCCGCACCGGTCCGCCCACCAGATATGCCTCACCCCCCCACTCTTCAACCATCCGGGCGGTCTGCTGGCAGATTGTCGGCAGGTTCTCAATCAGCCTTGCCACCCTCCACATTTTCCCTCCTTTCACCACACCCCTTTTATAAAAGGCAGTTTCCCCTTTCCTGCCCGTTCCCGGACCCGTCTAAAAACCGAGCGACCGTGCGGTATCTTCCTTCTGCCCGTGAATATTAATTTTCCCGAACCGCGCCTCGTATTTTTTGATATTTTCCGCCAGCGCTTCGTGCAGCAGCGCCGCATGCTGCGGTGTCATCACAATCCGGGAAAAAACCTTTGCCTTGGGCAGTCCGGGCAGAATCCGGGCAAAATCAATGATAAACTCCGATGCCGAATGGGCAATCAGCACAAAATTGGAATAGATACCCTCGGACTCCTTTTCTCCGATTTCAATCTGAACCGGCGGACCTTGGGGCGGCTGTTTCTCCTCCATCATCTTTTATCCTCCTTTTCGGAATTAACTGAACTCCGGCGCTGTCAGCCGGACAAACCGGCGCTTCCCCACCTTCAGCACAACCGGCTTCACCGGTGCGGTAATCACCAGTTCCGGGTCGGTCACCCGCGTGCCATCAAGGTAGACCGCGCCCTCTTGTAACTTACGCCGGGCTTCACTCTTGGACGGCAGCAGTCCGGCTTGAATAATCAGGTCAACGATCTTAACTCCCGCCGCCGGGACTTTAAACTCCGGCATCACTGACGGTGCCTGTTTTTCCCGGAATATCCGGTCAAACTCCCGGGCAGCGGCTTCGGCTGCCAGCGGTGAATGGTAAATCGCCACTACCGCCTTTGCCAGTTCCGCCTTGATGTCCCGGGGATTTTCACCTGCCCGCAGCCGGCGCTCATATTCCGCAATCTCCTGGTCGCTCTTGTCGGTAGTTAGCCGGAAGTATTCAATAATCAGTTCGTCCGGAATGGACATCAGTTTGCCAAACATCTCCGCTGCCGGCTCATCAATCCCCACATAGTTGCCATAGGATTTGGACATCTTCATCTTCCCGTCAGTACCAACCAGCAGCGGCACGGTCATAATCACCTGTGGCTTTTGTCCGAACCGGCTCTGCAGCTCCCGGCCCACCAGCAGGTTCCAGTACTGGTCCGCACCCCCCAGCTCCACATCTGCCTGAACCATCACCGAGTCGTAGCCCTGAAAAAGTGGATACAGCAATTCATGCACAAACAATGGCACCCCGTCCGCCAGCCGCTGCTTAAAATCCTCCCGTTCAATCAGTCGGGCAACGGTATAACGGGCGGCAAGGTTAACCAGCTCAATGGCATTCAGCCTGCCCAGCCATTCTGAATTGTAACGGAATTCAGTTCGCTCGGGCAAAAGAATCTTTTTCACCTGCTCCTGATACCGTTTTAGATTTGCCCGCACCTGCTCATCGGTCAGTTGCGGCCTGGTCTTTGACCGGCCGGTCGGGTCGCCGATTCTGCCGGTAAAATCACCGACGATCAGCACCGCGATATGCCCCAGTTCCTGAAACTGCCGCAGTTTGCGCAGCACCACCGCAAAACCGAGATGGATATCCGGACCCGAGGCATCAATTCCCAGCTTCACCCGTAAAGGCTTGCCGGTCGCCCGTGACCGCTCCAGCCGCTCAATCAGTTCGGCTTCGGTCTCTAACCGCTCAACCCCGCGCTTCAACTGCTCAATTTCTGGAATGCTCATAACTCACACCTCATACGAACCGAAATCCCCCGGCTCAATCTGACGCAGCCGGTTCCGGAGTTCATTCAGCCGGCTCTCATCCTCATCCGAGAGCCACTGACCCGCCTGGTCCATCACCTCCTCCTCAACATAAATCGGTGCGCCGGTCCGCAGTGCCAGCCCAACCGAATCTGAAGGCCGGGCATCAACCGCAATCAGCCGGTCACCGGCTTCCAGCACTACCTCGGCATAGAAGGTCTCATCCGCCAGCCGGTTGATAATCACCCGCTTCACCCTGCCATTCAAGCCGATGATCAGATTGCGCATCAAATCCAGGGTCAATGGCCGGGGATGGGGGATATTTCTCAGCACCACCTGAATCGCGCTGGCTTCGGCTGGCCCGATAAACACCGGCAACACCCGGCTACCTGCCACCTCCCGCAGCAGCATCACCGGTGCTTTACTTAACTCTTCAATCAGCACCGCCTCAACCTTCACCTCAACCATCACCACTCCTTACCCATCCCGCAGTCGGCGCGCCGCTGAATTAAGGGGATACTTTACAACCGGCTCCGGATTAACCTGCCTGCTCTTCAACCACCCAGAGTTTGACCGTAGCGGTTACCTCACGACCCAGTTTCACCGGTATATCATAAACCCCGGGTGCTTTAATCGGCTCGGCGAGCACAATCGCATGCTTATCCACCTTGTGCCCCGCCTGCGCCAATAGCGCCGCAATGTCCGCATTGGTAATCGCACCGAACGCCCCTTCTGCGCCCATCCGGATGCTGGTTTTGAGCGTCACCAGCCCGAGCCGCTGCGCCATATCCACCAGCCGCTGGGTGATTTTCCGTTCCCGGCTGGCAATCTCCCGCTTGATATTCTCCAGCTGGCGCAGATTGTTCTCATTGGCAACCAGCGCCAGCTTCCGCGGCAGGAGGTAATTCCGGGCAAACCCATCCCGGACATTAACCACCTCACCCCGGCTGCCCAGCCGCTCAATATCGGACAAAAGTATCACCTTCATTGATGCTCGGCAAACGGCAGTAGTGCCAGATTCCGGGCGGTCTTGATCGCCTTTGCCAGCCGGCGCTGATGCAGTGCGCACAATCCGGAAATCCGCGCGGGAACAATCTTCCCCCGCTCGGTCAAAAACTCTTTCAGTCTCGGGTCTTTATAATCAATATGGTTAACACCCTGCTCACAGAACCGGCAGGTCTTTATCCGCCGCGATACTCTTTTACTCATCATTGTTTTATTATATGGACATCATTCCCGATGTCAATTTTATACCCGGGCTGGTGATACTGCTGCGGGTTGACAGTGGTCTATTCCCGCTTTAAAATTCTAACCGATGCGGGCAAAAAAGGAACCACCGCTGAAATTTGACGAAGACATAAAGCCGGTGGAGTTTGAGGAACTTTCCCGCACCCAGCGCCGCTATCGCAACTTAAGCAGCCTCTTCATGCTCATCCTCTTCCTCGGACTGCTGATATTCTTCGGTATCCGCTACTACCAGCGCAGCCGTCAACCCGCGCCAGTACCTGAAGAAACCCCAGCTCAACCCAACCTCTGGGTCCCGGGAATTGACTACCAGCCACCCGCGGAACAGGGCGATTAACCGCACTGCTCACTGACCAAACCGGCGCCATCCTCCCGGCGATAAATCAACCTGCCCCGGCTGAAAACCAGCCGCACCGGATTGTGCCCCAGCCGGTAAATCAGATGCCGGTAATCCGGAACATCGGTGACCACCAGGTCTGCTACCTTACCCGGCTCAATACTGCCGATTTCCGCCTCCAGCCCCAGCGCCCGGGCGGCATTGATGGTAATCCCGCGCAGCGCCTCAACAATCGTCAACCCGTAATAGATACATCCGAACTGGGCGGTCAACGGCTGTGCCAGCAGGGTGCACGAACCCGGATTGAAATCACTCCCCAGCGCGATGGTAATTCCCAGCGCCCGCATCCGGCTGACCGGTGGTTTGTGCCGCTCCTGCAGGAAAAAGCAGGTCCCGGGCAGCAGCACCGCCACCACCCCCTGCGCGGCCAGGAGTGCCAGCCCCTGCTCCGACGGCTGAAGCAGATGGCTGGCTGAAACCGCACCCACCCCTGCTGCCAGCTCTGCCCCACCAGAACTCTCAATCTCATCCGCATGCACCGTCAACAGCAACCCCGCACCTTTACCCGCCTCCAGAATCTGCCGGCTCTCAGTGGCATTAAACACAAAGTTCTCACAGAACACATCACAGAATTGCGCCAGCCTTCCCGCACTCACCCGCGGTATCAGCTCCTCAATAATCAACCGGATATATTCAGTTTTACTCATCTCCGGCGGCACTGAATGGGCACCAAGAAAGGTCGGCACCACCCGGATTAACCCTGCCCGGTTCAGCCGATTGATCACCTCTAAGATTCTGATTTCGGTCATCAGGTCCAGTCCATAACCCGACTTCACCTCCACCGTGGTCGTTCCCCAGGAAACCATCTCCTTCAACCGCGCCAGTCCGGTCTGATAAAGCTCCTCTGACCCCGCCTGCCTTGTCAGCTTGACCGTTTTCAGAATTCCGCCCCCGGCTTCAGCAATCTCCTTATAGGTCCTGCCCGCAAGCCGTTGCTCAAACTCATCCGCGCGCCAGCCGGCAAAAACCAGATGGGTGTGCGGGTCAACAAATCCGGGCAGCACCACGCAGCCCCGGGCATCAATCACCTGCTCATCACCCGCGGGCTCCAGCCCCGGTCCCAGCTCCGCAATCCTGCCTCCCCGCACCCGCACCGCCACATTCTCCACCAGCCCCAGCCCCTCATCCGCAAAGGTCAGCACCTGCCCGGTATTCCGGATTAGAAACTCCGCACCCATCCCCTTATTATCCGGCAAAAATCGCTCCGCTGCAAACCTGACACCCGCACACTTTATAAAACCCGCTCCGGAAATCGGTATTAATCCAGCACAATCAGTTTCTGCACCGCATTGGCGCCGGTGGTCCGGATGAAATACATCCCCGGCTTCACCCGCGCGCCATTTTCATCCCGCAGGTCCCAGACCGGCTGTTCTTTGTCTGCCGCTTTCACTACCCGCACCCTTTGCCCGGCTGAATTGTAAATCACCGCTTCGCCACCAGCACCGATTTCAACTGCGCCCCAATTCAACCGCCGGATGCTCATTCCCTGAAACCGGCTCCAACCCCTGCCCGGCTCCTCTGCCACCCCGGGCCGAAACGCCACCCGGAAGGTCCAGACCGCACCGAACTCACCCCAGCCGAACCGGTTATGTGCCCGACACATCCACTTAAAGGTCTGATTATAAACCAGCACCCGTTCGGGAATGGTGCACCGCCGGGCAAGTCCGTTCTGGCGCCAGACTGTATCGCCGGTTCCCTTCCAGACCACAAAATAGACCGAGTCAAAATCGGTCCGGATTGAATCCACCAAAAGCACCACCGGCGGACTGGTAACCGGCAGACCGCTCGGCGGTCCTAAATATTTCGGTGCCAGCGGTTCCCGCACCAGCCGAAAACAGCCAAAACTGCCATCTGCCGCGGTCAGACTGCCATTGCTATACTGACGCAGGCGCAGCCGCACCGACTCCTGTGCCGGAAAGGATTCAGCAACAAACCAGTCATAAAATCCGCTGTCCCGCACACTGTCCAGCCTGGTCCAGTTTCTGCCCGCATCAAACGAAATGTCCAGCGCCACCCAATCACCGGGATTGCCAGAGTTATTCCAGCGCACCCGCACCGTGTCACCAACCTGCAAAGTCTCACCCCGGCCAAAGGAGTTGTAAAAAGTGTCACCAAGCGGATAAACCAGTTCCAGCCTCTGCGGCTCACCACCAGCAGGATGGACCGCGGCAACATGAGAACGCTCATTTCCGGAATAGTGCCACCACTCAGCCGGCTGCCACCAGGTGTTATGAACATACAAATCCTTCTCCGGTGTCCGGTACCCATAAGCCGCCAGCGAATGCACCGCCCAGATTGCTGACCAGACCATTGGATAGCCCGCATCAAACTCGCGCACAATCGTCTCCCATGCCCAGTCATTCCCCGGTGTGCCCAGCTCCTCCACAATTTCAAACCCCGGATAACCGTTATCCCAGGCAACCAGATAAAGCCCCTGGGCAATGGCGTTAATGCCCGTCCCGCCGGTTGTCGTGTCGGTAAACATCCACAGTGCACACTCCCGCTGCACATTCGGAATCTGCTTATCCCACTCCCCCTCCACCATATCCCAGCGCTGCCAGAACCAGTCCACCAGCCGGCCATAGCCTCCGGTCCGGTCAATATAGCCCATCACCATTGCCGCGGAACTGGGTGTGCAGCCATAACTCCAGTCATAAAACGGTGCGCGCTCCACCTCGGGCACATAAACCTCACTCCACTGCGAAAAGTCCCGGTTCAGCGCCTCCTGCCACTCCTTTTGATAATGGCTAACCGCCACCGGGTCAACCCGGTCCACTCCAGCACGCGCCTTCATCTCCGCCACCGACCGCTGAAAATCATCTCGGGAATACCACACCCGCTCAAAATGGGCAGAATAGATTACCCGCGCACCTGCCCGGTTGCTGAACTCCAGAAAAACTTCTGGACAGACAAAATAAATCCGGCTGAGAAAAACATCACCGCCCAGCTCTGCCCTTGCCCGCGCCAGTGCCCGGGGTGCCACCGCATAAAACTCACTTGTCCCATAACCATAACAGACAATCGGGGTCCGGTCATAACGGGCAGAAACCAAAAGGTGCGCATATTTTGAGCGCCAGTGCCGCAAATCGGTATTCATCGTCAGACCCTCCCGCTCCTTCAGAATATCGGCAACCACCTGCTCATAAAGAGGAAAATCCCTGCCATCGGTCCGGAAATGAAACATATAACCAGTGGTATTACCATCCTCATCCACATAAGGTATCACCGGTCCTGGCTTGCACCCGCGCCACTCCGCCTCTGCCTTCTTATAGGCAAGCGCCTGAACGATTGCAAAATCCACCGCCTTCGGCGGCACTGCGCCCGGTTCCGGCAGATTCATCCCGGACACCGTGCTCAAAAAAATCGCTAAAAACAAAATTGCCTTCATCATCACTCCTTTTTCATTCTCTCAATTATACTGCGAACCCCTGACCGGTCAAACCAGCACCATCCCCTTATCACCATCCAGCTCTGTCCCCGCCACCCGCACCCCGGTCCTCCCCTTTACACTCATAGAATTTATCCCCAAAACCGCACCCACCACCCCAACCCGAACCCCGCTCCTGACCCCTGGACCAGCCAGCAACCCAACCCCTGACCCCTCAATTCAGAAAACTGTTAATCCGACCCCTGAGAGCACCATCCCGGACACCATCCCCCCACCGTCCCCCCACCCGGCAGGCACTGCAATCAAAACTGCTTGACAAGAGAGAGAGCTTATTATAAATATATATGGCGCCCAGAAAAAGGGCAGAAATGAGCTAGGAGGTTAAAACAGAATAAAAAGGCGCGAAATGACCGCCCTTCCTTTCGTCATTGCGAGCGAGCCCGAGCGAATGCGAGGGGGAGCGTGGCAATCTGACTGTGTTATCAGTCACTGCGAGGCTCTGAAGGAGCCGAAGCAATGACAGGAGAAAAAAAGAGCCTCGCAATGACCGAAGGAAAAAGGAATGGCACTGAACAGGTTTTGTAACCCGGTCTTTTACCGGACAACAAGTTTCCGGGTGATTTCGCGGTCAGGGGTCTGAAGTTTCACCAGATACACACCCGCTGGTATGCGCTCAAGAGAAAAACGGCTGCCCGCATTCACTGGCTGATAAACCCGGACCAGTTTGCCGGCAATGTCATACAGCCGGACCGCCTTGAGCCCGACCGCACCCGCAACACTGAAATAACCAACCGCCGGGTTAGGGGCAAGGACAAAAAAGGCTGATGCCCTGCCGGCTCTAACTTCCGCAATCCCGGGTCCATCCGGCGGATATTTGATAATGCAGGCATCATAACTGTAGCGCTCCCTGGGACCGATGAACACCTGCCCAGCGGTGTAAATATAGTTGTTATTATCAATTGCAATTGAATAGATCGCGCCTCCGAGATTATCCGGACCGGAGTATCTTGCCTCCCACAAAAGATTCCCGGACGGGTCATATTTTAGAAGTGTGTAATCCGCCTTGTAGTTGATAGAATCCTGGGGCACCTGACTCCAGCCACCGATATACACATTGCCCTCAAAATCGGTCGTAATGGCAAACGGAAAGTCATCCTTTCCGCTGCCATCATAGCGCCGCACCCACAACTCCTCGCCTGCGGGTGAGTATTTGATGGTCACAAAGTCAAACAGGGGCCAGGGACCGGGCTGGGTGCCGCTCGCACCGGTAACATAGCAGTTGCCCTCATTATCAATCACCACCGGATAGCCATAGTCCCAGCCCGGACCATCATAAATCCGGACCCACTGCTCTTCACCGTCAGAAGAATATTTTACGGTGGCAATGGCATCATAGGACCCGTAGCCGAGCGAACCTGTCACATACACATCACCATCAGGAGACACCGCAATACTCATTCCATAACCCCGCAGGTTTGACCCCTGGCGCCAGAGCAGTCGCCCGTCCGGACTGTATTTCATCACGAGATAAGCCGGACCGGAGTCATCTCCAGCCACATACACATTCCCGAGGGAGTCCAGACCGATAGCCACAGTCCAGTCGCCGGTGGAATCAACCCGCATCCACTTCAGTGAACCATCAGAACCATACTTCACCGTCACCGCATACTGCACAATCGGGTTAAGAGAGTCGGATACCGAACCGGTAACATAAATATCACCATTGCGGTCGGTTATAATATCACTACCCCAGAAAAAGAACCCGTCGCTCCTGATCCAGGCAATATTGCCATCAGGATAATACTTGATGGTTAGACCGCCGGTTTCTTCAGTGCAACTGCTGGTAACATAGATATTACCGTTTCGGTCGCAGGCAACCGCAAGCCCACTGCCACGGTCCTGCACCCTGAGCCACTGCCGGTTACCATCCGGGTCATACTTCGCTGTCAGTAAAAACGGAACCGTTTCCTGGGCGACAATAATCTGAGTAAAACCGGTCGCCACCACATTGCCCAAGGGGTCAAGCGCCATTGCATAATACATGTCCTGCCAGTGTGCCGGACCATCAAATGTTCTAATCCACAACTGCGAATAGACCGGACTGCAAACAATCAGCAGGAGCAGCACCGGAACCAGTTTTATCCGGCTCCAGCACTGCTCCTGGTTAATCATTGCCGTTCCTTACTCCTGGGGGTAATAGGGCGGAATCGGGTCAGGTGGTGAGGTCCGGGTGAGATACAGACTGTCGGAGTCATACAGATGGTCAGGTGATGAATACTGCATCTCTTTGCTCCATTCGCTGTAATAGGTTGTGCCGTTAATTGTCTTATAGGCATAGAACCGCCACCGGTAACGGGAGTCGCAGGGAATTGCATCTCCTGGTGGAAGTGCGCCCGCACGGGCAAACCGGCAGATATTGTAATTGGGCCAAATGTTGTTATTGCCCCCGTTGGGACCTGTGTATCCGGTTACATAATGGGTTGCCGGATTCGTTGATGTGATGTCATAAATGTAGGCTGCCACATAGCACTCCCTTGCAGCATCGCCGTTAGAATAGTGTGTTGACAGGAACAGCCCTTCCGGAAGGGTAGGATTTTCGTCGGCAAGTGCCACGCCGATAATTAGGGCGGTGACCGCCAGCAACGCAGTCACCAGTTTGCTCAGTCTCAACATCGCTTACTCCTTTCACCGCCAGGTCTGAAATCCGGTGGCGATATAATTATACTCTCTCTCTCTTGTCAAGTAAAATCTGGTCAAGAGACCAGCCCTTACCGTCCTGGCGCAAAGGGATTGCTTCGTCGCTATCGCTCCTCGCAATGACAGGAAGAAAAAAGAACCTCGCGATGACAGAAGGAAAAAAGAGCCTCGCATGGACAGTATAAAAAGGGGGTGCAAGGACAGAATAAGGCGGCGAGGGAGGAAAAGGAGGGTTCGATGGCTTTTTGGATAAAACCTGGCCAGAATCCAGTAAGGAATAAAATTGAACTCATCCTTTCCCCTTATGGACATCCTCCATCTCAGCTTGCTCTTTACAACACTCTTGGTCAGAGGGTAAGAACTTATAACTTAGGGGATATAAGGGATAAAAATAGAATAAGCCTTTCAGTTGAAGGGCTTGAAAGTGGTATATACTTTTTAAGTCCTGAAACAACTGCCCGAACGAAGATGAAGATAATCATTTCGGAGTAAGTGGAAAAGGGGATTGGTGCATAGTTGCACAACTATGCACATATAGTTATTATAACAAATTGTTATTAAGTCTATTTTTTTCAAGATATTAATGTTCCAAGCTCTGCTTTTGGGGGTATGCCCGGGGCTAGCCCCTCAGCCGTTCTGGGGCTCGTCCCCCAGGCCA
>JBAMLV010000012.1:0-37221 GCA_039793395.1 bacterium | reverse complement strand
TCTCCATTTCGCCTAATGTTCTGCGGATAAAAGAGGTTGCCGAAGGCAATTTGGGCGAAGCTGCAAAGCCTTTTATCCGCTGTTAGATGAAGTTGCTCTTTTATCATCTTCTAAACTCCTTCTCATAATGCCTCTGGATCAATAAAAAGATCTATCCAAGGTGGCTTATAGGTAAACCCAACAAAAAGGAAAGCCGAAATTATTAATAACATGAACAAAACAACTTTAGTCCTGTGGCTAAACTGAATTTTTTCTATATCTTTTTCTATCACAATCACAAATAAACCTGACAGATAAGTTATTGCTACTGCCCAGATAAGATCTATAATCAAAGATTCCGCTCTTCCATAAACTGCTGGTAGCAGGTACCACATAAAACCTACTATCCATGGAATTATTATTGCAGTAAAAATTCTTGAGTACCAAAAATTAATAATTCCTTGTTTAATTTTCTTCTTAAGCAAAAAATATTCAACTATAGACAAGAGCAGATAGCCCCAAAAAGCCATCTTAAGGTGTTGAAATACAGACTCGTTTATTCCAAAAAAAGGAACTAAAAATCCTAACCCAGTAAGTTCATAACCAAAATGAAAAATGGAAAAAGATATTAAGAATAGGAAAGCTTTGAAATAAATATTCATTTTTTCCCTCCTTTAATGTAATTTCATCTAACGGTATCGGGCTATACGAAGTTTGCGACCGTAGGGAGCAAATTTGGGCGAAGCGTAGCAAAGCCGTATAGTCCGTGTTATATGAAGTTGCTATTTTTATTATTCGTGGTTATGCTGACATCCTATTTCGGGTTTATCAACAAGCCTTCCATTGAGGTACATCTCAAGGGCTTTTTGAACTTCAGTTTCTTCTGTTATAAATGTTTCAATATTTGCATTCTTGAGGTCATCATAAATTCTTCTGCCCATCCCATGAGAAATAACAACCTTGCAGTCACTTAAAGCATTAAGAATCGGTCCGTGATGGTCAGCATCATGCTTTCCTTCCAACCCTCTTGCGTGTCCGGTAAAAGTATTTGGCCGATATTCCTGCCCTTTTATTTCTTTACCTTCAACTTCAAATACCACAAATCCTTTGGTCCTGCCAAAATGGGAAGATATGGTCTTCCCGTCGTCAGATGCTATCGCTATTTTCATTTTTATTCCTCCTTCTGGTTCATCTGCTTCTCTAATTCTTCTATTCTTTTCTCCAATTCTAACTTTTCCTGTTTTAGAGCCTCAAGTTCATCCTTCACATCTTCTTTTGTAGGTGTTGGCGGCACTCCCCAGCGATATAAATCCCATGCATGAATAACCCTTCCACTTTCATCTTGGTAAAATGCATGAGGACCAGTTCCACATCTACATGGTCCAATATACCTATATCCTTTCGGTTGGGTAATTTTTGGCATCCACCAATGCCATCTCCTTCCATATCCGAACATTTTAATCACCTCCTTTTCCTTTTTTCTTCAATTAATTTATGATGATAAGAACCTTCTCTTACCATCTTTGCCCCACATTTGGGACATTTTTCTTCTCTACATGGTATCCCTGCTTCATGCGGTTTTTTATAGCCACACTTCGGACATATACAAAATCCACCCGATCCCATGCCAAGTTTTACTTCGTCCATGGCGGTCCTCCTCTCCTGCCCCTTCCACCTTTATGGGCATAACCTCTATCCTCTTCCGCCCGATGAATATTGACACTTTTACATTGCGGACACCGGACAGGTCTTGGGCCTCCATAAGGGATCTCCCAAGTATGTCCACACTCGGAACATCTAA
Organism: bacterium; assembly: GCA_039793395.1. Lineage (GTDB taxonomy): Bacteria > Hydrothermota > Tepidihabitantia > Tepidihabitantales > Tepidihabitantaceae > JAOABP01. The sequence goes on along the minus strand of JBAMLV010000012.1, from coordinate 35,441 downwards.
ATTTTCTGGTTGCCATAATTTGTCACCTCCTTTATTTTAATAAATTTTAATAAAAAGTCAAGCAACTTTTTGGAGCATAACAGGTTGACTTTATCATCCTATTCTGCCTGTGCGCCTGCCTACCCCCCCAGCGGGGCAGGCAAGTGTCCGCACGCAGAGAGGTCGGCCAGGCAGGTCCTGTAAACCCATAAATTCTAATTTCAAAGCACGAAATCCTAAACAATATCTAATCTCAAAATCTAAATCACCAAAACTTTTGGAGTTTTGAACATTTGTGCTTTGAATTTGTTTAGAATTTAGATCTTCGGATTTAGAATTTTCCAATTTTGGTTCCTGGTATTTAACGCCAGGTTTTTCAAATGGTTGGCGAGTTTTATGCCCGTTTTTCTGCCGGTGGGGGGGACGGTATGGGGGATGGTCGGGACAGGGGTGGCTTGGATGGTGGTATCCGTGGTTGGAACCAGGGAGGGAAAGAGGCAAGGGGTATGGGATTGGTCTCTGGTGCGGAATTGGGTTTCGGTCTAACTGGGACAGGGTAAGCCAGTTGGCGAACGGTTTTTTGAACCGGCAGGGTGGGGAGGGTTGTTTCTGGCTTCGTGGTGCACAGGGCAGGTGGAGTAATCAGGACCGGGGTTTTGTCGTTAGTGGTGAGGGCGATAGTGCGGGTGGTGCCGGGTCGGGCCGGGAGGATGAGGGTTACGGGTTTGACTTTTGGCTGCGGGTCAATATATTTCAGTTCGTGCGTGATAATCAAGTAGTGCCAGTTTATATTGAGGATGAGGTCCGGCGGTCGTTTCTGGATTATGCGATGTCGGTAATTGTTGCCCGGGCATTGCCTGATGTCCGGGACGGGCTGAAGCCGGTGCAGCGCCGGATTCTGTGGACGATGAATGAGATGGGGCTTTTGCCGAATCGGCCGTTCCGGAAGTCGGCAGCGGTGGTGGGGGATGTGCTGGGTAAGTATCATCCGCATGGCGATGTTGCGGTTTATGATGCGATGGTGCGGATGGCACAGGATTTTTCAATGCGTTATCCGCTGGTTCAGGGGCAGGGTAATTTTGGCTCAATTGACGGTGATTCCGCTGCCGCCTATCGTTATACCGAGGCACGGCTGGCACCGCTGGCACTGGAACTGCTGCGGGATATTGAGAAGGAGACGGTTGATTTCCAGCCGAATTTTGATGGCCGGCTGAAGGAGCCGGTGGTGCTGCCGGCAGCATTTCCAAATCTTTTGGCAAATGGGGCAACCGGTATTGCGGTCGGAATGGCAACGAATATTCCGCCGCACAATCTGGGGGAGTTGATTGACGGGCTGGTGGCTTTAATTGACAATCCAGAGATTACTATTGTTGAGTTGATGAAGTTTATCAAGGGTCCGGATTTCCCGACCGGCGGCACGATTGCCGGCGTGGAGGGGCTGCGCCAGATGTATGAGACCGGCCGGGGAAGTTTTATTGTCCGGGGGAAGGTGGTTTTTGAGGAGGTGAAGGCGGGCCGGGACCGGCTGGTGATAACCGAGATTCCGTATCAGGTGAATAAGGCAAATCTGGTGGAGCGAATTGCCGAGCTGGTGCGGGAGAAGAAGATTGCCGGGATTGCGGATTTGCGGGATGAGTCGGACCGGGAGGGGATGCGGATTGTGCTGGAGTTGAAGAAGGATACGCCGAAGGAGGTGGTGCTGAATCAGTTGTTTAAGTGGACACCGCTGGAGAGCAGTTTTGGCGCAATTCTGCTGGTGCTGGTGAATAATGAGCCGAAGGTGCTGAATTTGAAGGGGCTGCTGGAGCAGTTTCTGGAGTTTCGGCTGGTGACCGTCACCCGCAGGACGAAGTTTGAGCTTGCCCGCGCTGAGGAACGGGCGCATATTCTTGAGGGGTTGAAGGTTGCGCTTAAGAACATTGATGCGGTGATTGAGTTGATCAAGCGCGCCCGGGATACCGGGGTTGCCCGGGAAGGGTTGATGAAGCAGTTTAAGTTGTCGGAGCGGCAGGCGGATGCGATTCTGGAGATGCGGCTTGCCCGGCTGACCGGTCTGGAGCGGGAGAAGATTGATGAGGAGTATAAGGAGTTGATTAAGAGAATCGCCCGGCTGAAGAGTCTGCTCGGCTCAAGGAAGTTGATGATGGGTGAAATCCGGGAGGAGCTGCTGGCAATTAGGAAGCAGTATGCGGATGAGCGCCGGACCGAAATCCTTGCCGAGGCGCCGCGGGATGTTTCGATTGAGGACCTGATTAAGGAAGAGGATATGGTGGTGACCGTGACCCACCGGGGTTATATCAAGCGGATGCCGGTGAGTGTTTACCGGCGTCAGAATCGGGGCGGTCAGGGCAGGACCGGGGTGCCGGTTGCCGAGGAGGATTTTGTTGAGGGGCTGTTTGTTGCCTCGACCCATGATTATCTGATGTTTTTTACCAACCAGGGCCGGTGTTACTGGCAGAAGGTTTATGAGATTCCTGAGGGCTCGTATGGGTCAAGGGGCCGCTCGATTGCCAATCTGGTGGAGATGGATAAGGGTGAGGTGACCAGTTCTTATGTGGCGGTGCGAGATTTTGCTGCCGACCGGTTTGTGTTCTTCGTTACCCGGCAGGGGATGGTCAAGCGGACCAGTCTGAAGGAGTTTTCCAATCCGCGGCGCAAGGGGATTATTGCCATGACGGTGCGGGATAAGGATGCTTTGATTGCCACGCTTTTGACCTCGGGTCAGGATGAGATTCTTTTGGTCACGAGGAATGGGATGGGCATCAGGTTCAAGGAGGAGGATGTGCGGGAGATGGGGAGAACCGCAGCCGGGGTCAGGGGGATAAGGCTGGGTAAGGAGGATGAGGTGATTGGTGCGGTGGTGTGTGCGCCCGGTAGTTCACTTTTGACGATATTTGACAACGGGTTTGGTAAGCGGACCGATTTTGAGTTGTTTCCGGTTCAGCGCCGCGGGGGCAAGGGGGTGATTGCGGCCAAGCCGGTGGAGAAGTCAGGCAAGCTGGCATGTGCCAAGGCGGTGCGCGACTCTTCCGAGATTATCGTTACCTCTAAGCAGGGCACGGTCATCCGGGTGAAGTGTTCAGATATCCGCCGGTGTGGCCGGGCAACCACCGGAGTGAAGGTGATGGCGGTGGAAAAGGGTGATGCGGTTGTTGATGTGGCACTGATTGAAGAGGGCACAGTTTAACCTGTTTAGAATCCCAAAAGCGGTTTGAGGTCGGCGACGGTGCGGATATAGTGCCGGGCCGCAGGCATCACTTTGATGATGTGTTCGGGTCGAACCACTTCCAGGTGGCGGGTGAGGAGGACCGGGGTCATTCCGGCGCGCCGGGCACCGGCAAGTTCATCAGAGCCGCCGTTGCCAATGAAGAGGCACTGCTCAGGTGCTGCCCCGAGTTTTGCTGCGGTCAGGTGATAGATTGCTGGGTCCGGCTTTTTCAGCCGGACTTCACAGGAGAAGACCGCAACCGTAAAGAGCGGGGCGAGTGGTGATTCGGGCCAGTGGGCAATTTCGTCCTTTCCGCAGTTGGAGATTAAGCCCAGTCCGAATCCCTTGCCGCGCAGTTCCGCCAGGCTGGCAAGGGTTTCCGGTTCAATATTGAGCAGGGCGTGGCGAAACCGCTGGTGTCGGACGCGCAGTGCGGTCCGGAGCTGGGATTCGGTTACCAGCGGGTTGAGTCGCCGGGCAAGCCGGCGGATCGGGATGTCCACCGGCACCAGGCCGAGACAGTAGTCGGGCGGGTCCTGAAACCAGTACCGGTTCCAGAGTTCAGGTTCAATTCCGAGGATTTCCGCGGTGTGGCCGCCCGGGGCACCGGAAACTTCAAGGGAGGTCAGGGTGTGGAAGAGGTCAAAGATGAGGGCGGTAAAGGGATGGCTTTGCCGGGTCGGGGATGGTAAAGGGAAGGATTCAGCGGAGCTGTTTTGCATATTCATAGCGACTGATGATGCCCGGGGCAGCAATCCAGAGGTAGCGCTCGTCAGCATAAAGTGCAGTTACTGGCAGTGCGGCTAATCCGTTTGTGCGGTCAAGCGTGGTCCAGGTGCCGGTTTTGATGTTCAGGATGTAAATTCCGGAGCGGTCAGCAACAAAAAGCAGGTTTTGTGCCGCGGTCAGGGTGCGGACCGGCTGGGCGAGGTCAAATCCAGGGGGAAGCAGTTGTGACCAGGTATTGTTCTGGTCGAGCATTAATATCCTGCCGATGGTGCCGAAGAAGGCGGCCTCAGCGGTGCGGGCGATGCTGTAAACCCCGAAGTCAAACCGGGCATAGGGGTCGGTGACCGGGGTGAGGGTGTCGTCAGCAAGCAGGAGTAGGCCGTTGTCGGTGCCGATGAGCAGGGAGTCGCGGACCTGGGCGATGGCATTGACTGGCCGGTTAAGGTGGAGGAGCGGTTCGGGGGTGCCGGTGGAATCAAGGATATAGAGATTATAATCGGTGCCGATATAGGTGCGGTTGCGGAATTGGTGCAGGGTGCGGATTGGTTCCTGGCGGTTGAGTTCGGCCAGTGCGGGCGGAAGGAGCGAGGTTATCCGGTTGAATGACAGTTCACCGCTGCGGTCTGGGAAACGGTGCCAGCTGCCGGTAGAGTCCAGGAGGAGGGTGCCGGTGCGGGTGAAAAACCACCGGTTTGTGCCCGCAGGAATGATGGTTGAAACTTCGGCTGCGGTCGGACCGGGGCGGAGTTCACCGATGCGGATTCCGGAGCGCAGGTTGTAGATAATGACCCCGTAGCCCGGGCAGGTGACATAGAGTCTGCCGGTTCGTTCCTCAGGATAGGCACGGGTCAGGGGCTTGGGGGTAAGTTGCTCGTCCATTATGTAATAGGGGGTGAGGAAGGTCCAGTTGCGAAGCGAGATGGTGTCTTTTTCTCCATACCAGCGGACCGGTTCGGCGATGCTGGCGCCGGGTTGATACCGGTCGTTTGGTCCGGTTTTCCGGAACAGCCCGAGTTCGGTTTCAAAAAAGGCACCGTTGGCAGCAATTGCGATTGAGCGAATCCGGCTGAATGGCGGATGAAGAGGGTTCACCCGGCCGGTTGCGGGAATGAATTGATACAGGTTTTCAGTGCCGGCAATCAGCAGTTCGCGGGTTGAAGGGCTGAAGGCACAGAAGCGGATTTTGTCGGTGATGCCGTCGGCAGCGGTGATGGTCCGGAGGTGGCGGTGGCTGAGCAGGTCCAGGATGTAGATGCCGTCCGGAACCGCAATGTAAATCTGCCGGTTGCTGAAGGTTATTGAGCCAATCTGGTCCATTGCCGGATAGTGCCGCCACAAATCCGGCTGGTAAAACAGGGAGAACAGCAGGCAGAGGAGGTTAAGCATCAGGAGCGGGTGGTGCGAGCAAGCGGGCAAATGCCCTGGGCAGGTATTGGAGCAGGTCGCCAGCAGCAAGGCAGTATTCGGTGAGCTCTTGAGCCGCCAGGTCACCGGCTTTGCCGTGCAGGAAGACACCGGCAATGGCGGCGTCAATGGGTTTGGCACCCTGGGCAAGCAGGCCAGCAATCAGTCCGGTCAGGACATCACCGGTGCCCCCGGTTGCCAGTCCTGAGTTACCGGTGGGGTTGATGAATACCCGCTGGTCCGGGCTGGCAATTACGGTCGGCGCACCTTTGAGTACGAGAATGAGTTGATGCTGGCGGGCAAACTCGCGCGCAATATTTACCCGCTGGCGGTTGATTTCCAGCGGTGAAATGCCGGTCAGCCGGGAAAGTTCGCCGGGATGGGGGGTCAGTATTACCGGCACCCGGGTCTGTTTGAGAATTTCCAGTTGACCGGCAAGGTTGTTGATGCCGTCGGCATCAATCACCACTGGTTTCTCAAGTTGGGGCAGCAGTGCGGTCAGCAGCGCCCGGGTCTGGGGGTGGGTGCCGATGCCCGGACCGAGGGCAATTGCGTCGGCAGCCGCATTCAGTTCCAGGAGTCGGGGCAGTGCCTCGGGGCTGAGGCTGATTTCCGGCGTCTCGGGCAGGGGATGTTTCACCGGCTCAAGGATCCGGGATTCAATTACCGGACTGAGGCTCTGGGGATAGGCAAGCCGGACCAGTCCGGCACCGGCACGAACCGCTGCCATTGCGGTCAGGCAGGCGGCACCGGTATAACCGCGGGAGCCGCAAATCAATAAGCAGGTGCCGAATGTGCCTTTGTTACCGTCCGGAACCCGGGGAGGGATGATTTGCCGGACCGAATGCTCATCAATGAGGAAGGTGGTGGTATGCTGATGGAGGAGGTTTTTCGGTATGCCGATGTCGGCAACGGCCAGTTTGCCGGTGCATTTCTTTCCCGGATAGAGGAGCAAGCCGATTTTGGGCAGTGCCATTGTGACCGTAAGGTCGGCACGGACCGCCGGTTCAAGCAGTTCACCGGTGTCGGCATTGACCCCGGACGGGATGTCAACACTGACGGTATAAGCCGGGTGCTGATTAATCAGTTCAATCGCCCGGGCGTAAATACCGGTTGGCGCGGCAGTCAGTCCAGTGCCGAAGATGGCATCAATAATGACGGTGCTTTCGGCAATCAGCCGGGCAAGCTGGTCAATTTCAGAAATTTCAGCTACCGGCAGTCCGGCATTCAGTAGCATCCGGGCGTTGACCAGGGCATCGCCTTTTAGTTCACGGGCGGTGCCGAGCAGGGCGCAGCTGGTCCTGACTCCGAGGTTGTGCAGGTGCCGGGCGGCTACGAAGCCGTCACCGCCGTTGTTCCCCTTGCCGCAGACAATCAGCACCCGGTGCGAGCTGAGGTCAGGCAGTTCCCGGCTGAGGGCGGCAACCACACCCCGACCTGCGTTTTCCATCAGGACCAGACCTTCAATACCCCAGTTTTCAATCGCCAGGCGGTCAATGGTTTTCATCTGTTGAGCGGTCACGACCGGGACCATCAGTATCATTATAAGGGATAAATTATGGCAGTCAATTGAGCAGAAAGCGGCGGTTGTTGACATTTTGACTGAGAAAGGTAAATTAAATTTATCGAAAGGAGGTTTATGCAGCGTGGTCTGGTGAAGTGGTTTGATGAAAAGCGGGGGTTCGGGTTTATCAAACCGGACCTGGGGGAAGGTGATATTTTTGTCTATTCGGCTGATATTGCGGATAAAGGGGAGAAGGTGCTGAGACCGGGCGAGCGAGTGCAGTTTGAAATTGCCGAGGCGGCACCGGGACCGAGGGCGGTCAATGTTCATAAGGAGCCGGCATAGGGCACGGGGAATAGCATGGCAGGTTTATTTATTTGACAGGGGCGATTAATCAATTACTCTTAAGTTACCGTGACCGAAGTTTATCTGGGTGTGGGCAGCAATCTCGGCGACCGGGAAGAAAATCTTTACCGGGCGCTGGCAGAACTGGTGAGACTCGGACCGCTCCAGCGGTCTGAATGGTATGAGACCGAACCGGTGGCAATGGCGGGCGCTCCGAAATTTCTGAACGGAGCCGTCCGGCTCTGGACCAGGGTGCCGGCACCGGAGTTGCTGTGCCGGATTCAGGAGATTGAAGTCCGGCTGGGTCGGCAACGCGACGCGGAACATCCAGCACGAAAACGGCCACGGCCGATTGATATTGACATTCTCTTCTACGGTCAGGAGGTAATCGGCTGGCAGAACGGTCAACCGCAGAGCGGTGTCGGATTGATTGTACCCCATCCGCGTCTCCACGAACGGGCGTTTGTGCTGGTGCCGCTGGCAGAACTGGCACCGGAGCTGCGGCATCCGGTGCTGGGGTTGACGGTCAGTGAACTGCGGGCAAGGGTTGACGCCCAGGTGGTGCAGTTATGGAAAGGCAGTTAAGGTATCTGGCGGTGGAGGGGCCAATCGGGGTGGGTAAAACCGCGCTGGCAGAACTACTGGCAAGGAGGCTGCAGGCGCGACTGGTGCGCGAGGTGGTGGAGGACAATCCGTTTCTGGAGAAGTTCTACCGGGATATGCGGGGTTATGCGTTTCAGACCCAGCTTTTTTTTCTACTTTCACGGCACCGGCAGCTGCAGGAGATCTTTCAGACCGGATTGATTACGGTTGACGGTGCGCTGGTGCCGGAACAGGCGGCGATCAGCGATTATCTTTTTGAAAAGGACCGGATATTTGCCACCCTCAACCTGACCGAACAGGAGCTGGCACTTTATTACCGGATATATGAGCTGGTGAAGCGGGATATTCCGAAGCCGGACCTGGTGGTGTATCTGCAGGCACAGGTGGATGTGCTTTTAGCCCGGATCCGGCTGCGGGGACGGCCATTTGAAGCGGATATCGCCCCGGATTACCTTAGCAGTCTGGCAAATCTCTACAACTCGTTTTTTTTGCATTATGAGGAGGCGCCGGTGCTGATCGTTAATACTGACCGGCTGGATTTTGTTGCCAATCAGGAGGATTTTGAACAGCTCTTCCGGGCAATCCTTGAGCACCGGTCGGGCCGGAAGTTCTACTCGCCCCGGAGCCGGAAGCGATGAATGGCAGGTGCATGCGGGAGGGGGCACAATGACCAGTCCGGACAAGATTACCACCAGGAGTCTGGTTCGGATGAAGGCAAGGGGGGAAAAAATTGTCTGTCTGACCGCCTATGATTACTCTTTTGCCCGGATTCTGGACGCCTGCGGAGTGGATGTGATACTGGTGGGCGATTCAGCAGCCAATGTGATTTACGGGCTGCGCACGACTCTGAGCATCGGGATGGAGGAGATGCTCTGTCACACCCGGGCGGTAGCGCAGGGGGTGCAGCGGGCACTGGTGGTCAGCGATATGCCGTTTCTTTCCTATCAGGTTTCCATCGAACAGGCGGTTCTCAATGCCGGGCGTCTGTTACAGAACGGTGCGGAGGCGGTCAAAGTAGAAGGGGCGGGTCCGATTGTAAATACCGTCCGCCGGCTGGTGGAACTGGGGATTCCGGTAATGGGGCATCTCGGGCTGACACCGCAGTCGGTGCACCAGCTGGGCGGCTACCGGCTGCAGGCAAAAAAGCCCGAGGAACAGGAGAAACTACTGACCGATGCGCTGGCGCTGGAACAGGCGGGTTGCTTTGCCCTGGTGCTGGAAAAAATACCGGCGGAACTGGCAGGACGGGTGACCGCAAGGCTGCGCATTCCGACAATCGGGATTGGCGCCGGACCGGATTTAGATGGTCAGGTGCTGGTGCTTCAGGATATGCTCGGCTTTGGGGACGAGCCGCAGTTCAAGTTTGTCAAACGGTTTGCAGAAGTTGGCCGGGTGGTGCGGTCCGCAGTTGAAGCTTACATTGCCGAGGTGCGGAGCGGACGATTTCCCGGGAAGGAGCACAGTTTCTATCTTCAGGATGAGGGGAAGTGAATCCCGGATGCGGGTGTGCCGGGTGATCAGGAGTATCCGGCAGATGCAGCAGACCGCAGAGCGGTTGCGGAGCCAGGGAAAGGTTGGATTTGTCCCGACGATGGGGGCGCTGCACGAAGGGCATCTGGCACTGGTGCGCCGGGCACGGAGACTTGCCGATTTTGTGGTGGTTTCCATTTTTGTCAATCCGCTTCAGTTCGGTCCGCGGGAGGACTTCCGAAGCTATCCGCGTGACTTCAAACAGGACCGGAAACTGCTGCAGGACTTAGGGGTGGATGTGATTTTCTATCCTGATGCCCGGGAGATGTACCGTCCTGGTTTCGCCAGTTATGTGGAGGTGAAGGGGCTGACCCGGGAGCTGTGCGGTCGGTCCCGGCCCGGACACTTTCGCGGGGTTACCACCGTGGTTGCCAAGCTTTTTAACATTGTCAAACCGCACATCGCCGTTTTTGGTCAGAAGGATGCACAGCAGGCGCTGGTGATCAAAAGGATGGTCCGGGATTTGAACTTTGATTTGAAGGTGGTGGTGGTGCCGACGGTCCGGGAGCCGGATGGTCTGGCAATGAGTTCGCGCAATGTCTATTTGACACCAGCCCAGCGACGGCAGGCGCCGGTGCTTTATCAGTCTTTGCAACTGGCAGCCCGGCTCATTCGCTCCGGGGTGACCGATGCCGGACGGGTCCGGCAGGCGATGCGCCGGTTAATCAGCCGCCAGCCTGCTGCCCGGATTGATTACATTCAGATTGTGGATGCCGAAAAACTAAAGCCGGTGCGCCAGATTCAGGGTAAGGTGCTGGTTGCGCTGGCGGTCTATTTCGGTCATGCCCGGTTGATTGACAATATCATTATCCGCAGCTAACAGGCCAAAACTGCCGTTTAATTTGAGTGCCGGTGTTGCCGCCGGACCCAGAACAGCGCAGTGGTGCCGAGCATCACGAGCACAGTGCCGATGACCACCAACGCCAGCCGGTAGGAGGTGACATCCCCGAGCGTGCCGATGAAGAAAGTGGTTAAAAGGAAGGTAGCGTTGGTGATGAACTCCCGGGTGGAAAACACCCGGCCCCGGATGTATTCGTCCACCTCCTCCTGGAGCAATGTGTTCTGCACTACCCCGAGCCAGGAAAAGGCGATGCCGGCGATGAGGGCAACCACGACCATAAACCAGCGGGTGATGAGCCAGTTGCCAATGAAGAACAGCAGGCCGTAGCAGATAATCACCAGGGCGACGATGAGCGGGCGGTTGATGTTTTTCGGCATCAGCCCGATAATCAGGGCACCGGCAATCATTCCGAGAGCGAGAATGCCGGCGAAAACCCCGACCCCGGGGGTGCCCATTTTCAACACCTGTTGCACAAGGTAAATCAGAATGGTATAGGCGACCGCGGAGATGAAGGTGGAGACAATGATTGAACCGAGCACAAAGGCAACCAGGCGGTTGACGAAGATGAGCCGGATGACCTCGGCCAGTTCCCGAAAGAACTGAATAAAGGCATTGCCGATTTCCTTAACAAGGGTCTGGGATGCGGTCAAGCTCAATGGATTAGGGCGGTGGGTCTGGTGGCGGGCGGTGAGCACGATATTGAGCACAAGTATGCCGGCAGTCAGATGGCAGGCAGCGTCAATCCAGATGCCATTCTGCCAGCCGACCCATTTAATCAGGAAACCGCCAATCATCATTCCCAGAACGGTGGCAATCCGGGCAAAGAACAGGCTTGCCGAGTTGGCGGCGAGGATTTCGTCCCGGTTGACCAGATTGGGTAGAAGTGCCGGGCTGGCGGTATTGTTGAAGATGTCCAGACCGAAGAAGATGGCCAGGGCAATCCAGAACGGGGTGAAACTGCGGGTCAGGCTGATGGTAAAGGGGGTAAAAACCCAGACCGCGGTCTGGATAAAATGGGTGCAAGCGATGGTTTGGCGCTTGTCCCAGTGGTCAACCAGTACACCGGCAATCGGGGAGAGAAGCAGAGTTGGCAGAACAAATGTGAGCGAACCGCCGGAATAGGCAAGCAGTCTGCCCGGACTGGCAATGCCGATGATGGTGATGAGCAGCATATGGGAGAGCCGGTCGCCGAGCTGGGACATGGCACCGGCGAAAGAAAGGAAAAGGAAGTTGCGGTTGCGCAAGACCGCACCAAGGTTTGAAGCCATTATCCGGTTAGTGTAGCCAATAGAAAATCAAATTGCAAATCCGGGATCGGTGAGGGAACAGATTTTCTTGACCACCCAGTTTAGCCGGCTATAATTATAATTTAATAAACCAAGGAGGAACTTAATGAACGAAAATCCCCGGTCAATGATTACCATTTCGGTGATAAAAGCCGATATCGGCGGTTATGTGGGCCATTCGGCGAGCCACCCGGAGATAATCGGGCTGGCGCGGGAAAAACTGGCAAAGGCGCAGCAGGCTGGTTTGCTGATTGACTTTTATGTTACCAGCTGCGGTGACGACCTGGAACTGATTATGACCCATCAATATGGTAAGGACAGCGAGCCGATTCACCGGCTTGCCTGGGATACCTTTATGGCCAGCACCGAACTTGCCCGGAAACTGAAACTCTACGGTGCGGGTCAGGATATGCTTGCCGATGCCTTCAGCGGCAATGTCAAGGGAATGGGGCCCGGGGTGGCGGAGATGAGTTTTGTTGAGCGGAAGTCCGAACCGGTGATTATCTTCTGCGGCGACAAGTGTGCCCCCGGCGCCTGGAACCTGCCACTGTTCCGGATATTCGCTGATCCGTTCAACACCATCGGGCTGGTGATTGACCCGTCAATGCACGAGGGTTTCAGGTTTGAGGTCCACGATGTGTTTGAGGGCCGGGATATGGTGCTCTCCTGCCCGGAGGAGATGTATGACCTGCTGGTGTTAATCGGTTCACCGGAAAACTATGTGATTAAGAATGTCTACAAGAAGAACGGTGAGATTGCAGCAACCAGTTCCACCCAGAAACTGGCGCTGATTGCCGGGCGCTATGTGGGCAAGGACGACCCGGTGATGATCGTTCGCTGTCAGTCCGGATTTCCGGCGGTGGGTGAGGTGCTGGAGGCGTTTGCCTTTCCGCATCTGGTTTCCGGCTGGATGCGCGGTTCCCATTACGGGCCGCTGATGCCAGTTGCCCAGCAGGAGGCGACTCCGTCCCGGTTTGACGGTCCGCCGCGGGTGATTGCCCTCGGCTTCCAGCTGGCTGATGGCAGACTGATTGGACCGCGGGATATGTTTGACGACCCGGGCTTTGACCTGGCGCGGCAGGAGGCGAACCGGCTGGCAGAGTATATGCGCCGGCATGGTCCGTTTGAACCCCACCGGCTCGGTCTCAGAGAGATGGAATACACCACCCTGCCCGAGGTGCAGAAGAAACTGCTGGCACGAGAAAAGAAACAGTAGTCCGAAATAATGAGTTCAGCCACCACCGGCAGTGATGTCCAGGCGGTTACCCGGCTGGCACAGGTACGGCAGCAGATTGAAGCGGAGTTGAGCAAGGTTATCATCGGCCAGAAGCCGGTGATTGAACAGGTGCTCATCTGTCTCCTGGCTCACGGTCACGGGCTGCTGATCGGGGTACCGGGACTGGCAAAGACTCTGCTGGTCAACACGCTTGCCCGGGTGCTGGATTTGTCCTTTAACCGGATTCAGTTCACCCCGGACCTGATGCCTTCGGATATCACCGGCACCGAGATAATTGAGGATGAGCCGGGAACCGGACGGCGGCGGTTCCGGTTTGTGCCCGGGCCGGTGTTTGCCAATGTAGTGCTGGCGGATGAAATCAACCGCACTCCGCCCAAAACCCAGGCGGCGTTGCTCCAGGCGATGCAGGAGTACCGGGTGACGGTTGCCGGCCAGACTTACGAACTGCCCGCGCCTTTCTTTGTGCTGGCAACCCAGAACCCGATTGAACTGGAGGGGACCTATCCCCTGCCCGAAGCACAGCTGGACCGGTTTATGTTTTCAATCGTAGTTGACTATCCGAGCCCCGAAGAGGAGAAGGCGATTGTCCTGAGCACCACCTCAGCATATGAGCCACACCTTGACAGGGTGCTGGATGCCAGTGAGGTGAAACAGCTGCAGGAGCTGGTGCGCCGGGTGCCGGTGGCGGATGAGGTGCTGGATTTTGCCGTGCGGCTGACCGGGATGACCCGGCCGAACAGTGGGGCCGCACCGCAGTTTATCCGCGACTGGGTCAGCTGGGGTGCAGGTCCACGTGCCACCCAATATCTGGTGCTGGGTGCCAAGACCCGGGCGATTCTTAACGGCCGGTATACGCCGATGATTGACGATGTGGTGGCGGTAGCGCTGCCGGTGCTCCGTCATCGGGTGATTACCAATTTTACCGCCGAGGCGGAAAACATCCGGGTGGAGGAAATTATCCGGCGCCTGATTGAGCTTTGCGTTCCGGGCCGGTGAACCGGTCCGGGTGTTATTTAAAGGAGCAACAATGAGGAAAATCGGGCTGGTGCCGCTTGCCAGTCTCAAGCCCGGTGAAAACCGGTTTGAACTGGAAGGGCAGGCACGGGATTTCGGGCTGGAGGTTCACGAAGTAAAGGAGAACCCTTCATTCAAGGAACTGGTGGGCTCAATCCGGGCGGGGGTGAGCATCATCCGCAGCGGCAAACGGTTTCTGGTCCGGGGCCGGGTGCAATTTCGTGCCCGACTGGTCTGTGCCATCTGTGCCGAGGAGTTTCAGCGGGATTATGACGAGGAACTGATTGCCGAATTCACAATGCTGGAGCGGCACACCGGTGTTTATGCCCGGGAACTGGAGCCGGAGGAGCTGGACCGGGTGAAGATTGATGCTGATTTTATTGACCTGAGTGCGGTAATTCACGATGCGATTCATCTGGCGATTCCGATTGCCCCGCGCTGTCGTGAGGACTGCCAGGGGATTTGTCCGGTCTGCGGTGCCAATCGCAATCGGGTGGTATGCGACTGTCTGGTCAAAGCCGGGCAGAGATGAGGGTTCGGTTGATTGACTCCTGCCGAAAACCGGGTTATTATCATTATGGAGGTGAGGCAAAATGAAAAACCGCAGTTATCAGCCGGTGCGGGCGCCGCGGGGAAGCCGGCTCAACTGCAAAGGCTGGCACCAGGAGGCGGCGCTCCGGATGCTGTTGAACAACCTTGACCCGGAGGTGGCGGAAAAGCCGGAGGAGTTGATTGTTTATGGTGGCACCGGCCGGGCAGCACGTAACTGGGAATGTTTCCAGGCAATTGTCCGCTGTCTCCAGGAGCTGGAAAATGACGAAACCCTTTTGGTTCAATCGGGCAAACCGGTGGCGGTTTTCCGCACCTTTGCCTGGGCGCCGCGGGTGCTGATTGCCAATTCCAATCTGGTGCCGCACTGGGCGACCAAGGTTTATTTTGATGAACTGGAGGCGCAGGGTCTGATAATGTACGGCCAGATGACCGCGGGTTCCTGGATTTACATCGGCACTCAGGGCATCCTGCAGGGCACGCATCAGACCTTTGTCAGTGCCGGGGTAAAGCACTTCGGTTCCGGTGATTTGACCGGCAGGCTGGTGGTTTCCGGTGGTCTGGGCGGGATGAGTGGTGCCCAGCCGCTGGCGGCAACAATGGCAAATGCGGTCTATTTAGGTGCGGAGGTAGACCCGGCACGGATTGAGCGGCGCCGGGCATCAAAAAAGCCGAGGTATCTGGATGAGCGGATTGATGACCTGGACCGGGCGATTGATGCCGCCCTGGATGCCAGAGCCCATCGCCAGGCAAAGTCCATTGTCTGGTGCGGTAATATCGTGGATTTACTCAACCGGCTGCTGGAGCGCAATGTCACCCCGGACCTTTTAACTGACCAGACTTCAGCCCACGACGAACTGAACGGCTATGTGCCGGCAGGCATCAGTTTTGAAGCGGCGCTAGACCTGCGGCGCAACGACCCGCAGGAGTACCGGCGCCGTGCCTATCAGACGATGGCGCACCATGTCCGGCTGATGCTCAAACTTCAGGAGCGGGGTGCGGTGACATTCGACTACGGCAACAATTTGCGGGGCAAGGCGATTGAGGGTGGCTATCTCCAGGAACAGGAGATTAAAGAACCGGGTCGGGTGGGTGCCTGGAAATATCCGGGTTTTGTGCCTGCCTATATCCGGCCGTTATTCTGCGCGGGAATGGGACCGTTCCGCTGGGTGGCGCTTTCCGGCGAGCCCGAGGACATCATTGAGACCGACCGGATGGTGATGGAGCTGTTTCCAGAAAAACAGGAGTTAATCAACTGGCTGAAAAAAGCAGAAGCCGAGGTGCCGTTTCAGGGGCTGCCGGCTCGGATCTGCTGGCTCGGCTACGGTGAACGCGACCGTGTTGGTCTGGCGTTCAATCAGGCGGTTCGTGCCGGCAGGCTCAAAGGTCCGATTGTCATCGGCCGGGACCATCTGGACGCCGGTTCGGTTGCCTCACCCAACCGGGAGACCGAGGGGATGCGGGACGGCTCGGATGCGATTGCCGACTGGCCACTTCTGAATGCGATGCTGAATGTGGCATCCGGCGCCTCATGGGTTTCAATCCATTCAGGCGGTGGTGTGGGTATCGGCTATTCGGTCCATGCGGGTCAGGTGATAGTCTGCGATGGTTCGCCGGAAATGGATGAGCGGATAAAAAGGGTTTTGACCAACGACCCGGGCATTGGTGTGTGCCGGCATGCGGATGCGGGATATTTAGCGGCGATTGAGGTTGCCCGGCGCTTCGGTATCAAAATCCCGATGTTGAAATAGGTGGGGCGCCTGCTTCTTACCGCACTGGCAATTGCCGGCTGCGGACAGCTCAGGCCGCTCTTCCGGGCTGACCGGTTGAATCCGGAAGAAAAACTGGAATATCTGATTCTGCGGACCCTGGCGCCAGAGGCTGGTGAGCAGTATCTGACCCTGAGCTCGGCGCCAGCACGCCAGGACTTTCTCAACTGGTTCTGGCAGAGCCGGGGCGAAGCCGAGCACCGGTTATACCGGGAGCGGGCAGAAAAGGCACGCGAACTTTTTGGCCGGCTGGACCTGCTCGGTGATGAGCGAGTCGGGGTTTACATCCGTTATGGACCGCCGCGCCGGGAGGAGTTTGCACCCCGGCCGGTGGAAAATGAAACCCTGCGTCTGTTTGTCAATCCGGCAGAAATCTGGACCTATGACACCCTGGGATTGCAGTTTGATTTTGTGAAGAAGGGGGTGGGTTTCAAGCAGGTGGGTTTTAGCCGGTTCGGGCGGGCATGGTTTCCGCCGGCATTTGAGCCGGTTGATTACGGCCGACCGGCACCAATACCCGCGCCCGGGGCAAAACCGCTGGAAATGGCAATTGCCCTCTACCGGCTGAGTCAGCAGCAGGAAACGGTGATGGTGGAACTGCACTACGGGGTGAATCCGAAATCAATTTCCGGGGAGCCGGGTGGGTCCTGCCTGCTCAATTTTGAATTCCGGTTTGAGTCCCGGCGCTTCGGCACAATCACCCGTTCCGGCTGGTTCGGTGCTGTGGTTGACACCGGCGAGCAACTGATTGTCGGCAGAGAGATTTTTCATCTGCCGGCAGACATCTATCAGGTTCGTATGCGGGCGGTCAACACCGACGGCAGTGTCGCAGGTGAATCTTATGCGGAACTGAACCTCGTGGACTATGTCCGCCGGTCTCAGCCCGGTTCGGACATCCTGTTCTATGCGCTGGTGGACAGTGTGTTTCAGAGTCCGCAGTTTGTCCGGACCGAATGGCGCCGGGTGGTGCCGCTGGTGGTGCCGGCGGTTAAATCCGGCAGCACCTGCTATATCCTGTTTGAAATCTACAATCTGCTAACCGATAGCCTGAACCGGCACCGGGCAGAGGTGACTTATGAAATAATGGATTTAAGCACCCGGCAGCTGGCGGTAATTCCAGTTCCCTCCCGGTTCATCACCGGCACCGGCACCACCGGTGTTGCGCTGGAACGGATTCACACCATGGATTTAAATCCGGGCAGTTATTTACTGATTGCCCGGGTCCGGGACCTGAACTCGGGCCGGGAGTCAAGCCTGACCGCCCGGTTCAGAATTTTACCGGTGAAAAAGTAAAACCTTAACTAACACCAGACCAAGGGCAGCAAGCGTCACCAGCCAGGTCTGCCATTCAATCAACGCATATTTCAACTTGAATCCGGCACAGACCGGTTTCAGCACTGACCGATTGAGGAAATCGGTTTCGGCACGGGCAATCAGGCTGTAAATCAGCAGAAAGCCGGCAAGCACCCCGAGTCCGAGAAGCGCCGGCGGCTGTAGTGCAACCACCAACCCGGCAACCAGGGCAAAGTTTCCCAGATAAAGCGGATGGCGGAAATACCGGTAAGGTCCATCACTGACGATCCGACTGGCGCTGATACTGCTCTGCCTGCTCTCCGGACCGATATAACCTGCGGTCCAGAAGCGCAGCAGCAGACCGGGGATGATCAGAGTCAGGCTGTTAAGGCAGGATGTAAGTCCGGGCCTGCCGGTAAGCCAGAGAGGGACAAAGGCAATGGTGCCGATGAAACCCCGGATGCGGAAAAGAAACCTGCCCAGTCGGACCGGATAGGAATCGGATTCAGAATTCAAATTCGGGTATAATTCCGACTACCTTACTCGCTCGGCGGTAAACTCACCTTCACCATCAACCGGGTCAACATCAATTGTGAAAATACCCGCACCAATCAGTTTCACCTGCGGGCTGTCAGCAAGGTCCTGCTCTTCCGAACCCCGGGCGCCGACTGCACGCTGGCGGACAATAAAGGTGGCTTCCTTTGGGGCGGTGAAGTTCCAGATCTCCAGGTCCTCCTCGGTAATCAGGGTGAACCGGAAGGTGAAATCGGCGCTGGCAAACCCCTGGACCCGGTTCAGCACCGGCTCCTCACCTTTGACCAGCCGGCAGCCCCAATCACAGTCTACCGAATCCCAGTTGACGGTTATCTGCCACTCCTTCATCCCGCGCAGGACCAGCGGAGCACTGGAATTGACCAGCACCCGGCGGGAGTCGGTATCCCGGGCGTCAATCTGGACCAGCAGCCGGCTATTCTTTCCGAGGTCAAACCAGAGGACCGTCTCATCAGACCGGGTTTCAATGACAAAACCGTTTTTCTCCCAGATTCGGGAGACCCGGCCGTGAATTTCAAAACCGCTGGCACCGACCACCAGCGCACCAAGGCTTAAGAGCACCGCGCCCAGCCTCATTCTCATACCGCCTCCTTTCGGAAATCAGACCAGGAGATTTTCCAGCCGCATAATTGACCAAACCGGTGCGGTGCGCGGCAGTTCCAGGTCCTTGCATTCGGGCGGGACTTCGGGGGCAGGCAGGTCCTTATAGGGCACGGGCGGGACCTCAACTTCGGGCAGATTCAAGCCGTCAACCCGGGCACCGGCAATAAAGCCGATCACCCTTCCGCCCCGGTCATAAACAACATTCTCAATAAAAAAGCCGCGATGCGTGCCCCGGGTGTCATAAACGGTCCTGCCGACCAGAAAGCCGCGCGGCTTGCCCATAAAATCATAAAACACGGTGCCGCACAACCGGTAGGTCGCCTTGCCAAATCGGTTAAAAATAACCTTTTCCATCATATGCCCCTCCGCTTTAAAAGAGCAGATTTTAACATTTGAGTTAAATTATGCCAAATTTCAGCCCGAAGTCAAGCGAGATTGGCAGCCGGCATCAGCAATTTGCATTCGGGTATGAAATCCTGCTGGCAACCGGTGAGAGGGTCAGGAATGGAAACCGGCAGTGCCGCCGGATTTAAACCGGGATGGGCGGAGGGAATAAACCTGGATACCGGAACCGGTGCCGGAGCCAGCAGCGGTGCGGGTGCAGATGTGCGGGCGGATAGAAAGATGGCGGGTGGTATTAATTTCTGAACCGGCACCGGAGCTGGACCCGCAGCCCGCAGGGGGACGGTCCCGGGGACTGCCCGGGGGCTAGCCCCGGGCTAGCCCCCGGGATTTATTCCTGATGCGGGTTCAAAAGCCCAACTTATTTTAAAATATAGGCTTACCAAATCAATGCTGAATATTTTAGCAGCAGAAAGCCAGAGCCGGTTAAAATTGGGCGCTAATATATTATATTAAAGGAAGGAAGCGGAGCCAGGCAGTGGATTGGATTTGACCGGATGCGGTGGTTGTCTATTATTTATTTGATGAAGCGGCTGGTAGTGGTGGTGAGTGCGGTGATGGTGCTGTCGTGCGGGCAGCGGATGCGGGAGGTGAAGCGGAGCGGGCAGGCGTTCGGAAGTTATGTTTTAATCCGGGCGCAGGGGGAAGATGTGGGCAGGTTGAATCTGGCGGTTGACAGTGTGATGAATATGTTTGCGCGGTTTAACCGGTTGTGGTCGGTTTATTCGGAGTCCAGTGAGGTTTCATTGTTGAACCGGCAGGGACGGGCGCAGGTTTCAGCTGAGACCCGGGATTTGATTTTGCTTGGAGTTGAGTTCGGGAAGCGGACCCAGGGGGTTTTTGACATTACGGTCGGACCGTTGATGCGGTTGTGGGGTTTTCGGCGTGGTGATTACCGGCTGCCGGAACGGGAGGAGGTGGAGCGGGTGAAGCGGGCGGTTGGTTATCAGCGGGTGAAGGTGCAGGGGGATTCGGTTTTTCTTGAGCCGGGAATGGAGCTGGACCTGGGCGGAATTGCGGTTGGTTATGCGCTGGACCGGGCAGTGCTGGTTTTGAAGGCGCTGGGGGCGACTGCCGGTCTGATTGATGCCGGGGGTGATATTGTGGTTTTCGGGGAGCGGGAGTGGCGAATCGGGATTCAGAGTCCGCGCGGTGAGAGTGTGGTCGGGGTGCTGGTTTTGAAGAATCAGGCAGTTTCCACTTCTGGTGATTACCGGCGGTTTTTTGAGTCCGGGGGAAGGCGGTTCAGTCATATTATTGACCCGCGGACCGGTTTTCCTGCGGAGCGGTGTGCGGCGGTGACCGTGGTTGCCCGGACCGGGATTGAGGCCGATGTTTTTTCCACCAGTCTGTTTGTGACCGGTCCGGATGCGGGGCAGGAGTTTTTGCAGGCGGATTCGGGTTTGCGGGCGATTTTTTATGTGGTGAAAGGTGATTCGCTGGTGCGGGTGGAACTGAAAGGAGGGGGTTCATGAGCGGTGCCGGTTATCATCCAGTGGCGGCATACTGGCAGACCGAGGGGGATAAAATCCGGTGTCTTTTGTGTCCGCATCGGTGTCTGATTGCCCGGGGCAGGCTCGGGCTGTGTCTGGGCCGGCGGAATGTGGATGGCAAACTGATTGCCGAGAACTACGGGGAGGTGGTTTCGTGGGCGGTGGACCCGATTGAGAAGAAGCCGCTGTATCATTTTTATCCCGGGGCAGAGATTTTTTCGGTGGCAACTTATGGGTGTAATCTAAGGTGTCCGTTCTGTCAGAACTGGGAGATTTCGCAGCAGCGGGCACCGGCGCAGTATATCGCACCGGCGGAACTGGTGGCAATGGTCAGGCGTTACCGGCTAAACCTTATTTCCTATACCTATAATGAGCCGCTGGTCTGGTTTGAGTATGTGCGGGATGCGGGCAAACTGATGCATGAGGCCGGGATTAAGAATGTGCTGGTGACCAACGGGATGATTAATCCGGAGCCACTGGCAGAGTTACTGCCGGTGATTGATGCGCTGAATATTGACCTGAAGTCAATCCAGCCCGAGTTTTACCGGGATTATGTTCACGGGGTTTTAGAGGCGGTGCTTAACACCATCAGGACCACCCGGAAGCAGTGTCATATTGAGTTGACCACCCTGCTAATTCCGGGCAGGAATGATGCCGATGCGGAAATTGAGAGGCTGACCGATTTTGTGGCGTCGTTGGGTGAGAATACGGTTCTGCACTTTTCCCGTTATTTTCCGCGGCATAAGGCAACCGAACCGGTGACCCCGGAGTCAACCCTGCTCCGGGCGGCAGCGATTGCCCGGCAGCGGTTGAATTATGTTTATCTGGGGAATTTTGCTGCCGGACCGGAGTTCCGGGACACCTTCTGTCCGCAGTGCGGAACCTTGCTGGTAACGCGCGCGCATTATCAGGGAAGGGTGCTGAATGTCCGGAATGGCAAATGTGGGCAGTGCGGCCGGCCGGTGGATCTGGTTTTGCCTGCCAACGGTCAGAATTGATTGGCGGGCAGAAACCGGCTATATTTAAGCGGAGTTAACAGTTGAAGAAGCGAACGATGGCAAATACAGGAAGGTCAATCGGACTGTTAGTGCTGGCAGTGGTGGTGGCGGCGGTATGCGGGAGCGTCATCTCCTATTTTGTTGCCGGTGTGTTTCCTCAGGGCCCGGTCCGGGACTTTTTCTTTAAGGCGTTAGAGTTCGGGGTGCCGACCATTGTGCTTAATCTGAGTTTTGCCCGGCTGACCTTCGGTATTTCGCTGGCAGTATCTGTTTTTACGATTGTGTTGGTGGTGCTGGCGGTGTATCTCTGGTACCGGTTCTGATTCTAGGAAAAATTAAAGCGGGGGGCAGGGTCGCCCCCCGCGGATTGGTTGGTCTCAGTGCTGGATGATCAGTTTTCTGGTGAGCACCGCTTCACCGGTCTGCAGTTTAACAAAGTAGACTCCAGGGGCAACCGCTTTGCCGTTTGCGGTTCTGCCGTTCCAGTAGAGCCAGTGTCTGCCTGCGGGTAGGGCACCTTCGGCCAGGTTTTGGATAAGGGAACCAGTGGCATCATAGACCTTGAGCCGGATATGAGCGGTTGCGGGCAGGTTGATGCCAAGGTTCAGCCGGTTGCTCGTTGCCGGGTTGGGGTAGATGGTTAAGTTCAGTTTTGCCGGCAGGGGTTCGGGCTGTGCCATTATCCCCTGACGGTCAGGTGCGCAAGCGACCAGGGTGTTGCCAAGTGAGTCGGTATGTGGCCGGTATTCCCAGAACTCATAGACCGATGAACCTTTGAGGCAGAAGATTGCGGAATCCGCACCTGCCATTGCCGCACCGCGTTTGGGCTTGCGCCTGGTGCCGCTGAGCGCATAGGGGATGTCGGTGCGCCGGGTCCAGGTGTCGGGTCCACCAATCCGGTAGGACCAGAACTCCTGGGTGTTGCCACCCTTGAGCACGAACAGGTTGCCGTTGAGATAGGCGAGTGCACCCCCATTTTTAACCCGGCGGTTGCGGTTGCCAATCAGGCTCACCTGGTCGAGGGTGGTCATTGCCCAGGTGTCAAATGAGGGATAGTATTTCCAGACCTCGGTGGTGTTTGAGCCCTTGAGCAGGTAGATGATGGAGTCGCCGTCATAGACCATATCGGTGCCGTAGCGGCAGGTGCGCTTGCGCAGCGGGTTGAAAGGCACATCCGGACAGCGGGTCCAGGTGTCACCGGCAATGTTAAAGGCGAGGAAGGTGAGGGAGTTGTTACCGGTGGCGCAGTAAACCGTGCCTTCAGGTCCGTGGGTTGGAACATAGGCAAGGGCAGCACCGCGCTTGGGGAAGCGGAAGTTGAAGTTGCGGACACTGAGTGAACGCCGGATTGACCAGCTGTTGGTGGCAAGGTCAAAGGAGTAGAAGTCCGGAACCCCACCACCCTTGATTGCCCAGATGGTGCCGGCAGGACCGTGGAAGCGGTCAAAGGTCAAATCACAACCATCCCTTGCCTTGCGGCCTGATGGGTCAAGCGGCATACTGGGGAGCGATTCCCAGGTGCCGGTGGCGATGTCGTAGGCATAGAATTCGTTGCAGTTGCCGCCTTTGAGCGCATAGAGTTTGCCGGTCGTGGGCGCATAGACGAGCGCGGCATCCTTGACCCGTTTGCGGATGGGGCCAACCGGTACATCGGCACGCTGAACCCAGGGCAGGGAGACGAAGGCGCGGCTGAATACATCGTTTGCCGGGTTGACATCACCGACCATGGCGGTGGAGCAGATGGCAACGAATGAACCCCGGCCAAACCAGGGGGTGGCAAGGGTGACGATGGTGTCAGCACCGGGCAGCAGTCCGGTTACCAGGATGGAGTCAATATAGCCGCCCGGGTTGATGCGCAGGTATGCCATAATTGAATCGCCGACCGTGCCGTAGTTCTGGATTCTGATTACCGGCAGTAGCGTTTCCGGGAAGGTGTAGCTGCCGGGTCGGATGATATCCAGGGCAGCGGCATCGCGGAATTCACGGTAGAGTTTGATTGCCCGGCCCGGGGTCAGACGGTTCTGGAGGTCGTTGGTGGCGGAGGACATCGGCGGGAAGGAGAACAGGTAGTTGACACCAGCGGTACCGTTTTTGTTTTCCACTCCGATTGAGGCACACCGGCCATAGTCATACACCAGACTGCCGGTCTGGACATCCTGATACTGGAATATAACCGTGCCGTTTTCATTCAGGATGGCTTCAAAACTGATGGGGTTGGTGGAGTCGGTGCCTTTGATGTTGACATTGTGCCAGAGGACCAAAAACCTGCGGTTGGGTGCCTCACCGAAGGTCCGGTAATAAACCCGGCTCGCCGAACCAAGGATAAGGTCCTGCCACCAGGGGAAGAGCGCGGCATTGGGCAGGCTTTCATTGGGGATCCGGGTCGGGGTCGGCAGGGCGGTGTGCGGGTCCGGACCGAGGGCGAGCCAGCCGTTGGTGGTCACATAGCAGTTGTCATAGGTGGTGTCAGACCAGGGGAAGTCAAAGCCGATCGGGACAAAGATACGCTCGTCATCACCGCTGGTGAACAGGATGTTGCAGCCAGTGGTGTCAAGCCATTGAAACTCCGGACCGTTGGTCGTGTCCGAATCAATCCAGGCATAGCCCGCCGGGTGTCTGCCGGTAAATGCACCCTTGATGACCGCAAAGCCGAAGCGCCGGTCATCGTTCTGGGGCCGGAGGTCGGGCTGAGTTGCACTAAGGAGGTTGGTCCGGACAATCACCGAACAGGGAACTCCGTACTGGGGAACCCAGTTGTCAAACTCCACCGGAATGGTCTGTCCCGGGTCGAGCCGGGCAACAGTGGCGGAATTGACATAGTAAAGGGTACTGCTAACCGCATCAATGATTGAGCAGACAGTCACCACATTGTAGATGGTGTCAAGCCCAAAGTTCTGAATATGGGCGCGGACCGGACAGACGGCATCAAACGGGCGCTGGACAAATTCGTAAAGCGGCTGTTCAATAAAGGTTACCCGGGCATCGGTCTGAACCGGGGAGAGCGGGTCGTGGTTGATAAACACCCGGAGCATCAAGTCGCCAGCCGGGGCAACCGGATAACGGCTGCCATCCCGATGGTATTCCCAGTAACTGTTCGGATAGTTGAGGTTATTGTCAATTCCCAGTTCCGGGCATTCAGGTGGTTCGCCGACCTGGAGATAAAAGATATAGAAGTTGCCGCTGAGCGGAATCTGTTCACCGGTATCAGCAACAAAGAAGGTGTTCCAGCCGGCACCGGGTTGCGCATAAAGCACCGGGGTTTTATAAACAAACGGGCCTGGGTTGCCGGTGCCATCATCATAAGCCACCGCCAGCTGATAGCGCCGGAAAGCCGGATTTGCCGGTGAGTTGAGATACACCTTGAGCGATTCCAGATAGACCGGGGTTGCCACATTGAACTGGGCACACCAGCCGTAATGGCCCACGGGCCAGGAGAGGTAGCCCGCGGGTGAGCCGTTGTCGTGGCTGAGCTGTTCAATTGAGGAGACCACAAAGGCCCGGGTCAGGGTGTCGTTGGCGCGGTTATAGTCGGAGTCGGCGGCACACCAGAACCGGATTGAATATCTGCCCCTGGTCAGCGGGAAGGTGGTGGAGTCAAAGAAGGAGACCCTTTCTCCGCTCACTGCCAGCAGCGTATCAATTGTGTCCGCCCAGACATAGAGCGAGTTGCCCAGACTGTCAAACAGTTCGGCAAACACCGGGATGTTAAACTGGTCATAAAGCCCGATGTTGCGGAACCGTGCCTGCGGTATTAGATTTCCCGGCAGTTCGTAATAATTGGGCCGGTAGATGCGGGCACAGCGGATATCATAGGGCAGGATGGATTCGCCGGTGACGATGATGTCGTCAAAGAACCACCAGTTGATGTCAAACAGGTCGCCCTGGAAAATCCAGGCAATGCGGACGCTTTCCTGGCGCGCCGCATTGGTGAGTTCCAGCGATTCCAGCACCCCGGGACCAACATTCTGACCGTAATAGTCACGCAGGATATAGGGGAAGGTGGCGCCGTTGTCAATTGAGTAGCGGATCTGGGCGGTGTAGGGGTTGGACAGTTTGTGTGCGAAGTAGGTGCTGCAGTAAAGCATAATGTTGCGGAAGGTGGAGCAGTCAATGCGCGGGGAGATGATGATGTCCGGGGTCTGATTCTGGTTCAACTGCCACATAATTCCGGCAAAAGGCGTCGGATGGTTAATCCAGGGTGCGGCATTTGCCGGTTCCCGATGCCAGTCGTCAAGATAGCGCGGTGGATGGGGATTACTGGTGTCCCGGATGATAATCCAGCCCGGGGGCGGACTGGCCGGGGTCCAGGGGGAATCAAATGTTTCCATCAACAGGGTGTCGGCATAGGTGAAGACGGCAATGAGTGCCAGTGCCAGACACAACTTTTTCATTATTGCCTCCTTATGGTTGTGGCTAATCTTATAAAAATAACCCGCGGGGATGTATTTCTGTTTTATCCCCGTCTATTCACATTCACTGCCGGTCGCTACATTATAACCGGCCGGCACCGGTTGTCAATGATTGGGCCGGCACCGGCAGACAGAGGGAATTAAAAAGTGAGTAACAAAGTTGCACGGAATATGTTGACAGCGGTTTTTAAATTTGTATATTTGCTAAATAGGCTGACATTTTCACGGGACGCTTTTGCTGTCACCGGATATAATAAAGGTGTCAGGAGTATGACGATGAAAAAGGAGATTTTTATTTAAATATGAGTTTGTTAAGGACATCGAAGAAGATAAGAATTAAGCTGAAGGCTTATGACCACCGGCTGCTTGACCAGTCGGCACGGGACATTGTGGATGTTGCCCGGCGCACCGGCGCGCAGGTTGCCGGTCCGGTGCCCCTGCCGACCAAGCGGACCCTGTTTACGGTGTTGCGTTCACCCCATGTGGATAAGAAGTCGCGGGAGCAGTTTGAACTGCGGGTGCATAAGCGGTTGATTGAGATTTCAAATGCGACCCCGGAAATGGTGGATGCGCTGATGAAGCTGGAGGTGCCAGCCGGGGTGGAAGTGGAGATTAAGTCCGCATGATTGGTCTGATCGGACAGAAGGGTGAAATGACCCAGTTGTATGATGAGCAGGGGCATGTGGTGCCGGTGACCGCAATTGAGGTCGGAAAGTGTGTGGTGGTCGGCCTGCGTACCCGAGAGCGGCATGGTTACTGTGCGGTGCAGGTTGGCTGGGGCGAGGCGAGTAAGCGGCAGCGGACCAAGCCCTATACCGGCTTTTTTGAGCAGGTTAAACTGCCGGTGATGCGGGTGCTCAAAGAATTCCGGGTGGAGAGCGTTGACGGGTTTGAGGTCGGGCAGGAGTTGAGGGTGGACCTGCTGAAGCCCGGTGATTATGTCGCGGTAACTGGCTGGACCAAGGGCCGCGGTTTTGCCGGCGGGATGAAACGGTGGGGATGGAGTGGCGGTCCAGCATCACACGGGTCAATGTCCCATCGCCGGATTGGTTCGCTGGGTGCTGGTTCTTCACCGGGGCGGGTTCTACCCGGCAGGACACTGCCTGGACACTATGGCTGTGAGCGGCTGACGGTTAAGAATTTGCGGGTGGTGAAGGTGGAGCCGGAGTCCGGGAAAATATATGTTAAGGGCGCAATTCCGGGATACCGGGGAGCAACGGTGCTGGTTCGGAAGGTGAGTTAATATGGAAGTCCTGAAACTGAACGGTGAGGTCAAACGGGAGATTGCGCTACCCGACAGCTGGTTTAACCGGCAGGGACCGGCAAGTTTACTCTGGGAGGCGGTCCGGTGTTATCTGGCAAATCAGCGTCAGGGGACTGCCAAGACCAAGACCCGGGCTGAAGTTTCTGGTACCGGTAAAAAGCCCTGGCCACAGAAGCATACCGGAAGGGCAAGACACGGCTCCCGGCGGTCGCCAATCTGGGTTAAAGGTGGTATCGCCTGGGGTCCGAAACCGCGCGATTACAGTTATGAACTGCCGAAGAAGGTGCGCCGCTATGCACTGGCACTGGCATTGAGTGCCCGGGTTAAGGAGAATGGAATTAAAATAATAGAAGATTTTGAGCTGGCAGAGCCGAAAACCCGGGAGCTGGCAAGGATATTTAACGCCCTGGGACTCGCCGATTCGGTGCTACTTTTGGTGCCGGCGGTCTCGGAAAATTTGCGCCGGGCAAGTGCCAATCTGCCGTGGCTGGATGTGATGCCGGCCTGGCAGGTTAATACCTATCAGGTGCTGACTCACCGGCTGGTGGTGTTTACCGAAAACGGGCTGAATGAATTTCTGAGCCGGGTGGCAAAGACCGCTCAGATGGCAGGGGTGGAGGCATAGTTATGGAGCCGAGAAAGGTGGTGCTGGGCGTGGTTGTAACCGAAAAGGCGGAGCGATTGAAGGAGCAGGGTAACAGTTATACCCTGCGGGTCAATCCGAAGGCAAACAAGTATCAGATTCGGGCAGCGGTGGAGGAGCTTTTTAATGTTCATGTGACCGAGGTGCGGGTGATGAATTTCCAGGGAAAGCGGCGCCGGATGGGGGTGTTTGAGGGTTTCCGTCCGGCATGGAAGAAGGCGGTGGTAAAGCTGAAGCCAGGTGAGAAGATTGAGGGGCTGGAGAGGTAGTTATGGGAATTAAGGCATACCGGCCGATTACCCCGGGCAGAAGACATTATACCGTTGCCGACTTTTCTGAGATTACCCGGAAAGAGCCCTATTTGCCGTTGTGCGTGCCCCTGCGCAAGAGCGGTGGCAGGAACAATCTGGGCCGGATTACCGCCAAATACCGGGGTGGGGGCGAGAAGCGGTTTTACCGGATAATTGACTTTCTGCGGGACAAGACCGGGATTCCGGCAAGGGTGGTTTCAATTGAATATGACCCGAACCGCTCAGCACGGATTGCCCTGGTCTGCTATGCGGATGGTGAATACCGTTATATCCTCTGTCCGGAAGGGCTGAAGGTCGGGGACCAGATTGCCGCTGGTAATAATCTGCCAATCCGCATCGGTAATGCGATGCCCCTGTCCGATATCCCGGTCGGGGTGGAGATTCACAATCTGCAGCTTTATCCCCAGAGCAGGTCGTTCTTGGTGCGTTCTGCCGGCACCGCTGCTCAGATTCTCGCGAAGGAGGAGGGCTGGGCAGTGGTGAAGCTGCCGTCCGGCGAGATCCGGAAGTTTGATTTGCGCTGTTGGGCAACCATCGGCCGGGTTTCCAATGCTGAGCATAAAGATATTTCCCTGGGTAAGGCAGGGCGTTCCCGACACCGGGGACGAAGGCCGAGGACCAGGGCGGTGGCGATGAACCCGGTTGACCATCCGATGGGTGGTGGTGAAGGTAAAAGTTCGGGTGGCAGACATCCGTGTTCAGAAAAGGGTATCATTGCCAAGGGTTATAAGACCCGCAATCCCAAAAAGAAATCAAGCCGGCTGATTATCCGCAGGAGGAAATAAGGATGGGCAGATCAATTCGCAAGGGACCATATATTGACGAGAAACTTTTCCGGCGGATTCAGGAGATGGTGCAAAAGGGAGAACGGCGGGTAATTAAAACCTATGCCCGGCGGAGTATCATTCCGCCGGAGTTTGTGGGCCAGACAATTGCCATTCACAACGGAAACCGGTTTATCCCGGTCTACATTACCGAGCGGATGGTTGGACACCGGCTGGGTGAGTTTGCACCGACCAGAACCTTCCGCGCCCATTCCGGACAGCGTAAGGAAAAGGCGCCAGAGGAGAAACGGGAGCATTAAGGTATGGAGGCGGTAGCCCGGAGCAGATTTCAGCGCGGTTCAGCCAAGAAGCTTAACCGGATTGCCGAGCTAATCCGGAACAGGGATGTGCCGAGCGCACTGGCAATTATGGCATTTCTGCCCAAGCCTTCCAAGCAGCCGATACTGAAGACGCTGCGTTCGGCGGTTGCCAATGCGATTGCCCAGGCGGGTAAGGCGAAGCTGAAGGAGGAAGATCTGGTGGTGAAAGAGGTACGGGTTGATCCGGGCCCGAATGTGTTGAAACGGATGATGCCCGGACCACGGGGCACGGCTTCGGTATTTGTGCGGCGGATGTGCCATATCTATGTCAGAGTTGGAACCAGGGAGGAGCAGACTTAATTATGGGGCAGAAGACCCATCCATTAGGGTTTAGACTCGGCATCACCAAGGACTGGAAGTCGGTCTGGTTTGAACAGAAGCAGTACCGCGACTATCTGCTTGAGGATTTGAAAATCCGGCGTTACCTTGAGTCCAGGCTGGCAGAGGCGATGATTGCCAACATTGAAATCAAACGGGTTGGCAGCCGGATGACGATTACCATTCATACCGCCCGGCCGGGGATGGTTTTCGGTCCGAAACGGCAGAATCTGGATACGCTGCGGGATGAAATCCGGAAATTGACCGGTGGTAATAAGGAGATTACCCTGCTGGTTGAGGTGGTGCGGGTGCCGGAACTGGAGGCAAAACTGGTGGCACAGAATATTGCCCGGCAGCTGGAGCAGCGGGTGGCACACCGCCGGGCGATGAAAAGGGCGGTGATGCAGGCGATGCGGCTGGGTGCGCTGGGTATCAAGGTAATGGTCGGTGGGAGGCTCGGAGGTGCGGAAATTGCCCGCAGTGAGTGGTACCGGGAGGGCAGAGTGCCACTTCAGACTCTGACCGCGGATATTGATTATGCGATTGATGTTGCCAAGACGATTGCCGGGACCTGCGGGGTTAAGGTATGGATTTATAAAGGTGATATCCAACCCGCGAAAAGGAGTTAAGCGATGCTGATGCCGAAAAGGGTGAAGTACCGGAAGGCGATGCGCGGCCGGATGAAGGGGAAGGCAACGAGTGCCAACCGGGTGGATTTCGGCGAGTTCGGACTGGTGGCGCTGGAACCGTGCTGGATTACCGCCCGGCAGATTGAGGCGGCGCGATTGTGTTTGACCAAGTTCCTCAAGCGGGCGGGGAAGATGTGGATCAGGATTTTCCCGGATAAGCCGGTGACCAAGAAGCCGGCAGAATCACGAATGGGTAAGGGAAAGGGTACACCCGAGGAGTGGGTGAGCGTGGTTAAACCCGGGCGGGTGCTGTTTGAGATTGGTGGTCTGCCCAAGGAGGAGGCATTGACCGCACTGCGGCTGGCGGCAAGCAAGATGCCCTGTCGCACGCGGCTGATTGAGCGGGAGGAGTTTACCTATGAAGGCTTCTGAACTGCGGGAGCTGGGCAGCGAGGGAATCAGGCGCCGACTGGCGGAACTGGAGGATGAGTTGTTCAAATTGAAGCTGCGCCGGGCTACCGAGGAGCTGCCCAATCCGCTGCGGTTGCGGACACTGAGGCGGGATATTGCCCGCTGTCTGACTGTGCTTAAGGAGTTAGAGCGGCAAAGTGGAGGCAAAGATGCGTAAGCCGCGGCGGACGGTTGTGGGGACGGTGGTGTCGGCGAAGGCACAGAAGACGGTGGTGGTGAGGACCGAACGGCTGGTCCAGCACCCGAAATACAAGAAGTATGTGCGGTGCCGAACCAAGCTTTATGCTCACGATGAAAAGGCGGAATGTCAGGAAGGTGACCGGGTGCTGCTGATGGAGACCAGGCCGTTATCAAAACTGAAACGGTGGCGGGTGGTGAAGAGGTTATGATTCAGGAGTATTCAAGGTTGAAGGTGGCGGATAATTCCGGTGCCCGGGAGGCGATGGTAATCAAAATCTACGGCGGTTCCAAGCGCAAGTTCGGCTGGCTCGGGGATACGGTGCTGGTGACAATCAAGGATGCCCTGCCCAATGGGCCAATTAAGCCCGGCGATAAGTCCAAGGCGGTGGTCATCAGGACCCGCAAGGAGTGGCGACGGCCGGACGGAACCTACATCCGGTTTGATGACAATGCCTGTGTGCTGATTGATGATAAGGGGGAACCGAAGGGGACCCGGGTATTCGGGCCAGTTGCCCGCGAGTTGCGGGAAAGGCAGTTTACCAAGATTATTTCACTGGCGACCGAGGTGGTCTGATGAAACTGCGTAAAGGTGATGTGGTTGAGGTTATTACCGGCGAAGAGAAGGGGCGCCGGGGCAAGATATTGCGGATTGAATGGCACAAGGAGTCAAAAAGTTACCGGGCGATAGTTGAGGGGATTAACCTTGCCAAGAAGCATCAGCGGACGAGAGGGCCGGATAAGCCCGGAGGTATCGTGGACCTGCCCAATCCAATTAATATTTCCAATCTGGTGCTTGTTTGCCCGAAGTGCGGCAAAACGGCAAAGGTCCGCCGGCAGGAGCATGAGGGGCGCCGGGTCCGGGTCTGCCGGGAGTGTGAAGAGATTATTGATGTATGAGCGCAAGATTAAAGGAATATTATCTGAATAAGGTGGTGCCGGCGCTGGCCAGCCGCTTTGGCTACCGGAACCGGCATCAGGTGCCGAAACTGGTTAAGGTGGTCATCAATGTGACGACCAAGGAGGCGGTGAACGATGCCAAGGTGCTGGATGTGATTGCCGAGGACCTGGCACAGATTACCGGTCAGAAGCCGGTGCGAACCTATGCGCGGCGTGCGATCTCGGTGTTTCGCATCCGGGAGGGGATGCCGCTCGGGGTCAAGGTGACGCTGCGTGGAGAGCGGATGTATGAGTTTATTGACCGGTTTTTCAATCTGGCGGCACCGAAAATCCGGGACTTTCGCGGCTTCCCGACCGATTCGTTTGACGGCCGGGGCGGTTACAGTATCGGGTTGAACGAGCAGGTGATTTTCCCGGAGATTGAGGTTGCCAAGGTGAAGAAGATTTTCGGGATGACGATAACATTTCAGACCACGGCTAAACATGATGATGAAGCACGGGCGTTGCTGGAAGAATTAGGTATGCCGTTTGCAAAAAGGAAGTAATATGGCAAGAAAATGTCTGATTGTTAAATCCAGGCGGGAGCCTAAGTTTGAAGTCCGCAAGCATAACCGCTGTCAGATCTGTTTCCGGCCGCGGGCATATTACCGGAAGTTCGGACTGTGCCGGCTCTGTTTCCGGGAACTGGCACTCCGGGGTGAGATACCAGGGGTGCGCAAGGCAACCTGGTAAGGAGGAAGGCGTTGGATACGATTGCCGATTTTCTGACTGCAGTCCGGAATGCACTGGGAGCCAGGCATAAAGAGGTGGTGGTGCCCTATACAAAACTCAGATACGAGATTTCCCGGGTGCTGATGGAGGAGGGGTTGATCAGCAATTTCCGGATTGATGGTGAAGGTGTGAAAAAACAGATTGTCATCAGTCTGAAGTATCTTGAGGACGGCACGCCGGTCATCCGGGGACTGGAACGGGTTTCAAAGCCAGGCCGACGGATATATGTCGGCTGGGAGTCAATTCCCAGAGTGATGGGCGGATTGGGGATTGCCATTCTGACAACCCCCGACGGCATAATGACCGATAAAGAGGCACGACACCGTCGGCTGGGGGGTGAATTAATCTGCAAGGTGTGGTGATATGGCGAAGACCTATCGGCCGATACCATTGCCTTCAGGAGTGGAGTTCAAATTTGAGCCTCCGCAGGTAACTGTCAAGGGTAAACTGGGGATCCTGACTCTGAATCTGCCTGCCGGAATAAGGGTGAATCAGTTGAACCGCGAGATTACGGTGGAAGGTGAACCGGGAGTGGCACGGGCACAGGTCGGAACGATGCGGGCGCTGCTAAAGAATATGTTTATCGGTGTGACCACTGGTTACCAGAAGGTGGTGGAGCTGCGGGGAATGGGGTACCGGGTGCAGAAAACCAAGAACAGTCTGCAGGTCAACTGCGGATTTTCTCACCCGATTGATTTTCCAATTCCCGCGGGCATTAGCGTTGAGGTCAATCAGGTGCCCAATCCCGAAGATACTAAGGAGCAGATGTTTGAGATTATTATCTCCGGTATTGACAAGCAGTTGGTGGGCGATGTTGCCGCCCGGATTCGGGCAATCAAACCGGCAGATCCGTATCATGGCAAGGGCTTCCGTTACCGGGGTGAACGGGTGCGCAAGAAGGCGGGCAAGCGCGCGGTCGGCACTCAGGCGTAACCCGGAGAATTTGTTGTCCAATTTGACACCGGCATAATGCCAGATAGCATCATATGGTTAGCAGCCCCATCGTCTAGTCCGGTTCAGGACGTCTGGTTCTCAGCCAGAAGACTGGGGTTCAAATCCCCATGGGGCTATTTTATTTTATGAAATCGGTAAAAATCATTGGCACCGGCAGGGCGCTGCCAGAAAGGGTGCTAACCAATTTTGACCTGGAAAAAATGGTGGACACCAGCGATGAATGGATTGTTGAACGGACCGGCATCCGGGAGCGGCGGATCGCAGATGAAAATACAGCCACATCGGATTTGGCAGCGGTGGCGCTGGAGCGTGCCTGTCAGCAGGCAGGGGTGAAACCAGCCGAGCTTGATACCATCATTGTTGCGACCTCGACACCGGACACGATTTATCCGGCGACCGCCTGCTGGGTGCAAAAGCGGCTGGGGATTGCGGGCAGTGCGGCGTTTGATATCAGCGCCGGCTGTTCCGGTTTTCTATTTGCACTGGAGGTGGCAGCGAACCTGATTATTGCGGGCACAGTCCGTAAAGCCGGGGTCATTGGTGCCGAGGTTATGTCCAAGGTTGTTAACTGGCAGGACCGGGCAACCTGTGTGCTGTTCGGGGATGGCGCTGGTGCGGCAGTGGTGGCGCCCGGAGATGGTAAATCTGGAATCATCAGTTCCAACTGGGGCTGTGATGGCAATCTGGCATCACTGCTTTATCAGCCGGCTGGTGGCACGCGGCTGCCGACCAGCGAAAAGACGCTGAAGGAGATGGCGCATACGGTTCATATGGAGGGGAATCAGGTTTTTCGGCATGCGGTTCGGGCGATGGGCAATGCGGCGCTCCGGGCACTGAAGGATGCCGGGCTGACCGCCGCTGATGTCAATCTCTTTATTCCTCATCAGGCAAACATCCGGATAATGGAGGAGGCACGCGTTCGTGCCGGCATCCCGGCAGAAAAAATGTATGTGGTTCTGCACAAATACGGTAATATGTCGGCGGCAACCATTCCGGTGGCGATTGATGAAGCGCGGGCCGAGGGCAGGATTCAGGAGGGAGATATAATCCTGTTGACCGCATTCGGAACCGGATTCACCTGGGCAGGAGCCCTATTTCGCTGGTAATTTCAGGTTACCGAAAGTTAAAACCCAAAACCCGAAGCAATCCCACGCAAGAGCCACACTTGACAGAAAAAAACACAACCGATATTTTTATTTAGCGAAGCTTTAAACCAGGGAGGTCAAAATGTTCCTTCCTATCGTCCTGCTCATAACTGCACTGCTTGGTCTGACCTGGGCAGACGCAAATGTGGGGGCAGTTTCACCTCGCTCCGGCAGTGCCGCCCTGCCGATAACGGTTAACAATTCACCATTAACCGCTACCGATGCCATCACCATTCCGAGAATGCTCTCCTATCAGGGCAGACTCACCGACACCTTAGGCAACCCGGTGCCGGATAGCAACTATCAGCTGATCTTCCGGCTCTACACTCGGGAGACCGGGGGCAGTCCGTTCTGGGCCGAGGCGCAGACGGTCCCGGTCAGAAACGGGCTATTCTCGGTTCTGCTCGGTGCGGTCAATCCGATACCTTCTGTTCCGGATGCAGGCAACCTTTATCTCAGCCTGCAGGTAGGGACTGTGCGAGAACTCACCCCGAGGTTAAGGATTGTCTCATCTGCCTATGCCTTCAAGGCGGACAGCGCCAATTATGCCTATGCCGCTCAGGCTGACAATGCCTGGGTAAGGGGAACTCCGGACTCGGTGCTCTTCACCGTCAGACAACTCGGCATTGCCCGGGGTGGCGCAGGTAATATGCTTTATGGCAGCTATCCCTACACCCATACCAACCTCGGGGTTGCCTGCACCACTGGAACTTCAGGGCACGAGAAGGCATACTGCACGGTCGGTGGCGGACTTGGCAACATCGCCAGCGGCAATTTTGGCACGGTCGGGGGCGGGGTTCACAACACCGCAAGCGGCGATTATGCCACGGTCGGGGGCGGACTTGGCAACATCGGAGGCAGCTTTGCTGCCACGGTTGGGGGTGGGGGTCACAACATCGGAAGCGGCAATTATGCCACGGTCGGGGGCGGGCAACAGAACACCGCAAGCAGCTATTCTGCCACGGT
>JBAMLV010000011.1:0-38071 GCA_039793395.1 bacterium | reverse complement strand
CAATTTCCAATTATCAATTTATGGTGTGTCATAATATCTCCACAATTTCCGGCCCGATAAATTGATATTTAAAAACTCCCTCTTATACTTATCCTCAAGTTCTATAGCAACATCAGCCAGACCGTTCCTGGAATCTTTTACCATAACTTTAAAACCGCGTTTCGCCGAACCCGTTCCCGGACGGCCGGGGCGTGTTTTGTTCCGGTTTGGTAATACCCGCAACTTTGCCGGCGGTGTCTTGCTGCCTACCCGGCACTGTTGCCCGACTATCCTTTTGCCCTGGCCATTCCGGCCGGTATCTCCCGCACCAGCCGGCTTCAACCCGGTAGCGCACCATCACATTTGACCGCACAAGAAGTTACCGAAAAGGGAAACAAAAATCAAGCCCTCCCGCCGCCACGCTAACCATTTACCGGTCCCTGCCCTTGCCCGAATCGGCAATGTCCGTTAGTTCTTCCGGATAGGGGTTGAAGAACCACTGCTTTGCGAGATACGGCTCATTGAACCGGACGATATAGGAGCGAAGCAGGCTGACCGGCACACTTAACGGCAGTCTGCCCCGGCGATAGCCTTCAAGTGTTTGCAAGAAGAACTCCTTTTCCTGATGGTTCAGTTGTTCCTTGAAATAGCCAAACGCATGGAGCAGGACATTAATCGCACTGGTATATTTGGGCGGCCGCGCCAGCGCCTGCGAAAAGAGCGGCTCGTATTCATTGAGAAGGAGTTCAACCGGCCGCCTGCCGGCACTGGCAACCAGCGGTCCCAGACGGCTGAGTGCCTGCTGATTGTATGCCAGCAACAGCAGTTTGTGTCGGGTGTGAAATTCCACCAGACCGGCAGGTGTCGGCCGAGCGCGCAGCTGGCGCAGTCGGGTAAGGGCAAACAGCCGGCTGAGAAAACTCTCCCGGATGAGAAAGTTACGCAGCCGGCCCTCGTCCTCCACCGGTCGGTCCGGGAACCGGTCCAGCACCGCCCCACCGAAAAAACCGCGGCGGGCAAATGCAGGATAGATGTTGCCCTGCTCATTGTAAGCCTTAACATCTCTAATACCGCACGAAGGTGAGCGGGATTTGAGGAGAAACCCGTCAACCGCTACCAGGCGGTCCAGAAACGAACGGACAAAATCCGCCATTTCCAGGGTCAGGTCCCTGCCAGTTGCCGGCTGAATCAATCGGGCCTGCCCCTGAAGAAACACAATTTTCACCGGAGGTCTGGGCACACCCAGGCCGATCGCCATTTCCGGACAGACGGTAACGGGCTGAACAAAACCCTTCAGCCGCTCAACAAATTCATCGTGGATGATTTCGCCGTTATACCGGCAGGGTTCAAACCCCAGACACCGGGAAAAAAGCACCACCGGCTTTAAATTTTCCATAAGTTATATTAGCAAAATACCACTCGCAAGCAACTGTTAAGCGTTAATAATGATATCCCTATAAAGTTAGACCCCGGAAGCGGGCAAAATTTAACATTTTTTTTCAGGTGCTCGCTGGATAACCACTATAATTTCATAATGTTAGCCAACTTACCCTCGGCCAGCGGGCAGTGGGGGGGACGGTTCCCCCCACCCTGCTCCCGATAGCCCTGATAACCGCTATTCGGCCAGTTGCCGAAAGCCCGGTCATTACAGTTTTATCCACTGCCGGGTTCAGGATTGTGCCGGCGGTTGCCGGTTTCGCACCCCTGCCTGCCCCTGAAATTGTGCTCACCGGCTTCATCAGAACCGGTTATCCGGTCATAACCCGAATCGCGGCGATACCGCTTTTCCGGACTGGTGCCGATACGGATTTGACACTCGTCACTTGCTGATGATAATCTGACATATGACCTGGCTATTTATTTCCCTGCAAATTGCTCTGACCGGTTCCTTTTTGAACAACCGTTCGGAAACCATCGGCTGTATCCGCCGGATTGAGATTAAAGACACCTATTCGGACTATTATCTGAAACCTGCCGAGCGGTCAAACTGAGATGCGCACCCCGGCACTGCTTTTGCCCCTGCTCGGCTTTATTAGCGGATCAATGATGTTCTCCCTCTGGCTGGGGAAACTCCGGGGGAGGGACATCCGTCAGTTTGGTGACGGCAACCCCGGTGCAGTCAACGCCTTCCGTGCCGCGGGTCCAATCATCGGCAGCATCAGCCTGATGCTTGACTTCCTCAAGGGGATGGTACCGGCAGGTGTCGGGTTCTGGCAGTTTCATCTTGCCGGCATCCCGCTGGCGCTGTTGGTTCTGACACCGGTCCTAGGCCATGCCTTTTCCCCGTTTCTCCGGTTCAAAGGCGGTAAGGCGCTGGCGGTTACCTTTGGTGTCTGGTCCGGTATCACCCTCTGGCAGGTGCCGGTATTTTTAGGTGCCATGCTGCTCATCACCCGGTTTGTGTTCCGGCTGAAAAAAGATGCCCTTTGTGTTGTGATTACGATGTTGTGCCTCCCGGTGTTTGTCGGCATAATTTACCGCTCACTGCCGCTTTTAGTTGCTGCCCTCGGCAACTCCGGGCTGGTCATCCTTAAACACCGCCACCAGTGCTGCCCCGGGTTTCGGTGCTGATTCCTGCCCGGAACGAAGAGCAGTCAATCGGACCGTGCATCCAACTACCGGCAGATTGGTGGCCATCAGGCAGTCCGGGCAGAAGTAGTGGAAGATATGGCACTTGCCCGTCTGATCAAGGGTTCGGGCTTACGGTGGTTGCTCACCGACCTCACGCCGCTGGTCTCCACCCGGATGTATCAAGGCTTCCGCTCCGCCTGGAACGGCTTTACCAAGAACTTCTTTGCCATCTTTGACTACCGGCTCCTGCCCGCAGTGTTTGTCTGGTTCTGGCTGCTGCTCATCACCTTTCATCCGCTAGTCACTATTCTGCACCGGCATCACGGCATTTTCTTCTGGTGCGCACTGCTCACCGTCATCCTCCAGCTCTTAATCTGGCTTTTGATTGCCATCAGGTTTAAACTGCCCGGCACGGTCGTATTGTTTTATCCGCTGACTATCCTCATCTGCTGTTTTATCGGTCTGGCATCGCTGGTTCTGACCCTGACCCGTCGGACCGAATGGAAAGACAGAAAACTGCCGGCGCACCGGATTAAAATCGTCTGACCGCTGAATTTTAAAAAAATCTGTTGACACACCGGGTTTAGATGTTATAATAGTAATATGCGGGGTTGAGATTTAACCCTGTGAAGCAAACAAAGTAAGGAGAAGTTTATGAAAAGTCTGAAGGTAGTCGCCCTGCTCCTGATGGCGGCAATTGCCATCGCGCAGGAGTTGCCGGCCGTGGTGCCGGTTTTTCCGGAACGCACCCTATCCCGGTCTGATGCCAGCGAGCCGCTTTTGCTACCAGGACCATCGCAACCGGTCTGGCATCAACTGGCGCACCTCACCCCGGCGGAACGCGCCAACGCCAGTATTGATGTTGAACTGCCGGCAGGCGCTCCTGCCGAAGCACTGACACTTGCCCGCCTGATTGCTGACACCTGGAACCGTGGCCAGTTTGAAACCGCACTTAATCTGTTTGAGTCGCTTGCCCGGCTGGTCAACCCGCTGGAGATTGCGATTGGCTGTTCCTGGCGCCAGCCGATTCCCAGCCCGGGAACCGACTGGGGTACCGATGTTCGGGTTGGAACCAGGGACTCAATTTATGCAATCCAACTTGATATCCATCGGGAATCCGGCAACCTGTTGGCGGTACTGGCGTCCAAGTCCGGGGATTACTGGTATGTGTCAATGAACCTTTCCACTGATGGCGGCACCAGCTGGTCGGAAACCTATACTGTTTCCTCGACAATCCCGGCCTATTCGGCGCTGAATGCGGTGGTTGTGGGTGGAGACTGTTATTTTGCCTATGAACTCAACCGCCTAACTCTCCGGCTGCGTCGCTGCTATGCCAGCAACGGAACCCAGCATATGTTTCAGGGTGGTTTAGCTTATGTGGACATTGCCAACTTTACCGGCGCGGACTCCATCCGGCAGATTGCTATCTGCTCAAATCAGGACTACTATAACAACCGGCTTTATGTGCTGCCCCTGCTTTTCTCCGGCAGAATCCGCTTCTACTGGGATGACACCGCTGCCGTGTCCTGGGATTCCACCCCGGACCCGGGAATCACCAATGCCCGGCACGGTATTGACGCCAGTTGCAACGAGGGGTTTACCAGCACCTTCATTTGGGTTTCCTATGTCGGCACCGACAGCCTGGTGAATATCATCGGCTCGGAGGGCACGAGCTGGCGTAACTTCATTAACTATCCCAGCGACCCAGACCCGGCAAATGCCAATACCGCCATCAGTGCCTGGAAAGACACGGTGCTCTGCGCCTTCCTTTATCCCGGGCCGGTTGCAACCCATGTCCGCTATCTGGTGAACTATCAGGGTGGGAACGCAGACTGGTATTATGGGAATGTCGGTAATGACACCACTACCCGGGCCGAATCACCGGATGTCACATTGCGGGACGGTGGCGGTGCGGCTATTATTTACCGGTATTACAGTTCACCCCGGGAAATGCGTTTTGTCTGGCGACGCTACCGCGGTTTCTGGAGCACACCGGTTTCGGCGGCTGATTACGAGCCCTACTGGAATCACCCGGCAGTTGAATACCTCGGCGCCGATGTCTACGGTGTGCTCTATCTCACCTGGCGGGCTCCCCAGGTTCGGGCAGCATACTTTGACCGGACCGACTGGACCGGCATTACCGAACAGCGCCAGTTGATTATGGCGGAAAACATCCTCAATGTGACGCCGAATCCGCTTAGCGGCACCGGCTGGCTCCACTACACCCTCAACCGCCCGGCACGGCTGACGGTTCAGGTGTTTGACCGTGCGGGACGGCTGGTTAGCACCGTGTATAATGGCCAGAGCGCTGCCGGCAGACAGTCCCTGCGGTTTGACGCCGGCGCCTTCAGTCCCGGGGTTTACTTCCTGCGGGCAGATGCTGATGGTGAAGCGTTGACCGTGCCTTTCACCGTAGTTCATTAGCTAAATAAAAAATATGACGGGGCGGTTCTCCGCCCCGTTTTTATTTTAACGCTATTAATTAATCTTCAGCACCGGACCGGGGAAATGCCTGGTCATAAATCCGGCGCAGCCGCTCCACGGTCAGATGGGTGTAAATCTGGGTGGAGGCAAGTGAGGCATGCCCTAACAGCTCCTGCACCGCCCGCAGGTCCGCACCTCGTTCCAGCAGATGGGTCGCAAACGCATGTCTGAGCGCATGGGGATTGGTCGCACTCACCCCGGTAATCCGGCGCAGTGCCCGATTGACAATCTGCTGAACCGAACGGGTCGTCAGGCGCCCGCCGCGGCAGTTGAGAAACACCGCCCTCTGTTCCGGATAACCGCGCACCGCCAGATAGCGCTGGATTGCCTCTGCCTCCTTCCTGCCCAGCGGCAGAATCCGCTCCTTACCGCCCTTGCCCCGAACCCGGACTGTTTCGGCATCAAAGTCAATATCCTGAATATTCAGCCCCACCAGTTCTGATGCCCTGAGTCCGGAACCGTAAAGCGTCTCCATTATCGCCGCATTCCGGAGGGAAATCACCGAATCGTCTTGGGGCGCAAGCGCCTGTGCCACCTGAAACTCGCTTAAAAGCGGTGGCAGCATCCTCTCCAGCGCCGGACCGCGGATGCCCCGCGCCGGATTCTGCCTTACCACTTCCGTTTCCACCAGATACCGGAAAAATGACCGTAGACTTGACAACTTCCGGGCGGTACTGCGGCTGCTGTAGCCATAGCGCATCACCGCACCGGCAAAATTCCGGATGTCGGTCCGGTCAATCTGGTCCAGCGGCTTGCCGTTGAGCTGTTCGGCACAGAAGTCAAAAAACTGCTCCAGATCAACCTCATAGGACCGGACGGTATGAGGGGAAAAACCCCGCTCCTTTTTGAGATACTCAAGAAACCGCTCCCGCGCCTGGTGGTAGTCAGAATTTAACGCCACTGTTCAGCATAGCCGGAAAACCGCCCGGCGTCAAGAGGATAACCTTCCGCCGGCTTCATTCGGCAAGCACCACCGCCCGCACAGTCGGAAATGTGCCAGTCCGGCTCCAGTTAACACCACCATCGGTTGAACGGAACAACCCCTGACTGGTTCCGGTATAGAATAATCCACTGGTCCGGGTCGACGGCACCAGGCAGTAAACGACCCCGCTCAGGCCATTCCCGGTATGCTCCCAGGTGGCCCCTAAGTCTGAACTCACCAGCAGCAGTTTGTAACTGAATGCAGAATCGCCGCCGATTAAAACCCGGTTCGGCACAAACGGGTCAAAAACGACCGTGCTCGCCCGGGCAATTGAGTCCATAATCGTATCGTGAATCCAGGTCTGGCCATTATCGGTGGTAAAGGAGGTCTGAATCCGGTAGGCACCGCTAATACTGCCGTAACCGCAGGTGAAAATTACATCCGGATTGTTGGGGGCGATGGCAATGCCGGCACCGTCACCGTGATAACTTTCAATCTGTGTCCAGACGGACCCGCCGTCTGTGCTCCTGAAGAGTTCAGCATTGCCTCAACCCGACCCTTCCAGCGACCAGACATCAAGCGGGTCACGGGGATTGACCGCAATGCTGATGATGTTACCGCAGGACAAAAAGTCCGGACATCGCACCCAGGTTACACCCCGGGCAGTTGAACGGCAGACCATCGTCATCCCCGAAGCCCGATAACCACCAGCATAGATGGTTGCAGTGTCCACCGGGTCAACCGCAATCGAGTAACCGTAGGCACTGGTACTGCTGGTATCGAAATAGAAGGCGTTCCAGCTCTCACCGCCGTTATCACTGCGCACCAGCACCGCCCGGTACGGGCTCGTGCTGTAATCGTATCCGGTCGCATAAATCACCGTCGGGTTTTCAGGATTAAAAACCATTTTTCGGAAGTAACAGGAGGCAGGCATATTCAGCCTGCTCCAGGAAACCCCGCTATTGGTTGACCTGTAAATTGAACTACCCAGACAGGCGTAAACGATTTCGGGTGATTGCGGATGGACAAGCAGGTCATAGACATAACCGGACAGCGTGCCGGCACAAATAACCCAGTTTGCGCCTTCGTCAGTTGAACGGACAAGCCGGGTGGAACTGTTAAGGTGCCAAGTAAATAACCGCCGGACTGGTACCGCTGATGTCACCGCAATAAATGTTACCGCCGACCGGTCCGACCGGGGTCCAGACCGCAAACAGCAGCCCGAAACCGGCGCTCACCAGCATAAAGAGCCATTTCATCAGCGCCTCCTTTTTATTAAAATAAATCCCCTGATGTCAACATTCGCGCTGGGAAATTATGGCGGTATAGATTGACTTGAGGGCTTAAAGTTATATGATAACAAAAAACGGTGGCGTAGCTCAGTTGGTAGAGCAGTGGAATCATAATCCACGGGTCAGGGGTTCGATTCCCTTCGCCACCATGGCAAAAATGATAAAAATCAGCCGCTTGATACTGTTAATCGGTTTTAATAAAGCGCGGCGGAGCCGAACGGTTCCGCCGTTATTTCTATTAATAAGGAGGTAAAATGGGTCTGGAAGAAACCAAATCCAGATTTATCTGGATGAACGGTAATTATGTCCGCTGGGAAGATGCAAAAATTCACATCTGCTCCCATGTAATTCACTACGGCACCGGCGTCTTTGAAGGCGTCCGCTGCTACAATACCCCGAAAGGTCCGGCAATCTTCCGGCTCGCCGACCACACCAACCGCCTGTTCAATTCGGCAAAAATCTACCGGATGGAAATCCCATTCACCAGGGAGCAGATTAATCAGGCAACAGTGGAATTGATAAAAAAGAATGAACTGGATGAGTGCTACATCCGGCCAATTGTCTATCGCGGCTATAAGGAACTCGGGGTTAACCCGTTCGGCTGTCCGGTTGAAGTTGCACTGATTACCTGGAAGTGGGGCAAGTATCTCGGTCCGGAAGCACTGGAACAGGGTGTGGATGTGATGGTCTCCTCCTGGAACCGAATGGCACCCAACACCTTCCCGGCGATGTCCAAAACCTGTGCCAATTATATGAATTCGCAGTTAATCAAGATGGAGGCCATAACCTACGGCTTTGTTGAAGGCATTGCCCTGGATGTTTACGGTTTCGTTTCCGAAGGCTCGGGTGAGAACCTGTTTGTGGTGCGCAACGGCATCATCTACACCCCGCCCCTGCATGCCACCATCCTGCCCGGGATTACCCGGGATACGATTATCACCCTTGCCCGGGAACTGGGCTACGAGGTCCGGGAGACAATGATGCTGCGGGAAATGCTCTATCTGGCAGATGAAATCTTCTTCACCGGCAGCGCTGCCGAAGTTACACCCATCCGTTCAGTTGACCGTATCACTATTGGCAACGGCAAGTGCGGTCCGATTACCAGAAAACTGCAGCAGGAGTTCTTCGCCATCATAGAACTCAAACGGGAAGACCGCTACAACTGGCTTACCTTTGTCAAATGACAGTTGCCATCGGCGCTGACCACCGGGGCTTTGCCCTGAAGGAACTACTGAAAATCTTTCTTAAACAACTGGGCTACCGGGTGCTGGACCAGGGTACCAATTCTACCGAAAGCACCGACTATCCGGACTATGCCTTTACGGTTGGACAGACGGTTGCCGCGCACCGGGCAAACCGGGGGATACTCATCTGTGCAACCGGTATCGGTATGACAATTGCGGCCAATAAAATCCCCGGCATCCGTGCCGCACTCTGTCTGAACCAACGGATGGCACGCCTCAGTCGCGCACACAATGACGCCAATGTCCTCTGTCTCGGTGCCGATTTACTGAATCCGGCTGCCGCAAAGCGGATCGTCCGGGTATTTCTGAACACCAGATTTACCCGGGGCCGCCATTACCGCCGGGTGAAGAAAATCCGACACCAAGAAAAAGCGGTTAGCGCTGTAACGCCACAATCGTCAGAATCAGCGAGATGGTAGGGATTCCGACATCTGATAAAATTGTCACCACATCCTGCCACCACCTGATTCCGTATCTGGGAACGACAATCACATCCCCAGATTCTACCACCGGGTTTGTTTTCCCGGTGAGCCGCCTGTCCGCACGGATAATGGTCACACCGCCCAGGTTTCCGTTCTCGGTCGGTCCACCCGCCTGGCCGATGTAATCGTTAACCCGCAACCCGGGTGTGTAAAGAAAAGAGCCCGGCTTGTTCACCTCCCCCTGAACATAGACAAACGAATTGATCGGCGGCACAACTAACACATCGGCATTTACCAGTTCAATGTTCTGACTGGAATCCTGCTCGAACAGCACCCGGTAAAGGTCAACCTTGATTTTCTCCCGCTGACCGTTGCTGCCCAGCACTTGCCGTTCCACATAGCAGTTGTGTAGATCAGCCCAGGGTGTAATCCCTCCTGCCTTCCGGATCAGGTCAAACACCCGTTCGC
Organism: bacterium; assembly: GCA_039793395.1. Taxonomy (GTDB): domain Bacteria; phylum Hydrothermota; class Tepidihabitantia; order Tepidihabitantales; family Tepidihabitantaceae; genus JAOABP01. Next base: position 28,689 of record JBAMLV010000011.1, on the reverse strand, counting down.
CCGGTTTCAGCTCATAAATTCCTTCGCTCATCCGCTCCTTTTCGGTCGTCAATGCTGATGCCCGAATCCGATACTCCCCGCGTCCGAAAACCGCCCCCCGCACCGTCACCAGCCCTTCAACCGGTGGCACATAGATGACATCTCCGGACTCAATAAACGGGTTTGCCTGTAGGTCACCCTCATTTTCAAACCGTTCAATATCCACATTGGCAAATGGTATGCCGCCGCGAATCAGCACAATCCTGGTTTTGGAACCAAGCGGTGAAAGACCGCCGGCGCGGGCAATCACCTGGGAAACCCGTTCCACCGGTGAGGCGTTGTAAGCCCCGGGATATTGAACCTCACCGGTCACAAATACAATCGCCGAACGCAGCCCGGTCAGTGTCAGCTTAACCTCGGCATCCTGGAAATAACGGCTCATAATCCGGGTCAGCGTGTCCTGCGCCTGCCGTAGAGTCAATCCGGAAACGGCGATTGCATCCACCACATCCAGATTAAGATTCTGGGAACCGCTCTCATAGGTCGGTGCCATTGAGCCAACCGGCAGATTTATCGTCACCTTGCCTTCATAGGTAATTACACTCTGATAGGAAAATGTCACCCTCCCCCGCACCGTTACCAGCAGCCGGTCGCCCGGCATAAGGATATAGCGGTCGGATATGATCGGGCTTTCCACTCCGACCAGGCTGGGCACCGGCGAGACCGACGGCTGCAGCAACCCCTGAATGTTCACACCGCCCAGCCCGGTGATACCACCGGTTTCCTGAGCATACCCCCAAAACAGACCGAGCAGTAACAGGGCAATTGCAATTACCTTAAATCCTGATGCCGTCTTACCGCTATGAAAATTAAACACGCTGGATTGTAAAACGGGAACCGCCAATTGTCAATAATTGGCAGATTGCGCTTACCAGTTTAAAAACTGCAACCAGCACAAATGCAGCTGTCAGGCCGGCAACCGGCACCATAATCACCGCGGTGAAAAATCCGCCCAGGGCACCACCGGTAAAGTCCAGCACACTCAAAATGCCAGCTGTAACTCCACCACGCCCGCCTGCCGCCTGACGCTCAATGCTGGCGATGCCGAACTCCCAGCCCAGCACCGTTCCGGAAAGCAAAAGTAAAAGCACCGGCAGCAGCGGACCGCCCCACCGCGTCAGTAATGCCAGAATCCCCGGCACAACGCTCAATAAACAGTCACCGCCCAGAAACAGCACCGCACCTGCCCGTCTCCCGGAACCAATCTTTTCCACTGTCAAACCGCTCAACAGTGCACCGGCGACCGTACCCAGCATAAAACTGGCAAACAGCAGCGCCACACCGGAGTAAACCGAGCCAAAGCGAATCTGATATACCATTACCGTCAGCGTGGAGATAGCCGCACCGGCAAATCCGGACGAGAATATCCCGAACCCCCGAGCAGCATTGGGCGACCACCGACCGGCGCCAATCGCAACAATCACAGTCATTATCAGCACCGGCAGCCAGAACTTTGCCAGCAGCCCAGGAAGCGTTGCCAGCAGCCGGGCAAACCGGTAATGGGAACGCACTGACTCCCGCAGCAGGTTAAAAAAAAGTTCCCGTGGTTTCAGATCATCATTTACCTGCTGACTGCTGACGATGCCCCGCTGAAACTGTTTCTGCCGAAAAGAGTCAAGCAGGGCACGCAGATATACCGGGGTCAGCACCGAAAGCTCAAGCTGCATCGCTGCCAGCCGCCGGGCAACTGTATCTGGATTGAGCACCAGCGGCTTTCTGCTGCCGATCATCAGCGGAATATCCAGACCGATTGCATAACAATGGGGGAACACCTGGCCAAGCGTCGCCTCCCTGATACCGGCGATTACACCTGCCTCCGGAACCAGGTTGTCAGCGCTGCCCGGTGTCCGGGTAACAACCATTCCATCCACCTTCAGCCGGGCGGCACAGCGCTGAAAAAATTGAACCGTGAACAGCCGGCTGGTATTCAAATTCACTGCGGCCGGCAGTGCAACAATAACCACATCAAAACTGTCGGCGGTGCTTTCCAGAAACCTTCTCGGGTCGGCAGTAATCTGACGCACCCTCGGGTCAGCAACTATCCCGGCAATGGTCTTGCCACCCGCCCGCCTAATTTCCGCAAGCAGTACCGGGTCAATCTGAACGGTGACCACCTCTTCAACCGGATATTTGAGTAACTCCTTTACCAGCCCGTTCGGTCCGCTTCCCAGTATCAGCACCCTGCGGGGTCGCTTATGCACAAGCAGCGGCAGATGGACAACCTGTTCATTAGTAGCGGTCTCAATCTCCGGAATGTTCAGCACCACTGTGCCGTCATAAACAATCTGCCGCTGCCCCTCACGCTCAAGCGTTATCAGTTTGCCGTATGCCGACTCCCGAACCGAAAGCACCCGTTGCCCGTGCCAGACCGTTTTCTGAAGCACCGGCTCCAGCCGCGCTCCGATTTCAGAACCGAAAAATACCAGTAAACTCCCTGTTACTAACAGCGCTGACGAACGGACCCGCTGTCGGGTAATAAATGCCAGCGCCACCAGCATTATGCCGCTGAACAGCCCGGCAATCCCGATTCCGGGCAACCGGGAAAACAGGTAGAAATAAAGCAGTAGCCCGGCACTGAAGGTGCCCAGTCCTTCCCAGGCATAGGTACGGCTGACGCCCGTTTTTTTACCACCGGCAGAAAAAAACTCGGCACCGAGGGCAAACAGCGCACCATGACTGCTCGCCGGCAGTACCACTGCCAAGCCACTGACCCAAAGCAGCAAAGGCAGACTTATAGTTTCGCCAGGTAGCAAACCGAACAGCCGGGGGCTGTAAATGACAAACGCCACACTGAAAATTGAACTGAAGCCCGAAACCAAACCGAACCAGCACAACCACTCGCTCAGCCGCTCCGGGTTGCGGGTTGAAAACCTGCCGGCAAACCAGGCGCCCACGCCTTCAAATAACAGCCAGCCGGCAAGCAAAACACCAGCCGAAATTTCATTGCCGGCAAAGACGGCAAAGAACTCGCGCACCAGCACCACCTGGGTGACAAGTCCCTGCGCTCCGATCCCTACCAGTGTGCCGGCTATAACTCCCAAAGCCTGTTTCGTCTTCTACCGCCTGATGTTAAAGCAAAAGACAGCCCTTCTGCTCGTATTCCTGAAAAAGTCTACCCCAGCCGGTCTCTTTCCGCCAGCGCTCGTAAATTTTCCGTTCCTTAAATGGCCAGTGAATGAAGTCATGATTGAATTCGGAAATGAAAATCGGGATATTGACCAGCCAGGTCCGGAAAATCAGTCTTTGCAGAAAACGGGTTGGCCCGTACCAGGAAAGCCAGCCCAGAAACCGGTGAAATGAAAACCCCACCCGGAAACCCCAGTTTTCCCGGGAAATGTCATCTCCAACCACCTCAATCTCCTTTGGGTCACCTACCCCCAGCCCCTGCTCATGTGCCAGCCGGATATATTTAATTGACAGGGGGTCAAACCCCATCATCTTGGCAGCAATCGCATCAATCGCCACCTGGTCTGCCGAAGCCAGAATTACATTCTTTACCACCGGCCGGACGGTCCTCGGTCCTGGGCCATCACCGGCAGTTGTGCCATCCATTACGGCAAAAATCCCCGGATGAATTTCCTTCTGGATTGCCAGCAGGTCAACCAGGGTCTCGTGGATCCAGGTGTGGGTGTAATGCCGGTGCGTGGACAAAAGCCCGCCAAAGGCATTCTTCATTGCCCCGGTGGTGGTTGTATAGATATGACATTTTACCGTCGGCAGATGGACAATATTCTTGCCGATGAAATAATCAGGAATTCTCAAACCTTCAGGATAAATATGGTCAAGCGCCAGCATCTTCGCCTTCGGCTGAAACGGTATCCACTTCATATCCGATTCCTTGAAATTGTAAAGCACCGGCAGGCCACACTTACGGAAAATCGGGACATAGCGGTTGAGGTCTTCACCTTTGTGGGTATCAATCACCACCGTCTTGTTCTGAACAACCGCCAGGTCCCGGAACCCGAGGTCGTGCAGGCCCAGAATCGTCCCTTCCAGCTGCCAGGGGGTCGTATTTGCACCGGGCATCGGATAATGCCAGGAGATGTTATCCTTCAGAATGGTAGTAACCCCGGCTTTAAGATGCTTATCGGCATCAGCCAGTTTAATCAGCCGGCGGTAATCATCCAGCACCGTTTCCGGCCTGGTAAACAGAACTGCTACTTTAGAACGCCCGTTCATAATTAAATTATACTGAGAAAAACCACCTTCCGCAATATGAACGGATTACTCCCGACCATAAAAATTATTGCCTTTAACACCCGTTTTTCCTTGACAGCGTACAGTAATTATGGTATTATTATACCAGAATAAAATTATGGCGGAACTGTTCAACAGTGTTTATGCAGTCCGGCTTGGCATCCACGCCGCGCTGCTACTTGCCGGCAACGGACGTCTGACCATTAGCGAACTGGCGCAGCGGCTGGGCTGTTCAGCTGCCCATCTTGCCAAGGTGCTCGGACAACTGGAAAGGGCAGGTATTGTTCACGGAAAAACCGGGCCGGGTGGTGGCTATCAGCTTGCCCGCAAGCCGGAGGCAATCCCGCTGCTGGCAATCTATGAAACAATTGCCGGAAAACTGACGGTTGACCGGTGTCCGTTCGCCATTCCGGTCTGTACCGGTGATGGCTGCCCGTTAGGACCGTTTTTCCGCCGGCTGAACCGGCAGGTTATAAGCCAGTTGAAAAACAGCAGTCTGAAAGCTATTAAAATCAAACCAGGAGTTTTCAATGCAGCCGAAACGAAAAATAATCAGGATTGACGAAGAAAAGTGCACCGGCTGCGGTCGGTGCATTCCCAACTGCCCGGAAGGGGCATTGCAAATAATTGATGGCAAGGCACGCCTGATTTCAGAACTTTTCTGTGATGGACTGGGTGCCTGTGTCGGTGAATGCCCGGAAGGGGCACTTACCGTTGAGGAAAGACCAGCAGCGCCCTACGATGAATATCAGGTGATGGCAAACATTGTCAAAGCCGGTACCAACACGATCGCCGCTCACCTCCGCCATCTCCGGGAGCATGGAGCTGAGGAGTATTATCGGCAGGCAATTTGCTATCTGCAAGAGCATAACATACCGCTACCTGCCGAGCAACCGAAGCCGCTTGCCTGCGGCTGTCCGGGCACTCAGGTGCGCAGCCTGGTGCCGGAAAACAAGGTAAAACCGTCATCAGCCAGCATCTCCCGCCTGCGCAACTGGCCGATTCAGCTGATGCTGGTACCGGTTAAAGCCCCGTATCTTAACAACAGCAATTTGCTGATTGCTGCCGACTGCACCGGTTTCGCCCTGCCCGATTTGCACGAGCAATTTCTTAACGACCGGGTCCTGCTGGTCGGCTGCCCGAAACTGGACGATGCTGGATTTTATTAAGAAAAATTGACCCGCATCTTTTCGGAAAACAGTATCATCTCCGTAACCGTCCTCCATATGGAAGTTCCCTGCTGTTTCGGGCTGGTTCAGATAGTGACCGCTGCCCTGAAGGTAAGTGGTAAAAAAATACCGTTTCAAGAAATTACCATTGGCATCAATGGCAAGATAAAGGAGGAGTAAACGATGGAAATGTTCTGCTATCAGTGTGAACAGACCGCAAAAGGAACCGGCTGCACGGTCCAGGGGGTGTGTGGTAAGGACCCGATTACCGCCAACCTCCAGGATTTGCTCATCCATGCGGTCAAGGGAATCGCCCAATATGCACATCGGGCACGAAGACTGGGAGTAACCGACCGGGAAATCAACCTCTTCACCGTGGAAGCGCTGTTTTCAACAATTACCAATGTGGACTTTGACCCTGAACGACTGCAGGGCCTGCTCAACCGGGCTTATCAACTGAAAGAGAAGATTAAAATTCAGTATCAACAGGCAAGCACTGCCCGGGGCATTACTCCGGAAAAGCTCACCGGGCCAGCCGAATGGGTTCCGGCTGATAGCCTGAGCAAACTTGTTGAACAGGCACCGGCGGTAGGGATTTCTGCCCGGCATCAGCGGTTTGGTGATGACCAGGCCGACCTGATGGATTTAATCCTTTTCGGCCTGAAGGGAGCAGCGGCTTATACCGACCATGCGGCAATTCTCGGCAAAGAGGAAGAAAACATCTACGCCCGTTTTCACGAGCTGCTTGATTATCTGACCGGTGACAACTTTGATACCGCTGAACTGTTTAACCGGGCGCTGGCGGTCGGGGAACTGAACCTGAAGGTAATGGAGCTGCTGGATTCGGCAAACACCGGCACCTATGGCGACCCAATGCCTACCCGGGTCAGGGTGACCCCGGTCCGGGGCAAGGCAATCTGTGTCTCGGGCCACGATTTGCGGGACCTGGCGGCACTGCTTGAACAGACAAAGGATAAGAACATCAATATCTACACTCACGGCGAGATGCTGCCGGCGCACGGCTATCCGAAACTCAAGGCCTATCAACATCTCGTGGGTAATTACGGTTCTGCCTGGCAGAATCAGCAGAAAGAGTTCCCGCTTTTCCCGGGGGCAATTCTGATGACCACCAACTGCCTGCAACGGCCGATGGCAAGCTACCAGAACCGAATTTTCACCTCCGGACTGGTCGCCTGGCCCGGGGTCCAGCATGTCCACCGTGACGACTTCTCGCCGGTAATTGCTGCCGCACTGGAACAGCCCGGATTCACTGCCGAAGGTCCAGAGCATTATATCACTGTCGGCTTCGGCCGCAACACGCTTCTGAGCCAGGTGGCGAAAATTGCGGAAATGATTCAGACCCAGAAGATCCGGCACATCTTTGTCATCGGTGGCTGTGACGGCGCCAAACCAGGCAGAAACTATTACACCGACTTTGCCCGGCTGGTGCCGGAAGACTGCTTGATATTGACCCTCGCCTGCGGCAAATACCGCTTCAATAAGCTGGAGTTCGGTACAATTGAATCCCTGCCCCGGCTAATGGATGCGGGTCAGTGCAATGACTCCTACAGCGCCATCCGATTTGTCAGCGCCCTGAGCGAAAAACTGTCCGCCAGCCCGAATGAATTGCCGCTATCATTTATCCTCTCCTGGTACGAGCAGAAAGCGGTTGCTGTGCTTTTAACCCTGCTGTTTCTCGGCATCAAGAACATCCGGCTTGGACCTTCACTGCCGGCATTCCTGACGCCCAATCTCATTGACATCCTCCAGGAGAAATTTAACATCCTGCCCATCACCACTCCGGCAGCAGACCTCAGAACAATCCTTGACTGAACCGGCTATGGAACTACCGTCACCTTAGCCTTCAGTTGAATCGCCGGAGCGCACAGCCGCACAAAGTAAACACCGCGGCTGATTGCCGCCGAGTTGATGTTAACAACTCCGGCCGGTCCACCAACCACCTGACGGTGCACCAGCCTGCCTGCGGCATCCACCAGTTCCAGCAGTGCCAGCGGAGAGCCCCCGAGCGCATACCGCACAGTTAACATCCCGGGTCTGAGGGGTGTCATTACCGCTATCCCCGGCGCCGGGAATTTGACCGCTGAACCCATAGCCCCGGAACGCTCCGGCGGCTGCGGTTGCACAATCTCCGCCCCGGGCACATAGCGCCAGACCTCACAGGTCTTATTTCCCTTGAGAGCGAACAGTGCCGCATCACCATAACTGGCAATATCGCCACCATCCTTCACCCGCTTCCTTTTACCGGTTGAACCAAAACTGGGCATCGTATCCGCTTCGGTCCAGGAGTCACCTTCCGGCAGATAACGCCACAGTTCACAGGTGTTGCCGCCCTTAAGCGCAAAAATAGAGCCGTAAGCCCAGGTTGCACATCCACCATCCCGGGAGCGCTTTCTACTCTGCATTCTCGGGCTGGTATAGGGCATTCCAGCAAGCGGTTCGGGCCACCAGTCATGGACCGTCAGGTCATAGAAATAAAACTCATGATACTTCGCCTTGTGTGCATATATCCGGGTTTCACCGTCATAAACCAGCCATGACCCCCGGTCCCATTTGGTAATTCCCGGTGGTGAAGTCAGCACTTCCCACTGATAGGTCAGGGCGTTGAACCGGTAAAAATCATTTCTCTGCCCTTTAAGCAGATAAACATAAGGGACGCCACCATCAACCACAAAAACCATATCTGCCCCACCCTTTATCTTCCGGTTGCCCGGCTCATACGGCACATCAGGTAGCTGCTCCCATTCATTCCAGAAACTGTTATAACGCCAGAACCCCAGGGTATTATTCCCCTTCACCGCATAGACAAAACCGGAATTGTCCGAACAGCCGGTTGCCCCCTTTGCCGGCTTCTTCCCTTCCCGCCCGTCTGGCCAGGGTGCCAGCGTATCCCAGTTATTGCTTATCGGGTCGTAGCGGTAAAAGTCCGGACACTTGTTCCCCTTTGCCGCATAAATCAAACCCGAATTCTGGTCAATAACCAGAAATCCGCCTGAACTCACCCCCCGACCGCTGGGTATGGTGGGCATCGACTGCACCTCAATCCACCCTTCGGGCCACGGTGGCCGTGCCAGCACCTTAAACAGGCGGGACACCGTATCATTTGCCGGATTCTCATCCCTGGCCAGTGCCACCGAACACCTTGCGATATGCGGGCCAAGCGACCGCAGCCGGACTGGAACAAAATCCACCACCGTCTGTTCGCCTGGTCCTAACTGCACTGGTTTGCCATTCTGATAAATCGGAGTCACGCCCCCGGCAATCCGGATTGAAAAAATTGCCAGGAAATTCACCGTCCCGCTACCGTAATTTGCCACCAGCGCCCTTGGCGTTATCTCATTAATCGTATCAACCGCACCATTCGGACTGACAATCTCCACCGCCGCCACATCATAATACACATTCCGCATTCTTGGATGCCAGTAACCAATCCAGGCGATGAAATTACCACCGGTCGCATAGCCGATGGTCGTCTGATGAAAACTGCCATAACCGATGTAATTCCCACCGGTTGCCTTCACTCCCCCCTCGTCAATCACCCATTCGGGCAGACGAAATGATTGCGCACCGGCAGCAGTGAAAAAAACCGGCATCAGCAGTGCAAGCAGGGCAAACTTCAATTTCATACCCACCTCTGCTTCCGGTTCTTAACGCTACCGGACCGGAGAACTGCCATCGGGTGCGGCTTTAACCGGCACTGCCAGTTCTGCCGGCGCCTCGGGAGCAGGGGGAAACCGCACATCCTCATCACCCCGGCGCAGCCCGATTACGCGGTAGTAAAATCCGGCATTGGACCTGCCGTTCTTAAGTTCATAAACATCAAAACCGGTCGCATCGGTTTTTACATATACCCCGTTGCAGTCATCGGTCAGGGTGATAAACACCCGGAGCGGATTCTCCTGATTAACCGCAATACAGTCCAGAAACAGCGGGTCCAGATTTACCCGGCAGTGACCATTAACCAGCCGGGCTTCACCAAAGTCCTCAAAAAACGGCTGGGGTGCCTCCGGGCAAAAAAGGATCCTCTTTCCAGCACTGGTAGCCATAATGGTCGATTTCGTCCCGTCACTCAGAATCCCGTACCTGTTGCCGCCGTAATTGTAGGCAATATAGGTCTTAATTGAATCACCGCCATAGGTCCGGAAAAATCCACCGCACCGCTCACCGCTCAAATTCCGTGCCAGACCATAGACGCCAAAGTTTGTGCCGTTAAAAGCACCCCCACAACCCGCAGCCAAAGTCCAGACCGTATCCCTTATCCGATTACCCATTGTCGCAATACCGGTACCAGTGGTATCGTGGGCATAGGCGAACAGTCCGAACCGCCGGGCTGAAAACGCCCCACCCGAACCGTTGACCAGATAGAAAAGCGTATCATTATTACCGCTGCCGGCAACTCCAGTTCCAGCAGAATTGCTGTTATGCCCCCAGACGCCAAAGTTTAAGCCGTTGGCATTTGTGCCGTACACTGCCGGACCGTTGGAAATGCCAATTGCCGAAGCCCGCAACTGTCCCCCGGCAATACCACTGCCATCAATCCAGAAGTTGGCGTTCGGCTGCAGGGTGGTGCTGTTATAGATGAACTCACTGGCATGCCGGCCATCAAGTTTATCCGCATTATCCGCCTTTGCCGAATGAATCCCGTAAGCCATACTGGTAATCTCGGTTCTCGGCGACAACCGCTGACCGCTGACCGTCAACTGCAGCCAGCGCCGCTCACCAAGCCGGAAGATACTCGTATCACTCTCCTGCAACTGCAGCTTCACATTGAAAACCCCCTGCTGAACCACGACCGACTGCGTCTGCCACCAGAGCCGGGTGCCACCGTTTTCCGCATCATAAATTTCAAAAAGCATTGTCAGACTGGCGGTAATCGGATTGCCACTGCCATCGGTCAAATAGCCCTGATAATTGATAAACATCGGCACCCCATCCTGCGTGCTGACCTCCACCCGGGGCAAACTTATCTTCTGGGCTGCGAAAATTACCCCGGCGGCTGCAAGCAATACTATACTTACCTTCCGCATTCAAACCTCCTTTCTTGCAACTCAACCCCAGCTCTCAAAACCTAATACCCATCACTTCCCTCCCGCCCGCACTATAATAATATAACCGATTCATTTTGTCAATAATTCCTTTATCCCCTTCTTTCTAACAACTGCTTGACAAAGAAGTTGAGAATATTATAATTATAGCCAACTAAGACTGTAATTAGCCTTAGATAACCGGTTGAGACGCAGAACCAATGCGGCGTGCGTGCTCAACCAGTAGTCAAGGAAAAACTAAAAAAGGAGGATTTCGTGAAAAAACTGATCGCCGCTTGTGCAATGGTCGCACTGGTGTTTGCGCTCGGTTGTCCGAGCAAGAAAGAGGAGAAGCCAAAACCGGCGGCGGCTGAAAGCACTTTGACCGCTCCGGCACCGGTCCCGACGGAGTCAATGGCAAAGCCGGCACCGGTCCCGACAGAGTCAATGGCAAAGCCGGCACCGGCACCCACACCCACCCCGACACCTCAGCCAAAGCCGGAAAAACCGTCTTCGGGCAAACCACCCAAGGTTGGACGGTAACCAAAAAGGAGGTGGCAATGAAAAGGACGCTGCCGCTTCTTACACTCGTTGCCTGGATAGTGCTGGGCATAATTTCCATCGGTTCGGATTGCGGTTCAATAATTGGTGGTGCGCCTACCGGTTTCCAGATTTCTGCCGAAACCGATTCCACAATTAAACTGACCTGGAATGCACCGGCTGAGGGAACACCGGACAAATACATTGTCTACTTCAAGGAGACCGGAACCGCCTCGTATACGGAGATTGCCAACAACATCACCACCACCACCTTTTCCCACAACCCGAATGGCAAAACCGGCACCTACAAGGTAGCCGCTAAGTTTGGTTCTGAAGTTTACGAGTGCCTGACCACCGTTTCTTCAGTTCCGGTCGCCACTACCGCACTCACCGTGGCAGAACTGAATGCTGCTGGCAACTCCGGTTATGGCTGGAACCGCACCACCGGTGAAGGTGCTACCTACTCAATGACCCAGGCGGCAAATGCGGCAAATGTTGATTTCTACATCACCGACTTCCAGACCACCACCTACTCAATCGCCAGTCCGGACCAGGGACCGACCGACCCGGGCGGGGTGGTACCTGCCGGCTCCTGGCGGGTGAATGCGATTGCCGGTCCATTAACAAGTGAAAATGCGCCGCTGCCCGCTCACTCTCCTTCAGTTTATTTCAACTATCAGGAGATTACCCAGACCCCATTTCTTGCCGGCATCTACACTCAGGACGGTTATTACGCACTGGCAAAGCTGGACGGGTTTAATTCCGGTGAAAAGACCTATCAGGTTTCCGGCTGGTTCCAGCTCGTCAAGGGACTGCGGTTGATACAGCATTGAACCTTTCGGCCCCGAACTTACGAGCCCCCAAATGGGGGCTCTTTTTTATTCAGCGGTAACCTTGCCGTTAAAATTGACAAAACCCTTTTTGACATTAGTCTGTCTTAGTAAAGGAGGCAAAAATGAAAAAAAGTGCCGGTTTGATTTTAATTATTCCGATCACCACCCTGCTCATCGGCTGCGGTGTTATCGGTGGTCCGCCAGCCAACCTGCAGATTGCGGCTGCCACTGACACCACGGTACAGTTAATCTGGACCACACCGGCTGAAGGGATGCCAGACCGTTACCGGATTTATTTCTGTCCGGCGCGAGAAACCACCTGGACCGCAATCGGTGATACCACTGCCAGCACCTTTATTCATAACCCCCATGGCATTACCGGCCGGTACCGGGTGGCAGCAATATTTGCCGGCCGGGAATACCAATCACCAACCATTCTCACCACTATCCCGGTCCACACCGAACCCAAAACCCTGTCCGAACTGGACGGAATTGGCAATTCCGGCTACGGCTGGAATTATGACTCGGGTTATGCCCGCAGTTATTCCATGCGGCAGGCAGAAAATGCCCGGCTGGTTCACTTTTATGTAACCGACTTTTCCACCGGCACCGGACAACCATACCGTCTTGCCCGGCCAGCAATGGGACCATCAGACCCATCCGGTGCTGTACCCACCGCCCCCTGGGATACCACCTGGTTCACCGACCCGCTTGCCGACGAGCACTCCCCCCTGCCCGCGATTGCCGAAACCACTTACTTTAATTACACAACCATCCCGGACACTGCCCTGCCCGCCCGCATCGGGGTTTACATTCCGGAAATAAATCAGGGCTACTTTGCGCTGGTGAAAGTCAATCGGGTCAACCGGACTAACGCCACCGTCGAACTGGAATCCTGGTTTCAGCTCGTGCCCGGTCTGCATCTGATTTATCATTAAATGAAAAGCAGGCTGGTTGAGCAGTTTGAGGCACTGGAAAAAAAGATTGACCAGGTGCTCGCCTGTATTGACCGGCTTCAGAAGGAAAATCAGCAGTTGAAGCGGCAGGTTATGGAGCTGGAAAATCTGCGCACCGCGGTGGTTGAGCAGTTGAATTCCATAATTGACAAAATAGATTCCCGGCTGTAAATTATATCCAAAGAGAAAGGGAGCCGATGAATAACTATGTAGTGAAAGTTTTTGGCAGTGAATATAATGTTCGGTCCGACCAGGACGCAGACTATGTTTTGAAGGTCGCAGAGCTCGTTGACCGGAAAATGAAAGAAATCAGCAGTCGGTATCAACCGCCGAATACCGCTAAAACCGCGGTGCTCGCCTGTCTGGCGCTTGTGGACGAGCATCTGCAGGCAACCGCCGCGGAACAGGAGTGGTTGCGCCGTCGGGTCGGAGCGCTCATTGAAAAACTGGACCGGGTAATTCAGGCTCCCTGCAGTGTCCGTGATAGTGGCTGAGTCTTGAGCCAACACCCGTTTGACGGGGGCCACAATAGAACGGTGGATTGCCGCCAGCAAGGCAGCGTGAAGCCGCTCTGAGGCTCCCACCTGTTCCACGGGTTCAGAGACTGCACTACACGGCACCGCAGGGTTTTGTTTTGTCATAGGGAGGATTTTATGGAATGGAGTATCATCGTCACCATTGTCTCGGCAGTGGTTTTGGGAATTGCCGGTTTTCTGCTTGGATTAAAAATCAGCCGCCGTGCCGCCCGGAAATTCATTACCGCCCGGGAAGCGGACGGTGCGGCAATTATCGCTGAAGCCAAGAAAAGAGCCGAGGAAATCCAGCGCCAGGGGGAAATCCGGGCAAAAGAGGAGTGGGAACGGGAACGGGTGAAATTTGAAGCCCAGACCGCTGCCACCCGCCGGGAACTGGAGCGGCGGGAACAAAAGCTCAATGAACGGGAGGCATTCCTTGCCCGCCGGGAGGCGATTTTAACCCAGAAGGAAGCCGACCTTCTAAAAAAGGACCGGGAAATTGTCGCCCGGGAAAAAATCACCCGGGCAAAAATGGAGCGGCTGGACCAGTTGATTGCGCAGGAAAACAGCCGGTTGGAGCGCATTGCCGGACTTTCGGCTGAAGAGGCAAAAAAGGAGTTGATTCACAACCTTGAAAATGAAGCCCGGCTGGAAGCCGCCCGGATTGTCCGGGAAATCAAGGAGGAGGCAAAAGCCCGTGCCGAAAATGAGGCACGGGAGGTGATTGCCGCGGCAATTCAGCGCTGCGCTATCGCCCACACCTCGGAAACCACGGTTTCAGTTGTGAATCTACCTTCCGACGAACTCAAGGGCAGGATTATCGGCCGGGAAGGCAGGAACATCCGCACCTTTGAAGCCCTCACCGGAGTTGAGGTGATGATTGACGACACTCCCGGTGCCATCATCATCTCCGCATTCGACCCGGTGCGCCGGGAAATCGCTCGCCTGGCAATGGAACGGCTGGTTCAGGATGGCAGAATCCATCCCGCCCGGATTGAGGAGGTGGTCAGCCGGGTCCAGCAGGAAATGGAAGGGATTATCAAATCCACCGGCGAAGAAGTAGTGCTGGAAATGGGCATCATCGGATTGCATCCGGAACTGATTAAACTACTCGGCCGGCTCCGCTATCGCACCAGTTATGGCCAGAATGTGCTGCTTCACAGCCGGGAAGTTGCCTATCTTGCCTCGTTGATGGCACAGGAACTGGAACTGGAGCCGATGATTGCCCGGCGTGCCGGACTGCTGCATGATATCGGCAAGGCTGCGGACCAGACGATTGAAGGCACCCATGCGGCAATCGGTGCTGAACTCGCCCGGCGCTACGGTGAGGAACCGCTTGTGGTTAATGCCATTGCCGCCCATCACGAGGAGACGACCATGGACTCGCCCTTTGCCTTTCTAATTGCAGCTGCGGATAGCATCTCCGGTGCCCGACCCGGTGCCCGGCGCGAAAGCTTTGAAACCTATCTCAAGCGGATTGAAAACCTGGAGGCAATTGCCGCCTCATTCCCCGGGGTTGAACGGGCGTATGCGGTTCAGGCAGGCAGGGAAATCCGGGTCCTGGTTGAACCAAGCCGGGTCTCGGACCAGGATGCTGAGGAGCTTGCCGCCCGGATTGCCAGTCAGATTGAATCGGAAATGAAATATCCGGGCCAGATTAAGGTGATGGTCATCCGGGAAACCCGAGCGGTCCATTATGCCCACTGAACGTATCCTGTTTCTCGGCGATGTGTGTGCCGAGCCGGGCCGGGAGGCGGTCAAGACCCTGCTGCCAGTCCTGCGTGCTGAACTAAAACCCGGCTTCTGTATCGTCAACGGCGAGAATGCGGCTGGGGGTTACGGCATCACCCCGCGACTGGCAGAAGAACTTTTTAAAGCCGGCGCCGACTGCATCACCACCGGCGACCACTGTTTTGACCGCAAGGAGGTCTGGGAGTTTCTGAACACCGAGCCGAGAATCCTCCGGCCGCTCAACTTTCCACCCGAAGCCCCGGGCCGGGGCTGGGGTATTTTTGACTTGCACACCAATACCCAGAAAATCGTGGTCATCAACCTGCTCGGCCGGGTGTTTATGAAACCGGTTGACTGCCCGTTCAGGCACATCAAGTCGCTACTGAACGAAATCCAGCCCCTCACCCCGCTGCGGATTGTTGACTTCCATGCCGAAGCCACCGCGGAAAAACAGGCACTGGGCTGGTTTCTTGACGGCCGGGTCTCCGCGGTCATTGGCACCCACACCCATATTCAGACCGCGGATGAGCGGATTCTGCCCCGTGGCACCGCCTGTATTACCGATGCCGGAATGTGTGGTGCCTTTGACTCGGTCCTCGGTATGCGCAAAGACCTGTCCCTGCGCCGGCTGATTGAAATGGTGCCGGTCCGGCTCCAGCCGGCAACCGCAGACATTCGCATCAACGGTGTGCTGTTAGACCTTGATGCCGAAACCGGTCAGGCGGTCCGAATTGAACGGCTGGTTATGCCCCTGAATAAATAGCTAACCCCGCAACAGCGGCTTCAGAAACCTGCCGGTCCAGGAGTCAGGACAGCGGGCAATTTTCTCCGGCGGCCCGACACAGACAATCTGCCCGCCCTCATCCCCGCCTTCTGGTCCCAGGTCAATAATCCAGTCTGCACACTTTATCACCTCCAGATTGTGCTCAATCACCACCACCGTATTGCCCCGTTCCACCAGCCGGTTCAGCACTTCGAGCAACAGCCGGACATCCTCAAAATGGAGGCCGGTGGTCGGCTCGTCCAAAAGATAAACGGTTCTGCCGGTGCCGATTTTGGACAGCTCCCGTGCCAGTTTAATCCGCTGCGCCTCACCCCCGGACAGGGTGGGTGCTGGCTGCCCGAGTTGGATATAGCCCAGCCCGACATCCTTCAACAACTTCAGCCGCCGTTCAATCACCGGAATGTTGACAAAGAAATCATAAGCCTCATCCACGCTCATCGCCAGCACCTCGCTGATATTTTTCCCCTTGTAGCGGACTTCCAGTGTCTCCCGGTTATAGCGCCTGCCCTTGCATACCTCGCAGGTCACATAAACATCGGGCAGAAAATGCATTTCCACCCGGATGATGCCGTCACCACTACAGGCTTCACACCTTCCGCCCCGGACATTGAATGAAAACCGTCCGGGCCCGTAACCCCGAACCCGTGCCTCATGAGTGCGGGCGAAAAGCTCCCGAATCGGGGTGAAGGCATTGGTATAGGTGGCGGGATTGGAACGCGGGGTCCGGCCAATCGGCGACTGGTCAATATTTATCACCTTGTCAATCTTCTCCAGCCCGACAATCCGGCGATGGGCGCCGGGCTTCGCTAATGAATTGTAAAAATGGCGTGCCAAAGCCCGGTAAAGGATGTCATTCACCAGCGTGCTCTTGCCCGAGCCGGAAACTCCGGTGATGCACACCAAAAGACCGAGCGGAATCTCAACATCAATGTTTTTTAGGTTGTTTTCCCGGCAGCCCTCAATCCGGATAAACCCGGACACCGGCTGGCGCCGCACCGCTGGCAATTCAATCTTTCTTCTGCCCGCAAGATAGGCGCCGGTAATTGAATCCGGACAGGCTTTGATTGCCGGCGGTGGACCCTGTGCCACCACCTGCCCCCCGGCAGCACCGGCCCCCGGACCGAGGTCAATCACCCAGTCCGCCTCCAGAATCGTCTCCTCATCATGCTCAACCACGATTACCGTATTCCCCAAATCCCGCAACCCCTTCAGCGTTGCCAGC
The DNA here is from genome assembly GCA_039793395.1 of bacterium. Classification (GTDB taxonomy): domain Bacteria; phylum Hydrothermota; class Tepidihabitantia; order Tepidihabitantales; family Tepidihabitantaceae; genus JAOABP01. The sequence continues at coordinate 11,661 of JBAMLV010000011.1, read as the reverse complement.
AGTTTCCGGTTATCCCGCTGATGCAACCCGATTGATGGCTCATCCAGAATGTAAACCACCCCGACCAGTCCGGAACCAATCTGGGTTGCCAGCCGGACCCGCTGTGCCTCCCCGCCTCCTAAACTTTCGGTCGTCCGGTCCAGCGTCAGATAGTCCAGCCCGACCGCCTGCATAAACCCGAGCCGGCGTTTCAGCTCCTTGATGACCTCGTGTGCCACCACCTCATCCTTCGGGCTCAGTTTCAGTTCACTGAAAAACCGCAGCGCCTCCTTAACCGAAAACCTGGTGACCTCAGCAATATTCCGCCCGGCAATTTTAACCGCCAGCGCCTCGGGCTTCAGCCTGGTTCCCTGACACTTCGGACAGGGCAGCACCGACATAAACTGCTCAACCCATTCCCGGCGCGCCTCGGACTCGGTTTCCCGATACACCCGCTCCAGATACGGCACCAGCCCCTCATACCGGTCCTGCCAGGTGTATTCCCAGTCCGCACTCTCATAATGGAACTTCAACTCCTCCTCGGTCCCATAGAGAATTGCCTGGCGCGCGCTTGGCGGCAGTTCCCGCCACGGTGTTTTTAGACTGAACCGGAACCGCTTTGCCAGCGCCTCCAGTTTACCCAGAAGCCAGCCGCTTTTCTCCCGCGCCTCACCCCAGGGTGCAATTGCGCCGTCAAGGATGGAAAGATCGGGGTCGGCAATCAACCGGTCCGGGTCAATCTCCATCCTCGTGCCCAGACCGTGGCACTGCGGACAGGCGCCATAAGGTGAATTAAACGAAAACAGCCGGGGTGAAATCTCCTCAAATGAAAAACCGCAATCCGGACAGGCAAACGCCGAAGAAAATACCCGCTCCTCACTCTGTCCCTTGTGCCCGTCACCGACCAGCACCACGCACCGTCCCTGCCCCTCCTTCAGCGCCAGCTCCACCGAATCGGCAACCCGCTTCCGCAACTCGGACCGGACACTCAACCGGTCAATCACCAGTTCAACATTGTGCTTTTTATACTTCTCCAGCATCGGCGCCGCATCAAGCTCGTAAATCTCACCGTCAATCCGCACCCGGATATAACCCCGGCGCTTTGCCTGATTCAGCAGTTCCCGATACTCCCCCTTCCTGCCCCGAACCAGCGGCGCCAGAATCACAATCTCGGTTCCGGGTGTCAGGTTCAGCAGATTGTCAACAATCTGGTCGGTGGTCTGCGAACTTATCGGCCGGTCGCACCTTGGACAGAACGGCTTCCCCACCCGGGCAAACAGCAACCTCAGATAGTCATAAATCTCGGTGGTCGTCCCAACGGTAGACCGGGGATTGCGGGCACTGGTCCGCTGCTCAATTGCGATTGCCGGTGAAAGTCCGGTAATCTGATCGCAGTCCGGCTTCTCCAGCATCCCTAAAAACTGCCGGGCATAGGCAGACAGCGACTCAATATACCGGCGCTGCCCCTCGGCGTAAATGGTATCAAACGCCAGCGAAGACTTCCCGGACCCGGAAATGCCGGTAATCACCACCAGTTTATTCCTGGGAATGTCCAGACTGATGTTTTTCAGATTGTGCTCTCTTGCCCCGCGAATGGAAATCACATCATCCTGCATCAGAATGACAAGTATAAATCAGGTCGCCCCTAAATCAAGCCCGTTTCCGAAGTTCCCTTCCGCCGCGCTAACTTTCCCTCAACACCACTGTTCAGCGAGTGCCGGCATTATTCAGCACCTGTTTGACCAGCCGCACACAATCCTCAATCTGGTGATTGATTTCCCTCCCTGAAAACCGCACAATCCGCCAGCCCTTTGCCACCAGCCGGTTATCCCGCTCCCGGTCCTGCGCCGCCTTCTTCCTCCCCTGATGATACCGCTCACCATCGCACTCAATATCAACCCTCAGCCTCCGGTTAATAACCGCCAGGTCTAAAAAATATCCGCCCCCGGCATCCCGGACAAAAAACTGACGCTCCGGCTGAAATCCCGCCTCCTTCAGCGCCTGATAGAGCCGCTCCTCAATCGGGCTGGTCAGGTAAAGCTCGTTAATCTCCCTTGCCCGGAAAAGCCGCTCCTTGGTGGTCGGAATGAACACAATCCGGCGCTGGCGCCGGCTCGGAATCGACCTGGGCAGTCGCATCAGTTCCCCAATCTCCAGCCGGTAATAATCTTCATCTGCCCGCGGATGCTGCGGCTCATCAGGCAAAAGTTCCCGGCGCCGGGCAATGCCGATTTTGCGCACCTCGGCATAATAACTTACCTGCCAGCGCTCCGCGCCAAAAACCCGGGTCAGATAAAAGGCGATGAACCTGATCTCTCTTAGCCCGGCCGGTGCACTTGCCACCGGAATCCGATACCAGTGCCTCTCCCTTAGAATCTGAAAATCCTTTTCCCGGTTAACGATTCCAACCAGCGCCGGCGTCTCGCCGGCCACAACGGAAATCCGCACCCAACTGCTCAACTCCTTAAATTTACCTCCACACCCCCCCTGATGTCAAACCCGGGCATACGCCTGCAAGTTTAATGCCGGCTGGTTGAGAAGAGCGATTAAGCCCGGGTTCTGGTTGCGCTAACGCACTAAAATCACCTTGCCCGTAAGCCAATTTCCAGCCGCCTCAAACCGGCAGTAGTAAATACCAGCCGGCATTTCTCTTCCGGTCTCATCCCTGCCATCCCACACCAGTTCATACCACCCCCTTTCCTTCCGCGCTTCGGCAAGCACCCGCACCCGCCTGCCCAGAACCGAATAAACAACCAGCCGCACCAACCCTGCCTGCTCTACCCAATACCTGATACGAGCACCACTCACAATTAAATTACTGCCCGGTTCAGGTGATGCCTCCTTTTCCCATTTAACCCCTGACGACCTCGGTTCACCATGAACAAAGTAAACCTGGGGAATTCGATTGGTGTCTTCAACATCATACACCAGATAGAGATGATGGGCATAAGGACTTCTCCCTCCATTAGCAAGCGAAGGATAATGACGAATCTTGGTGGAGTCGGGTGTAATGACATCTATTGACACCCATTGCCTATGCGGGCTTTTGATGGTGTGCCACAACTGGGTATAGTAAATACGCGAGGCATACCAACTAACGTGCCATACCACATGCAGAACCGTGTCCGGGGTGAATACACCATGGGCAGCCTCCTGATAAACATTGGGAATTGGTCTGGTTATTGTGTCAAAGTGCCACACCCCACCCGATTTGTAGAGATGTCCAATGCCTCGTGGTTGGTTAAGACCGGTATCATAACTTCCGCAGATGTGCGGTTCCCCGGTATATGGGTTGATAGCCAATGAACCCGAGAAAGGGAGGCTCTCCGGCTCACTCCATATTCCCTCAGGGTTGCGGTATCGGTAAAAATAAAAAAAGGTCGGGGGCGCGCTATCAGTGGATATAATCCAGTGGAGATGGACACTGTTGTCAGGACCTGCTGCAATAGCATAAGAAGATATGAAAAGGCTATCCCGGTTGGCAACAACTACTGTGCAGACCGCACCCCACACATTACCCACCTTCTCCCGATACATCACCCGGGCTGGCCCCACGCCTTCCCCTTCTTGCCACGCCACATGGACATTACCATTTGGTGAACAGGCAATTACCGGCAGACTCTTTCGGGCATAACCAGGGGCAATGTTGGTAGAAATACTGTCCCATCTTCCAATAGCCCCGCGCATCTTATACCAGATGTTCCACTGAGCCGTCCTGTAATACTCTTCCCAGACCACATGCAGGTTGTCCTGCGAGTCGCAGGCAATCCTGGGATTATCACAACCCACCAATGACCTGAGGTCAGCGCTGATACAGGTGTCCTCAATCCAGCCAGCACTCGGAATAAACCTTTTGTAATAAATCTGGGGACGCACAGGGTCAGGGCGGATAGATGCCCAGACGATATGCACACAGCCATCGCTGCTAGCCACCACATTATTATAATGATATGAGAATCCCGAAACGCCAAGGGCATTGTAATGAGGCGGGGCGGTCAGTGCAGTTTCCGGAAACCAGAACATCTCCGGGCAAAATGTTGAGCCCGGCTGAGTGATAAGCACTCCTAATAACAAAATGGTGCCCATCAGCTGCCTCCTTTAAACCGGTGCGGGCACGTGCCCGCACCGGTGTGCTTTTACTCTCATTTCCCTCTTGGTGGCATTGTCGGTCTGGTAGTGGAATACTGAAGGACAAGGTCATAAAACCACGGGCCAAGGGTGTCCTCATCATATCTCTGCCAGAGTGTATAATCTGAAAAAACGGTGTCATCAGGAGTAGGACCTGTAGCGTTAACATACCAGCCGATAAATGAATAGTCCCAGCCATAATCAATATGGGTGGAGTTAGGCTCATTTGCTGACCAGTGAAGATAGAACGGTTCCCCCGGAGGATTATACCCTACTATGGCAATCCTCTCCGGATTGGGGGACTGATTTGAAGAGCGCCAGCACTCAATAAAACTTCCTGCCACCTGTTTAAGAGAGTTATTCCACTTTACTACATTGCGGGTATAAAACCCGTCATCCTGTGCCTGGGCTATCATCAGGCACATCCCGACCATCACCACCATTGCTAACCCTATCCTTTTCATTCCAACCTCCTTTATCGGTTCTATGCTGCCTTTCGGTCACGCTGTGGCTTTATTATGACATCCGCCCCAGACAGTCAGTCCGGGGCAAAACCCGCCACCAATCACTTCCCCGGAGAAGTTATAGAACCGGTAAACCCAGAAGGATAGTGTAGTGTAGTGTCATTCTTTATTTAATTATATCACTCTATGACATTTTGTCAATAGGTATGCACAACTCAAACCCCGCTGCTCTATTTTTTCTCAGTTGGTCAGGAAATAAACGATGATATTGACCCCCATCCGGACCGCCTGCTCCCGGATTTCAGGCGGGTCATTATATCGGTCGGTCCAGCCATCCGAGATATTGGAGTTGTAGGTATAAAACAGCACCATCCTGCCGCCGATGAAAAGCCCATAACCACGGGGCGGACCCTCATAATGCTCATGAATCTTTGGTAGTCCCTGAGGAAAGTCGTAAAAGCAGTGATAAATCGGGTGGTCGGCTGGCAGTTCCACCAGTTCGGAGTTGGGAAAAACCTTTTTCAGTTCCCGGCGGAACGACTCATCCATTCCGTAGTCATCATCGGCATAAAGAAAACCGCCCTGCTCCAGATAACGGCGCAACCGCGCCGCCTCCTCATCGGAAAAACTGACATTGCCATGCCCGGTCATAAACAGAAACGGATACTGATAAAGTTTCTCATCCAGGAGCGACACCTGCGCCTCATCGGTTTGGCACCGGATAGTGGTGCGCCGCATAAGCTCCTGTGCCAGATTGGGTATCAGTTCCGGGTCATTATACCAGTCACCGCCGCCGGCATACTTCAAGCGGGCAAGCTGAAGTTGCCCAAAGAGCAGCGACACCGTCAAGAGCAGGTTCAGCATCTTTTTGCCCGGCGCTTAAGCGCCATCAGATGCTGATACGGCAGCCGGACCTCACCGAGATAGACCTGGCCAAACTTTCTGCCGCCGTGGCAGTCGCTGCCGCCGGTTACCAGCAGACCGTTTTTCTGTGCCATTTCCAGATAATGGTCAACTGCCCGCTGGTTATGCTCCGGGTGCCACACCTCGATGCCGTCAATCCCGGCTGCAATCACTAAATACACCAGCCCATCATTCCCATAGGTTGCCGGATGCGCCACCACCGCCACCCCGCCAGTCCGGTGAATCAGTTCGATAACCTCCCCCGGACTCAGCCGCATTTTCGGGAAATAGGCTGGTCCGTCATACCCGATGTACTTCTCAAACGCCTCACTCATACTTGCCACCCCGCCCGCCTCAACCAGCGCCTGGGCGATATGGGGTCGGCCAACCGCACCGGCACCGGCAATCTCCTTCACCCGCTCCAGACTCACCTGCCACCTGCCGGCACTCAACTCATTCAGTTTTGCCACCATCCTTCCTGCCCGGGCAAGCCGGAATTCCCGGACTTCGTTAAAGAAGCGCTGAATTTTCGGATTCTGATAATCAAAACAGTAGCCGAGGATATGGACATCGGTACCGTTAACATTGCAGCTAAACTCCGCACCCGGAACAACCTCCACTCCGCACCGCCTGCCTTGCTGTCTTGCCCGTTCAATCCCATCCACCGAATCGTGGTCGGTAATGGCAACCGCCGTAAATCCGAGTTGCTGTGCCCGGATGACCACCTGCTCGGGCGTAAACAGTCCGTCCGAAAAAACGGTATGAATATGCAGGTCAACCACCGCTTCATCCCGCCTTCGGCTCAACGGGTAATCTGCCCCTTGCCAGCTTATGCCATCCGCCGGCTAACAATTTTCAAATACTCCTGCACCAGCCCGTCCATTTCCCCTGCCAGTTCATCCACCGTCTCCTGCATACCACTGACAAACTCCCGTTCCTTAATTCCACCGAGATTAATCAGCACATTCAGCCGGGCGCCCCGAAACGCCGCATCCAGATTGATAGTTGCTACCCCGGCATCACTGATTGAACTCTTGTTCCCGTATTCCACCACCGGCCGGGCAATTTTCATCACCTCCAGCGCCAGGCGCATCGTCTGCAACGGCACCGCCGCCGCCTTCTTCAGTCCCTCACTGATTGCCCGCTCCCGCTCCTGGCGCTCTAATTCGGTCATCTTCGGCAGTTTATACGCCTGCATCACCACCTGGAACGACTCGGCATCCTCCTCCATCAGACTGATGAACCGTTCGCGCCGGGGAATCAGTTTCTCCTTCACCCCACTGATTTCCTCATCAAACTCCTCATATCCCTTCTTGCCAATGGTCAGATTTGCCACCTTGGTAAACAGCGCGGTGCCGATCGCTCCGTTGAGCGCCGCCGCGGTTCCGCCTCCGGGCACCGGTGCTGACGAAGCCAGTTCATTCAGAAAATCGGGCAGACCCTGAGCTGGCATCAGCCGGTTCTCCAGAATCTGCTCCTTCTTGAACTCATTCAGCTGCAGATAGAACTTTGCACAGTCCACCAGTGCAGCCTGGGGCACCAGCCCGACAATCTCCGACTCCACCACCTGCACCCCGTAGCGCTGCGCCTCCCGCTTGACCGTCTCAAAAACCCGGTACAGCGGCGTCTTCGTGTAATCGGTCATATTGATTGACACCTGGGCGCAGTTCTTCTCCTTCAACTCGAACCCCAGCGCCTTCACATATCGGTAACCGCCGCTCCGGAACCGGATTGCCCGGGCAATCCGCTCCGCAATTTTCACATCCGGCGTTGACAGATTGATATTATAGGCAATCAGCGGCGCCCGCACGCCGACCACGGTTGCTCCGGCGGTCGGGTGTAACTCCGGTCGGCCAAAGTCCGGTGCCCGGTCCGGGTCGGTCTTCACCGCCTCACGCAACCCCTCAAACTCACCCTGCCGGATGTTTGCCAGGTCCTGGCGGTCGGGGCGGGTAGCGGCAAGCTCATAGAGATAAACCGGGATCCCCAGTTCATCGGCAATCCGCTTGCCCAGCCGCTTCGCCAGTTCAATACACTCAGCCTGGGTCACGCCGGAGATGGGCACAAATGGAATCACATCGGTTGCCCCAATCCGTGGATGCTCACCCTGATGCTTGGTCAGGTCAATCAGTTCGGCTGCGGTCCTGGTCGCCCGGAATGCCGCTTCCAGCACCGCCTCCGGCTCGCCGACAAAACTGATCACCGCCCGATTGTGGTCGGCGTTCATCTCCTGGTCCAAAAGCGTCACCCCGGTCACCGACTTAATACTGTTGACAATCTGCTCAATCACCTCGGGCCGGCGGCCTTCACTGAAATTGGGAACACACTCAACAATCCTTCTCATCTTCTACTCCTTTTAATAATCCAGAACCGGATTTTCTTAATCATAACCACCCGGACCGGGCTGTCAAATCAGGCTTTCTCCCGACGCCGTTTCCCTGCCGGTTAACAACTCAGCCGGACCGCTTATCATATTTTAGACTGCGATTATGAGCGACTGAAAGGAGTACAGCTCGTTCGCATCGGGCTGCCCATTTTCATCAACGACCGGGACAGCATTGCCGATGCCGGCATTGACCTAACATCACTTGCCAATAACCACATTCTGGACTATTGTTCAGCTCCACGCCGGTGAGGGGTATCAGGAAACACCCGGCACCTACTCTATCCGGCTGAAAACCGCTGAAATTACGGTCAGCACCAAGGTGGTCCGGCTCAACAATTGAACCCTGGACCGGTCTAAACCGTGTCTAATAGAAAAAAGGAGGATTATGTCCTTACTTAATGACAGCATCAAACTTCAAGCCCGACAACTGTTCAGCAGCCTGACCCGTCCGGTCCGGCTGATTGTCTTTACTCAAGAGATGGAGTGTCAGTTCTGCCGGGAGAACCGGGACCTGGCAGCAGAGGTTGCGGGTCTTTCCGACAAAATCAGCCTTGAAGTTTACGACTTCATTAAAAACCAGCCCGAGGTTGAAAGATACCAGATTAAACGGGTACCGGCACTGGTGGTTGCCGGTGAAAAGGACTATCGGCTCAGATTCTACGGTGTGCCTGCGGGTTATGAGTTCACCACCCTTTTGAACGCCATCCAGATTGTCGGCACTGGCAACACCAACTTAAAACCGGAAACCAGACAGGCGCTTGCCCGGATTACCAGCCCGGTCCAGATTGATGTCTTCGTCACCCTGACCTGCCCCTACTGCCCGATGATGGCCGGTCTGGCACATAAATTCGCAATGGAAAACCAGCACATCACCGCCAGCGTAATTGACGCCCAGGAATTTCCGGTGCTTGCCAACTACTATAATGTGGCCGCGGTACCCAAAACGGTCATCAACAACCTGCACCACCTGGAAGGGGCGGTTCCGGAAGAACGGCTCCTTGCCGAACTCCTGAAAATCGCTGGCTGACCGCAGTAAAAACCGATGCTGCCGGGTCTAAATAATATTATAATGTGAATCCCGCTGACCTGAGCGATGAACAGTTAACCCGTCAGGCACAGCAGGGTGACGTTAAGGCGTTTGAACAGCTGGTGATCCGTTATCAGCAGCCGCTTTTTGCCTTTATTTACCGGATGGTCAACAACCAGGCTGATGCCGAAGACCTGTGCCAGCAGGCATTCATCCGTGCCTGGGAAAAAATCGCCAGCTTTCAGCAAAAAAGTTCATTCAAAACCTGGCTCTTCCGCATCGGCATCAACCTGGCACTCAACTACCGGCGCCGCACCCGGCACACCGAACCACTGGATGAACACCTGCCTGCCAATCCGGACACCGAACCCGAATCCGTCTTCCAGCGCCGCAACCGGAAACAGCTGGTCCGGCAGGCACTGATGCAGTTAGCTCCGGACCAGCGGACCGCGCTGGTTCTGGCGGTTTACGAAAACTTCAGTTATCAGGAGATTGCCGGAATTATGGGCAAATCGGTGCGTGCGGTTGACTCACTTTTGGTTCGTGCCCGTACCCGGCTCCGCACCCTGCTCGAACCTGCCCGGAAAAAGGGACTGCTCTGAAATGCCCGCAGGAAAATTGAGTGGTCCGGGGTCTAATATTACGAATATGATGAAATGCGCAAAAGTGAATAAACTCCTGTCCCGACTGCTGGATTGCCAGCTTGACCCGGCGCTCACGGCAGAAATTTACCGCCATCTTGAAACCTGTGCCCACTGCCGCCAGGAGTTTGAACTGCTCCAAGCTGACCAGCGCCTGCTTCAGTCCCTGAGCGTCCCGGAAATCTCGCCCTATTTTACCACCCGCACCCTTGCCCGCATCCGCACCCTCAAACCAGCACCCGGACTACCGAAACTGCTCTGGCAGACCGCGGTCACGCTTTTGCTTCTTGCCGGCATCGGACTGGGCATCTTCATCGGCTCGGGTCTGGCACAGAATACCGCAACCTCACCCGAACTTGCTGCGCTCAACACCGAACCCTCAATTGAAGAAATTTTCACCCCGACAAACAGAGGTAGATGATGAAAAACCGCTGGCTCTATGTCCTGCTTGCCATCTCCCTTGCCCTCAACCTCACGGTATTTGCCACCTTCGCCTGGTTTCGGTTCCAGCGGTTCAACCGCCGGGTCAAACTCTTCCGCCAGCTCACCCGTTTTGAACCCCGGCGGATTGAACCCCTGCTCATTGAATACCACCGCCAGATGGACTCCCTTCGGTTAGAATACTGGCGCGCCCGCCAGCAACTTGCCCGGCTCGCTTTTGAGGAAAATCCCGACCCGCAGGATGTTGAACACACCCTGCAAAACATTGGTGAAATTCACCAGCAGATGAACCGGCTGGTTTACGAAACTGGCAGAAAAACCGGAATGCTCCTCCCGCCTGAACACCGGGGGCGCATCCGTGAGGGCTGGTGCCGGATGGTGCGTGGTCCGAACCCGCCACCACCCCCGGTCCCGCACCGAAGGCTTTTCCGCCGTCGGTAAAAATAAATCAAAGGAGGATAAAATGAACCGGACTTTAAAAACTGCACCGTTGCTACTGCTTGCCGGACTGCTTTTCGTCGCCGGCACAATTTATGCTCAGGAAAAGGCTGAAGCACCCGCACCGATGCCAGTGATGGCACCGCCAATGCCGCAACTCACCGATGCCCAGCGCGAACAGATTCAGAACTTGCGCCTCAAACACTTAAAAGAAATTCTGCCCCTGGAGACCGATCTCAGAATCAAACAGCTGGAACTTGCCACTCTCTGGACCGCAGACAAACTTGACCCCAAGGCGATCATTGCCAAGGTCAAAGAGCTCAACGAACTGAAAAACAAACTGGAACTCACCCGGGTCAATCACCGGCTCGAAATCGCCCAACTGCTTACACCGGAACAGCGCAAACAGATGTGGAATATACTTGGACCCGGGATGGGGATGGGTATGGGCAGAAGGATGAAGTACCGGCACCGGATGATCCCAGCCGACCAATTAGGACCCCAGGAGCCGAACTGCTGCCCGCAGAAATAAGTGCCTCCTGATTCGGCTCGGTCAGGACCGCCCCGCCCGGGGCGGTCTCTTTTTATACCCTGCTCACCCTGACCCTGCCCTGCGACCATCAACCCCTGCCTTATCCGGACCACTCTTTAGACCCCTTGCCCGAGCCTGAACCCGGCTTTTATCATCACCACCATCCACACCACCATTTAAACCCCGGTTCTGGCAACTACCACCACCCCATTCCCTACCACCTACAAAACCCTGGACCCGACCCTGAACCCGACCACCGGGGGGACGGTAGGGGGGACTACCCCGGGGGTGGGGTCAGTAAAAGGCTAAAATCAATATAACTCACGCAAAAGCGAAACTTAAAACCAAAAACCCGTGATTGCTTCGCTCCGCTCGCAATGACAAGAAAAAGGGCTCGCAATGGCAAAAGGAAAAATGTCATTGCGCGGCATACAGTGCCGAAGCAGTCTGACCAGAAGCAACGGGCACCCCGTTAATAGACAGACCAACAAACCTGACCACCACCGCGAAAAAACAGCCCGCTGATGGAATAACAATTCAAACCTTGACAGAAAAATTTATTGAGTTATCATAACCTGCTTTCTGGGCGAATTGCCCCGGTCAGCAAGGGTTAGTTTAGGTAAAAATAAGGAGGTCAAAATGGGTCCGCGCATACTCGCCCTGCTCGTAACTGCACTGCTTGGTCTGACACAGGCAGGTGCAGATGTGGCGGCAGTTTCACC
>JBAMLV010000010.1:19858-39671 GCA_039793395.1 bacterium | reverse complement strand
CCTTCGGCAATTTCTTTTATCCACAAAGGTCAGGTAATCCGGGGTTGACTTTCAGCTGGTTGCTGCTAAATTAAGTCCCGGAAAGAAACCACAAAGGAGGCGGAATGGAGTTTTATGAGGTGATTCGCCGGCGGATGAGTGTCCGTGCTTACAAGCCGGATCCGGTTCCGGATGAGGTGCTAAACCGGATTCTGGAGGCGGGCCGGCTGGCACCATCAGCCAAGAATCTGCAACCCTGGAAGTTCATTGTTGTCCGGGACGATAAAATCCGTCAGGAACTGGTGCCCGCCTGCCGGAATCAGGCGTTTATTGCCCAGGCACCGCTGGTCATCTGTGCCTGTGCTTTGCTGGAGCAGGCATGGAAGGGAATGGGCGGGTACTGGTCTGCCGCTGAGGTTGATGTGACCATTGCCCTGGAGCACATCATTCTTGCGGCGGCAAATGAAGGGCTGGGAACCTGCTGGATTGGTGCCTTTACTGAAAGTGAGGTGCGAAGGGTGCTTGCCATTCCCGAAGGGGTGAAGCCAGTGGCACTGACACCGCTCGGCTATCCGGCACAGGAGCCAAAGCCCAGGCCGCGCAAGGAAATTAAGGAAATTGTCTGTTTTGACCGTTACTGTTAGCCTATTTCCCGTTCCATCACCAGGGCATCTTCGCCGTTCTCGTAATAGCCCCGGCGGATATAGGTAGGCACAAAGCCGAACCGGCGGTAAAAACGCTGGGCACCGGTATTGGAAATCCGCACCTCCAGATACGCACTTTCCGCACCCTGCTGGACACCAAACTGAAGCGCCCTTTTCATCAGTTCACTGCCAACCCCCTGGTTGCGCCATTCTTGTGCGACCGCAATGTTGGCAATGTGCAGTTCCTCTCTGCCCCAGGCAATCAGATAGCCAATCACTCCGGTTTCATTTTCAGCGACGACACAAAAAGCATCCGGACGGCTGATGTCGGCAAGGAAAAATGAGCGCCGCCAGGGGTTGGGAAAACTCTGATGTTCAATCTGGAGTACCCGGTCTAAATCCTTTTCCTGCATTTGCCGGATTTGAATCATAGAATTAAAAAGGCGGGCAGAGGAAAAAATTCCTCTGCCCGCCGGCACGGTTAGCTATCTCAGATATACCGCCTTGGTGGTTTTCGTTTGATTGTCGGTTTCAATTCGGATTAGATACACACCCTGTCCCACGGTCCTGCCGGCATCATCCCTGCCATCCCAGGTAAACTGGTAACGGTCGGGCTTGAGCCGCTGATTCAGCAGGGTGCGCACCCGACGGCCTGCCCGGTCATAAACCGCAAGTTTAACTCCGGTCTCTTGATTCAGGATGAGGTTGATTGTCAGCCGGTTGCGGAATGCGGTTGGCAGGAGCGTCACACCCGCAAGCACCGGTTGCGGCTGGTTCTGCCCTTCTGCCAGACCAACGGTCGGAGCATCGGTGGTGAACTTGATTGCCCGGCCAGGCACAATCGGTGCTGCGGCACGATGGTAATTGTTGTCAAAGACAACCTGAATCGCAATTGAAACCGTCGGGTCCTGTTCACCAATGGTCATTGAGGAGTTGCGATTGGCGGTTAGATACTGATAAACCACCTCGGTGTTGCCATCAGCCGCAGCCAGGGTCGTGTCATAAAAGATAATCTGCATTTTATCCCAGGAGTCGCGCGGATTGAAGTAATGAACCGAATCCCACTCAATAATGAACCGGTGATTTGCCGGGTCGTGATAATACCAGACCCCATTGCCGGTTGGTGGATACAGGTCATCCCATTTCAGACAGAACATCGGCGGCATACTGCTGTTTGGTAGGGCGGTGTTGAGCCAGGTGGTCTGGGTGGCATAACCCGGAGCAACCCAGCCATTGGAACAGAGCGAGATTTGGGTATAGCGCTGACCATAGAACTTAATCGGTCCAAACCCAGCCGGAAGGGAAATCTGCACCGTCTGGTCATCATTCAGGGTCAGCCTGGTGCCAAGGTTGCGGATTTCCACCCAGGCAAAGGTCGGATGTTCTGAATATTCCGTATCAATGTCATCGTAGGCGTAATAAAGCGCAGGTTCGCGTGGACCATCCGGAATCGGGTCAATTGCGGTCAGGCGGCCCACCTGAATTCCGAAATATACTGTTCGGTCTGGATAGCCGGCCTGACTGATGCGCAGACTGCAGGGAATTACAAACTCCCTTGGAATGGTCGCACTCGCGCGCACCCGGAAATGGTCAGCCTCATTCATCACCCAGGAGTCAGCCGGAATAAACCCGTAACTTGCACTTGAGTCCAGGACCTCCAGCCGGGTGTCAGCAGAAATCAATACCACCCGAACATCATAGGCGTTGCCCAGCCCGGAATTTACCAGTTGAACCGCAATGTCACACTCCTCACCCGGGTCAAGTTTGCCGTTACCACCATCATAGGCATAAACCGAATCACCGCCAAGCACCGGCGTGCCCACCTTCAGTTTCAATGGCGAAAGCCAGAGCGAATCCTGGTCATCCCGGACCGCCAGTTCAAAACTCAGGGTGTAGTTGTTGGTGCAGGTCGGCGCCACCTGAAACCGGAAACCGGGGTCGCCGGAGAAGGCGGTATCACCGGCAGGAATCGTGCCGAAACTTTTTACCGAATCAAGCAGGGTAATGTGAGCGGTGTCGGTGGTCCGGAGTGTTCCGGTTACACCGCTGGTGGTATAACTGCACTGATTCTTCACCCAGACCGGCAGATTAATCGTCTCTCCGGGATTGATAATCTGGTCGTTGTTACCACCGGCAGAATCATCAATAATCGCCCGGTAAAGCCGAACCCCGAACGGCAGCGGTGTATTCTGAATGCAGAGCAGGGCATCAATCCTGCCGGTGCCGTAGGTGTTATTCTTTGGCGGTGTGCCTCTCGGCACCACCGAATACTGCATAATTGAGTCCACCTCTTCAGGTAAGAGCGTGGGGTTTTTCTCCAGCATCAGGGCGGCAATTCCAGCTGCGCACGGCGTCGCCATTGAGGTGCCGGACATGGCGATGTAACCGCCCCCGAGCCGGCAGGAGACCACATCAACCCCGGGTGCGGAAAAGTCCGGCTTCAGCAGTCCGGGTGGATAGGCATAGTCGTTATACGGCGGAACCGTGGACCAGGAGACCGGTCCCCAGGAGGTGAAGTAGGCATAGTTGTCACTGGAGTCGGTGGCACCGATGGAAATCGCTCCACCTAAACCACCCGCCATTTCGGCTGGATGCTTCCAGGGACCGGGCACATCACCCGGGGTCCGGACATTGTCCGGCGGATTGCTTGAGCCCTCATTTCCGGCAGCGATAAAATAGGGTAAGCCAGCTGCTGCCACATTGGTCACCGCCTGACGCCAGAGCGCCCGGCGCGGATTCCAGGAATGTTGCCAGCCCAGACTCATTGACAAAACATGGGCATGATTTTCCGGTGAAAGAGGCGGAGCAACGCAGAACTGCATCGCCTGGAAAACGGTGTTTTCGGCAATCGTATCCGGCAGCGGTTGACTCAGGCTGGTTTTGGTCCGGCAGGTCATAATCTGTGCCCGCGGTGCCATCCCGGTGGTATCACCACCGGTGCCATCACCGGCGTTGATACCGCAGGTATGGGTGCCATGACCATTCTGGTCCATCGGGTCGTTGTCGTTGTTTTCAAAATCCCAGCCATGATAGGGATAGTTCGGGTCGGTCCACATATGGCCTGCCAGGTCGGAATGGTTGTAGTCACACCCGGTGTCAATGTTGCCGATAACCACCCCCTGACCGGTATAGCCGTAAACATACCAGACGCTGTCCGCCTTGACCTTGCGCACATGCCACTCCCGGCTGTCCGTGCCGCCGGTCACATCCGCCACCGCCTCCTTTGGTGCCATCCCGAGCGCATTCTCGGTCGGAATCAGGTCCCACTGGACAAACCAGACCCCGGGCAGTTCCGCCACGCTGAGAATCGCCGCCGGCACCAGTTCGCAGTAAACCGCATTGACAATCCAGAGCGGAATGACATTTCTTGCCTTACCCGCATCCGCCAGTTTATTCAGTTCTGCCAGAAGCGGACCCTGGGTCCGGTCTGCCAGCTCCTTGAGTCCGCTGACCGTTATCCGCCAGCGCTCATCCTTGACCTTGACGGTCCGGATTACCGCTTCGGCATTGAACTGCTCCTTGAGCGCAATCACCACCGGCAGATACTCACTGCTGCCGGCAGTGCTCATCTTCTCCAGCAGCAGGGGCTCAATCGGTGCCGCGCTGCCGGTGGTGATGAGCAGCACAACCAGTATCAGACTTAATCGACGCACGTTACCTCCTTGGTTTATAGTTAAAATTCTATCCCCGGACCTTCTCGGGTCAAGTCCAATCCCGGCTGATATTGACACCGACCGGTCAAAGATTATACTCAAGCCTGTCCCGGCCGACCCGGAAAACGGGTTGCCCGTAACGGGCACAGGGAACGCCGTGAAAATCGGCGGCGGTCTCGCCCACTGTGAGCGGCAACTACCGGGTCCATCACTGCCACTGGTTTTTACCGGGAAGGCGATGGACTGACGCCGCAAGCCAGGAGACCTGGCCGGGAACAATAGGTCGGTTTAGCCTTGCGCAGAAAGGAGAACCGTTATGTCCTTAATTGCTTCCCTTTTATTGCCCGCCATCATCTGGCAGGGACAGTTTGTTGATGCGGTCAGTAATGAACCCGTGCCCTATGTTGAGGTCCGGATTCTGCCGGCTGGCATTACCCTCTTCACCGATACCACCGGCAGTTTTACCATTCAGTTTGACCAGCCGCCCGGACCGCTGACCGTTCAGGCACAGCGCATCGGCTATCGGTCCCGAACCTGGGACCAGGTCAAAATTGAACCGGGGACAAAATTCACCCTCTTTCCTGCGGCGATACCGGTTGCCGGTGTTACCAGCACCGCCACCCGGCTCCAGAAAAAGCCCCTTACCTGTCTGCCCCGAACAGTAATTAACTCCGGATTGACTGCCCCGGACATCAGTTCACTTGCTGGACTGTTGAGCCAGAGCCCGGGAACTCTAATCAATGACTACAACAACCTGTTTACCGTTGCGCTCCGGGGCACATCTCCGGAACAGACCCTAATTCTGCTTGACGGTGTGCCACTCAACTCCAGCCTCAACGGTCTGACCGACCTGACCCTGATTGCCCCGGACCTCATCCAGCAACTGGATGTTGCCCGGGGTGGTGCCTCAGCCCTTTACGGCACCAGTTCGGTTGGCGGAGTAATCAATCTGATTACCCCGGAACCGGAAAAAAAGGAGCTGGCATTCAGGCTCGGACTCGGCTCATTTGGTGTGCGGAGTGTCAGCACCTGGTTTTCCCTGCCTGCGGGTCGTGGCTCATCCCGCCTGCCAGTTGCCGGTGGTGCCGAATTCACCCGGGCTGATAACAACTATCCCTATTTCGGACCCGGCGACTCGCTTGAGTTCAGGAAAAATGCCGGGTTTAGCCGTGCCAGCGGTTTGCTGAAGTCCGCGGTTAGTATCGGCACAAACCAGTCCCTGCCCGTGCTCCTCCACTTTACCACCGCGACCCGGGGTTCACCCGGACCGGTCAGTTTTCCGAGCGAGAGTGCCCGGCTCAGCGACCACCGCCTGCTTATCATCACCGGCTACGACCTCCTGGCAGGTGAACACGCCCGGCTCAGCGCCCGGTTTCATCATCAGCGCCAGCTTGAGCACTACGACAACCCGGACCCGTATTTCACCGCTGCCGACACCCATCAGACCGAACGCACCGGCATTACCATCAACCAGCGTCTCGGCTTTTCCGGTTCAGAGTTTACTAACGACTGGCTACTGGGAGGGGAAGGGAACTTTGAAAGGACAAAAAGCACGGCGGTTGGCACCCCCGGCCGCACCACTGTTGCCGGCTATCTTGAAACCGGGCTCAACTGGCGGTTTTTCCGCCTCAATCCCGCACTGCGCTACGAACTGCTCCGCAACCTTTATCCCGGTCAGAACCCGGGTGCCCGACTGCTCGGTGTTGTCAGTTACCGGCTGCTTTTGACCGTGAATCCGGTCCTGCCACTCAGTCTTTACCTCAGTGCCAACCGTTCCTTCCGCGCTCCGACTTTTAACGAACTGTTCTGGCCCGAAGACCCCTGGACCCGGGGCAACCCCGGTTTAGAACCCGAATGGGCAACCGGCTTTGATGCTGGCATCGCCTGGCAGACTGCCAATCAAGGCTCAATCCGGTTGAACTGCTTTGCCAGCCGGCTGGAAAATCTGATTCAGTGGGTGTTTGATTCTATTGATTCTATCTATCACCCGGTCAATATTGAGCGCGCACAGATCGCGGGTCTGGAACTTGAACCCGGATTTGACTTCGGACTTTTGGGACTGAAGGGAAATCTCACCTTTCAGCAGTGCCGGGCCGAAACCACCGCCCTGCCGTACCGGCCAAACCTGGCGGGCAAACTCCTTACCTGGCTTAGCTGGGGGAAAAGCCCGCGATTCCGCCTGACGCTCGGTGCAAATGGTGCCTCAATGCGCTTCACTGACCGCGCTAATACCGACACCCTGCCCGGATATTTCACCCTTGACCTCGGGATTGAGAGCTGGCTTGCGTTCAGAAATTTGAAGTTCGGCATCGCTGCCGGCTGCCAGAACCTGTTTGACCGCCGTTATGAAACCATCCGTGCCTATCCGCAGCCCGGCCGCAGTTTCTACCTGAAGTCCGAATTTAAGATTTAAAATTATGGGTTAGCGGACCGCAGAATCAGCAGTCACCAGCACGCTCATTCTATGCATCAGGCTGAGATACCGGTCCCGGGTTGCCTGAAAATCTGCCAGATACTTCGGTGCCACCGGTTCGGCACGGGGGGGGATGACCTTCAGCGGATTTACTGGTTTTCCGTCCTTCCGGATTTCAAAGTGCAGGTGTGGTCCGGTTGCGAGCCCGGTAGCCCCGACATAACCGACCGTCGCCCCCTGCCGGACCGACCGGCCAACCTTTATTCCCGGACCATAGCCGGAAAGATGCCCATACCTGGAAGTCAGACCACCCGAATGTCTGATTTCCACCATCTTGCCATAACCCCCATTCCAGCCTGCCATTGTTACCACCCCGTCCGCAATCGCACTCACCGGCGTTCCCCGCGGTGCCACATAGTCAACCCCCTGGTGCGGTCTTACCACCCGGAGAATCGGATGAAAGCGCATCCCGAAATAGGAGGAAACCCGGGCAAAGGACAGCGGTGAACGGAGGACCGTCTTGCGCAGGGACTGCCCCTTTTCATTGTAGTAGTCCCACCGGCCGGACGGGTCCTGATAATAGAAGCCATACACATTATCGGTCCGGCTCCGGTAATGCACCGCATAAATCCGGCCATAGCGGTAAAATCGACCATTGACCTCAAGCCGGTCAACCAGCAGTTCAAATGTGTCCCCGTTGTTGCACTCGGTAAAAAAGTCAATGTCATAGCGCAGAATTTCGGCAAACTCCACCACCAGTTCCGGAGTGCCACCCATTTTCAGAAGCGAGTTCCAGAGCGACTGCTCAATCAGCCCCCGGATTACCGATTTGATGGTGTCCACCGGATGAAGGACCTTTTCTGCCTGTGCCGCCCCGCTGGAGTCAAACCGGACCGAATAGCTGACCGCTGGATTGGGGTAATAATCAATACCATTGAGCACCAGCCCCTGATAAATCAAAGCCACCGAATCCCCGGTTCTCATCGCCCGGAAGTTGAAGTCGGTCTTATGGAGTGCGTCATAGATTGAGTTGATTCGGTCGGCAGGAATGCACCAGCGCTGGAGCAGACCGGCAAGCACCTCGCCCGGCTGCAACCGGTCACCACCAAAATAGGTTGACTCCGGAAACGGCAACACCGGCCCGCAGTAGTAAACCGGCTTGGTCCGCTGCTGAAACCTGCCCCGCAGAAAAAAAAGCATTCCGGCTAAGAGGACCGCAGCGCTTAACCCGAGCACCAGCCACCTGCCAGTAAAACGAAATGGGGTTGCCGGTGGCTCCTGATTCATAGCAAAATCCTTCCCGCCTGATTTATTACCGTGGCGGCAATCCAGGCGAGCGTCAGCGTATAACCAGCGGTGAAAAACGCCCAGCCCCAGCCCAGCTCCCTTTTAATTGCCGCAAATGTTGCCACACACGGAAAGTAAATCAGCGCAAAGACCATAAAGGCATATGCTGAAACCGGGGTCAGACTGCTTTGCAGCACCACATTCAGGTTCTCACCATGAATTGCTGCCAGCGTCCCAATGATGATTTCCTTTGCCACCACACCGGCAAGCAATGCGACCGCGCTCCACCAGTACCCGAAGCCAGCCGGCTTTAACAGCGGTGCCAGCACCCCGCCAATTTGGCCTAAGATACTCTGCTCGCTGGCATAACCGGCCCCTGAGGGCAGCCGGGCAAGTAGCCAGATCACCATTACCGCCGGTGCAATTACCACTCCGGCACGGCGGATAAACATCAGGGTCCGCAACCATGCGGGCCGCAGAACCGTGCGCCAGGTTGGTGAATGATAGGGTGGCAGTTCCATAATCAGCGGCGCACTTTCCCCCTGAAAGAAAAGCCGGCGGAAGAGCCGGGCAACCAGCACCGCCAGCACCACCCCGAGCACATAGAGCGAAAAAACAACCAGCCAGCGGTTGCGGGTGAAAAAAATACCGGTAAAAAGGATATAGACTGGCAACCGGGCAGAACAGGACATCAGCGGATTGACCAGTATGGTCAGTATCCGGTCCTTGCGCGCCTCCAGTGTCCTGGTTGCCAGCACCGCCGGCACATTACAGCCAAACCCCAGCATCATCGGAATAAATGACTTTCCATGTAACCCCATTGCGTGCATAAACCGGTCCATAACAAAAGCCGCCCTTGCCATATACCCCGAATCTTCCAAAAGCGAAATAACGAGATAAAGTATCATTATACTGGGAACAAACCGCAGGACCGCACTCACCCCCTCGACCAGCCCATCAGACAAAAATGAACCCAGCCACTCGGGCGCCTGTGCTGCCGTCAGAACCGATTTTAATCCGCTGCCAATCAGATTGAAAAGCCAGCCAAGCCCATCACCAAGCGGCGCCCCGATTTTAAATACCAGCAAAAAGGTGCCGGCAATCATCAAAAGAAAGATTGGCACACCAAGCCAGCGGTTAAGGACAATGTCATCAATCCGCTCGGCAAGCACCAGCCGTTCAGAAATGGCAGTTCGCTGCCGCACACACTCCCGCACTACCCCTTTGATAAAACCGTACCGGCGTTCAATAATCGCGCTGGCCGCATCATGACCGTGTCTTTGCGCCAGTTCTGCCCGCACCCGTTCCACCACCTCTGCCCCGCTATCTTTAATCTCCAGCCCGGCTTCCCCTTCCAGCAGTTTTATCGCCCACCAGCGCCTTTCCATTTCCGGCACCCGGTCCTTCAGAACCGCCGCAATCCGGTTAATATCCTCTTCAATTTCCGGACCGTAATCAATCCGTAAAGGCGCCTTTGCCTTCACCTCCCGGCCCAGATTGTGAATCAGTTCCCGGAGCCGCTCAATCCCCTCGCCGGTTATCCCCACTGTCGGCACCACCTGAACCCCCAGTGCCTGTGCCAGTCTGGCAACATCAATTTCCAATCCCCGCTCCCGGGCAATGTCCATCATATTCAGAGCAACAATCACCCGCGCCCCCATCTCCAGCAACTGCACCACCAGATAGAGATTCCTTTCCAGGCTGGCGGCATCAACCACCGCCACCACCCCGTCCGGCTGCTCATCTACTAAAAAGTTGCGGGCAATTTTCTCATCCAGTGTCCAGGCATCAAGGGCATAGGTTCCAGGCAGGTCAACCACCGTTACCTCATGTCCCCGGTAAACCGAACGGCCCTCGTGCCGTTCCACCGTTACCCCGCTCCAGTTGCCAACCGAAACCGAACCGCCGGTCAGCGCATTAAAAATTGTACTCTTGCCGGAATTGGGATTACCCGCAATGGCGATTTTAATCGGCCGCTTGCTGCTCATTTGCTTCAAGGGCAACCATAATCCGGGCTGCCATTCCCCGACCGAACTGCAACCTCCGACCCTGAACTGTTACCGTTACCGGACCGTTTTGTCCGTTGTCCTCACGGTTTAAAACCGTGCCCTCAGCGATGCCCAGCTCTTTAAGTTTGTGTCTGATACCCCGCCCCCCGCTGATTGCAACCACCCGTAACCTGCCGGCTGGTGCCACATTCAGGGAAATGACATTCAGCCGTTCCACCATGATTAACTCCGCCTCCTCCTGTCTCAGGGAAAGACAGTATCCTAAAAGCTCATAGGCACGGGGATCGCCCATCGGCGCACATCGGCTGACATAAACCTGAACCCCGGGAACAAAACCCATCGTCTCCAGCCGGCGGCGAATTGCCAACGCCCCTTCAACCCTTTTTACCACCGCCCATTCACCAACCCCAAGCTCACTCAATCTGGTCACTGCCGGTTCCGCTTCTTGACAAATGCGATCAGTCTTTGCACCGTCTCGGCTGACAGGCTGTGTTCCAGCCGACAGGCATCGGTTCTGGCAACCGCCCGGCTCACCCCGAGCACCTGATGCAGAAACCGTTCCAGCAGCAGATGCCGCTGATAAACCGCTGCCGCCGTTGCCCGACCGTCCACTGTCAGTTCAACTCCGCCGTAATGTTCGTGCCGAACCAGTCCCTTGTCGGCAAGGGCGTTCAGCGCCACCACCACCGAAGGCCGGGACACCTTCAGCCGCCGGGCGATATCCTTGACCCGCACCGCTTTTTTCTCATTGCTCAGCACGAAAATTGCCTCCAGATAGTCCTCCTGGCTTTCCCCCAACCGGGTCCGGCGGTAAATGTTAGTGTTGTTTAACATAGTTAAACCAGTCTAATTTTACTCTCTGTCCGTCCGGGGTCAAGCAAAAACCTGGTGTTGCCTCGTGAACCCCGAAGGATATAATACCGTTATGAATAAACGGCAACTTTCGGCAGCGGTCCGATTCCATGGCCATCTCGGTCCCTGGCTGGTGCTCGGCTTGCGTGCCGGCAGTTATGCCCGGCGTCGGTTTCGCTGCTCCCCGTTTGAAATTACCGCCATCGTTCACTGCCCGCGCACCCCACCAGTCCGTTGCATCCTGGACGGCATCCAGCTCAGCGCCGGCTGCACATACGGCAAGGGCAACATCAGCCATCGGCTGAGTAACCGCTCCTGCCTCATCCGTTTCCGGCACCGCCGCCAGCTTCTGGAACTGCTTGTCCGCCCCGAGATTTTTCAGGTCCTCAGTCAGATTTCCCCGGCAGCAACCACCACCGCCGCCTGCCGGCTCTCCCGCCTGCCGTTGCACCGGTTATTTATTGTGAAACCAAAACCGGAAAATACGGTCTAAAAAGGTGGAAACTAAAAAAGGAGGTGAAGGCGATGGCAAAGCATCTGACAACCTGGGACCCGTTCCGGGAGATGGTATCGCTTCGGGATGAACTGGACCGGCTGTTTGATTCGGTATTTGGTCGTGTCCCCCGGGAAAGGGGAGAAACTTACTGGGCACCGCCTTTAGACATTGAAGAAACTGAGGATGCCATTGTTGTCCGGGCAGAACTGCCGGGTATGAACAAGGATGACATCAAGGTCAGCCTGTCCGGCGACACCCTGACCATTGCTGGCGAGCGGAAACTGGAAACCGAAAAAAAGACCAGAACCTACTACCGCCAGGAGCGCGTCTACGGCAAGTTCCAGCGGACGGTGACCCTGCCGGCTGAGGTTGAGGGTGAAAAGGCAAAGGCATCCTACAAGGCTGGTGTCCTGGAACTGGTGCTCCCGAAGTCCGAGAAGTCCAAGGCAAGGGAAATCAACATCGTTGCCGAGGACTGATTCCCGGAACTGGGTATAAGAGACGCCTGTCCGGGCGTCTCTTTTTATTTAGGCTCTTGATTCGCCAAAATCACAAACTAAAATTAACTCATCAACGCCGGTATTTATTTTGCGCTCTTTGCCCTGCTGCTTTTATTGCTACTCACCGGCATCGGGCTGGCAGAGAAAATTAAGCCCCCGCTCCTTCCTGGTGACCAGCAGGATGCGCTCGTTTATCAGGGAATCAAACGCCCATTTCTGATTCACATCCCGGAAAACCTTCCGGACGAGAAGCCGGCGCCGCTGGTGCTTGTCCTGCACGGTGGCGGCGGCACACCGGCTGCGGTTGCCCGGCTTACCCGCTTCAGCGCCCTGGCAGACACCGCTGGCTTTATCGTCGTCTATCCGCAGGCGGTCAACCGGCACTGGAACGACGGCCGCAATGTCTCCCGGTTCCGCTCCCACCGACAGCAGATTGATGACACCGGTTTCCTCGCCGCCCTGATTGACACCCTGAGCCGCCGGTTGAAAATCGACCCGTCCCGGGTCTATGCCTGCGGTATCTCCAACGGCGGAATGATGTGCCAGCGCCTGGGAATTGAACTCGCACACCGGCTTGCCGCCATCGCCACCGTCGCCGCCGCCCTGCCCGAAAATCTGCTTGACCGTTTTCATCCCCGGGCCCCGCTTTCGGTCCTGATGCTCCACGGCACCGCTGACCCGGTGGTTCCTTATGAAGGCGGACCGGTCGGTCTCAATACCCAGCGCGGCCGGGTGATCGGTGTTGAGCAGACCGCCCGGCTCTGGGCAGAGTCCAACCGCTGCCTTTTCCCACCGGTGGAGACGGTAATCTCCGGCAGTGCTGACTCGGCCACGGTTGTCCGTTTGACCTTTCCCTCAGGCCGGGACGGCACCGAGGTTATCCTCTACCGCATCATCGGCGCTGGCCATATCTGGCCCGGGGGTGCAAAGCGGCATCCGCTGCTTGGCCAGTATGTCGCCACCATCAACGCCACCCGAATTATCTGGGACTTTTTCCGCCGGCACACCCGGCACTAATTCAGCCGGAGTTCGGACTGCTGGTCAAAAAGATGGACCTTTTCCGGATCAAATATCAGCCGGACCCGCGCTCCGGGACGGGGAGCAGCCTCCGGGTTGGTTCTGAGGATACAGTTTTCATCCCCGACTCGCAGATAAACCAGCGCCTCATTCCCCAACTGCTCGTTAACCTCCACCACCGCCGTCACGCTGCCGGTGTCATCAATCCGGATATGCTCTGGCCGGATGCCGAGCACCACCGCCTGCTCCGGCCGGGCCTGACCGGCAACTGCCGCTGGCAGTTCCACCGTGAAATTAGGATTGACAAACCGCAGTGGCCCGGACTGAATCACCCCGGTAAACAGATTCATTGGCGGTGCGCCGATAAAACCGGCGACAAACCGGTTGACGGGCCGGTTGTAAAGGGTCAGCGGGTCTGCCACCTGCACCACCCTTCCCGCACGCATCACCCCGATCCGCTGCCCCAGGGTCATCGCCTCCACCTGGTCATGAGTGACATAGATAACGGTCGTGCGCAGGCGCTGGTGAATCCGGGCAAGTTCTGCCCGCATCCCGACCCGCAGTTTGGCATCCAGATTGGAAAGCGGCTCGTCAAACAGAAACACCTGCGGATTGCGCACAATCGCCCTGCCGACCGCCACCCGCTGGCGCTGACCACCGGAAAGTTCAGCCGGCTTGCGCATCAGCAGTTCACCAATACCCAGAATCCGTGCCGACTCCTCCACCCGGCGCCGGATTTCCTCTGGTGGCAACTTCCGCAGTTTCAGGGCAAACGCCATATTTTCAAATACGGTCATATGCGGATAGAGCGCATAATTCTGGAACACCATCGCAATGTCCCGCTCCTTTGGTTCCAGCCCGTTAACTCGCCGTTCCCCGATGTAAACCTCGCCCTCATCCGGCTCCTCCAGCCCGGCAACAATCCGCAGCAGGGTGGTCTTACCGCAGCCCGAAGGTCCGAGAATAACAAAGAACTCCTGGTCGGCAATCTCCAGACTCACCCGGTCCACCGCCACCACTCCCCGCCGGAAACGCTTCACAATATCCTTCAGCACCACCCGGCTCATAATCTACCGCCGGCGCCAGAGCACCGCCAGCACCCGGACGACCGTATCCTTCAGATAGCGCCGGGGAACAACCGCATCCACCAGCCCGTGCCGGAGCATAAACTCGGCACGCTGAAAACCGGGTGGCAACTTCTCACCAATGGTATCCTCAATCACTCGCTGTCCGGCAAAACCGAGCAGAGCGTTCGGCTCCGAGATAATCACATCCCCGAGCGAAGCAAAAGATGCCATCACCCCGGCGGTGCACGGGTCAACCGGAATTGCAATATACGGCACCCTGGACTGGCGCAATAGACCCAGTTCAGCTGAAGTCTTTGCCATCTGCATTAGCGAGATAATCCCCTCCTGCATCCGGGCACCGCCCGAGGTGGCGACGATAATCAGCGGGCGCTGTTCGCTCCGTGCCCGCCTGACTGCCCGGGCAACCTTTTCCCCGACCACCGAACCCATACTCCCGCCAATAAAACCGAAATCCATCACCCCGAAAACCACCGGGATGCCGCCGGTTGTGCCATAGCCGTAACTGAAGGCATCCAGCCGGCCGGTCTTTGCCTGTGCCTCCTTCAACTTCTCCTGATACTTTGGAAAATTAAGCGGGTCACCGGCGATCAGATTATTGTCCAGTTCCTCCCAGGAATTTTCATCCAGAATAATCCGGATGTACTCCTCGGGTCCGATTCGGAAGTGATAGCCACACCGGTTACAGACATAGAAATTACTTTCCAGGGTCTTACGGTAGATAATCTCACTGCAGCCCGCACAGCGCTGCCAGAGACTATCCGGGCGTGTTCCGCGGTCTTCCTTTCCCGGCATAGCGTTAGTATAAAAATGGGCTCTGCCCAGTCAAGGCAGAGCCCTTTGTATGCGGCGGTTTTGCCGCCGGTTTCAACTACCTTGAGCCACCGCGCGGTGGACGCTCGGTCCGGGCGCGTGCCTCATTGACCGTCAGCTGCCGGCCATCCAGTTCCGTCTGATTCAGAGCGGCAATGGCCGCGGCTGCCTGTTCATCGGTAGCCATTTCCACAAAGGCAAATCCCCGAGAACGCTCGGTGAACTTGTCCTTGATGATTTCAACCGAAGTAACCTCGCCGTGCTGACCAAAAAGGTCGCGCAGCCGGTCTTCGGTAGCGCTGAATGGGAGATTTCCCACGAATACGCGCTTACCCATTTACCTACCTCCAGTAAGGTTTGCGCTTGGGAAGCGTTACAGGCTACGCACAAAAGTCGCAGACCCTAACGGACCACAAGCATAATCTCGGGCACGATCTCTTCACCGGTTTTAGCCCGTATCAACCGGCGATTAAAGTATACCATAAAAACCCTGGCTGTCAAATCGCCCCCCAATCAGTGCGGGCGCAGGATGACAATCGGAGTCAGTTCATTGCCCTGACCTGCGGGATTGTCCCGCATCGCCTCCTCAACCAGCGCAATGTCCACTCTGGCTGAAGCACCGACCACCGTGCAGCCAAAGATGTCATTGGCATCAACAACCGCCACCGGACAGCCGAGTCCCCGGGCAAGCTCCTCTGCCACCCGGTCTGGCTCCTTCGGTCCTAAAATCACACACTCATAAAACTCCGGCACCCCGGAAGTATGGGCGGCATCAATCATCGCCACCTGTTTACCCGCCACCCGGTAAAAATCACCACTCCGGCCCCGCACCTTGCCCCAGAAACCAGCCACCGCCGCCCGCAGAATCCGCGCCAGCCCGACCTCATCAATCGCACACTGCATTGACCAGGGTGAGCGCAACCCGATACCATACGGCACCTTCTTGACAAACCGCCAGAGCAGATTTGCCCAGAACCCGGGCTTGATTGCACTCACCGGAATTGCCCGGCCCTGAACTGCGGCAACCGGACTCTCGGCAATCGTCAAAATGTCCCCGGGCTTAATCACCGGACCGGCATAACGCCGCACCTCAGTTAGCAGGTCATCCCCAAACTTCAGCACCCGGGTCTTCACCGGTATCCGCTCAATTGGACCCTGCCCGGTGTCAATCACCCTTGGCTTTTCCTTTTTCATCGCTCCGATATTAATATCTTATCACCGGAATGCAACCGCTGCGGGTCAGCCCGCTTCGTCATTTGCATTCTGCCCATCGGCTGATTATACTCGGATATGCCTGAACTCCCGGACACCGGTGCCGAACGCTTCACCCGCCGGGTCGGCAGCTTCACCCTCGGCACACTCATCTCCCGGCTGTTCGGGGTCATCCGGGAATCGGTCTTTGCCTACCTCTTCGGTGCCGGACTGGTAACCGACGCCTTCAATGTTGCCTTCCGCATCCCCAACTTCTTCCGCGACCTGCTTGCCGAAAGCGCCCTCTCTGCCGCCTTTGTCCCCACCTTTGTCCAGCTCCGGCGCACCACCGACCCAAAAACCACCTGGCGCTTTGCCGCCAATATATTCAACACCATTTTCATCCTCATCACCCTGCTGGTGCTACTCGGCATCATCTTTGCCCCGCAGGTGGTCCGCCTGATTGCCTGGGGTTTCCGCCCCGACCCGGAAAAACTTACGCTCACCATCCACCTCACCCGGATAATGTTCCCATTCCTCCTCTTTGTTGCCCTGGCTGCCTGGGCGATGGGCATCCTTAATGCCTGCGGCAGCTTCTTTGTGCCCGCGGTGGCACCCGCAGCGTTCAACATCATCTCTGCACTTTTGCCCCTTGCCCTCTACAACCTGCTGGTCCGGCTCGGCACTCAACCGATTTTCGGAATGGCTTATGGTGTCACCATCGGCGCCCTGTTCCAGTTCCTGATTCAACTCCCCCGGCTCGGTTCATTCGGCTACTCATTCCAGCCGGTAATTGACCTCCGCGACCCGGCACTGCACCAGGTATTCCGGCGCTGGGTCCCGATGCTCTTTGGCCTGGCAACCTGGCAGGTCAACTTTCTCTTAAACACCTTTCTTCTTACCTTCCTGCCCCCGGGCTCGGTCACCTGGGTCACCTATGCCTATCGCATCCAGCACCTGCCCGCAGGCCTGTTCGGCGTTGCCATCGGCACAGTTGCCCTTGCCCAGTTCTCCCACACCGCTACCACCACCCTGGACCGGCGCCAGTTCCAGCACGGCTTGAATCTGGTCTCGGTCCTCACCCTGCCGGCTGCGGTCCTGCTCCTGGTCCTGGCGGTTCCGCTTGTCCGCTTCCTGTACCAGCACGGCCGGTTCACCCCGGCTGACACCGTTTACACCGCTCAGGCGCTTGCCCTTTATGCCCTCGGTATCTGGCCCGCGGCTGCGGTCCGCAACTGTGCTGCCGGCTTCTATGCCCTCGGCAACACCCGCACCCCGGCACTGATTGCCCTGCTGGTGGTCAGCGTCAACATTGGCATCAACCTCATTCTGATGCGAGTCATCGGCTTTCGCTCCTTTCCCCTTGCCGCCTCCCTGACCCAGCTTTTAAACTTCACCCTGCTCTATCTGCTCCTGACCCGGCACCAGCCCCAGCTCCACATCCCACACTTCTTTAGCGTCTTTACCCGGACACTACTTGCCGCCCTCATTGCCGGGCTATTCACCCTTGCCCTGGTCCGGCTCTATGAAACACTGATTCCAGCCCACCACCTCCTGACCGAATTTGCCGAACTCCTCATCACCGGCACACTCGGCATTCTGGTCTATTACCTCACCGCCCGCCTGCTCAAACTCCAGGAGGTCAGCGCTGCCTTCCGTGCCCTTATCCGCCGCCCCACTTCAAACTGAAATCTGACCCGCAACCCGGGCACAAAAATCTATTGATAACCAGCAAATTTCCTGTTAAAATATATCACTATGCCGGTTCGTTACTACACTGACCAACGGGTTAAGGCACCGGTCCTCATCGCCTGCTGGCCCGGGATGGGCCATGTCGGCATCCTCGCTGCCAGTTACCTCCGGGTGAAACTCAACGGCCAGCCCTATGCTGAAATTGACGCCACCCCCTACTTCCTTCCGGATGCGATTGAGGTCCAGGACGGCATCGGCACCATTCCGCCTCCACCCCGCCAGACCGTTTACTACATTGCCGAACCCCCGCTACTAATTTTTGAAGGCGAAGCCCAGATTGCTGGTGAACCCGGCATCCGCATCGCCAGTGAACTCCTTGACATCGCCCAGACCGCCGGTGTCCGCACCGTCTTCACCGGTGCCGCCTTTGCCACCGCAATGAGTTATCGCCAGCCGGCAAAGGTGTTTGGCGTCGCCACCGAAGCCACCCTGCGCCAGCGCTTCATCAACCTCGGCATCGAACCGCTCCGCGAAGGCAGAATCTCCGGGCTCAACGGCTTACTCCTCGGCCTGGCAAAATCCCGCGCCCTGCCCGCTGCCAGCTTCCTCGCCACCATGCCCCAGTATGCGATTGAAGCCCCCAACCCCAAAGCCTCCAAAGCAATCATTGAGGTCTTCTGCAAAATCCTCAACACCACCATTGACTATACCGAACTAGACGAGCGCATCCAGGAAACCGACCGGATGATGGGCGAATTTGAACGCCGGGTGGCAGCCGCACTGGAAGCCCTGCGCCGCCCCTCAGAACCGGAAGAAGGCGAAGCCGGTGAAAAACCCGAACCCCAGGAAGCGCCCGAACCCCACGAACTGATGGCACACATTGAACAACTGTTTGAAGAGGCGCAGCGCGACCGCTCCCGGGCAAAAGAACTCAAAGAGGAACTGGACCGCTGGGGACTATTTCACCTCTACGAAGACCGCTTCCTTGACCTCTTCCGGAAAAAACCGGAAGAATAACCCCGGCTGATGCCTGAAACCCTGCGTGCTACCCTGGACCGCTTCTTTTCCACCTATTTAGAATGCGACCTCACCAATGTTGCGCCCGGCTATGCCTGGGTCATTCCGGCAAACCGCCGCGAACTACCCGAACTCCACTACGAAAACCCCTTTGCCCTCTGGCTCATCGCCACCGGCAACCGCTGCGTCATCTCGGTCCGGCCAGCGCTGGAAACTGCGGTCCGGCGCCAGACCAGCCGACTCTGGCTCGGCGCCTTCCGCGACCCCGCAGGCCAGAAAGCACTCATTGACACCGTTGCCCGCGCGCTCGGACCCAAAACCCGACTGGCTGCGGTCTCCGGTCCAATCCTCTTTGCCAGCACCGCCACCTTCCACCTCCTTGACCTCCACCCCTGCCGCCAGATTACCCCGGCAGACCGCCCGCTCCTCACCGCTGCCGGACTCTACGGACCCTACCTTGACAAAAGCATCCAGGAAGGCACCTGCTTTGCTGCCTTTGAAAACGAAAATCCGGTCTCGGTTGCCGGCACCTGGGAAGTCCCCCACCTTGCCGACCGCATCGCTGAAATGTGCGTCCCCGGCACCGTACCAGCAAAACGGCGCGAAGGCTATGGCAAAACCGCCCTCTCCTATGCCACCCGCGCGGTCCTGAACACCGGCAGAATCCCCCTCTACATCACCTCTGACCGCAACCCGGCATCAATCGCCTGCGCCCGGGCGGTTGGCTATCAGCCCTATGGCTGGCAATTCCGCATTGAAGTCATCACCGAAAAACCCCATTCCCCCACCACCTGAAAACCCGCTCCAGCTCTGCCCCGAACCATCCCCAAAACCCCGCAAACCATCATTACTACAAACTCCAGCACCGACCCCACCACCCCGACCCCGGCATCTGCCACCACCACCCTCCTGACCCCGGACAAAACCCCTCCGCAAACCCTGCCAAAAACCAATGACAAAACCCTCCTCGCCAGCAACCCCCGGGCACTGAAGCCCACCATCCCCCCAACCGTCCCCTCACACCCCGACAACCAGGGCAAAAAAACTGCCAACTGATTTAAAATTAAACAAGTTATCAGCAAACACCATTATAGACAACCATCGGCACAATTTGACAACCCGCAATTATATCATTAAGGTTAATTGTGTCCGTGAAAAACCGAAA
>JBAMLV010000010.1:0-19758 GCA_039793395.1 bacterium | reverse complement strand
TTTGACAACCCGCAATTATATCATTAAGGTTAATTGTGTCCGTGAAAAACCGAAACTAATAAATTAAAGAAAGGAGAATAAAATGGAAAATAAATACACAAAGCCAGAATTCCTTAATGCTCTCCGTGGGGTTCGATGGAAAACGGCACTTCGAACATATGGCAATGCTCACTCAACCTTAATAGGTCTCATCGTCGATTGGTGGATAAAACAATGTCCAGAGAAGAATTTTGCGCTTGATGGCGGACCAAGTTTTGGACATGTGCCGCAGGGCAGAGGTCGCGGTAATTGTGATGCTCTCCTCGGGCAGAACGATAGTGCCGTTGGCATCCTAGAGGTGGAGGGCGCGATTGAGGAAAAGTTGAACTGGTGTGCGGAAAAGATTAGAGGCTTCTTTGGTGCAAATGAGTATACATCATTGCAATTTGCGATTCTCCTAGTTTATCCCATCGCACCTTCGGGGAGGGGCAAAATAAGGCAAGTCCAGCCAATTGACCTTGAAAATAGAATCCTCCCTCTGGTCAAACCGATTTCAAAGCAATACCCTGATAAGGAGATTATTGTCATCAAAATTGATAAAAATTTTAAAAGAATCAACCAGGGAATCCGAGCGCGCAACGATTATTACCAGTGCACCCCGACAGCTATCTGGGGAGCCCTTTTAGTGGGTGGAAAAGTGAAGGGACCAACTCGATTAGACAAGTAATTAATTAAGAAATAAAATAAACCAATCAAGTTTAGACGAAACATTTAAGGAAGTTAAGGGAAATTCAATAAAGAATTATATGGCTTTCAGACCCTCCGCGACCTGATTTCAACCTTTAAGCGGACCGAACCCCCGCAGACTGGACGCTTAATTGGTTAGACTTTCTTAGATTTGAACTCAATCCGGTCCTGATTATAATTTTCTATCGCACGCCAGGGAAATAAACTGCAGGAACCAATGCCCGGAACCAGCCCGCCGGGGTTGACCCTGACTTTGCGGTTTTTGAGCGGGATTCTGGGCAGTGGCTTGCTGTTTCTTGCCGGATTGAATAATTACACCGGCAGGAGCTGGCTTTATGGCGACCACTGGCAGTTGACCGGTCTGCCGAGCGTTTTCTTTCGCCTGCCCGGGATGAAGCCGGACGAGGCGTTTTATTTCCCGGTTAGCTGGCTGCTTTTGGGTCTTGCCGGTCTGCTGCTAACGGTTGGCTTGTTTTTCCCGGTTTTCCGCCGGGCACTCTTTGCACCGTTCCGCAGTTTCCGCACTGCGCTGCCATTCTTGCTTACGCTCGGACTATTGGTTTTCAGCCTTTATCCCTGGGATTTTCTGACTGCCAAGCAGCACGAGACCGGTGCCCAGTTGATGCTTTACCTTTCGCTTGCCTTCGCCGGCTATGTCCTGCTTTTGTTTTCCCTTTATCCCGCGCTCCGGTTTGCTGACCGGCCCGGGGTCAGGCTGTATAACTGGCTGACGAGTATTCCACCCGACCGGTTTCTGCTGCTGGTGTGCGGATTTTTCTTTGTCCTTACCAACCTCATCTCTTTACTGGTGTTTGAGCATCTGCCCCATATTCAGGACTCAATCTCCCAACTGTTTCAGGCACGGATTTTTGCCTCGGGCAGAATTCACCTGCCTTCCCCCCGTTTTCCGGACTTCTTTGACTACACCCATATCATTAACAATGGCCGGTGGTATTCCCAGTATCCCTGGCTCCATTCGTTCCTCTTGATGCTGTTTGAGTTTGTGAAGGCACCCTGGCTGGTCAATCCGCTCTGCGGCACCCTGACCCTGCCGGTGATTTATCGGCTCGGCCGGGAACTGTACGATGAGCGGACCGGCAGGCTGGCAACCATCTTTGCCGCCCTTTCCCCTTTTATCTTCAATATGTCCTCCGAGTTTATGAACCACGCCTCGGCTTTGCTTTTTGCCAGCCTGTTTCTTTTGTTCTTTTTCCGCACCATCAGCCAGCAACGCCCGCTTGCCAGTCCGGTGCTTGCCGGCATCAGTCTGGGTCTGGTTGCCAATATCCGGCCCTATACCGCACTGGCAATCGGCGCTCCGTTTGCGGTTTACAGTCTGATAATGTTTTTCCGTTCACCCCGGCGCCTGCTACTTCGGCTTTTGCTGCTTTTACTCTCTACCCTGCTGGTCACCAGTTTAGTGTTTGTTTACAACTGGATTGCCAACGGCAGTCCGACCCTGTTCGGCTATGTGGTCAAATGGGGTCCAGGCCATGAGGTTGGTTTTGGCCATTCGGGCTGGGGTCCACCGCACACCCCTTATCAGGGGCTGCTGAACACCGGCAACAATCTGAACCTGTTGAATAAGTTTCTGTTTGAACTGCCGTTTCCGGCACTGGTTTTGCCGCTGATTCCCTTTGCCCTCGGTACTAAAAACCGCAATGACTGGCTGCTTTTTTTCTGTTTTTTATCCCTGCTCAGTGCCTATTTCTTTTACTGGTTTCACAACCTGTGCTTCGGACCCAGATTCCTTTATGAATCCGCTGCCGCCCTCTTGCTTTTGTCTGCCCGCGGCGTCCGGCTACTGCCCGAACTGCTCAAACGGACCTGCTGGCTGGCGGTGGACCAGAACGCAGTCTCCCGATTTTATGCCCGGGCGCTGGTTCCGGCACTGCTGTTTTTTGCCGGAATTGCCCTGCCCCCGCTTGAGCGCACCTATCACACCTATGGCGGGGTGAGCGCAATTGTCCATCGCACAGTAAAAAGGGCCGGTTTGAAGAATGCCCTGGTCTTCTGTGACCATTTCGGGAATGGCTTTTCTTTTAACCGCCTGACCCTTGACGGTCCGGTGGTCTACTGCCGGGACCTCGGGTTTATGAATCCGGTGCTGACGCTTGCCTATCCGGACCGGCGCTACTATTACGCCCGTGCCGATACATTGATTGAACTGAAAGACCTGAAGTATGAAAACTCACTGATTCATCAGACCCTGATTCAACTGTCCGCCATCCTGACCGATTCCGCCCTGGTTGCCGGGTATAAGACCATCCTCGTCCCGTTTGCTGACCTGCCACTGCCCGTTGACACTACCGGCTTCAGCGCCAAAATCACCGATTACCGCACCGTCTCGCGGGAGATATTCCAGCAGCGCCGGACGATTGCGGATTACACCCCCGCGCTGGCACTCTGGCTCTTTAACGACCAGCGCGAACATCTGAAGCTTTTCTCGCTGATGGATGAACCCGAGCATTTCATCGCCGGCGGTTTGAAGTTCACCCTGCGCGGCGTCGCCCGCAACAACCTCGGTGCGGTTTACGATATCCGGCCCTGACCGTTCCGGCGTGGTAACTCAGCGTTTGTGCTGCCGGTGCTTTTGCGGTGCTTGACTTGTGGTTCTGAAACTTTAACTTTGATAACTGTCTGCTGATGAAGGGAGGTAATATGGAGTTTCATATCTTTGCCCGTGAAGGCTGTAAACTCTGCATTAAGGCAGAGCAGGTGCTTTCCCGGCTGGGTGTCCCCTGTCAGGTGCGTTATGTTGACGGTCCGAACGCCCGGGCTGAGGACCTCGCCGCATTTGCCTATTACGACTGGACCGATAGCCCGCCACTGGTGGTGGCGCTTGATGGCAACCGGGTGCTTGCCCGCTGGGACGGCACCGTCATCGGTGATGAAAGCCACTCCTGGCACCAGACGGTGGCACGCTGGCTCGAGCGTTACCGGTCAGCGTAATCCCGCGGTTATCCCTTATTTGTTTAACGACTCCAGCAGGCTGGGCAGGCTGATGACGCCGAGAATTGCCAGCACACCCAGCACCATCAGTGAAATCGCCACCGCCACCAGCGAGATAATCATCATTATCCCGTTGATGGTGAAATACAGCTTCAGTTTGCCGGTGAACTCTGCCAGTGCCTGCTCGTCCCCTTTTTCCGTATAATCAGTTACCCTGTTTGCCGCACCGTTGAGAATTATCCCCATCCAGATCGGCAGCCATGCCCAGAGAATACCGAACAGGGTCAGTGCCTGCAGAATGCCGGCAACAATCTGAACGATGCCTAACAGTTTCAACCAGCCTTTCATTCCCCGGATGTTTGCCTTAATCCGGTCATCAGAAACTGCAACCGTCATCCCCGCTTCCAACTTACCTCCTCCCCCGAACTATTTGCCGATTTCACCAATCACCACGAACTCCACCCGGCGGTTGAGCGCCCGGCCCTCTGGTGTGTCGTTTGATGCCTTGGGCATACTCTCACCATAACCCCGGGCAATCAGTCGTGAGGCATCAACACCCATCTGCTGTACCAGGTAATTTACCACCGCCCAGGCCCGCTGTTCCGAGAGCCGCTGGTTGTACTCCTCAGAACCGATGTTATCGGTGTGCCCCTGTATCTCCACTTTGATGGTCGGGTTGTCCTTGAGAATCTGATACGCCGCCTGCAACGCCTCCTGCGACTCCGGGAACTTGATGGTCGCCTTGTTGAAATCAAAGTAGATACCCTTGAGCGTAACCGTCGTCCCTACCTTGACGAGCGCAAAGTTGTGCGTCGCCGGTATACCCTCCTGGAGCACCACCGCCGCCGACTGGTCAATGTAACCTTCGGCATGGGCGGTAACCGAATAGGTACCGACCGGTGCCTCAACCACATAAACGCCGGTCCCCGGGTCGTTGTTCACTTCCGTAAACAGGCTGCCGGTCTGGGCATCCTTGACCGTGATTCGGGCAGCAAGCGCGGCTCCGGTCCCGCGGTCGGTTACCGTGCCGGTGACGACCGACCTGACCTTCAGTGGGTTGAGGAGAAACTGCTGACTGGTAATCTGGTTTTCCTTAATCTGAATGGTCACCGTGGATGAGAAATAGCCTTCGGCACTGGCGGTGATGGTATAGGTGCCGACCGGTATGTTGTCCCGGCGGAACGCACCGGTATTCGGGTCCGCCTTGAGCGGTTCAATTCCGGGTTCGCTGAAACTGACCGTGCCGGCAACCGGCTTGCCCGTTTTCGCATCGATGAGTGTGCCGGCAAGGGTGCCGTAGGTGACCAGCGGATAAAGTTCAAACAGCACCGGCTCCTTTGCCTTTTCCTCAATATTAACAAAGGTCTCAAGCGACCGATACCCCGCCGCGCTCACCCTGACCCTGAGCACGCCGACCGGCAGTTTCTTCACCATCAACAGCCCGCTCTCATCCACATACAGCGGTTTCAGTTTCGGATTGTCCGGGAACTCAACCAGCGCACTGACCGGTGTCCTTTTTGAGGCATCAACGATTTTGCCTGAAAGTTCACCGAGCACCACCGGCGGCTTGCGGAAGAAGGGCGTGGCGATGTTCAACCCGAGAATCAGTTCATTCGGCACCCCGGCAGTCAAACTGAAGGTGTAACCGAGCGACAGCGCCAGGCCGCGCGGGCTGCCAAAGTTGACCCCGGGGGTCAACCGCACCTGACCGCGATCGGTGTCAAAGATGCCGCTGGAATTCGGTCCCTGCCGGGAGGTAAGTTCGGCAAAAATTGCCAGCCCTTCAGCTGCCAGTTCCAGTCCCGCACCGTAGTTGGTCCACTGGCCGGCTTTGCCATAATTGAGGTGCAGATTGGGCAGCGATGAAACCAGGTCCTGGAAGCGCAGCGTTGCCAGCCCTGCCCAGGAAAGGGTGTCAACCGGAACCGCGGCCATATCAACCCAGTTCCTGGTCTGGTCCCGGAACAGGAAGGTATATGATGCCCGGGCACCGAGTTTCAGCACTGGCAGATAGGGAAAGGAAAGTTTGGCTCCAGCCTTCAGGTCGTGCAGTCCGAGGTCATAAACCCGGTCCCTGATTCCCGGTGCATACTGGAAAATACCACCCCAGGTGGCAAAAATCTCCGCACCCAGATAACGGAATGAAATCGGGGTATAGTGCAGGGTTGGTGCCAGCAGGTCGCCGATATAACCCTTTTTTTCTACCCCGGCACTGTCTTGATAGACTGGATTTCTAACAATCAGATGCAGGGCGGCATTCAGCCCGGCCTCTTCGGTCTGAGCATCCTGAACCCGGAAAAGCCCCCTGCCGCCGCCCAACCCGGTATAGGCAAGAACCGGAATGGCGACCAGCAATGTCAGTATCGCAATATAACTGCGCATAACACCTCCTCTTTAATTCAAAATGGTTCTATCTCCTGCGCGCTGAACTTACTGTCCGATTCGCGTCGGGTCGTCGTAGAAGTCCGAGACCGAGACCTCCATCCTGGTCTGAGCCTCAATCGGCTTGCCAGTCGCATCGTCATAGCCCGAGAACTTCACGGTCACCTCCAGCATCAGATAATCGTAACCGGCAAGATATTCCTCCTTATACCAGGCGGAGAAAAGCTCAAATACACCCTTCACCGTCTTCTTGCCGGTCGGGTCCGCCTGCACCACAACCTTGCACGGCACTGTAATATTCGGCAGCGGCTCGGACAGTTCATCACCGCCAATCCGCCGGAATGAAATCGCTGCCTTTTCAATGTGTGCCTGATAGGGGGTCCAGGTCGGCAGTCCGGGTCCAATCTCCACATATTGAAAACCCACGGTCACGGAATCAACCGGTGTAACTTCAATTTCCTCTGCAATCCCCTCCTCGTCGCGCACAATCCCATGGTCCACCAGGTCGGAATAATAGGGCGATTGCACCGAAACCACGCGTAGGGCATTTTCCCGCTGACATGCCGGCATCAGCACAATTGTCAGCAGCCCGACAAAGAGCACAAAAATGGTTTGACGCAAAGCAGTCCTCCTTTTTGTTTTATTCTATTGCCTGCCGGTCTGGTGTCAAGCATTGGCTTGTGTCTCCGGTTGGACGACCCGGTAGGTCCATTTCACCGGACAGGCCGGCTTGACCATCGCACTCACTGAACAGTATTTTTCCATTGAGAGTTCAACCGCCCGCCGCACCGCATCTTGGTCAATTCCGGTGCCATAGACCAGATACTCCAGTTCTATCCCGGTAAATATCCTCGGGTGCTCGGTGCGGCGCTCCCCCTGGATTCTGATTTCCAGGGTCTGAAAATTCACCCGCATCTTCTTCAAAAGGGAAACCACATCCATACCGGTGCAGCCGGCAAGGGCAACAAGGAGCAGTTCCATCGGCGTCGGGGCGGTGTCGCTACCACCATGCTCAGCACTGGTATCCATCACCAGTGCATGGCCCGAACCGGAAACCCCGACAAACTGCATCCCCGCGGTCCAGCGCACCGTTGCTTCCATTTCCGTCCCGTTAATTATTCTTTGCCCCCTGGAGAATCCAGTTCCGGATTACCGCCAGTTGCTCCGGCGCCGGCTTCTTGCCGAACGGATGCCCCTTCAATAGATAGATGTAAAGTAGACTGGAATCCGGTTTGCCCGGGATCACATTCGGCACCGAGTCGCTGCCACCCGCCATTATCGCCTCGTATGAGTCAAGCGCATAATTGCCCGCCAGATTGTCGGCGGTATGACAGTCACCTGCCAGTGCGCGCAGCACCGGCAGCACATCCCGGCTGAACGAAACCACCGGCACCGATGTCTTGGGTTCGGAATTTTTTGCCGGCACCCCAATTACACTCTCGGGCTTTGAACTTTCCGGCGGCATCACCGGCGCAGCGGTTTTGTTTTTACCGGGGCAGAAAAGAAAAACGACGGCACCGAAGATGAGCAGGCTGACCTTTCCCATCGCCAATATTTTCCAGAATTTATCCCGGCTGTCAAGAAAAACACCGGCTGCCGGTTCAAACTTGCAACTACCTGATAATCGGTTAAGATACCGCTTATGCCGGAAAGAAAGCGGGCGAACATCCTTAAACAGCTCCTTGAGCCGGAGATAATGGAACTCATCCGGCACCGGGACTGGCATGCGCTTAAGGATGTCCTTTCCCTCTGGCCAGCGCCGGATGTAGCCGACCTGCTGGCAAGCCTCCGGGCACCGGATGTGGTCATCCTCTTCCGGCTCCTGCCCAAAAGTTTGCAATCCGAAGTGTTTGCCGAACTTTCACCGGATACCCAACTGCTTTTGATTCGCAACCTCACCGATGAACAGGTGAAATCACTGATGGCCGAACTGGCACCCGATGACCGGACCGAGCTGTTTGAAGACCTGCCGCCGGCACTGATTCAGCGGGCGCTCAACCTGCTCTCACCAGAAGACCGCCGTGAAACTCTTTTAAGCCTCGGTTTTCCAGAAAACAGTGTCGGCCGGCTGCTGACCCCGGACTACATCTCAATCCGCTCCCATTGGACTGTGCGCCAGGCACTGGAACACATCCGGAAAAAAGGCATTGACGCCGAAACCATCAACACCGTCTATGTGGTTGATGAGGGCAACCGGCTGCTTGATGACATCCCGCTGCGCAAACTGATTCTCGCCGGACTGGATGAAAAGATTGAAAGCCTGATGGACAACCAGGTGATCTCGGCGGAAGCCACACTTGACCAGGAGGAAGCGGCACGGATTATGCAGCGCTATGACCTGCTTGCCCTGCCCGTGGTCAACAGCGAAGGCGTCCTGCTCGGCATCGTCACGATTGACGACATCCTGGATGTTGTCCGCGAAGAACAGACCGAGGACATCACCAAGATTTCCGGTATTCATCCCGGCAGGATTGACCTGACCTTCATCACCCGACTGCGCGAAGTGCCACTGCGGCTGATGTATCGCAGCCGGGTGCTCTGGCTCCTTGCCCTGCTGATAATGGACCTCATTACCGGCGGCATCATTCAGGGCTTTTCAGAAATGCTGGCAAAATATGTGGTACTGGTAACCTTTCTGCCCGTGCTCGTCGACACCGCCGGCAATGCCGGCTCCCAGTCCGCCACCCTGGTCATCCGGGCGCTGGCGCTCGGCACTGTCAAATTGAAGGACTGGATTTACCTCCTGGGTCGGGAGATTCTGGTCGCCGCCGGACTGGGTTTGACCATGGGACTGGGCATCTCAATTATGGGCTTGATCCGGGGCGGCATCCGCATCGCCCCGATTGTCGTGCTGGCG
This sequence comes from bacterium, assembly GCA_039793395.1. Lineage (GTDB taxonomy): Bacteria > Hydrothermota > Tepidihabitantia > Tepidihabitantales > Tepidihabitantaceae > JAOABP01. Next base: position 10,841 of record JBAMLV010000010.1, on the reverse strand, counting down.
ATGATTGTCAATGTGATTGTCGGCAGTCTGGTTGGCGTCAGTCTGCCCTTTATCTTTACCAAACTGAAAAAAGACCCGGCGGCAGCAAGCACACCGTTAATTACCACCCTCGCCGATATCTTCGGCACCGCCATCTACTTCGCCATCGCCAATATTTTACTCGGCAGGCCATCCTAAATTACTGAGGTGCTGTTTAAGCTCAGTTAACGAACGCCGGGCAAGGAAGCGCCTTTTTCTCAATCCCCGGAGCGGTCGCTCAGGCAAGGGTAAAAGACCGAAGTTGGCATTCATCGGCTGAAAGTTAGAGTTGGGCTCGGTGATGTATTTCAGCAGCCCGCCAATGACCGTCTGCTCCGGCATGGTAACCGGCGCCTTATCCCGGGCAAGCCGGGCGGCATTGATACCGGCAATCAGACCGGTGGCAATCGACTCCACATAACCTTCAACCCCGCACAGTTGACCGGCAATCAACAGGTCTTTGCGCGCCCGGGTCTGAAGTGTTGGCAGCAGAATTTCCGGACTGTTGAGAAAGGTGTTGCGGTGAATGCTACCATAGCGGAGAAACTCGGCATTTTCCAGCCCGGGAATCAGCCGGAAAACCCGCTCCTGCTCCTGTCGCTTGAGCCGGGTCTGAAATCCCACCAGATTGAACATCGTCCCTTCCCGGTTTTCCCGGCGCAGCTGGACCACGGCAAATGGCATCCTGCCGGTGCGCGGGTCAATGAGCCCCACCGGCTTCAGCGGTCCAAATGCCAGTGCCCGGCGCTCCCGGCGCGCCAACTCCTCCACCGGCAGACAGCCTTCAAAAAAGGGAATCTGCTCAAACTCATGCCCGGGATAAACCTCAGCCCGCACCAGTTCCGTCACCAGCCGGTCATACTCTTCCTCGGTTAACGGACAGTTGAGATAGTCGTCACCTTTGCCGTAGCGCGAACCGAAAAATATCTTCTCCCGGTTCAGTGAATCACCAGCAACAATCGGCGCAATCGCATCATAAAAATAAAGCCGCCGGGCACCGACCAGGCTAATTAAAGCCTCGGCCATCCGCTCGGAAGTCAACGGACCGGTGGCAACAATGGTAATTCCTTCCGGAATCCGGGTAAGCTCCTCCCGCACCAACTCCACACCCGCCCGGTTCAGCTCCTCCGCCACCAGTTCCGAAAACAGCCTCCGCTCCACCACCAGCGCCTTGCCACCTGGTACCCGTGCCCGTTCTGCGCACCTTAGCAGCGAACAGCCCAGGACCTTCAACTCCGCCTTCAGCAGACCGTGGGCATTCTCCACCTCCTCCGATTTCAGCGAATTGGAGCATACCAGCTCCGCCACCGCACCGGTCTGATGCGCCGGGGTCATCCTGCCGGGACGCATCTCATATAACCGGACCCCAACCCCCAGCCGGGCGCACTGCAGTGCCGCTTCACAACCCGCAAGTCCGGCACCGATAACGGTAACCACCCTCAGAAAAGTCCGCGCACCCTTTTCCCGGCCGGATATTCAACAAAATAGTCAAGCTCAATCTCAAACCGTTCCCCGGACTTCAACTCCAGCTCATAGGTAAAGGTGCCCATCGTCTCATCCTGCGCAACCGGCTTCGGCTCAATTTTTCTGACTGTAACCTTTATTTCCTTCTGCCCGGAAACCGGTACCTGCTCAATAACCTTTATCCGCACCGGTGCCGAATGGAAGTTTTCAACCGTGGTCCGGTACACAAACTGAACCCGCTCGGTTCTGCCGGTGATCCCGGTCCGGGACTTAAAGGTCCGAACCAGTTGCCGGCGGACCTTCACCCGCTCATCCACCCCGAACCCCAGTCGCACCGACTCTTGCGGTGCCAATCCCGGCAGCTGGATTGTGCCGGTGAACTCATCATTCACATAGGTGTTACCCTCCCCGGCCAGAAGCACAAACTGACTGCCATTGACCAGCGTGCCGGTAAGAAAAGCCTTTTCCTCTAACCGGGGCAGGGTATAGAACTCAAACTCCGCCGGAAAAGAAAGCTGGGTCAGACTCAACTTGCGGGCACCCTCTCCGGACTTCAGACTCACCCGTCCTGGAATTGCATACTGAAGTGAAACCCCGGTCTCAACCGGTGTAATTTCCTCCGCCACCGGCGGCGCTGCCGCCTCAGCCTCATTCCGCATCTCGGCCATCACCCCGCCTGGTGCCGGCAGTACCTTTGCCCGAAAACTCTCTTCATCCAGATACAGCGTCCACGGCTCGGGTTCAGGGGGTGTAATTGCCGCTGATGGTCTAACAGTAGAAAGGATTACCCGAACATCCTCCCAGTCCTCACCGGTGCGCTGGCTCAGCCGGGCATAGTAACTGACATCCACCTTTTTCTTTCCCGGGTCGGCACGCAACTCATAACAGGGCTGCCATTCTGCGGACCGCGGCACCGCATAGGAAAAGGCAATCCCAAATGTGCCCGGCTCGCCTTCAACTGTCAAGCGCAGCTCCTTGCGATTTTCCACCAGTGCCCGGGCCGCATTCAGCTCCTGCCGTGCCCCATCCAGCCGTTTTCGCACCGCCTCAACCTCCCGTGCCAGCACCAGCTGCCGTGCCTTCACCCGGCTCAGTTCCTCGGCAACGAAACCCAGCGCCCCGCGCCAGGACTCCGGTGCCACCTTTCCCGCCTGCAGTTCCCGGGAGATTATTTCCGGGGCACCGAGTTTAATTGAGTTCAGAAACTCCTCCTTTGCCTTCAGCACCGTCCCCTCATCCTCCAGCATTTTCACACTGTCCTCCAGCGTCTGCACCCGGCGCTCCAGGCGCTGCACCTCCGGCGTCGGCTCCGCAAGATAGCCCCGCTTCACCTGAACATCACCGATTTTCAAACCCGGTGCCCGCACCCGCACCGAATTGTCAACCAGTCCCCCCGGTAGTCCGGAAAAGACCAGTTCGGTGGTGCCGGTGATATTTACCCTGGCGCTGCGCTGCACAATCACCTGATTGGGATAGACAATCACTGTGTCAATCCGGGAGGAGACCGTCATCCCGAACCACAGGGCGATTAAAATCGTCATAACACCTCCTGCTTACGGTTGACTCGCCTCAATCGTCCCGCCGCCCAGCACCTCATCACCATCATAGAGAACCACCGCCTGACCCGGTGTTGGTGCCCATTGCGGCTCGTCAAATTCTATATAAACCCGAAAATCGGGTAAAGGATTAACCACCGCCTTCCCTCCTGGACTCTGATACCGCACCTTTGCCCAGACCCGGACCGGACCAGCCGGCGCCGGCCCAATCCAGTGCACCGCTCCTGCCCAGACCCGGCGCTGATAAGCATCATTTTCTGTGCCCAGATAAACCGCATTCTCCCCGGGGTCAATCCTTACCACATACCGTCGCTCACCCAGCGCCAGCCCCAGACCCTTGCGCTGGCCAATGGTAAAATTGACAATCCCGGAATGGGTGCCGAGCCTCCGGCCGGAAAGGTCATAAACCGGACCGGCCTGAAAAAATTCCGGGTGCCGTTTTTTCAGAAACCGGGCATAATCATTATCCGGGATAAAACAGATTTCCTGGCTCTCCGGCCGTTCCGCATTTGGCAGTCCCAGTTCCCTTGCCCGCATCCGCACCTGCCCCTTGGTCATCGCTCCGACCGGCAACAGTAAACCCGCAAGCTGCTCCTGACTTGTGTGATAGAGAAAATAGGACTGCTCCTTTCCCGGGTCAACGCCCCGATACAGATGAAACCTGCCGCTCTGGTCCTTCACAATCCGGGCGTAATGACCGGTGGCGATAAATTCTGCTCCCAGTGCCACTGCCCGCTGGCGCAGCAGCCCGAATTTGATCAACCGGTTGCACCGGATACAGGGGTTGGGAGTTCTGCCCTGCCGGTATTCGGCACAGAAGTCATTAATCACCAGTTGCTCAAACTCCGCCTGCAGATTCATCACATAAAACGGGATCCCCAGTTGCCCTGCCAGCCGGCGCGCACTTTCATAACCCGCACTGCCACAGCACAGTGAACCCTGCTCAAACAGCCGTAAATGAACCCCGATTACCTCATAACCCTGCTGCTTCAGCAGCGCCGCGGCAACCGCGGAATCAACCCCGCCTGACAGAGCACAAACAACCCGCATCGGCTCCTGCACCCCGAAAATGCCTTATCCCTTATTTCCCGGTCCGTTTTCTCCTGAATCCCTGCTTACTGACAATCATTTCCAGCCGTTCCCAGAGCCGGCGGTGCGCCTGTTCCGGCACTACCCAGTCGGTCTCCAGATGGCAGAAATGGACCGTCCGCTTCAGGCTCCGAACTAGCCGGGCACAATTGCGGCATTCCTGAATATGAATCAGCACCCGGCGCCGGGCTTCTGGTTCCAATTCCCCATCAACAAAAAGCAATGCCAGCTCTCTAAGTTCCACGCAATCGCAGCCGGGTTCAGTAAACTGATGCCCGAACGCCTCCGCTGCAAACTGCCCGGCTGACTGCCCTTTCTCCTTCCCCCTCTTACCGCTCATTTTGCCTCCTGAAAAACCCATTTCCCTCAGATATAACCGGCAAGTTTTTCCCGCAGTGCCAGTCGTGCCCGGTGCAGCCTGGACTTGACTGCAGGCACTGAGAGCTTCAGAATCCGGCTGACCTCCTCATTGCTCAAACCCTCCAGGTCCCGCAGCACCACCACCTGCCGGTAATTTTCCGGCAACTCCCGCACCGCCTGATCCAGCCTTTCCCGCAGCCGCTTCTGGGCAAAAACCTCCTCCGGCGTCTGACCGGTGTCCGGCAGGTCAAACTTCAAATCATCAGTCTCGGGCACCGGTGCATCCAGCGACACCACCTCCACATTCTTCCGCCGGCGTAGCCGGGTCAGACTCACATTGGTGGCAATCCGGTAGAGCCAGGTGTAAAAACTGGACCTAAAGGCGAACTTCGGGATAAACCGGTATGCCCGCAGAAATGTGTCCTGCAGCGCCTCGGTTGCGTCCTGCTCATTGCCGAGCAACCGGTAAGTGATGTTGTAAACCTTGCGCTCGTATCGCCGGACCAGCTCCTCAAACGCCGCCATATTGCCCTGCTGCACCCGGCGAACCAGCTCCTCATCCGAGACCGGTAAACCCGGCAGTGCAACCTGTAAACCCTTGCCCGGTGCCATCGTTATCAGGATATTGACCTTTTACCCGCGGTCAAACTCGGCTCATTAGTTCACCGCTCCTTCGGGGGCACCACCCGCTGTCCGCGCCAGCGTCCTGGCGAATTGTCAAACACCTGAACAATGTGATAGATCACACCAATTGACTTACGGGGCGACTCGCCGTGAAAATAGTCATGCACCAGATTGATGTATTCCACCGCCTGCCGCTCATAATCGGTCAGTTTTGGGTCATCCGGATGAAGCAGCTGAGCAATCGCCCGCAGTTCATAAGACTTCGGCAAATCCAGAAACACAATCGCCACCCCGGGGTCGGTCATCTGATTGAGAAAGGTGTGGGTCTCAAAATCGGGCTGGGAATAAAGTTCAAGCGAACTCTGCTTCGTCAGGTCAAAAATCTCCGCCCCGTGCTGATAAAGACTTTCCAGGATACTCAACTTCCGGGCGGTTGAGTCATTCCAGGTGCTTTTCAGCAGCTGAATCATCTCCGGCAGTTTCTCCGGCTTTGGCAGCCAGCCCATCCCCTTGACCGCATTGTTAATCGTAAAATAGCTGTCGGCCCGACGGCAGCCATGGCTGGCAACAATTCCGTTATGCGGACCGGCGATCTCCGGCATTCCACCACCCGGACCTTTCAATAGCTCCCGGATGTTTGCCAGCTGAGCAAGCCGGCGGTCAAAGTTCCATTTGAGAAAATCGGGCGGCAGTTCCACCACCCGAAACTCCTGCCACTTGCCCTCCACCCGTGCCCGGATAATCCCCTGTGCCCGCCTGCTCACATCCACATTATCCTGATGAAACCACCCCTGCCAGGTGCCCTTTTTACCGGTGGAATCGTTCGGGTCGGGCACAAACCTGACCTCCTGCCAGAAACTCATATCCGCATGCTCCGGATTGTTAAACTGCGGCCGATTCTCAGCTCCGGCCATCGCCACCCCGAGCATCGTTATTAGAATTGCCAACCTTGCTATCATTATTACCTCCTTGGTCGGTTATGCTTAGTATCCTGACAATCACCGGCAGGTCGGCACCGCGGCGCCGGTCAATAATCCACACCAGCCCCACCCCGGCAAGCAGTCCAGCACCGGCAAGCACCACCGCCATAACCTCATTCAGCAGCAGCGAACCGAGCACCACCCCGAGGCACATCAATGCCGCGGGCAGGCCAAAAATCAGCAGGGCAGAAAGGACGCTTTTCCTCCTGCTCCGGCTGATGACCACCATCTGCCCTGAAACCGCACCTGCCTCGTTGTCCGCAATTACCACCCTTTCCCTATTCCCGGTCCAGTTACACAGACAGGCAGCACCGCAGTGCTCACAGCCACCGCCCGGCACCACCGCCACCTCGGCACGCCTGCCATCCACCCGCACCACCCGTCCGGTCTCCTGAAAAACTTCCTCCTCCATCCTCACCTCCGCTGCTCCCCTTTCCTGCCGGTCAAAACGAGCTGAACCAGAAACCCGGCTCCTCCCAACCCCAGCCACAAAAGCGCCATCACCGGCATCTCTGCCCCGTTCCCAAGACGGAGCCGGCTTATCCCGAAAATACTGAAAAGACCAGCAACCAGCCACCAGGCGCCGACAAATGCGGTCAGCAGTGAAAGCACCGGCCGCTGAATCACCAGGGCAGCAATCCCACCTGCCAGCGCACCCACAGCCAGCACCAGCAACTGCGTGCCGGCCGCACTGCCGGCAAACACCAGCGCAATCAGCGCGCCCGCAACCGCGCCCAGAAGAAACACACTCAACTTGAAAAGCCAGACCGTCACCAGTCCGGCAACAACTCCCAGAACCACCCCGGCAGCGATTATCAACCAGTTGCCCGCACCGGCGCGGCTTGCCACCAGACCACCCAGATAGGCACCGAGTGCAAAACCAGCAACCACCAGCGTGAACTTCAGCAGCCGGTAACCAAAAAAGGTGACCACCAGTCCCAGCACCACCCCGACAATCCCGGGAAAAAGCTGAAATTTCATAAGTCAGTATCGCCTGCTGCCAGTGCCGGTCAAATTATTTCTGCCTCCGAAACCGCTCAAACTCGGCAATTGCCGCCGCGGAAAACTGATGCTCACCCATTCCCATCAGCACCTCAAACGGCAGGGTCAGATGGTGCGCACCGGCAAGCAGTGCACCCGCGGCCTCTGCCGGCGACTTGATACTTGCCGCCACAATCTCCACTGGCTTGCCGCTCACCTGAATTACCGCTAGCATCTCCCGGACCAGTTTCAGCCCGTCACCCAGAAGCCGGGTTGCCCGGTTCACATAGGGAATCACATAACCGCAGCCGGCTTCAATCGCCAGAACCGTCTGATAGGCGCTGAACACCGCGGTTGCCGCACAGGGAATATCCGGACTCAGTTCGGCAACCAGCGCCATATTTTCGGTGCTCATCGGCACCTTCAGCACCACCTTGTCCGGCGCAATCCGGTGAAACCTTACTGCCTCCTGTGCCCGCTCCTGCCGGCTCCTGCCGCTCAACTGATAAAACACCGGTCCGGGCACCAGTTCGCACAGCTCCGCAATCACCGCCTCTGGCTCGGCATCAACCCGTGCCAGCAGTGCCGGATTGGTGGTGCACCCCCGGACAAATCCCAGTGCCATTGCCTGACGCACCTCATTCACAGCCGCACTGTCAATCAGAATCATTGCCCCTCCTGCTCCTGCAAAAACCGCTCCACCCGTTCCCGCGCCGGCATTGACGGCTCCGCCCCGAGCACCGTGCACGCCAGCGCGCCGGTCGCATTGGCAAACCGCACCGCGGCATCAATCCCCTTACCCTCGGCAAGACTGACCGCCAGACCGGCACGGAACGCATCACCGGCACCGGTGGTGTCAACCACCTGCACCCGATACCCTGGAAACTGGCGCCGGCCCTGCTGGTCATAAACCAGCGCGCCCTTGCTTCCGACCGAAATCACCACTCCGCTCCTGCCCGCCTGCACCTCCTGCTCTGCCCAGCGCTCAACCGGCAGACCGCGGGCAAGCGCTGCCGCCTCAATCTCATTCGGCACGATATAGTCCACCTCCTCCGCCACCAGCGGTGTCAGGTTGTGCACCGGTGCCGGGTCCAATAGCACCAGCGCCCCCGCACCCCTGGCAATTGCCGCTGCCCGGAACGAAACCGGATACGGCACCTCAAACTGCAGCATCAGCACATCTGCCAGCTCCAGCTCCTCCCGTGCCGCCTCAACCTGCTCCAGGTCAATCCGCAGATTTGCCCGGGCAATCCCGATAATCGCATTCTCGCCCGAATCTTCAATAATCGGACAGGCTACCCCGGTCCCCACCTCCGGGTCCTGATAAACAAACCTCGTATCCATCCCCTCTGCCGCCATCTTCTCAAGAAACAGGCTCCCGAAATAGTCCGCACCCAGCCTGCCAACCATCACCACCTCAGCCCCGAGCCGGTGAGCGGCAACCGCCTGATTAAACCCTTTTCCGCCCAGAAATATCCCGAACTCCTTACCTGCCAGCGACTCACCCGGCTTCGGTAGCCTTGCCACCCGGAACACCAGGTCGGTCATAAACGAACCGACCACGCACACCTTCGGTCGGGCTGACTTCATTGAATAAAATTTTACCCCGGAAAAACCCTGCCTGTCAAAAGAAACTGAAACTCTTAAAAAAACTGACCAGAAAAACCGCGATCCAGCTACACACCCCGAACATCAACCCCACCATCACCATTCCTAAAAAAATCGCCACCACCCGGACCACACCTCCGGACCTGATGACCATAATCCGGTTTAAAAGCGGCTCCGTCCTCTCAACCGCAAAACCGATTCCGGCACGCACCGCTGCCACCACCTCATCTGCCCGGGGAAAAATGGTCAGCGGCTCCTCAACCATCGGCCCAGTAACCCCGCACTTCGGACAAACCTCAAACTCAATCCGGAAACACCCCTCATAAGCCCAGTCAGAAAAAATCACCCCCTCGCCCTCAACCACCTCCAGAAAAAACGGCTCGGGCAGCACCAGCCGCTTCGGCTCAATCTCGGCCCGACACCGCACACACCGCCACTCCTTTCGCACCCGCAACTCATACTCGGTCTTTCGCTTCACCTCCTCAGCCAGCACCGCATCCGGAAAAAGACGCACCAGATACCGCTCACCCGCACCACCGCTTCCGATCCCGGTCAAAACCCGGACCGCTGCCAGTTCCGGACTATCTGCCCTCATCCGCCTGGTCAGACGGGCACGCTCCGCACCGCTCCGCAACTCCTTCTGCCGGCGCCTTCGCCGACCCGCATCGGCAACCTCCAACCGCCGGACCTGTTCCTCCTGCCGGCGCTGTGCCAGCAACTCCCGCAACTCATTATCGGTCGTTCGATTCTTCGGCTCCAGCCAGCGCCAGAAAAGCCTGATTTTATCCAGCACACTCCGGTCATAATAAAGCACCCCGGGCCAGGCAAAAAAATAAACCGGCACCCGCAAGGCGGTCATTATCAAATCCAGCAGCAAATCATCCGGATTCCGGAATACACCAAAAACAAAGAAAAGACTCAGATGATAAAGCACCAAAATCAAAAGCCCGATGAAAAACCACAAAGCAAGAACCGGCACCAAAACCCGCACCACCTGCGCCACGCCAGAACTCATCTCCGGCTCCTTTAAAACACCTGATAATAACCCATCACCACCACAAGTCAAACCGCCAACCCCGGAGCCGAACCCAGAACCCCTGCCCGCACCACAAGTACGGCAACCACTTAAACCGCCGGCGCCGCCAAACCCACAACCACCCTTCATACCCCTTTATCCACCACCTTCCTGACTCTGGCAAGAACCCCGCTCTCTGCCATCCTCCTCACCCCGCACAAAACCCACCTCTGAACCCCAGTCCTGACAACCCCTGCCACCACCATCCTGACCATCCCCCCTACCGTCCCCCCCCACCGTATAGGGGACTGTCCGGTGGACAGCCCCGGCATCGGCGCCGATGTTATAACTTATTATAAAACAGAGTCTTATCTAACTTATGCAACTCAATGTTAAATTTTGCCCTTTTCCGGGGTCTAACTATAAAAGGAGTGTATTGGTTTAAATGAAAAATTCTAAATCCGAAGCTCTAAATTCTAAACAAATTCAAAGCACAAATGTTCAAAATTCTAAGAGTTTTGGCGATTTGGATTTTGAAATTAGATATTGTTTAGGATTTCGTGCTTTGAAATTAGGATTTATTGGGTTTATTCAGAAATCCTTGACCGCATTTTAAAACCTGACCATTCGCCTGTGAACGAGTTATACGCAATGCCATGCCAGAAAAATCTTGAAGGAGGAAAATCATGTGGTATGACACAGCCTCTTAACTGTTACGGAATGCGGCTTAAACCGGACTATTGACAGGGTTTAATCTGTGAGTATAATTATAATTGATATGACAAAGAAAGGAGGTGTCCGATGAAGTTAGCTTTTAGTTGTTGGTGGTCAGTGCTGATGGCGTTGTTAGTTGGGTCAGTGTGCTTTGCGCAACCGGTGTGGGTTGCAAGATATAATGGACCGGGCAATAACATTGATGAGGCTACTGCAATAGCGGTTGATGGGACAGGTAATGTTTATGTGACAGGAAGGAGTGTTGGGTCAGGCACTTCTTGGGACTATGCGACTATAAAGTATAACTCAGCAGGTGATACTCTATGGGTGAGAAGATATAATGGACCGGGCATTTACAATTACGATGATTGGGCATATGCAATAGCGGTTGATGGGACAGGGAATGTTTATGTGACAGGAGAGAGTTATGGG
>JBAMLV010000009.1:0-41413 GCA_039793395.1 bacterium | reverse complement strand
AAACCAAAAAGCACCAGCAGCCCGAACACCGCTCTGTTCATAAACACACCTCCGGTTTGGGATTTTACGGTTTATTTTAATATCACCGCTTTTTTTGTCAAATGTGAATTGAATCTGAGCCTGCATCCGGACGGACCGGAAAATAACACCACCGGTTCGCCCGCGGCTGTCAGCACCGGTAATGGTTCACCCGGGCACTCAAACCTGAAATTCACCACCGCCAGCAACCGGAAACTCAATATGGAAATTGAGCCTCGTGCCGGTGCCGGCTGAGAATTACCCATTTACCCGGCGGTAACCACCGACTTCACCCCGGAATTGAGCCACCTGCCTGACACCGGTTTGAATGACCTAACAGGCTGGGGAATTACCCCGGGGTAAGCCCCGGGCTTGCCCCCACCCCGGTGGATTATAACCATAACCCGCTGAATTTGATTAACTTAACTCAAAAGACATATGTGCATTGTTGTGCAAATGTGCACATATTTTATTCCCGGCTGCCAGAGCCGGGTGCCTGCTTGCGCTTCAGGCGGGCTACTGGTTTAACAACTCTTGATTTTGCTCTTAATAATGTTAATGTAATTTTAATGAAATGGCTTTTTGGTCGGCGGGAGCCAAAGGCAAAACTGCAGGCACTGCTTAATGAATGGCACCTTTTTGAAACCGTGGACCTGAACCGCCCGGAAATGGTGGATAAACTGCGTGACTTTTCAACCCGGCTGTCCCGGGAACTGGCGGCAGCAGAATCGGCAGTCAACGCCCGTGCCGAAGCCGGCACCACCGAGGCGATTGACTTTCTGTTTGATGTCCTTGCCCGACTGCCCGCACCACCGGAAAAACTGAAACCGCTGCCGGATGAACCGGACTTCAACTGGGAAAAGGCAGAAACCGGTCTGGGACCGGTTGCCCGGGTGGTCAACCGCATCCGAATAACCTTTCAGGGAGAACTGCTCAGTGATTATGAACCGCGTCTGAATGAGGCAAAACGCCCGACCGGCAAACCCGAGGAACTGAAACGGCTGCAGGATGAACTGCAAGCCGAGGTGAACCAGATTGAACAGGAGTTCCGTTCTCATCTGAAAAATCTGCTTTTGCTCTATCGGCTTTATCATCACTGTGTTAATGCCCTTGCCCGCATCAATTCCCCGACGGTTGAGCAGGAGTTGATTAACCGGCTTAGTGCAACCCAGCCCCAGGAACGCCTTTTTGCCCTGAAGGTGCTTTTACGCCGTCAGTTTCAGCCCCGGACCACTGAACAGGCGCTGAATTACCAGATTGCTCAGGCAAAACTGCTGGACCGGGAGAGCGACCGCCGAAAAGCCGAAAAGGAACTGGAACGGTTGATTGCCAGCACCGAAAGTTTTGAGGTGCTGGTCAAACTGATTGAACCCCGGCTGGCTGAGGAAGGTCTGGTCCGGCTCCAGTGCCTGGCGGTTCAACAGCTGGCGAAAGTTGCACCAGATCAGGCAATCACCCGTTATCAGGAAATTATTGCCGGCACCGATGAACCACCGGAATTGAAAATCGCCGTTGTCCGGGCGACCGCAGAGTTCCTTTTGGGGCTCAAACCTGAACCCGGGGTCAGCCTCCTGGTCTCGGCGCTTGATGACCTGAAAACCGAAGTCCGGGTTGCCGCTGCCAATGCCCTTGCCCATCTACCTGCCGACTGTCCGGAACCGGCACGCCAGTCCGCACTTGAACGGCTGCTTTTTGCCCTGCGCGATGGCGACCTTGAGGTCCGGGCTGCGGCTGCCCGCGCAATCAATCCCCGAACCTTTCCTGGTGCCGGTATCCGGCTTGCCCAACTGCTGGTTACTGAAACCAACCCCAATGCCCGGGAGTATGCCGCCATCACACTGGAACTGAACTTTCCTCCGGCGCCGGAAATAACCGCTGCCCTGATTCAGGCATTGAGTGATGAGGATGCGGCGGTCCGGAAGGCGGCTGCCCAGGCGCTGACCGCCCAGCGAACAATTCCCGCTGAACCCCGGACCCGGCTTTTGTTTCTCTGCGCCAAACAGGACTGGCCCGCTCTTGCCAGTGCCGGCAAAGCCGCGCTGGAATGCCTCCTGCCCCGGCTCCGCGACCTGAGAACCGAAATCCGGCTGGAGGTTGCCCGGCTACTCGGCAGAATCCGTGCCCGGGAGGCGGTCCGGGATTTGTCCATCGCCCTTTCTGACTCCAGTCAGGATGTGCGCAAAGCTGCTGCCCGTGCCCTGGCCGAAATCGGTGACCCGAGCGCCATCCCGGCACTGAAAACCGCAATCAGCCGGGAAGGCTTCCGTGAGGTCCGGGAAGAGATGGAACGGGCGGTGCGCAAACTCGGCTGATGTCAAATCTGGACAAAACGCTGATAAATCATTAAAATAATTTCAATAAGATGCTGACGGCGCTCAAGAAACTCATCCCGAGCAAGAGCGAACGGGAGGTGAGACGCCTCCGGGAAAAGGTGCGGGAAATAAACCAGATCTACGAAGGCTATCACGCCCTTGCCGACTCCGACCTGCCGAAGAAAACCGAGGAGTTCATCCGCCGGATTCAGGATGGCGAATCACTGGACTCAATTCTGCCCGAGGCTTTTGCCCTGGTCAAGGAGGCGTGCCGCCGGCTGGTTGGCCAGAAATGGACCGTCACCAATCAGGAAATCACCTGGGATATGGTGCCCTTTGATGTCCAGCTGATTGGCGCAATTGTCCTGCATGAAGGTAAGGTGGCGGAGATGAAAACCGGTGAGGGCAAGACCCTGGTTGCCACGATGCCGCTTTACCTCAACGCCCTGGAGAAAAAGGGCTGCCATCTGGTAACGGTCAACGACTACCTTGCCCGCCGGGACCGGGAATGGATGGGACCGATTTACGAATCGCTGGGCTTGACCGTCGGCTACATTCAGGCCGGGATGACCCCCCAGGAACGGCGTCCCCAGTATGCCTGTGATATCACCTACGGCACCAATAACGAATTCGGATTTGACTACCTGCGCGACAATATGGTGCTTGCCTGGGAGGAAAAGGTCCAGCGTGGCCATCATTACGCCATCATTGACGAGGTTGACATCATCCTCGTGGACGAAGCCCGTACCCCGCTCATCATCTCCGGACCGGTCGGCTTCTCCAAACAGCAGCAGTTACAGGAACTGGTACCGCTCATCAGCCGGCTGTTCCGGGAGCAGGACCGGCTGGTTGACCGGATTGTTGAAGAGGGGGAACGGCTCTGGCGCCAGGGCAAGCAGTTTGAAGCCGGGGTGAAGTTTTTGCAGGCATTGCGCGGCTCACCGAAAAACAAACGGCTATTACGGGTCCAGCAGCAGGAGGGGGTAAAAAGGGCAATTGACCAGGCGGATGGCATCATCCGCCGGGATAAACGCCTGCCCGAAATTGATGCCGAACTGTTCTTTGTCATTGATGAGCGCGACCATTCGGTGGAACTGACCGACAAGGGCCGCACCGCCCTCTCCCCCCACGACCCCAACTTCTTCATCCTGCCCGACTTGAGCACCGAACTCGCACGCTGGGACATTGACCCGGGCCTTTCTCCGGAAGAACGTGCCCGGCGCAAGGAGGAAACCTATCGCCAGTATGCCGAAAAAAGCGACCGGCTGGCAAACATCCATGCCCTGCTCAAGGCTTATGCCCTGTTTGAAAAGGATGTTGACTATGTGGTTACTCCGGACGGTCAGGTGGTGATTGTGGATGAGTTCACCGGCCGGCTGATGCCGGGCCGGCGGTTTTCCGATGGACTGCACGAAGCCCTGGAGGCAAAGGAGCAGGTTCAGGTTCGGGAAGAAACCCAGACCTTCGGCACCATCACCCTTCAGAACTACTTCCGGATGTATAAGAAACTTGCCGGAATGTCCGGGACCGCGCTCAGCATCGCCAGCGAACTCTATCAGGTGTATAAACTGGAAGTAATTGAGATTCCAACCAATGCACCGGTGCGCCGGATTGACTATCCGGATGTGGTCTTCCGCACCAAAAAGGCAAAATATCAGGCGGTGGTCAACGAGATTGTCAAATGGCATAAGCTCGGCCGGCCGATTCTGGTCGGCACCACCTCGGTCCAGGCATCAGAAGAAATTGACCGGCTCCTCCGGCCAACCGGCATCCGCTACTCCATCCTGAACGCCAAGAACCACGAAGCCGAAAGCCAGATTATCGCCCATGCCGGTGAAGCCGGTGCGGTCACCATCGCCACCAATATGGCTGGCCGGGGAACCGACATCAAACTTGGTCCGGGGGTGGTGCGGGGTGAAAAATGCTACCTGATATCCGGTGATGGCCGGTGCACCTACTGGGAAGAAAAGCCCGGCCGCTGTTATGAGGAGGTTCCCTGTGGGCTATATGTCATCGGCACCGAACGCCACGAAGCCCGGCGCATTGACGACCAGCTCCGTGGCCGTTCTGGCCGGCAGGGTGACCCCGGCTCATCCCGGTTTTTCCTCTCATTTGAAGACGACCTGCTGCGGCTGTTCGGCTCGGACCGGATGGCGGCAATTATGGACCGCTGGGCACCACAGGAGGATGAACCGGTTGCCAACAAACTGGTCACCCGGGTGATTGCCAACGCCCAGAAACGGGTGGAAATCCGCAACGCCGAAATCCGGCGCCATCTGCTGGAATATGACGATGTGATGAACCGGCAGCGGGAGGTGGTTTACACCCTGCGCGATACCATCCTCAAGGAGCCGGACCTGACCGGCGTGTTCAACGATATTCTGGACTCTTATCTTGACCTTTTGCTCAGCCGTTTCACCGCTACCGGCCGGACCCCCCGGGACTGGAACTGGGATGGCTTGCGCGAAGAGATGCTCAAAACATTTCTTGCCGACCTCGGCGCCGCAGAATCGGCCGGTGAGCATCTTGACCGGCACCGCCTGAAGGAAATGCTTGAGGAAATTGCCCGCCAGCGCTATCACCAGCTGGCACAGGAACTCGGTCCGGAACGCTTTCCGGAATGGTGCCGCCGTATTTTTCTGGCGGCGCTGGACGAAGCCTGGCGCGACCACCTCCATCAACTGGACATCCTGCGTGAGGGCATCGGCCTCCAGGCTTACGGTCAAAAAGACCCGCTGGTGGAATACAAACAGGAGTCCTTCCGGCTATTCAGCGAAACGATGCAGGACTTTTATCAGCATGCCCTGCGGGTGCTGTTCCGGCTTGACCCGAAGAGCGGTGAAGACCGGCTCCGCCCCCGTCACCGTTCACCGGTCCACGCCTACAAACCTCAAGCCGGCACCGGCACAACTGCCGGTCAACAACCTGCTCCAGCAGTAGCACCGGTCCGCCGGGAAACACCCAAGGTAGGGCGCAATGACCCCTGTCCCTGTGGGTCAGGCAAAAAGTATAAATATTGCTGCGGACGGGCGGGGGTCCCGTCAGCAGCGGGCCGTAAAACCAAAACAACCAGATAAAGGAGGAACCATGGCAAAAATCCCAACCGGCCGAATCATACTCTATGTGATTCTCGGCATCATCGTCATCATCGTCGGGGTCTGGGTGATTAAAACCCGCCAGCGAGAATCACAAATAGGCAAACGGGTGGTGGAGGTTGAAGACATCCCCAAGGAGGTCAATCGCTGGACCAAAACGCTTGACGGTCTGGCGCAGGACTTTGCCAGCTACTCCGGTCCTTCAGCTGCCCAGGCACAGGAGCTGATGGCAAAGGCACGGGCTGGCATTGAGGAGTTTCAGACCCTTACCGACCCGCAGGAGTTAACCAAAAAGCGGAATGAGATTCAGGATTACATTGCCGAACTACGCAAACTCAAGCGGCTCGCAATAAGAGGACAGTAAAGTAATCAGCAGCTGCGGGGCGGGGCTTGTAAACCGTCCCGCCCCGCTTAACTCCCGGGAGGTGGTGAATGAAACTCCGGATTGTCATCTGGACCATTGTTGGCATCCTGGTGGTTGCCATGCTCCTGTTTCTACTCCTCGGGGGCAAAGGTACCCAGCGCCGGATTACCCTGAAGGAACTTCATTTGCAGACCGAAAGAACTGAAAAAAGTATCAACGAACTTTCGGGCCGGCTGGCACAGGCAAGGGCAATTCCCCTCTCACCCGACGCGGTTAGCGCGCTCCGCGCCGCCGAATCGCTGCTGACTCAGGCACGCACCCTGATGGAAAAGGCAAAAACCGGCACCGACCCGAAGACGGTTGAACAGCACCTGCGCACCGTCCATCGCCTGCTCACCAGAACCCGGCGACTCCTCCGTGATGCCACCCGCCCGCAACCGGCTAAACCCGGGGGCACCACTTAAATTAACTTGCTTCTTGAATTATCGGTCGGGGCACAGAAAAATTTCTTAAAACCAGCGGTATAACAACCGGGGGTAATCCCGGACACCAAAAAGCCGTTCCCCGGCTTCCTGAAACAGCTCCCGCCACAGATAGCGCAGCTTCGGTCGCGGTTTCACCCACTTCGGTTCACCCTTAATCCCGCACCGCCGGGCAAGAATCTGCCGCGCATCCTCAAGCGTGCCCAGTGTATCCACCAATCCGTAAAGCTTTGCCTGTCTGCCGGTCAGAATCCTGCCGTCGGCAATTCGCTCCAGACTGTCAATGGGTATTTTCCGCTCCCGGCTCACCACCTCCAGAAACTGGGCATAAACATCGCTGACCACCTCCTGCAGCAACTGGCGGTCAGCCGGTGTCATCTCCCGGAACGGCGAACCGATGTCCTTAGCCTCCCGGGACTTGATGACCTCAACCTTCATCCCGATTTTATCCAAAAGTCCACGAATGACCGGCAGCTCCATAATCACCCCGATTGAACCGGTCAGTGTGCCTGGATTGGCAACAATCACATCGGCCGGTGCGGCCACATAATAGCCGCCCGAAGCCGCCAGCGTGCCCATTGATACCACCACCGGCTTACCCTGTTCCCGAACCCGTCTGATTTCCGAATAAATCTCGTGCGCCGCGGTCACCCCGCCGCCCGGACTTTCCACCCGGATTAATATCCCCTTCACCTGCGGATTCTTTGCCAGTGACTGCAGCTGGCGCACCACCTCCCGGGAGTCGGTAATTGTCCCTTCAATTGTCAGAAATCCGAGGGCATTTCCGTCCGCAGAAAAATCGGACTTGATACCGACCACCAGCAGCCCAACGGTCAGCGCTGTGCCCACCAGCGTAACAATTGCTCCCAGCACAATAATGACCATCAGTGTCCGGCGGTTCATAAAGATAAAATGGGCCCTAGTGGACTCGAACCACTGACCCCTGCGTTATCAGCACAGTGCTCTACCACTTGAGCTAAGGGCCCGTAATTTAAATCTAACACAAAACCGGCTCAATGTCAAGCATGTTTTAACCGCCAGCCGTCCCGGGTGTCCTCAATCACATACCCCCGGTTTAAAATCTCCTGCCGGAGCCGGTCAGCAGTAGTCCAGTCCCGGCGCTGCCGGGCAACTGCCCGCTTTTCTGCCAGGTGCCGTACCTCCTCGGGAATGTCTGGCTCCCCCTCCACCGACTCCGCGAGCCGTAACCCGAGTACCCGGTCAAAATCCTTCAGCATCTCCCAGGCACGGCCGTCCTGGCGCCGGTTTCCCTCCCGCACCAGACCCCAGACCACCGCCAGCGCCTGCGGCAAATTCAAATCATCCTCAATTGCGGCCTTAAAATCTTCCTTTACCTTTGTAATCCACCCGGTATCACCGCTTTCTTCCTTCCAGTCCCGCGCATTCAATCCCAGCTCGCGCAACCCATTCAATGCCTTCTGCGCGGCACTCAACGCCTCCAGCGAAAAGTTCAGCGGCATCCGGTAATGGGCGGTATGACACAGATACCGGAACGCCAGCGGCTCATAACCCAGTTGCTCCAGTTCAGAAACGGTCATAATGTTCCCTTCCGACTTGCCCATCCGTGCCTCACCAAGCACCAGAAAGGCGTTGTGCATCCAGTAGTGCACCACCTCCTGGCCGGTGGCGGCAAAATTCTGCGCCCGCTCATTCGTATGGTGAACCGGAATGTGGTCAATCCCGCCGGTATGAATATCAAACTCCTCACCTAAATACTTCATTGACATCGCCGAACACTCAATATGCCAGCCTGGAAAGCCCCGGCCCCAGGGTGAATCCCACTGCATCAGATGCTTCGGCTGATTGGTAATCCAGAGGGCAAAATCGGACGGGTTCCTTCTTTCCGGATCAACCTCCACCCTTGCGCCGGCACGCTGCTCCTCAAGATTCAACCGCCCTAGGCGCCAGTAATCCGGATATTTGCCGGTATCAAAAATCAGCCCGACCTTTGTCCGGTAGGTAAACCCGTTTGCCTCAATCCGCCGGATGAGCGCAATCATATCCGGAATATGCTCGGTCGCCCGGCACACAATCGACGGTTTGAGGAGATTAAGCTTTTGGGCGTCCTCAAAGAACGCCCGCTCATAAAAACGGGCAATCTCCTCCGGGCTCTTGCCCTCCCGTCTGGAACTGGCTTCCAGCTTATCCTCGCCCAGGTCATCATCACTCGTCAGATGCCCGACATCGGTGATATTCATCACCTGCCGCACCTCATAGCCCAGATACTCAAAAACCCGTCTGAGCGTATCGGCAAACACATAAGCCCGGAAGTTGCCGATATGGGCATACCAGTAAACGGTTGGACCGCAGGTGTAGATTTTCACCTTTCCCGGTTCAACCGGCACAAAATCCTCCTTGCACCGGCTCAGGGTATTGTAAACCTTCATCGGTGAACAATTTTACCTGTTACCGCTCCGAGGTCAATAACCGTTTTAAATTCCCGTGCGGTTTGAATCTAACCCCGGCGGATAACTGATAATCGGGCATATGCGGGTAAACTCAGCGCTGACGGACCGAACCGCCGGAAGCGCTCATAACCGGCAGCAGCAATCATTGCCGCATTATCGGTGCAGAACCCGGGCCGCGGTATTAAAATTTCCAGCCCGAGCCGCTGTGCCAGGAGTGCCAGCTGTGCCCGCAGATACCGGTTGGCAGCCACGCCGCCGGAAACACCGACCCGCTTCAGTCCGGTGTGCGCGACCGCCTGTTCAATCCGCCTGGTTACCTGCCGCACCGCCGCCACCTGAAACGAAGCCGCAACATCCGGCTTGACCGCATCCGGATGGTCGCGCAGGTAGTACCGCACCGCGGTCTTGAGTCCGGAGAAACTGAAGTCCAGTCCACCGGCATCGGCAACTGGAAAGTCAATCACCGGTCTGCCCCGGGCTGCCAGTTTCTCAATTTCAACGCCGCCCGGATAGGGCAAGCCCAGCAGTTTTGCCACCTTGTCAAACGCCTCGCCACAGGCATCGTCTACCGTTGAACCCAGTTCCTCATATTCGCACCAGTCCCGGACAATCAGCAGTTCAGTATGACCACCGGAAAGCACTACCCCGAGATAGGGTGGTTTCAAGTCCGGATATTCCAGGCGCAGGGCAAAGATGTGGCCTTCAAGATGGTTAACCCCGACAAACGGAATGTGCAGCCGGAAACTGAGCCCCTTGGCAAAAGGCAGTCCCACCAGTAAGGCGCCAAGCAGTCCGGGTGCATAAGTAACGGCAATCAGATCCAGGTCCGAATAGGAAATGCCAGCCGCACTGACCGCCTGTCGGACCACCGGCACAATCATCCTGATGTGCGCCCGGGCTGCCAGTTCCGGCACCACCCCGCCGTAAACCGAATGGATTAGCTGGGAAGAGACCACACTGGACCGGACCAGAATCCCGTTCGCCACCACGCTGGCGGCGGTTTCATCGCAGGAAGTTTCAATCCCCAGAATCAGCATCTTCACCGGATGAGGACATCAAACAGCTGAGGCTCAATCTTGACCAGCCGGAACCCTTCCGGTAGCACCACATCAGCACCAAGCCGGTATTCGCCCGGCTTCAGACCGGAGATTTTTATCTGCACCGTGATATCTGCCGGTTTCAGGGAATCAATCCGCACCGCTGGTCCGGCAATTGCCACCTGCGCCTCTGGCGGTTCAATCTGGACCGCCAGGGTTGCCGGTGTCACCACCCTAACTGGCAGACCGAGGAATATCCTTGCCCTTTCCTTTTCTAATCCAATTTCCACCTCAACCGTTTCCGGAACACAAAAGAAACCTCCCGGCGGTGTCCTGACCGCCAGCCTCCGCACCTCATTATTCCGCACCGAACCGAGGTCCAGTGTTTCGGTCGTAATTTCGGTAATGGTATCAACACCGGCTGCCGGTCCGAACAGCCGCACCGGCGTTTTTACCCTGATTTCCGAAACCATCATTCCGCCCCCGGGCTGCCCCTTTGTCGGCACCACCACCGCTATATCCCGCGCCTGCGCCGGTGCCAGTTGCACCTCAATTACCTCCGGCTCCACCGCCCGGACAGTCAGATTCCCGGGCAGACGCAGGTCTGCCGGATTGAGTTTTATCTGCCGGGAACCGAACCTGCCTTCGGGCACCACCGGCCTGAATTCCAGTTGCCGGCTGCGTAACCGCAGCAACTCCTTACCCTTGCCACTCACCGTCACCAGCGCGGTTCTGGTGTCCACATCGGTAATCAACCGCTCCGTCTTTCCCTTTTCCGTGACCACCACCGGCACCTCAATCCGGACCTCATAACTGCGGTCCAGCACCGCGACCAGCCAGAGGAAAACCGCAAACAGCAGCGCCAGCAGTTTCAAACCAATGTTCCCGCTCAGCCAGCGCAGGAAATGCATCGTCTGACAATATAGACATATTGTCGCTCCAGTCAATCACATCCCATCACTTGATTTTTACTCCGACCGGGCGATAGTTTAACTTATGGAACCAACGGTTTATCAGGCATTCGCCACGGTGGCAGCGCGGCTGGGAACCAGGCCGGCTTTGCTCCACAAGGTCAATGGCCGGTTCAGGGCAATCACCTTTAATCAGCTGCACCGGCTGGTTGACGAAACTGCGGCGGGCCTTGCCCGGTACGGACTCAAACCCGGAATGCGGGTCGCAATTTACTCCTACAACCGTCCGGAATGGGTAATTGCCGACCTTGCCGCCGTCAAACTCGGGGCGGTAGTTGTGCCGGTCTATCACACCCTGGCACCCGATGCGGTGACATATATACTCAGGGATGCTGGGGTATCCCACCTTTTTATTGAAACTCCGGATTTGCTCAATCCGCTCCTTCCCCGCCTGAATTCAATTCCCGGGCTGAAACTGACCGTCACCTTTTTTGAACCGACGCCACCATCTGCCCGACCGGAAATCACCCCGTTCAGCCAGCTCAAACAGCAGGGCCGGGAGGCGCTGGCATCAACCCCGGAACTCGCCCGTGCCCATCCTGCCCGACCCGATGACCTGCTGACCATCTGTTACACTTCAGGCACAACCGGTGAGCCCCGGGGCGCGATGCTTTCCCACCGGAATATCCTCTCCAATGTCCGGGCCGCAATTGAGCGCTTCAATGTCTCGGACCGGGACCTGCTGGTCTCTTTTCTGCCCCTCTGCCATATGTTTGAGCGAACCTGTGGCTACTATACGATGCTTTTAGCCGGCGCCACCATTGCCTATGCCGAATCACTTCAGACCATCCAGGAAGATGTGGCGGCGGTCCGGCCGACCCTGCTGATCGTTGTGCCCCGGGTGCTGGAAAAGGTGTATGCTGCGGTCCAGGAAAAGATACTTACCGGACCGCTGTGGCAACAAATCCTGATGCGGTCAACCATCAAAACCCTGAACCGTTATTATCAGCTCAAATCCTGGAACCGGCGCATCCCCCCGGGCCTGGCGGTCAAAAGAAAAATTCTGGACCTGCTGGTCGCGAGGAAACTGCGTCAACTCGGCGGCGGCAGAATCCGGCTGATTGTTTCTGGCGGCGCACCGCTGGAGCGAAAACTGGCACGCACGATTCGCAGTCTCGGCTTCAATCTGGTTGAAGGTTACGGCTTGACTGAAACCTCACCGGTGGTCTGTGCCGCGGTGCCCGGTCAGGAACGGGTAGGAACCGTGGGTAAACCCTTCCCGGGAGTGGAGGTGAAAATCGGACCCAATGATGAAATTCTGGTGCGTGGGCCAAATGTGATGCTCGGCTATTACCAGCAACCCCAGGCGACCGCCGAGGTAATTGATGCCGACGGCTGGTTTCATACCGGCGACCAGGGCAGATTTGATTCGGAAGGCAACCTCATCATCACTGGCCGCATCAAGGAAATTATCGTCAACTCCTACGGCAAGAACATCGCACCGGTGCCAATTGAACAGGCGCTGTGCGGCTCCAAATTCATTGAACAGGCGGTGGTCATCGGTGACCGCCGCCCCTATCTTGTTGCCCTGATTGTGCCGGCACGGCTCACCCTTGAGGATTATGCCCGCAAAAACCGGGTTGCCGCTGCCAGCTATGAGGAGCTGCTCAATCATCCCGAAATCATCGCCCTGTTTCGTGCGGAAATTGACCGCCTCCTGATGCCCTTTGCCCCCTATGAGCAGGTGCGTAAATTCCGGCTCATCCCCGAGCCATTTACCGTTGAGAACGGCATGCTGACCCCGACGCTGAAAATCCGGCGCCCGGAAATCAACCGCGCATTCACCCGGGTGATTGAATCTCTGTATCAGCAGGATTAATCAAACGCTTATTACACCTCCTGAAAAACCGAAAACCCACCCATCCTGCCGATTTTGATCTTGAAGACCGGCCTGAAGCCGAAGAGCGAACGCCCGCTCAGTCCCGAACCGATTTTCCCGGGACCGACGCCGGCTGTTTTTGCTCCTGCAGGGTGGCGGTCGGTGCCGGCAGCGGTTTTTCTGCCCGCTCCAGCGCCTGTTTCAGAATCCGGATTTTGGTTGCCGCTGAACTCCGGCGGTTAATAATCACCAGCAGTCGGTTATGAACCCGGCACACCCCGCCTTCACTGCGCAGGTCATCGTAAATTACCTTCAGTCCGAGTTCGGCACAGCGAGCTTCCAGCTCCCTGACCACCATCTCCGGATTCAGAACCGGTCTGGTGCGGGCGGCTTCTATTCTCTTTTTGCTCTCTATATCCATCCTTGCTCCTTATACCACCTGAGCGTTATTTCGCCACCCCTACACAGATCAAACTCAGGTTCAAAACCCAAATCTTCCTTTGCCCGCGGGTCAGCACAGACCCAGCATTCCCCATACAACTCCCGGATTTTATCCGGATTAAAAATTGTCCCCTCCCGTTTCAGCCAGGAATAAATCCGGGCAAATATCAGTCCGGCTAAAAAAGGCACCTTTATCCGGCGCACCCTTCTGCCGGTAATTCTTTCCCATTCCCGGGCAACCGCCTCATAATTATAACAGTTACCATCGGAAATAAAATAAATCGCACCGGATGGCACCGGCTTTTCCAGCGCCAGCACCGCGGCCCGGACCGCATCGCTCACAAACACCAGGGAAAAAAGACCCCCAATCAGCGGTGCCCAGCCCCGGTTCAAAGTCTGCCAGAGCATCAGTCCGTCCCGGTCGCGCGGTCCGTAAACTGCGGGCAGCCGCAGAATCACCACCTTCATCCGGTCCCGGAACTCCAGCACCGCCTTTTCGGCTGCCAGTTTTGCCCGGCCGTAATCACTCACCGGACTCGGGGTTCGGCTGCCATCCAGCCTTTCTGTCGCCCGCACTGGACCAACTGCCGCCACGGAAGAGAAAAGCACAAAACTCTTCACCCCGGCAGCAGCTGAAACCCGTGCCAGACGCTCGCTCCCCTCGTAATTGATCCGCCGCAATTCATCCCTTGACCCGGCACGCACCACCGCCGCAGTATGCATTACCCCATCCACCCCCTCCACCGCCTGTGCCAGCGAACCCTCGTCACTCAGGTCCGCATAAACCAGTTCCAGTTCCAGCCCTTCAAGCCACTGCCGACTGCTGGTCTTCCGCACCATCGCCCGCACCTGATAACCCTGCGCAATTAAATATGCACACAAATGCGAACCGATAAACCCGCTGGCACCGGTCACCAGAACCTTCATCCTTTGTGCTTACTGCCGAGCCGGGGCAGCAGTCGGTGACGAAAATACTCCCGGCTGGCAACCGCCGCCGCCTTCGGCCTGGTTTCAAAAACCAAGAGCGCCCGGCTATCAAGCAGAAATTCAAGTTCGGCGCGGATATCAACCCTCCCTTTGCCCAGCGGCAGGTGCTGGTCCTTTGCCCCGTTGTTGTGATGGATGTGCGCGTGGTAAACTGCCGAACCGAACCGCCGAAAGAAATCCAGCTCCTGCTTTCGCTTGTCCGCCGGCAGAATGGCAATGTGTCCGACATCAAAGCACAAACCGAGACTGCCGCCGATCAGTTGACGCAAAACCCTTTTGCTCGGCAGATACCTGAACCCGCCCACATTCTCCACACACAGCCGGGCACGGTCCCGGGCATATGCCTTCAGTTCACTCAGCACCTCTGCCAGCGCCGCCTGATAGTAGTCCGGAAACTCCTCATGGGTGTAACGATTGCCGCCCCCGTAACCGTAATGCATATCAAATCCTAAATGCATAATCACATTCTCAGCACCGATACCCGCCGCCTGATTGAGCGTCTGCTTCAACTCCGCAACCGCTACCCGGCGCACCCGTTCACTCGGAATAAAAAAAGAAGGACCTTCCAGCGCATGGACCGCCAGCCGGATGCCCGCTTTTTCTGCGTAACGCCTGATTTTCCATCGTTCCCGGGAATGGCGTAACTGTTCACCGAACCTGATATTCCCGAGATTGATTTCCAGCACCCCGAATCCGTTCCCGACGGCAAAGTCAATTGCATCCAGGATGTCGGTGCAGTCAAATAGAATCTGAATCCCCAGGCGGCTTGCCAGCGCCTCAAATTCCGGCACAGACCATTATATAACTGCAAATAATTGCGTCAAGTCCGGCGGTATGTCCCGCAGGGTCAATTACCTTTACGTCCATCCGGCAACACTATTCCGGCAGCAGCGCCTGCGCCCTCGTACTATCGGTTGACATTCAGCGGGCATCGGCTATAGTTAATGTGGAGGTGATAATGAAATCAGTTAGCTATGTGATGGGAATTTTGATTATTACCGTCAGCATCAGCAGTGCGGTTATTAAAGTTGACACTATCGGCACCACCGGCGTTGACCTGCAGAATTACGGTCCGGTCTGGCAGCGGATTTATTATCTGCCCGGATTCGGTATCTGGACCGCCTGGGTTAAAACCGGAATGTGGGCAAATTTTTACAGTACCGCCACCCGCACCTGGTCCGGTGAGGTCGGAGTCTTCGGCTCCCAGCGCAATGCCGGCGGCAATCTCACCATCTGTCTCAACACCGGTTCCCCCTATTACCGCTCAACCTTTGTCTCCAGTTATATCAACCGGGAACCCCGCTGGCCCATCGTGGCTGTGGAAAGTATTGCCGGCTCTGGCATTTTTCAGCTGCGGGCATTGGACTCCAGTCTGATTGAGTGTCAGCGCCCGCCAATCTGCTTCACCGCCAACAACTGGCTCCATCTTATCTGTGCCGACCCGCAGACCGCAGACAGTCTGCTTTACTCCCGCTCCACCGATTACGGTCTCAGCTGGTCGGACCCGGTTCCGGTGTGCGGTCCTTTCCTGCCGGCAGGACCGAATTACAACCTTGCCGGCTCCGAGCGCTCTAACCGGCTCGCGGTCCTCTGGACCAACGAAGACTCCGCCGCCCTCTGGCTTAACCTCTCCGCTGATGCCGGCAGCACCTGGTCTGGCCCGCAGAATATCTTTCCGCTCCCCAGTTCCATCACCGGCGCCCGACCGGGCAAGCACAGCGCCTACGCCATCTTTGACCATAACGACCGGCTGAACATTATCACTCAGGTCTGGGACGGAATTCACCAGTACCCGGCTGAAATCTGGCACTGGCAGGAAAATCGCTCACCGGCATGGTCACTGGTCTATCGGTTTGCCCCGGGTTCGGTTATTGCCGGTGCCGAACCAGGTGACCCGTTTGTCCTCCGGCCAACACTGGGTGTGATGCCGGACGGCACATTTTTTGCCCTCTGGCTCAACTACGACTCGCTGAACTACGAACCCCAGACCCAGATTGCCCGGGCAGATTTGTTCATCGCTCAATCACCGGACAACGGCATCCACTGGAGCCGGCCCTTCCGGCTTACCGGTCCGGACAACTTCTCCCGGCTCGCACCGGGCATCGCCTCCCGGATTGACGACTCCCTGTTCATCATCACGGTTATTGACCAGCTTGCCGGTCTGTACGAACAGGGACATGGCTCCCAGACGGTCAATCCCGTGGTGGTGCTGC
The DNA here is from genome assembly GCA_039793395.1 of bacterium. Taxonomy (GTDB): domain Bacteria; phylum Hydrothermota; class Tepidihabitantia; order Tepidihabitantales; family Tepidihabitantaceae; genus JAOABP01. The sequence goes on along the minus strand of JBAMLV010000009.1, from coordinate 25,245 downwards.
GCGTCCCGGTGGCGGAAATCCCCGGCATCCAGGAGCCCGGTTCAACCGGCTCGTTCCGACGGTCTTCACCGATTAAAAGGCTGCCGGACCAGGCCCGGCTCTATGATGTAACCGGCAGACCGCTTAAAGGCAGACTGCGGAGCGGAGTCTATTTCCTGATTGAAACCGGCAACCGGCAGAAACTGGTTATCCTGCCTTAACAATGCCGCTGCCACTTCTGGTCGGACTCGGTTTCACCCTCCTTTCCGGAGGCATCATCACCGACACCGTGGGCTGGACCACCCGGGACCGGCAGTTTCCAGGACCGGCGCTCCGCTACCTCGTTTCTGACCCGCAGCGCGGCCTGCACATCATCTACAAAGATGATTACGGTGCCATCCGGTATAACTTCAAACCCATTGACGGTGACTGGCGATTTCCCCAGCCGCTCACCATCAACCGCTATCCCCGGAACCTCGGATGCCTTGACATCAACATCACCAACGGCCGGGCGCTCATATCGGCTGACTATCTGAACCGGGGCGAGCGGATAATTACCTGTTTTATTGACCGGGAAACCGGTGCCGCAGCGTTTGAGGAGGTGGAGATTGCCCGCGGTCTTCGGTTCAGTCTGGTCGGAGCGGGCCGGTACGGCTATCGCAAGTTTGCCGGCATTAAAAACGACAGCCTTTACTATTGCAGCCCGTGGTCCGCCCGGAATCTCGGTCCAATCGGACCATTCCCGCTTCACAACTTCACCGCCTCCAAACTCTCCAGCCGGCTGGGATTTGTCTGGACCGATTACCGCACCGGCAGGCTTTTCTTTCGCGAAACTCCGGATGGCGGTGGCACCTGGTATCCGATGCGCCGCCTCTCCGACTCAATTCCGGGACCGTTCCGGTTTTCCCGTTTTGGTGCCGCTCTGGTCTATGACTCCATCCAGCCCCATCTGGTGTGCGACCTTTATGACGGCCAGAATTTGGGGGCAGTACAGCTCTGGCACTACTGCCAGTATCAGGAGCCGCAATGGAGCCTGATTACCGAATATCGGTTTCCGGATACCAGCCGGCTTGGCACTGGCACCGCCGCGCTGGACCGGCCTTCGATTGCCATTGACCGGCGCAAAGTCAACTCCGACCTCAACCGCCTGTTTGTTGTCTGGGAGCAGTTTGACCCGGAAAACATTGACCCGGTAACCGGTATTGCCCGAGCCGACATCTGGGCATCATTTTCACCGGACAACGGCAGAACCTGGAGCCGCGCCCTCCGGCTCACTGAACCGGACCAGACCAGTAAACGCTTCCCGGTGATTGCCGAATCTGCGGGTGACACCCTGCACATCCTCTACTTTGCCGACCAGCAGGCAGGTACCTGGGAACTGGGCGAAGGCAGCCCGACCTGTAATCCGGTCATCCACCTCCAGGTTCCCGCAGAACTGTTTTTCAATCCTGGCACTGATAACCACCACACTCACCCGCAGTTACCGACCATTGTTTCCAGCCGCAACCTCGGGCAAATGTTACCCGCACCACTCCTGTTTGACCGTGCCGGCAGAAAAATCCCGGCTCACCTGATTCCCCGGCTCAGACCGGGTATCTATTTCCTCCCGACCGGCAAACCGGCACAGTTCCACCCACTTGTCGTCACCGATTAAAACCGACTTTGTTTGACATCCAGCTTTTGATTGTTTAATCTTTTGGCAAACTGACAGTTAATATTTAATACCGGAGGACATAATGGCTAAACATTGTGAGATTTGCGGCAAAGTGGGAATGGTCGGCTCAAACATCAGCCACGCCCACAATGTAACCAAAAGACGCTGGGAGCCCAACCTCCAGCGGGTCCGCGTCAAGGACGGCACCACCAGCCGGCGCATCTGGGTCTGCACCCGGTGCCTGCGCAGCGGCAAAATCCAGAAGGCATGACCGCTGTTAAGGAGGGAGCTTGAAGTATCTCATTACTGGTATCACCGGATTTGCCGGCAGCCATCTTGCCGAATACCTGCTGCAACTGGGCAACGCCGAAGTCCACGGAACCATCCGCTGGCGCTCCCGGACCGAAAACATTGAGCATCTGCGCGACCGGATTCACCTCCACGACTGTGACCTGCGCGACGCCTGCTCGGTCCAGAACCTGATTGCCAGCATCAAACCGGACCGGATTTATCACCTTGCCGCCCAGAGCTTCGTCCCGATGTCCTGGGCAGCCCCGAGCGAAACCTTCATCACCAATGTCATCGGCCAGTTGAACATCTTTGAGGCGGTGCGTGCGACCGGCTGTGACTGCCGGATTCAAATTGCCTGCTCCAGTGAAGAATACGGCCTGGTTCTGCCGAATGAAGTGCCCATCAAGGAGACCAACCCGCTTCGGCCCCTGAGTCCCTATGCGGTCAGCAAGGTTGCCCAGGACCTGATGGGCTATCAGTATCACCAGAGTTACCAAATGTTCATCATCCGCACCCGGGGGTTCAACCACACCGGACCCCGGCGCGGTCCGGTATTTGTCACCTCCAACTTCGCCCGGCAGATTGCCGAAATGGAAAAGGGCAAGCGCCCCCGGGTCCTGGAGGTGGGCAACCTCAATGCAGTCCGGGACTTCACCGATGTCCGGGACACGGTCCGTGCCTACTACCTGATTCTGGAAAAGGGGGTACCCGGTGAAGTTTACAATGTCGCCACCGGCCGGGGCTACCGGATTTCCGAAATCCTTGACATCCTCAAAGGGCTTTCCCGGGTGCAGTTTGAAGTCCGGACCGACCCGAAACGGCTCCGGCCCAGCGATGTTGAACTGCTGATTGGTGATGCCACCAAACTCAGAGACGCCACTGGCTGGCAGCCCGAAATTCCGCTCACCAGAACCCTTGAAGACCTGCTGAACTACTGGCGGGAACGGGTTTAGGCACAGGACATCATTATGCCGGTCCGCCGCGCCCTGATCACCGGCATTGAGGGCTTTGTCGGCACCCACCTCTGCCGCTACCTGCAACAGTCCGGGATTGAGGTTGCCGGCATCCATCTTAACGAACCGGTTGAACAACTGAACGCCCGGCTCTGCCACGCCGACATCTGCAACTTCTCGCAGGTAAAATCGGCACTGGAACAGACCCGGCCCGAATGGATTTTCCATCTTGCCGGCATCTCCTCGGTTGCCGAAGCCGAAAAAAACCCCATCCCCACCTATTTGGTCAACACCATCGGCACCCTGAAACTGCTACTTGCGGTTCACCAGCTCATGCTCCCCTGCCGCATCCTCCTGGTCTCATCAGCCGATGTCTACGGCCGGGCTGACCGTCCCCATCTTGAAACCGACCCGCCCGCACCGCTCACCGCCTATGCCCGCAGCAAACTGCTTGCCGAAGAAATCGGCCGGCTTTACTATCAAACCTGGGAAATGGACATCATAATTGTCCGGCCCTTCAGCCACACCGGACCTGGCCAAGCGCCACACTTTGTCTTTCCCAAAGTTGCCCGGCACATTGCGCTCGTGGAAAAGGGTAAAGCCGAACCGGTGCTCAAAATGGGCGACCTGACCGTGCGCCGCGACTACCTTGATGTCCGGGATGTGGTCCGGGCATATGTGCTGGCAATGGAAAATGCACTCAGCGGCGAAACCTATAACATCACCTCGGGCAACTGCATCCGGCTGCGCGATGGAGTGGACCTTTTGCTCAAAAAGGCGCGGGTGCCGATTGAACTCCGCTCCGGTGCCACCGAAATCAGACCCTACGACATCCCCTATCTCAGCGGCAGTGCCGAGAAGTTCCGACTCATCACCGGCTGGCAGCCCGGTTTTCCACTTGAAAAAACCCTTGACGACCTCCTGGAATACTACCGCCAGCGGGTTTAACCCCCGGGCGCAACCGGCGGAAATTAACCCACCTGCCCCAACCGCAATTGTTATCTTTTGCACCGCTTGGCGCCGGACGAGCGAAAGCAATCTCATTTGCTCGCAATGACTGATTCCCCGACACCCGAAATCAAACTCTCGGTCCTCATCGTCACCTACAACAGCGCCGCCGACATTGAGCCCTGCCTTGCCGCCATCAACTTCTCCGGCAGCTACGAAATCATCATCATTGACAACGCCTCTCAAGACCGCACCCGCCCGCTCCTTACCACCTCACCTGCGCTCACCCGGCACCCGAACCACCAACTCATCTTCAACCCCAAAAACTTCGGCTATGCCCGGGCAAACAACCAGGGACTGGCACTTGCCCGGGGAGAATATATCCTGCTTCTCAACCCGGACACTGTGCCTGAACCCGATGCCCTCAACCTGCTGGTCCGATTCCTGGACACCAACCCGGAAGTGGCAGCGGTTGCCCCGCAACTAATCAACCCTGACCGCACCGTCCAGCCCTCAATCCGCTCCTTTCCCACCTTCTCCTCGGTCCTGCTGGAACTCACCGGCTTACCCCGACTCATCCCGCACTCGCGCCGCCTCAACGCCTGGCGCCGCCGCGACCTGAACTATCAACAATTCCAGTTCGTTGACCAGCCGATGGCATCCTGTCTGCTTTGCCGGCGACAGGTCCTCACCGACCTCGGCGGCTTTGACCAGCAGTTCCCGATTTACTACAACGATGTTGACCTCTGCTACCGGCTCCGCCAGCAGGGCGGCAAAATCGCCTATCTACCCGAAGCAAAGGTCGTCCACAAATTGGGTGCCAGCACCAGCAAGGTTAAACCAAAGATGATTTACGAAAACCACCGCTCCCTTTTCCGCTTTCTAAAAAAACACAACCCCGGACCCATCTTTTTGCCCAAAGCGGTCATCCTCCTGCCCCTGCTTGAACTTTCCGCATTGGCCCGGGCTCTGCTCCATCGCCTGAAAAATTGGGTTTATACCCGGAAGGAATGACCACCGCCGACTCTTGACTTTAACCAGCTGGATAATTACTCTTATATTATCGGGCCCGTAGCTCAGTTGGTCAGAGCAACTGACTCATAATCAGTTGGTCGTCCGTTCAACCCGGACCGGGCCCATAATTAACACCGAATATCACCGTCAACCCGATGACCGAAGACCACCTCTCCTGGTGCGTTCACCGCGCCCGTGAGCAGCCGCTAAAAACCTTCCTCGTTACGGTTTTTATCATCCTGTTTCTCCTGTTTACCCTTTTCTCATTCGGACCGGCACTGACCCTGGTTGCGCTCCTGATTATAAGTGTTGCCACCCATACCTATTTTCTACCGATAACCTACCGGCTTGACTCCCGGGGAATTACCATTGACAAAAGGATTTTCAGTTACACCTACGAATGGTCACGATTCCGCCGGTTCTTTTTAACCACCGGTGGGGTGGTGCTCAGCCCTTTTGCCCGGAAAAACTTCCTTGACAACTTCCGCGGTGTCCACCTCCTGCTACCAGCGGACCCGGCGCCCATCGTCCAGTATCTCCGCCAGCGATTTCCGGCCGCAGATTAAACCAAAAAGCGCCCGACGCGATTCGAACGCGTGGCCTGCAGATCCGGAGTCTGCCGCTCTATCCATCTGAGCTACGGGCGCCTGCCTTATATTTTAGCATACCATCAGCCAAGTCAATATATCCCGCACAACTCTTTCAATTTGACAGTAGAAATCGGAATGTATATAATATTTTAGAAGATGCGTTCCCAATTTAAGCGGCGGGTTAAACCGCTACCGTGCTGGAGGTGGAAAAGGTGAACCGCCGGTTATTGCGGAGCAGTTCGCTCCGAACTCAACCACCAGATTCCCCACATTTAATCCCGATTAAAACTTTAACCAGCAGTCTGCGGGACGCGGATAATACCAGAACAGCAAAACAATCTAACTTAAAAGGGGGCATAAATGGCAAAGCGTTACGACTATACCGGTAAGGATGTCCAGGAGGTATATGACGGTCCGGGTGGCCTGCTCTGGGAAGCGGTTATGGGCGAGCAGATTCACTCCGGCGGACCTGAGGCAACCGACCGTCTGGCACAGGCGCTCGGACTGAAACCCGGGATGCATGTGCTGGATGTCTGTAGCGCCCTGGGTGCACCTGCCCGTCACCTTGCCCAAAAATACGGGGTCCGGGTCACTGGCCTTGACTTTACCAGAACAATGCTGGAAAAGGCACGCCAGCGGACCAGGGAGGCGAGACTTGACCATCTCATCACCTATGTGGAAGGCAATGCGCTGGACATGCCGTTCAAGGCAAACACCTTTGACATTGTCTGGGGACAGGAGGCTTGGTGCTATGTCACCGACAAGGACCTGCTGGCACGCGAGTGCTATCGGGTGCTGAAACCGGGGGGCAAAATCGGCTTTACCGACTGGGTGATTACCGGCAGAGTTGAGGAAGACCTGCTGGCGAAACTTTACGAATCAATGGCGTTTCCCTATATGGAAACATTTACGGGCTGGCAGGAGGTTTTAAAGCGCGCCGGGTTCAAAATCCTTGATGCCCAGGACCAGACCGACGAATTCGCCCGCTGCTTTGACGAATACAAGGTCAAGGTGGAACAGGACCTCAAGCCGGTGATTATTCAGAACTTCGGTGAGGACCTGTTCCAGTTTGCGGTCAATCTGGTGAACCTCTGGCGCGATGCCGCCCATCGCCACCAGGTCGGCCGGGGCTTCTATATTGGCCAGAAGTGATGTGGCGCCGGCTCCTGGTGGTTCTTTTGACGGTGATCGCCCTGCTGTCGTTTCTGTTCGCCGCGCTGACCGGCGGTTTCACCCGTATTTTTTATTTCAGCACTCAAATCTGCCTCTCCTGTATGGGGCTGGTTTAAAACCAAAGGAGGTTTTATGAAAAGAGCGCTCCTCTTAATCGTCACCACCATTATACCGCTGTTTGCCGTTCAGCGGGTAGTGGTTATGGAAGACTTCACCGCCACCTGGTGCACCTACTGTCCGGGTGCGGCAAGAGGCGCCGAGGAGTTAAAGTTCCGGGCGTTTGATTCGGTGGTGGTCATCGCCTATCACTCCTCCTCCAGCGACCCGTTTTACACTGCCACCGCTGCCAGCCGGGCAAGTTATTACGGTATTACCGGCTATCCAACAATGAAGATTGATGGCGGGCAGTCGGTGGTTGGCGGACTGCACTACGGCACAATGTATCCAACCTACCGTCAGATTTTTGACGACCGCAAAACCGTCTCCAGTCCGCTGGACATTGAACTCGCAGTTACCTATGACTCAGCCAGCCGTAACGGCTCCCTGACCATCATTGTCCGCAACACCTCAACCAGTGCGGTCTCTGGCCAGCTCCATACCGTATTAACCGAAAGCCACATCTACTACCCCTGGCAGGGAATGGACAGCCTCCATGATGTGGAACGAACCATGCTACCCAACGCCGCCGGCGAGGCGGTCACCATTCCAGCCGGTGATTCGATCGTTCGCACCCGAAACTTCACCCTCAACCCCTCCTGGGTGGCAAAAAACTGCGACCTGGTGGTCTTTGTTCAGGACAACTCCACCCGCTGGATGTATCAGGGGGCAATGATTGCGGTCATCCCTGAGCCGGTTTTAAAATTCAGCGGCAACGAACCGGTTCAGCCTGCCCCGGGCAGCACCTTCAACCTGCGGGTTGCGGTGCGTAACATCGGCTCGGCACCAGCTGCCAGTGCCAGTGCCCTGCTCAGTGCCGCTGACCCGTATCTCACCATCACCAGTGCGAGTACCACCTTCGGACCGATTCCGGTCGGTGCCGATGTGCTTGCGGACTCACCGTTCACGATTCAGGTCAGTTCCTCCTGCCCTGACCCCCATCTTGCCCAGTTACAATTGATCATTACCGGCAGCGATTTCCGCACCGACACCGTTAGTTTCCCGGTAATAATCAGCACCCGGGCGGGATTTGCCGATGATATGGAACATGGCCCGAACGGCTGGACCCACGATGGCATTCGGGACTACTGGCACCAGTCCAGTTATCGCAGTCAATCACCATCCTACTCCTGGTACTGCGGCAATGAAGCCGGTCATCAGTATATCAATGAAATGGATGCCCGGCTCTACACACCCTTTTTCCGCATCGGCGAATCAACCTGGGTCCGGTTCTGGCATTTCTACCAGGCAGAAATAAATTACGACTTCGCGCTGGTGGAGGTCAACAACGGCTCGCCCTTCTGGTATCAACTTGCCAGCTACACCGGTTCAAACGGTGGACTGGAACCGGTTCAACTGGACTTAAGCCCTTTTCAGGGCCAGACGGTCCGACTCCGGTTCCGGTTCATCAGCGACTACAATATGGTCGCCGAAGGGTGGTATATTGATGACTTCGCTGCCGGCATCCCGCTGGCGCTCAAAGAATCAAAACCAGCTGAGAAAATAACCAGCCCGGTTCTGCCCGCGGTGATTCGAAACCGGCTCTTCCTGCCCGCACCACCCGCACCCGGGCAACCGGCAAAGACGGTGCTGATTGACGCCACTGGCCGGCAGGTGATGAATCTGAAACCCGGACTCAACGACATTTCCCGCCTGAGCCCGGGCATCTATTTCATCCAAGGACCTTCGGCACCGCACCGGCTGGTAATCGTCCGCTGAAAATGGGCGCCGGCAAAATAACGTGCAGGTGGAAATCAATCTGGTTCCACCTGCCCCTCCTACTGCTCGGCTGCTCGGAAGCGCCCGAGGTCGCACTGGTCCCCACCAACCGGATTGTGCTGGCTGAACTTTTCACCTGGCAGCGGTGTGTCTACTGCCCCTATGCCGCCCGTGCCCTTGACAGTCTTGTTCAGGAGTTTGGAGACAGTGTCGTGGTAATTGCCTGGCACCGCCGGGTGGCAGGCGACACCCTTTCCCCGGAATATGCTGAAGACCGCCGCGCCCAATACTATGAGTCCGGTGGCGAACCCGCGGTGGTATTTGACGGCGGTGAGGTGGTTCGCACTCCGGGCCCGGAATACAACTATGAAACCTACAAGAACTATCTGCTTAATGCCCGCAGCCGGTTCCCTCAGGCGCAACTGGAGATTGAAGCCGGGCTGAAAGGCGATACCGGTAGCATTCTGGCCCGGGCATGGGGTGTGGACTCAACGCCGCCGGATACCCTGCGCCTGTTTATCTCCATAACTGAAGACCGGGTCCGGGCAACCCTTTCCGGTGCAACCGACTCCCTGTTCAACGATGTCCTGCGCCTCATTCTGCCCTCAATTGAGGGCGAGCCGGTGCGCCTGTTCCGGGCTGAAACCCTGACCCGCACCTACTCCTTTATCCTGCCCGACTATATCAACCCCGCCAATGTGAAGGTGGTGGCATTTATCCAGCACCCGGCCAGCCGGCGAGTGCTTCAGGCTGCAAAATCCAGCTTCAGGAGGAACTGAAATGAAATGGCTGTTTTACAGTTTTATTTTATTATTATTGCTAACCGCATCGGTCCGGGCATATGACTTTCAACTGGTCTGCCGGACCGACACCCACCAGCTGGTCCAGCCCTATGGTCTCGGCTATTTCACCTTTACCCTGACCAACACCGGCAGTGAACCGGATATCTACGAGCTCAACTGTATTGTTCTGCAAACCGTGCCTGACTGGTCAATAATCTACTGTCTTCAGGGTCGGTGCCTGGAACCGGGCAGTCCGATGTTTGACTCCCTGGCTCCGGGGCAGTCCGACACCACAATTGAAATCAAAGTCTACACCTCGGCAACACCTGGTGAAGCGATTGCGGTCCTGGTCGTTCGTTCACTCGGGGATACCAGTCTCCGCCGGTCAATTACCACCATCACCAATCTCTGCGGTGCGGTTGATGAAGAAACCTTTAGCCCCGCTCCGGCTCCAACCCGGAATCCGCTCCTGAAAAAAGAGTGCACCCGGATGCTCATTCACCAGCTACCCGCGGTCCTATTGGATGTCACCGGCCGACAGTTATTAAATCTGACACCCCGGGAAAACAGCCTCTCACCCCTCCGCTCCGGAATTTATTTCCTCAAACAGCCCGGGACGGTCCGCAAACTGATTCTCTTCTGAACCGTGCCGGTAAAACTTCTGAATTATACCGCGGCGGCGGGCTGTGCGGGCAAAGCCTGTCAGCAGGACCTCTACCAACTGTTAGCTCGTCTTCCCCGGTTTAATGAACCCCGACTGCTGGTTAGTGCCGATACTGCTGATGATGCTGGTGTTTACCTGCTGAACCGGACCCGGGCGCTGGTCCTGACCGTTGATGTGCTCGGGCCGGTTGCCAATGACCCGTTCACCTTCGGACAGATTGCTGCTGCCAACTCCCTCTCCGATGTGTATGCTATGGGCGCCAGACCGCTTGTCTGCCTTTCGGTGCTTGGCTTTCCGGTGACGCGGCTTAAGCACAAAACGGTACGCTCAATCCTCAAAGGTGCGATCAGCAAGGTCCGGGAAGCGGGCGCGGTGATTGCCGGCGGGCACACCTTCCGCGACCAGGAACTCAAATTCGGACTGGCGGTAATCGGCACGGTCAACCCGCACCGGACGGTCACCAATGCCGGTGCCCGACCCGGTGACCTCCTCCTCCTGACTAAACCACTTGGCACCGGCATTATCACCACCGCGCTCAAGGAGAATAAAGCACCCCCTGCTACAGTTCGGACTGCAAACCGGCTGATGTGCACCCTGAACCGGACCGCAGCCGAAATTATGGTTCGGGTCGGAGTTAATGCCGCCACCGACATCACCGGCTTTGGCCTGCTGGGCCATGCCTGGGAAATGGCACAAGCCAGCCGGGTAAATCTGATAATTGAATCGGCAAAGGTTGAATTCATTGCCGGGGTAGTGAAACTGGCTCAGGCTGGCTTCTATCCGCTTGGCACTCTGAACAACTACCGGTTTGTCCGCAATTACACCCGGTTCGGACAACTTTCCCGGACCAGCCGGCTCCTTTTGTGCGATGCCCAGACCTCGGGCGGATTGCTAATCTCGGTTGCGCCGGACCGGGCAGACCGACTTCTGTACTCATTAACCAGTGCCGGAGTCCGCACCGCCCGGATTATCGGCCAGGTGGAAAAGGGTAATGGCTGGCTTGTGGTCAACTGAAACTGTGCGCCCGCACAGCCTGCTGACAGGCTGCGCGAACAGCAAAAAGCAGCCCAAAACCACTCGCCAAACCCGGCTTGACTTGTGCGCCCCGGCCGGGAAAATTTTAAAAAGGAGTTAATAGTGAGAACCACAGGCTTACTGCTCGTTATAATTACCCTGCTGCCATTCTGTGGTGGTCCAAAAAACACGCCGGCAAAACCGGCACCGGAAACCCTGTCCACACCCGCACCGGAAACATTACCACCGGTTCCGGCAGCCGCCGAAACGGGAAAAACCCAGCCCCCGCCGGTGCCGGAAAAAGCAGGCGGGACAAAACCTCCACCCCTGCCCAAACTCTGGGACTTCTTTGCCACCTGGTGTCCGCCCTGTAAACAGCAGGCACCGATCATTGAGGAACTGGCGGCAGAATACCAGGGCAAAATTGAAATCGTCTCCATTGACACCGACAAAAATCCGGACCTGGCGCGCAAATTCAACATTCAGGCAATCCCGACACTGGTCTTCCTTGCCCCGTCAGGCAGAGAACTTTCCCGTCATATCGGCTTTTTCCCGAAGGACTCAATCATTGCCCGGTTCAAACAGCACCAGTTCATTGAGTAATGCTCCGGGGCAGATTAAAATCGGAAAGCAACTATCTTGAAACCTGGGGCACATTCAAGGGTATTCTGCACCTGTATCAGGACGAAAACGGGCTGACCGTCCGGGGCACCTGCACCGACATCGTAGAACTTTACTCCTGGCTTCTGCCCTCAATTGCCCGGGCGTATCCGGAGCAGGAAATCTATCTGGACACAATAAAAATTCCGGAAACCGACCTTGAGCGGGAACTGCTGAAACTGGAAATCAGCATCTTTCTGGAAGAAAACTCCTGCCGGATGGAACGAGCCGAGCCCTTCCGTCAGCCATAAAAATAGCGGGGGGCATCAAGCCCCCCGCTGCTTTAATCACCGGACTACTTCCGCTCGTCCATTGTCCAGGGCAAAGGTGGGTTGGGGTCAATCACATTCAATTCGGTGATAGTGCCGTTTTCCGCATTCAACTTGAACACATGCCACCACCAGTTATCACCTGCGGGCGTATTGGGCACATTAAAGCTCCGGGTCAGACTGCCGTAATGATAAATCCGGACCACCGCCCCGGAAGTGGAAATTGTTGAATCCCCGGACCAGTGATGCACCGCATAGATGTATTCACCTGGAAACGCCCGGGCAATCGTGATGTGCTCTGGACCATAACTGGTAATATCGTCAACATCCAGTGAACAGTAGGGCGCAATGTGCAAAAAGCCGTGCCGGCCGAAATAGATATGCCAGGAGTCGCCCTCCACCGCCGGGGTCCAGAGATGGGCATCAAGGTCCCGGGGCTCCGCATTCCAGGTCAGGGCAATCGTCCAGGGATAGGTGGTATCGGTTACCACAAAGTTCAGTGGCTCGGACCAGAAAGAGATACCACCTAATTTATCCCGTGCCTGCACCATAATCGGATAAACCCCAGCATTGACAAATGTATGAGCCGCCGAATCGCTGCCACCCGAAGCGACAAACGCTCCCCAGTCCGAAGTGTCACCATCACCCCAGGAAAACCGGAACTGCACCAGGTCATTGTCCGGGTCGGTAGCGGTAGCATAGAAATAATAGGTACGGTCCCGCACCCCACTGTAGGGTCCGGCTGGCATTGCCGGTGTCTGCGGCACCTGATTAACCCGCACGGTCACGCTCAGTGCCGGCGACCAGTCGGAAATATTACCCTTGATGTCCCGGGCACGCACCTTCACCTGATATATGCCCGCGGTGTTCCAGGCCTTGCTCATCATCACCGAATCACCGCTTTTGACAAACAGACTCCAGCCCGAGGTGTCGCTCGCCGAACCCCAGTTGAACTGATAGGCAATGGAGTCATTGTCCGGGTCGGTGGTGACCGCAGTATAACTGCCTGCGATCCCAACCGCCCGCATATCCGGTCCGGCTGGTGCTGCGGGCTTCACCGGTGCCCGGTTACCGCCGAACAGATTGCAGCCGACAGTGAGCAGCAGCCCCAGGGCAACCAAGGACAGCATTAGCACTTTCCTCTTCATCTTCACTCCTTGTTTAGAAATTAACCGCCGATTATACCATTATCCAATTCTTGGCCCAAAGTCAACCCCTGCCTCCTGCCCGACCCCGGGGGTGACCCCGGGGTATGCCCCACCCCTGCCCCCGCCAACCCGGCATTTACCACTAACTCTATGAAAATCAAAAACCTGAAACCGATAACCGAGCTGAAGAATATGTGCATAGTTGCACAACTATGCACATATTTGACAGCGTTCCAAAAGTGCATACAATTGTTAATACTATGCACATCAATACCCGTCCCAGTATTGAAACAATCTTCGCCGCCCTGGCACATCCGGTCCGGCTGGAAATGGTGGCAATGCTCGGCGCCGGTGAGAAGTGCGTCTGCGAAATTGCCCGGCTACTCAACCGTGAACGCTCGGTGGTCAGCCGCCATCTGATGATTTTAGAACAGGCAGGCATCCTCTCCTCAAGGCAGGAGGGACGAATGGTAATCTACAAAATCGCTGATGAAAGGGCGATACGACTTCTAAGGTTGGGTCTTGAAATGGCTGAAATGCCAAGGACGAGGTAATTATGTTTAATCTCGGTTTCGCTTCAGGAGGTTTCAATGCGTAAAAACTGGTATAAATTCCTGATTGTTGCCATTGTCGTTTTAATCGTCGTGGTGGTGATTGTGGTCAAACAGGGGCGGACAAGAAAAAATGCTGCCCCGGCGCCGGTTGCGGTTTCAGCCACCGTGCGAGAGGAAAGAACAACTCCGGCAGCCGAGACATTGAGCCCGGCTGTGCCCGAATCCACTCCTGCCAGCACAGAAAAGGAAAACCCTGCAACTGGCGAGGTCCTGGCACTGGTAAATGGCTTTGCCATCACCAGGGAATATTTGACCAAAATGTTTAACCTTTTGCCTGCCCAGTATCAGGATGTGTATAAAAATGACCTTGAGGGTTTCTTAGAGCAGTTAATCACCAGGGAGTTGCTTTATCAGGAGGCAGTTAGCAAGGGGTTTGCGAGCAATAATCCTGACGCAACCGACCCTGAACAGAAAAAGGATATGGCGATTGAACGCTTGCTAAAGGACCTGAGTGCAAAGATTATCGTCCCTGAGGATGAAATCAGGCGGTTCTATGAGGAACGCAAGTCCGAGATGCGGGGAGCCACTTATGAGCAGGTGAAAAATGACATCACAAATTATTTAGCTGAGCAAAAGCAGGGGGAGGTTATCGTTGCCCATATTGAGAGCCTGAAGGCGCAAGCAAGAATAAAGCGCAATGCAAAGTGGCTCGCCGCCGAGCGGGCAAAAAGACCTCCGGACCCTTTAGAAAAAGCCTTGAAGAACGGCAAGCCAACAGTATTGGATCTGGGTGCGGGGTATTGCGTTCCCTGCAAGATGATGAAGCCAATCTTTGAGGAGTTGCAAAGGGAGTATGGTGACCGGGCAAATATCATCCTCCTTGAGATTTCTGAACACCGGCAGATTGCCAATCGTTATAATGTTAGAATCATCCCGACCCAGATTTTCTTTGACAAACAGGGCAATATCTTCTACCGGCATGAGGGGTTTATGTCCAAAGAGGAGATTTTAAACAAACTCAGAGAGATGGGAATGGAGGAGTGATGGTAAGAGCGGTCCTGGAGTGGCTCTCATCTGCGGTGGGTTCATCACCAGTCGTGGCGATTGCCGCATCATTTCTCTGGGGTGTTTTGAGCATCCTCTTAAGCCCCTGCCATCTCACAAGCATTCCCTTGATTGTCGGCTTTATCAGCGGGCAGGAGACAACCACAACCCGACGCGCATTTTTCCTTGCCCTGCTCTTTTCCCTGGGAATCCTGGCCACGATTGGTATCGTCGGGCTCGTTACCGGTCTATTGGGCAGAATGCTGGGCGATGTCGGTCCTTATGGTAACTATATCCTTGCTGCCATTTTTCTCCTGGTCGGGCTTTATCTCCTTGAGGTGATTTCCTTACCATTCATCGCCCCACCCAAGGAGTCCGCATTCAGGCGCAAGGGCGCACTGGCTGCCCTGATTTTAGGTCTCTTGTTCGGGATTGCGCTTGGTCCCTGCACATTTGCCTATATGGCGCCGATGCTGGCGGTGGTATTTTCTTTTGCCTCAACCCGTTTTCTTTATGGCGTCCTTTTGCTTTTGATGTATGGTCTGGGTCACTGCTCAATTATCGTCGGTGCCGGCACACTGACCGAGGTTGTCCAGCGCTATCTCAACTGGACCGCCCGCTCCTGGGGGGTAACGATTGTCAAAAAGGTCTGCGGCGTTTTGGTAATTTCTGGCGGGATTTATCTTATATGGACCGCGTAGCGCAATTTTTATCAGGAGGAAAAGGATGAAGGAGTATCAGAAGTTTTTGATTGTTCTGGGCGTGTTTCTGCTTTTCTACTTTGTGCCGTTTGACCATAGCCGGGTCCAGAATGCGGTTCTTGAAGGCTTGCTGATGCTTCAGGACTATGCCCGGCTCCATGTGCTTTTGTGTCTGGTGCCGGCATTCTTCATTGCCGGGGCAATTCAGAACTTCATCTCCAAAGAGGCGGTCTTAAAATACTTCGGACCAAAGGGTAATAAACTTCTTGCCTACTCTATCGCCTCGGTCTCGGGTGCGATTCTTGCGGTCTGCTCCTGCACAGTTCTGCCGATGTTTATGGGCATATATTATGCGGGTGCGGGTCTGGGGGTGGCAACCACATTTCTCTATTCTGGCCCGGCAATCAATATCCTGGCAATAATTATGACCGGCAGGGTGTTAGGCTTGCAACTGGGCGTGGCAAGGGCAATCGGTGCGGTCATCTTCTCGTTAATTATCGGACTTTTGATGGCGCTGATCTTTGCCCGCGCCGAAAAGCAGCGGGCTGAAACCTTTGCCCAGTTAGCTACCGAACCCACCCGAACCCGACGCCGGCTCTATCACAACATCCTCTACTTTGCCGCCATGATTCTCTTTTTAGTCTTTGCCAACTGGGGCCGACCTAAAGAGCCAATCGGGTTCTTCAACACCATCTATTCGGTCAAATGGTTCCTTGCCGGTCTATTTTTACTCCTGACCATCCTGATGGTCTCTCTCTGGTTTTCCGGTGAGGAACGCAAAGCCTGGGTCGCCTCAACCTGGAGTTTTGCCAAGCAGATTCTGCCCCTGCTTTTAGGCGGTGTATTCATCGCCGGATTTCTTTTAGGCCGACCAGGGCTGAACCGCGGTGTCATTCCTGACGCCATTATCGCCGGTCTGGTTGGCGGCAACTCCCTTTTCTCCAATCTCTTTGCCTCGGTCTCCGGTGCCTTAATGTATTTTGCCACCCTCACCGAGATTCCGATTCTCCAGGGACTATTGGGCTCGGGAATGGGAAAAGGTCCAGCCCTTGCCCTGCTTTTATCCGGTCCCGCGCTCTCCCTGCCCTCAATGATTGTCATCATCCGAACCATTGGACTGAAAAAAGGGCTGACCTATATCCTCTTGGTGGTTGTTCTTTCCACCATTGTGGGAATATTATTCGGTGCATTAGGATAAGTAAACTTAAGGAGGGAAAAAATGTCAGAACCGATAAAAAAGAGCCACGAGGCCATCATCTTTGCCTGCTTTGGCGGTCTGTCCAACACCGGCATTATCACCGGACTTGCCAGTATAGAGGCGGTCAAGGAACTGGGGCTGAAAAAGGCGGGCATCGGCTGCCTGCCCTCAGTCCCGATTAACAACCCGACGATCTTTGAAAAGGTAAAGATGGCAAAGAAGGTCATAACGGTTGATGGCTGTCCATTTGAATGCAGCCGCAAAGTGGTAGAGGCGGGCGGGATTAAAATTGCCCGCTCAATCGTTCTCACCCGTGACATCCAGATGATAAAGCGGTCGCTGGCGCGTGACCTTGATGGCAACCCTTTACCATTGATGGACTACATTGACCCTGAGGATGTGAAAAAGGTAAAACAGGCGATTATCAGGGCAGTCACCGGGGAAGACTGAAAATGGAAGTAGCAACCGCGCTCAAATCATCACCCCGGGGCTTAAATGTCTTTGAAAAATACCTGACCTTCTGGGTTCTTGTCTGTATCGGTGCGGAAATTCTTTTGGGCAGACTGGCACCAGGTGTTGCCAAATCGCTTGACCGCCTCGCCATCTACACCAATGGTGCGCCGGTTGTTTCAATTCCAATCGCGGTCTGTCTATTCTTTATGATGTATCCGATAATGGTCAAGATCGACTTTACCGAGGTGCTGAAGGCCGGGAAAAACGCCAAGCCGGTCGGGCTGACCCTTTTTATCA
This sequence comes from bacterium, assembly GCA_039793395.1. Classification (GTDB taxonomy): domain Bacteria; phylum Hydrothermota; class Tepidihabitantia; order Tepidihabitantales; family Tepidihabitantaceae; genus JAOABP01. The sequence continues at coordinate 7,984 of JBAMLV010000009.1, read as the reverse complement.
ACTGGGCAATCAAACCATTCACGATGTATGCCATCGCCCTGTTCTTCCTTGGGGTGGTCTTTCGCTCACTGATTGGCGCGACTGCGGTTGACTATGTGAAGATGCCATTTGGCCTGGACCTAAATCGGTCAAGTTTATGGCATCGGTAAGGTGGTGCTAATTAACGGCACCAAGATGCTTCAGGTCCCGCTCTGGCGTTCCTTCCTTGCCGGCTGCATCCTGTTAGGAATTGCACCCTGCACGGCAATGGTCTTGGTCTGGGGCTATCTGGCAAAAGGCAATGACGGTCACACCCTCGTGATGGTCGCCATTAATTCACTCACCATGCTCATCCTTTACGGACCTTTGGGTGGATTTCTCCTGGGCGTGGGCAGACTGCCGGTTCCCTGGCAGGCACTGGTCCTCTCGATTGCCATCTATGTTGCCCTGCCGCTAATTGCCGGCTACTTCTCCCGCAAATGGCTCATAAAAGCAAAGGGTCCGGTCTGGTTTTCCACGAGATTTCTCCATTACCTTACCCCGATCACCATCATCGCCCTCCTCGCTACACTGGTGTTGCTTTTCTCGTTCAAGGGTGATGTGATTATTGCCAACCCCCTGACCATTCTCTATATCGCCATACCGCTATTTATTCAAACGAACCTGATTTTCTGGCTGGGCTATTTCCTTGCCCGGGTGCTCAGACTCTCCTATGAGGATGCCGCACCTTCGGCGATGATTGGCGCCTCCAATCACTTTGAAGTCGCCATTGCCACCGCAACGATGCTCTTTGGTCTTTCTTCAGGAGCGGCACTCGCAACCGTGGTTGGGGTTTTAATTGAGGTGCCGGTAATGCTGCTTTTGGTTCGCATCTGCCTGAAAACCACTTCCTGGTTTCCTCAGGCAACAAAATAAAAGGAGGGGAATGTGTTTAGAAAAATTTTAGTTGCCACCGACCTTTCTTTAGCATCAGAACAGGTTATCGGTGCAGTTTCCGGCTTGCGTGCGCTCGGCACAAAAGAGGTCCTGCTTATTCACTGCCTCAACATCCGTGATGTCGGCTCACTGGCTGAAACCCTGAGCAAACTCCTCCAGCCCGCACTGAACGAACAGCAGGCAAAACTCACTGCTGCCGGTTTTGAGACCAGTGCTGAAATCCGTATCGGTATCCCCGGAATTGAGATAAACCGCACTGCGCAGGAAAAGGACTGTTCAATTATCGTCATCGGCTCTCACGGCTACAACCTCACCAAGGACATTCTCTTAGGTGGGGTTACCACTGCGGTCCTGCATACCGCCACCCGACCGGTGCTGGTAATAAAAATCCAGCCCGGTAAGGAAAACCAGCCCCCGGCCGCCTGGAATCCATTAAATCACATCCTTTATCCGACCGACTTCTCAGATAATGCGGAAGCGGCATTTCTCTATCTTGAAAAAATCGTTGAGTCCGGGGCAGAAAAGGTTACCCTGCTTCACATTCAGGACCAGATCATCGGCGTCCACCTGAAAGACCGTCTTGAGGTCTTTAACCGGATCGACCGCGAACGCCTGGAACGGCTGGCTGAACGACTGCGGGCAAAGGGAAAACTCGAAATCGCGATTGACATCATCTATGGAATGGTGGCACCCGAAATCATCAAAAAGATAAACGAACTGCCAGCATCAATGGTGGTGATGGGCACCCAGGGTAGAGGTCATATCGGCGAGCTGTTTTTAGGCAGTGTCAGCAACAAGGTGGTCAGGCTTTCACCAGTGCCGGTCCTGCTCGTGCCCCTGATCCGTTAAGAAGATGATTCGCCTTCTTTTTGCCTGTGTGGGCAACTCCTGCCGAAGTCAGATGGCAGAGGCGTTCTGCCGGCAAATGGCAAATGATATTGAATGCGCCTCTGCTGGCTCCAGTCCGGAAAAAGAGGTTTCACCCGCGGCGGTTATGGTAATGAAGGAAATTGGAATTGACATATCAAATGCCAAGCCCAAAGGCTTTTCCGACCTGCCTGACCTGAAGTTTGACTATCTGGTCACAATGGGCTGTGATGTTGCCTGTCCGTTTCTCCCCGGGGCAAAACAAATCAACTGGGAAATCCCGGACCCAAAGGGTAAAGGTCTTGAAGAATATCGCCGGGTTCGGGAGCTAATAAAACAGCAGGTTCAGCGTCTGCTGCAAAATCTCCAAAAGGAGGAAAAATGAAGGCTCATTCCCTCGGTTTTATCGGTGGCGGCAGGATAACCAGGCTCTTCCTTACCGGCTGGCAAAGAGCGAAAATAAACCTAAAAGGTATTACCGTAAGCGATAAAGAACCTGATGTCCTTGCTCGGTTAAGCCAGTTATTCCCAGCAGTGCAAACAACTTTGGATAACACCATCCCGGCAAAAAAGGATATTGTATTTATTGCCCTGCATCCACCGGCAATCAGAACCGCACTCCCGTCACTTAAAGGGGTCATCAATCCCACTGCCCTGGTCGTATCACTGGCGCCGGTAATAACATTTACCGAACTCCGCCAGTTACTCAACCATTCCCGCCTGGTGCGGATGATTCCCAATGCGCCCTCAATGATTGGCAAGGGCTATAATCCGGTGGCGTTTGCACCTGAAATAGGAAAGGAAGAACGGCAAAGCCTGGAACCGCTATTTTCAGTGCTGGGTGATTATCCGGAATCTCCCGAAGAAACCCTTGAAGCCTATGCGATACTCAGTGCAATGGGTCCGACCTACTTCTGGTTTCAGTGGCAGAACCTGCGTGACCTGGGCGAGAAATTTGGACTCAAACCTGTGGATACCGACCGGGCGCTCCTGAAGATGATTGAAGGCGCAGCCCAACTGCTGCTTGCTTCAGGGTTGAATCCAGCTGATGTCCTTGACACGATTCCGCTTAAACCGCTCGCAGCTATTGAAAATACCATCACCTCAACAACCAAGGAAAAACTTCTAACGCTTTATCAGAAACTTAAAGATGCCAGTTGTGAACATCTAAAACGGACAGGCAAAAGTTAAATAAGGTCTTATGAAAAAAAGAAATTAATTAAAACATAAAAAGAAAGGAGGAAAGAATGAACATCCAGATACTCGGAACGGGTTGTCCCCGGTGTCAGGAACTGGAAAAGCGGGTGATTGACACCCTGGCAGAACTGGGAATTGCCGCCAATGTGGAAAAGGTTACCGACATCAAAAAGTTCGCCGCTGCCGGGGTCTTTATGACTCCGGGCCTGGTGATTGACGGCAAAGTGGTCAGTCAGGGCAAGGTGCCATCAAAGGATGAACTAAAGAAACTCATCGGCGGACAGAAATAAATGAAAACACCAAACCACCGGCACATCCTGCACGGAGTCCTGCGCCTTTTGGGACTCTGGGCAGGATTGACCGGTGGTTATCAGACAATGGGTTCAACCTGCCCCTGCTGTGGCCGGCCCGGCTGTCCGGTTGGCTTGGGCATCGCCGCCCTGTTCGGCTTAGTTGGCTCAGCCCTGATCTTGAAAGGCAAAACCATTTTGACCGGTATTGGGTTGCGTCTAAATAGAAAGCGAAATCGTGGCATATAGCTCCCGGCCGATTATCGGACCCCAGTAGTATTCGGTGTGGTCGTGGGGTGATAAGGGGGGCTGGTAATAATTCCCGAGGTTGTTTATTCCGGCAGTCAAACGGAAGAATCCCACTGTTTTACTTAAGCTCAGATTTAAGATTGAATATACCGGTGAGTTGTGAACATCAATCTCCCCGTTTTTGTCGACCCGCTGCACCAGCATCGGACCGTTGACCTCGCCGGTGATGTTGCCTGCCATCCCCCAGCGCGGAGTTTGGTAGTTTAAAGTGTAGTTGATACCCCAGCGTTTGATAAAGGGCAGGGTCTGCCCGGTTTCATTTCGGGGCAGCAGGGCGTAGGTGTTGATGGTCGCGGTAACCGCCGGTAACAGGTTGATGGTCGTGGACAGTTCGGCACCGGTGGAAAAGGCTCTGCCCTTCAGGTTGTGATAATAGAAGAGTGCCTGTCCGGTAGAACTGTCAATGCCCTGAAATTCAGCAGTTATGAAATTGCCAACCTGATGATGGAAGAGATTTAGCCGAACCGTTGCTGCCCGATTACCAGTAATGAAAGTCCGGGCAGCACCCGCCTGGAGGGAAAGACCTGATTCCCGGGTCAGGTTCGGGGCACGACTGAAGGCATAGCGGTAACCGGCAGGCAGGTTTTCCATACTTTCCCAGATTATTGTCGGTGTGCGGAAACCACTGCCCGCAACCAGACTCAGGTCGGCAAATCCCGGATAAAGTTTTACCGCCCCATAGGGAGAAAGGATCGTGCCGTAATCAGAATTGAAGTCCAGCCGGAACGCTGGCAGAACCTCGTTGGCAATCGGTATCAAGGGAAGGGAAAGATTGTTCCCGCTCGCCCAGATGCCAAAGTCGGTTTCAGCATACCGCTGAGTGAAGAGCCGGCTATCACTCAGAATTTGCCGGGAAATTGCGACGCCGGTGCTAAATCGGGGAACGGTGCCGGTAATGTCAGCGTAAAAATTGAACTGCCGGGCGTTGTAGTCCCGCATTGCGATAAAACCGGTTTCCTGGTGGTTGGCGGCTGCAATTTTAAAAGACAGTTCGCTGGCATCCGCGGTGAAACTGGTGCGCCCCCAGCTGTCCCAGCGCCGGGTTCTACCCTTTTCGGCAAGGGGGTTAGTATAATATTCGGAATCGGAAATGATTGCGCCGGACCGCCGCTGTTCATCCGCTAACGAACCACCACCGGTGAGACGCCAGTGGATGCCGGGAAAGTAATTGACCGTGGTAAGCACCATCCGGCGTTGATAAGCGGTGTTCTCGGCAATGGTATCATTATTAAAGTCAACCGGTCTCCGGTCGCTATGGGCACCGATCATACCAATTGCCAGCGGTTTGAAGTTGCTGCCCAGTCGGAGGGACAGGTCGTTGCCATAACTGCGCCGGGTGTAACTCGCATTGGCTTCCAGTGGTCGGGCCGGCTCAATCAGCCGGATATTTACTGCCCCCGCAACCGCATCAGTTCCCCAGAGTGCCCCGGAAGCGCCTTTGAGGACCTCAAGTTGATTGATGAATTCAACCGGCACAAGATCAAGGATATAACGGCCAGCAAGGTCGGAAAAGAGCGGCATCCCTTCAAAGAGAATGCGCGCAAACCGACCGGGTAATCCCTGAATTGACACTTCGGTAGCCTCACAGGCACTGCATTTTTTCTGCAGTTGAATCCCGGTTTCCAAAGTTAACGCTTCACCAATAGTTGACTTGCCGGCCTGTTCGGCAGCGGTCTGGGGTATGATTATGGTCGGTTCCGGGGTTTTGGACTCATGAACTGTCTGGCGGCGGGCCCTGGTCTGAACCTCGGGCATCGGCAGGGAAACCGCCCTCAATTGGACATTCCGCTTGACCCTTTCCCCATGGCCCACCGCAACGGTCAGGGTCTCGGTCTGATAACCGATAAACTGGTAAACCACCTTAAAGACCCCGTGCATTGGCACTTCAATCCGATAACCGCCCGCGGTAATTCCTTTCGCCTGTAACATTGTTACCACCCTTTCGGCTTTATGTTCCCGGCAGGAAATAATCAGGGTTCCTTCACTGATGGACTTAAACGGGTCAATTTCAAAGAAGTCGCAAATCTCTTGAACCCCAGCTTCAATGACTATCTTTTCTTTTTCAATCCGGACACCAAGTTCTGCCGCCCGGGCAATTTCATATAAACCGCCCCAGATTCCGCACTCCGTAGCATCGTGCATTGCGGAAACACCCTTGTCCCGAACCCCCACTTTTACTGCCGTCAGCGCATCTTCCACCACCGACATCTTATAAAATAGCGTTGCCGCCTTTTGCGCAAATGCCGCTCCGAATTTCCGCTTGAGGAGTTTGGGAAACATGGTGGCGAATATGCCACTGGCTTCGATTGCCGGACCTTTGGTGATGATGATCTTATCCCCGGCGCGGGCAAATTTTGGTGAAACATATTGATCCAGGTCACCAACTGCGATTACGGTCGCACCTCCGACCATTGGATAGTGGCAGTTTTCATATCTTGCCGTATGGCCAGCGATAATCGCTATCCCCATTTTTTTACACTCTTCGTCAATCGTCGTCCAGATGGTAGCGAGTTCCTGTTCATTCATTGCCATCGGCAGGTTTAAATCAATCGTTAAATAGGCAGGCGGTAACCCCGATGTAACAACATCCGAGACCAGAATGTGGATGGCAAACCAGGCCGCCTTCTTAAATCCATATTCCGGCACAATAAAAACCGGGTCGGTAGTCATTGCCACCGCCCGGTTGCCAATGCTCACTATTCCAGTATCAACTCCGTGTTGAGGTCCAACGAGGATATCCCCCTTTTTTGCTCCCAGATGAGGGAAAATCAACTCATTAAACACCGCCGCCGATATCTTGCCAATTGCCGGCAGTCTTGCCATTTTACCTCCTTTAGATAATAAAATCCTTCAATTTCTCTCTAACTAACGGTATCGTCAGCATCTCATCTGTTTGGTTGACCACCACGGGCTGAGGAGCTGAACCCTGGTAATCGCTATAAGTCAGACAAATTTTTGCCGCCAGGTTGAGGTCCGATTCCGAAGCCGCGCTTGAAATCAACGCCACCGGTCCGGGAACATTTTTGGGCTCAATAATGGTGTAGCGGCAATTGCCCCCGTACGGTCGGAGGATATTATTCTCGGATTCGTTTCTGCCGACAATTAACTTTGCGCCTCCAGGCAGCCGGAAATGCCGACCATAACGGAGCAGGGTAATGGCTTCAATTGAATCTTCGCCATGTCCAAATGCCTCTTTCAACCGCCGGGCAAAATTCGGGTCGGTCAAGCGGCAGCCACCAGCCGGACACGGATAATCATAAAGCTGCTTCTTTTGCCAGAGGGTAATCTGGGGCTTACGCGACCGCCCCTGAAGCGCCAGCAGTAGCTCCCGCTTCACCACGCCCTTTTGCTCGGGAATTGTCGGCGCAAAAAAATGGGCTGACAACGGCCTCAGTAACCTGCCCATCAGTCCCGACTCCTGTTCGATCAGCCGCATCGCCGCCAGATTCTGCGACATTGGCCGCTGCCCCAGCACTTCGCCGGTAAACACAAACTCCGCCCCAGTCGCTTCCATATATTCTCGGGCACGGGAAAACATGAATATCCGGCAGTCAATACAGGGGTTCATATTTCTGCCATAACCGTAGCGCGGGTTTTTTACTATCCTGACAAACTCATCCTTGACACTGATGACCTTTACCTCAACACCCAGTTGTGCGGCAACTCTGTTTGCTGCCTGCTGACACCCCTTTTTGGTGCAGGTGCAGAAGGGAGTGACAAAATGTAGCGCCAGCACCTCAATCCCCTGCTCAATGATGATTTTCACCGCCAGGGTTGAATCCAGTCCGCCGGATAACAGTCCAATCGCTTTAACCATATCTGTCGGCATGCCGACAGATGTCTGCCAGGGTATGGGTTTTAAAAAATTTTTCCTGGGTCCGTTTCAGTTTCTGCCAGTAGGGACGTGCCGGACAATGACCACTTCGCGGACAGGCGCGAGACTTGTTTTCGGCAACACAGAATACCGGGTCAAATGACTCCCCCACGGCTGATAATATATCAATCAGTTTAATCGCTGAAGGTTTCCGGGTGAGTTCGTAACCACCACCCGGTCCCTTCTTGGTTGCCAGCAGTCCGGCTTTTGTTAACTTATAAAAAATCCGCTCCAGGTACTTTTCGCTCACCCCCTCATTTACCGCCACCTCCTGCAGACGAACCGCCCTTTTCCCGGACCATAAGCCTAAATAGGCAAGCGCCCTTACTGCGTAACGGGTTCGGGTTGTCAATCGCATCGCTAATATAATACCAAAAAGGTAGGGTATTGTCAAATCACCGTAACTGATGGTATCGGAAAGCCGACAACGGAAATAACCGTCTGTCAATACCGACTTTACCCCAAATCGGGACAATCGCCGCTGATTAACCGACCACCGAAATAATTTTCCGCCGCCAATTAGCCTGGTGGT
>JBAMLV010000008.1:0-126305 GCA_039793395.1 bacterium | reverse complement strand
GAGTTATACTTTATAGTCGCATAGTCCTCATAAGTGCCTGACCCAATACTCCATCCTGTCACATACACATTCCCCGTCCCATCAACCGCAATTGCATATGCATCATCCCTGCCATTGCCCGGTCCATTATATCTTGCCACCCACTCCTGTGCAAAGCACACTGACCCAACTAACAACGCCATCAGCACTGACCACCAACAACTAAAAGCTAACTTCATCGGATACCTCCTTTTCTTCTTTTTTTGTCATATCAATATTATACTCACAGATTAAACCCTTGTCAAAAACCCGGTTTAAGCCGCATTCCATAGATAGGTATGGGGGTTTTTGAGGTCTGGTCAGGGGTGGTTGGCAGGGTGGTGAGCATATGAATATGGTAAAGGCAGGACACAATCTTGCCCGGGGCGAGGTTTTTGATAAGATTGGCTATGCGAATTGAAGAGATTGGTGAGCAGGGGCTGATCCGGCTGATTCAAAGGGTGGTGAGTTCCCGCGGCAATCTGAAACTGGGCATCGGCGATGACTGCCTGGTGCTTGCAGATGGCAGAACGGTGCTGAGCACCGACTGCTATGCCGAAGGGGTGCATTTTGACCTGAATTATCTGAGTTATTATGATGTGGGCGCAAGATGCGCCTGTGCCGCACTTTCCGATGTGGTGGCGATGGGGGCAGAACCACAGGTGCTCCTGGTCGGGCTTTTGGTGCCAAAGCAGACCGGGGTGCAGGTGGTTAAGCGGCTGTATCAGGGAATGGAAAGGGTGTGTGCCGAGTTGGGGGCGGAAATCGGTGGTGGGGATATTGTTGCCTTTGACCGGCTGGTGTTGTGTCTGACCGCAGTGGGAAGCACCGGACGGGTGATTAGCCGGAGCGGAGCTGAGCCGGGTGATTTTGTTTATCTGACCGGTTATGCCGGACTGGCAGAGACTGGCCGGCTAATCCTTGCCCAAAAATTGAGCAGCCGGCACGCGGGTCCTGCGGTTGAGCGGCACCGTTTTCCCTGGCCAAGGATAGGGGTGATGCGCCGGTTGCGCGAACGGATTTCGGCAATGATTGACACTTCGGACGGACTGGCAACCGATGTCCGGCATCTGAGCCGGTTGAGCCAGGTGCGGGTGGTGATTTCACCGGCGCGGATTCCGGTGCATCCGGCAACAGTCAGGCTTTGTCAACGGCTTGACATCAAACTGCGGGATTTTGTTTTCCGGTCAGGAGAGGATTATGAGCTACTCTTCACCAGCCGGAGTAGAATCGGACCGGTGGTGGCAGGGGTGCCGGTCCACTGGATTGGCAAAGTTGAGCCGGGTAGCGGGGTTTATGTTGAAGAGCGGGGCAGAAGGGAAAAACTGAATATTACCGGCTATGACCACCTGAAATCGGGTTTTAACTGTTGATATCCTGGGGATAACCCTGTGGATAAGCCGAAAGACCATTAGAATTTCTTAATCACCCCTTGATTTCCCGGTTAATTTTGTGGTTGCTGAAAAGTTCGGCAGTAGTTGGGAAAGTATTTTTTTATCAATGGGTTATAAAGCAGGGGCAGATATTCAAATTTGTTTGACAATCAATATATAGTGGTGTATTATTAAAATAATCAATATGAGGTGTCCTTACTGCTCAAGTGAAGAGGATAAGGTGCTGGACTCCAGGCCAGCTCAGGATGGGAATGCGATTCGGCGTCGTCGGGAATGTCTGAAGTGTGGACAGCGATTTACCACCTATGAGTATGTGGAGCGGATGCCGCTGATGGTGATTAAGCGCGATGGCCGCCGAGAGCCTTATGAGCGGCAGAAGGTGGTTCAGGGGATTGTGCTTGCCTGCCGGAAGCGGCCGGTTGGCAGAGGGGAGATTGAGCGGTTGGTTGAAACGGTTGAGGCGCGGCTTGAGGAAGAGGGACGGGTGGAGGTGAGTTCGGCTAAAATCGGAGAGCTGGTGCTTGAGCAGTTAATTAAAGTTGACCCGGTAGCCTATGTGCGGTTCGCATCGGTGTACCGGCAGTTTAACAGTCCGGAGCAATTTGTTGAGGAGTTAAAAAAACTGGAGAGGGAGGCACAAGATGGCGGAAAGGAATAAGCTGAAGAAGCAGGAACAGCCGGGAGAGGCGTCACCGGCGGGAGCACCCAAGGACCAGCCGGAGACAGTTCTGTTCCGCAAGGTGCAGAAGCGGTCAGGTGACCTGGTTGATTTTGATATCAATAAGATTGCCGCCTCCATTTTCAATGCCGCCCGTTCGGTCGGAGGCGAGGACTACAACCGTGCCCGCTGGCTCGCCAGCCGGGTGGTGGAGTATCTTTATGCCCGGCGCGGTCCCCATATCCCGACTGTGGATGAGATTGGTGATGCGGTGGAGAAGGTGCTGATTGAGCAGGGGCATGCCCAGACCGCCAAGGCTTATATCCTGAAGCGGGAGGAGCGGGCACGGGCAAGGAGGTGGCATGAGGCACGGATTAAACCCCGGCTCGGCGGCAAGCGCGATACCACCGAGTTTGCGCTGTTTGTCCGGTCTTCGGATGATACCATCCGGCAGTGGGACCGGAACCGGATCAGCCGGGCACTGGTGCGTGAAGCCGGGCTGGACCCGGAGCTGGCAGCGGAGATTGCCCGGGAGGTTGAGGAGACGATTGTCAATGCCAATGTCAAGCGGGTAACTTCCAGTCTGGTGCGGGAACTGGTGAATGCCAAGCTGGTGGAACACGGGCTGGAGGAGGCACGGCGCCGTCACACCCGGCTGGGGGTGCCACTGGCGGATGTGGAGAATCTGATTCTCTATAAGAACCGGGAGAATGCCAACACCCCGCACAACCCGGAGGCGACCAATATGACGCTCGCGGAGTGGACCCTGAAGCAGTATGCGCTCACTTCGGTTTTTGATGCCGACATCGCCGATGCCCACATCCGCGGGGATATCCACCTCCATGACCTCGGGTTTATCAACCGTCCTTACTGCTCGGGGCAGTCGCTGGAATATGTCAAGAAGTTCGGACTCAATCTGCCCAATGCCCTGTCCATGGCGAAGCCGGCAAAGCATCCGGAGACGCTGCTTGCCCATATGGTGAAGTTTTCGGCGGCACTGCAGGGGCACTTCGCGGGTGCGATTGGCTGGGATGCGGTGAACATCTTCTTTGCGCCGTTTCTGGTCGGGATGAGCGACCGGGAAATCCATCAGCTGGCGCAGATGCTGGTTTTTGAATACTCGCAGCAGAATGTGGCGCGGGGCGGTCAGGCGATTTTTTCGGACATCAACCTCTACTGGGAGATGCCGGCACACTTTGCCGATGTGGAGGCGATCGGTCCAGGCGGGGAATATACCGGCCGGAAATACGGTGAGTATCTGCCGGAGGCGCAGCGGTTTGTCTGGGCGATTTTTGATGTTTACCGGGAGGGGGATGGTTCGGGCCGGCCGTTCTTCTTTCCGAAGCCGCTGGTCCACATCACCGAGAACTTCTTCTCCACGCCGGGCAATGAGGATTTTCTGCATCACATTTCGGATGTGGCCGCGGAGAAGGGCAATACCTATTTTGTTTTTGACCGGGGCCGGACGGCAAAAATCAGTGAATGCTGCCGGCTGAGCTTCCGGCTGGATGAACAGGACTTAAACGATGCCCGGACACCGTGGAAGATGCGCTACTGTGCGCTCCAGAATGTGACCATCAACCTGCCGCGGATTGCATATCTTGCCAATCATAATGACGAAACCCTGTTTTCGCTTTTGCGCGCGCGGATGGAGATGGTGGTCCGGGCGCACCAGGAGAAGCGGACCTTCATTGAGAAACTGCTTGCCCTGAAGTCCGAGGGCCCGCTGGCACTGCTGACGATGGCGGCGGATGGTGAGCCCTATCTGCGGATGAAACGGGTGACCTATCTGGTGGGAATTCTGGGGCTGAACGAAATGGTGCAGTATCACCTTGGCCAGCAACTGCATGAGAGCGAGGAGGCATTTCGGTTCGGGCTGAAGGTGATTGCCTTTCTCGCGCTGGAGTGCCGGCGCCTGGCCGCCGAACACGACTTGCGGCTGGTGATTGAGCAGACACCGGCGGAGTCAACCGCCTTCCGGCTTGCCAAGCTGGACCTGGAGCTTTATCCGGAACCGGCAATGCAGGTGGTCAAGGGTGACCTCAGTACCGGCGCCGTGTATTACACCAACTCCACCTATCTGAACATCAGCGCGCCGATTGACCCGATTGAGCGGGTGTATCTGGAAGGGAAGTTCCACGATATGATTGAAGCCGGAGCACTGACCCATGTCTGGCTTGCCGATGCCCGGCCGCCGAAGGAGTCAATTGCCAACTTCGTGCGTAAGACCTTTTATCAGACGCGCAACGCCCAGATTGCCTTTTCGCCCGAGTTCACCACCTGTGCCCAGTGCCACCGGACGAGTCGGGGGCTCGCCAGTACCTGTCCTTTCTGTCATTCAGCCGAGGTGGACCACATCACCCGGGTGACCGGCTACTTTTCGCGGGTTTCGGGCTGGAATGCGGGTAAGAAGCAGGAGCTGCAGGACCGGTTCAAGAGCGACCTGGTGAATATCAATCCGGTCCGGGTGCCAATCCTGCACTTTCAGGACCGGTAACCGTGCGGATTACGGTTCGGGTCAAGGCTAGTGCCCGCAGTGAGGCAATAGTTTGGCAGCCGGACGGCAGTCTGACGGTTCAGGTCCGGGAACCGCCGGTGGCGGGCAGGGCAAATGCGGCGGTGGCGGCGTTGCTGGCTGGTTATTTTCGGGTGCCAAAGAGTTCGGTCCGGCTGGTTGCCGGTGTCCGGTCGCGGCAGAAGGTGTTTGAGGTTAGGCGCTAAGCCGATTCGGTCAGGAGTTTGAATTCGGTCGGGCCAAGCTGGTAGTCAGTCTTGACATCAATTGCCAGTTCATAGCGCCGGGCAAATTCTGCCAGGCGTTCAAACCATTCAGTGGTGAGGAATTCGGTCAGGGTCGGGGCGGCAAGGATGCGGACCTTCCGGCCGCGGAGCTTGGGTAGCCGGGTGAGAATCAGCCGTTCTATCCGCATCGCCACCTCGGAGCGGGAGCGCACCCGGCCCGAACCCTGACAGACCGGACAGGTTTCAAACAGCAGATACATCATTCCCGGCCTGGTCCGTTCCCGCGTCATTTCCAGCAGTCCGAACCGGCTCATCTTGGAGAAGTCCGATTTTGCCCGGTCGTTGGCGAGCTGATTCCGGAGTTCCTGGACTACCCGTTCGGTATTGCGCGGGTCCTGCATGTCAATGAAGTCAATGATAATCAGCCCGGCGAGGTCACGGAGCCGGATCTGACGGGCGATTTCTGCTGCCGCCTCAAGGTTGGTCTCAAGAATCAGTTTTTCCGGGTCCTCCTCCTGTGCCGAGCGGCCGGTGTTGACATCAATCGCCACCATCGCCTCAGTCTGGTCAATGGTGATGAAACCGCCGCCCTTGAGCCAGATGCGCTTGTGGAACAGGCGCTCCAGTTCCGCCTCCACGCCGGTAAACTCAAGGAGCGGGGTCTCGCCGCGATAAAGTTCAATCCGGCGCCGGAACCGGGGGGCAACCCGGCTGACATAATTCGCGACCTGCTGATAGGTCGGTTCGTAGTCAATCAAAACCTTTTCCACATTGTCGTTGAGCAGGTCACGGACAACCTTGAGGGCAATCGATGGCTCTTCATAGAGCAGGGCTGGCGGCGACACTTTTTCCGCCTGCTGGCGGATTTCCTCCCAGATTCGTTCCAGTTCCTGATACTCCCGTTTCAGGTCCTCAATTGAGGCTTCCTGGGCAACGGTGCGGATGATGAGGCCGGCATGAGGGCTTTTGAACTGGCGGACCGCCTCGCGCAGCCGACTCCGTTCCCGGCGGTCGGCAATGCGGCGGGAAATACCAACGCGTTGAGCGTTCGGGAAGTAGACGAGGTAGCGGCCCGGCACCGAAACCAGCGAAGTCAGCCGGGCCCCCTTTTCGGCAAACGGGTCCTTGACCACCTGGACGAGGATTTCCTCGCCCTCGCGCAGGCTGATGGTGCGGGGCGCCACCCGGCCGGTTTCAGCGGCATCGAGTTCGTCGCCTTCAAGCAGGTCAAATTCCGGAATTTCGGTGAGCGGCAGAAAGCCGTTTTTGCGCAGTCCGATGTTGATGAATGCACCGCGCAGTCCCCTGACAACATTCTCAACACGACCTTTGTAAATCCGGCCGACCAGGTTCTGCTGTTCGGCCCGTTCAATGTAAAATTCCACCAGCCGGTCCTGTTCAAAAACAGCGACCCGGGTTTCCCATTCATTGGCACTGATGACAATTCTGGTTTTAACTTTCATTTTTTGCCTCCTTGGACCGCAGACCACCGGTCAGGGGTGTGACCGGCTCTCCCAGGGGGGTCATCAAGCTGCCGCCCAGCCGGGTCAGGCAGTCCCGGCGCTTAATCTCCAGACCACGGGCTTCGTTTTCGGTGATGCCAAGGAGCTGGGCAAGGGTGGGAAACAGTTTGATGCCCGGGGCAACGGTCAGGTCAAATATCAGCATCTCCGGTTGAAATTCTATACCGACAACACCATTTATCCCTTCCTGCCCGAGAGGCAGGGTGAATGAAACTTCGGGTTTTTGTGGTTGCCCGGGTTCCTCCGTAGGGGGAGCTTGATGAGTTAAAAGAGATGAGGCGTGGGCCGTCAGCTGGATTTCATAGCGGGCGAGGTTGATCAGGGTTCCCAGTGCGGGCGCACTGCGCGGCACCACCTGGGCGGCAACAATCCGCAGGCCCCGGGGTAAAAATGGCCCGAGGTCCCGGACGATGTTGCCGGAATAGTGAAAGTCAAGATACAGGTCAACATATTCACCGGCTGAGAGCAGACCGACCGGCAGCGGTGGACCGAAGGAAAGCATCGGTTTGGGAGCAAAGCCGCGGGTGTAGATAATCGGCAGTTCACTGCGGCGCAGGGAGCGGTAAAAAGCCCGGACCCGGTCAAGATGGGCGGCAAACCGGAATGGCGCCTCCACCACATATTTCAGCCGGAACCGGGTTTTAAGCTGGTCATAGGCAACAATCGGCGGCGAACGAAAATCCTTTGGGGCTGGTGTGCGGGAGGGTGACGGCGGAATTGCCGGTTTCGGACCGGCACAGGCACCGCAGTTGGTGCAGCCCGCGGTCAGGCAGTCCGGTGTTTCCTGACCGGCCTTAGCCCGCCGGTACTCCTCCTGCAGAAACTGGCGGCTGACCCCGACATTGATGAACTCCCAGGGCAGGGGTGAATCCGGGCTGCGTTCGCTCAGGTAGGGTGCCGGGTCAATGCCGGTGCGCTGGAACGCCTCCTGCCAGCGGGCAAAGTTGAAGTATTCAGTCCATTCCTGAAATATGCCGCCGGCTTCATAGACCGCCTCAATTACCGGACCCAGTTTTTCGTCGCCCCGTGCCAGCACCGTCTGGACCCAGGAGCATTCCGGATTTTCCCATTTGGGTTTGATGTTGCGCCGGTTGAGCATCGCCTTGAGCAGGTCCATTTTGGCGCGGGTCTGCCCGAGGTCGGCGAAGCCGGACCACTGGAGCGGGGTGTGTGGTTTGGGGATGAACGGGGTGAGGTTGAAACGGACCGAACGGTTGCGGCAGAGGCGGGCAACTTCCAGCACAAACCGGCCGATTTCCCGGACATCGTCTTCAGTTTCACCTGGCAGACCGAGCATAAAGTAAAGTTTTATCCCTCCCCAACCGGCATCAAGGGCGTTGCGCACCGATTCCAGGATTTTTATTTCGGAAATGTTTTTGTTGATAAAGGCACGGAGCCGGGGGGAGGCGGTTTCCGGAGCAAAGGTGAGGCCGGCCTTTTTTACCTCCTGGAGGTTGATTGCCAGTTCGGGCGTGAAATCTTCCCCGCGGGTTGAGGGCAGGGAAATTGACACCCGGCGGCCAGCCAGACTCCGATTCAGCCGCTGGACCAGTTCCAGCAGATAGGGGTAGTCAAGGGCGGACAGGGCAAGGAGCGAAACCTCTTCCCAGCCGCTGGCACGGATGCCCCGTTCCACCAGCCGGACAATCTGGTCCACCGCCCGGAACCTGACCGGACGGTTGAGCATTCCCGCCTGACAAAAGCGGCAGCCGCGACCGCAGCCACGGGCAATTTCCACGGTCAGTCGGTCGTGGACGATTTCGCAGATGGGAACCACCGGCGGGAAGGGAAAGTCTTCGTCCCGCAGCTCGTGAACAATTCGGCGCACTACCGTCTGGGTGCGGGGGTCGGTATAACCCGGAACGAAGATGCCTTCCAGTCGGGCAAGCTGGGACAGCAGCCGGTCCCGGTTTTTGCGGTCCCAGTCGGCATAGACGGCGCTGATTTCCCGGACTACATCTTCGCCATCACCGATGACGAAGGCATCGATAAACTGGGCGAGCGGCAGAGGGTTGACCGTGCAGGGTCCGCCAGCAACAATCAGCGGGTCGGTAGCGGTGCGGGCAGTGCGGTGCCGGGGTAGCTGGGCGAGGTCAAGAAAGTAGAGGAGATTGGTATAGGAAAGTTCGCTCTGAAGTGAGATGCCGATGATGTTAAACTCCCGGACCGGCCGTTTTGATTCCAGGGCGTAAAGCGGCAGGTGACGGTTCTGAAGCAGGCTGCCCAGGTCGGGCCAGGGGACAAAGCAGCGTTCGCAGCTCGTCCCGGTCAGCCGGTTGAGAATGGAATAGAGAATCCGCAGGCCGTAGTTGGACATCCCGATTTCGTAAACTTCGGGCATTACCAGGACCCAACGGACCTGCTCACTGCCAGATTCCGAATAATAGGTATTGTATTCGCCGCCGGTGTAGCGAATCGGTCTGGTGACGAGGGGTAGAACCTCGTTTAACTGCTTAATCATTGATAAAGTAGTATAATAAACCGCCGGGGTTAAAAGTCAAGCAACCGGAAAACAGGGTAATGGGATAGATAGTGATGGTGTTGCCGATAAATTGACTTGGGAAAGAGTTTCAGGTAAACTTGATTATTATGCTGAGCACATTGCGCAAACGAGTTAAAGTGGTGATGATTATCGTTGCCGCGGCATTCATCGCCGGTTTTCTGATGAGTGAGGTCTGGAATCTGGTCCGGCACCACGAACGACCCGGGACCAAAAACATCCCGCCCGGAGTGGTGGGGCAGGTTGGTGATTATAAAATCACCACCGATGAATACCGGCAGGTCCGGCAGTATATTGCCGGCAAGTATCATCAGGACAGTTCGTTCCGGGACCTGACCAATGAGGATGAAAGCCGGATTGAACATCTGACCTGGAACCATCTGGAGACCGAGCTGACCTGGGCGAAGGTTTTTAAGCAAACCCGGCTGGACATCACCGAGGGGGAACTGGAGTGGATAATCAGTAACTATCCGCCACCGCAGCTACAGAATCATCCGGATTTGCAGACTGATGGCAGGTTTGATACCAACAAGTATCGCCAGGCGCTTGCCAATCCGAACAACCGGCAGTTCTTTGCCCGGTATGCCCGGGAAATTTACGAACAATTGCGGCCGCAGAAGTTGCAGCTGTATGTTGCCGGGGCGATTATTCTTCCCCGGAATGAGGTTGAGCAGGCAGTGGCGCAGAGTAATACGGTGGTCAGTGTGACCGCACTTTACATCGGGCCGACCGCCCTCAAGGAGGAGGAGCGCAATTACGAGCCGAGCACTGCTGAGCTGCGCCGCTTCTATGCCGAGCATCGCCGGGATTTTCAGCCCAAGGAGGAAATCCGGGAACTGAAGTTTGTATTCTTTCCATTTACCATTACGCCGGAGGATACGGCCGCGGCACGGGCAAGGATTGATGAGGCTTACCGGCGCCTGGTGGCAGCTTCTCCTGCCAGCCTGAGGGACAGTTTTGAGATGGCGGGCTTGATGTTTGGGGATTATGAGCCGGATACCGTTGCGGTCGCCTTTACCCGGTCGCAGTTTAACCCCGCGGTGGAGAGTATTGTCCGGCGGCTGAAACCCGGTAGTTTTACCAGACCATTGAGTACCGGCAATGGCTGGCAGATTATCCTGCTGGACAGCGCGCGCAATGACACCTTCTGGGTTAAAAGAATCCGGACCCGAATTAAACCGGATGAAAGCCGGGAGCTGGCGCTGCAGGACCAGATTCGGACATTTATGGAGCAGGCGGCAGGCGGTGATTTTGATTCGGTGGCGGTCCGGATGAATCTGATGCTCGGACCGAGTCCGGCGCGAGTATTGGGCAGAAGGAAGTTGAGCTGGAGTGTGGAAATTTACAATCCCGGGGAGCTGGTGGCTTGGGCCGCCGATGCGAAGCCGGGTGAGGTGATGCCGGTGCCGATGCGCGGCCCTTACGGTTACTATGTATTCAAACTGGCGCGGATTGTGCCGGTGAAACCGGCGCCGTTTGAGCAGGTGCAGGAGGCATTGAAGTGGCGGTTGCGCCAGGAGCGGGAAAAGAAATTGTGTGCGGAAATTGCCACCGCGGCGCTCGCTTCAATTCGCAGCGGCAAGACGCTGGAGCAGTATGCGGCGGAAAATCAGCAGGTGGAGCTGATTCATGAGGTGATTAACGGTAGCGCCGATATGATGGCCCGGGGCCGGCGCGGGGCGGAGTTTGTCGGTGCGGCACTGGCATTGGAACCCGGTCAGATTACCGGACCGATTATGACCAACTGGGGCTACTACATCGTGCGCTGTGATGAGAAGCGGACCAATGAGACCCCGGTGCTGAAGCCGGAGAACTATGTGCAGCAGAAGCAGCAGTTGTTGTTTCAGGAGCTGTGGGAGAAGATCACCGAGCAGCCGGAGACAAAGGACTGGCGGCTGGTGCGTAGTTATTGACAAAAGCCGGGTTAGATGGTTATATTTAATTGCAAGGCGAAAATGGGGCCGGCCCCATCGTCTAGCGGTTTAGGACATCACTCTTTCAAGGTGAAGGCACCGGTTCGACTCCGGTTGGGGCCAGATGCGGGAGTAGCTCAGCTGGTAGAGCATCACCTTGCCAAGGTGGGGGTCGCGGGTTCAAATCCCGTCTCCCGCTTCTTTAATATTCAGCCGGCGGCATAGCCAAGCAGCAAGGCAGCGGTCTGCAAAACCGCAATTCCGGGGTGCAAATCCCCGTGCCGCCTTATAAATTTCCGGTTCTGCCGATCGATTGAAAATGAGCCGGGGTGGCGGAATGGGCAGACGCAAGGGACTTAAAATCCCTTGACCCGTCAGGGTCGTGCCGGTTCGACTCCGGCCTCCGGCAGTAAAAGGAATTTCTGGGCCGTTAGCTCAGTTGGCAGAGCACCTGGTTTTTAACCCGGTGGCCGCAGGTTCGAGTCCTGCACGGCCCATTTTTCTTTAAAAGAGAAAAACCGGTTTTTTAGTCAACGAAGGCAAATGGGGTCTGAAGTTCGGGGCGCCGGTATTCCGGGAAGAGCAGGGGGGCGCGTCGGTCTTTGGGAATGCGGGCATCTTTCAGTTGTGCCAGAAATCGGGTCAGGTGGCTGAAGCCGGCAGGTCGGTCCAGGGTGATGGCTTTTGCCTTTTCGGCTGCAGCCCGACCTGACCGCCGGCCAAAAACGAGGATATCAAGGAGGGAATTACCCATCAGTCGGTTGCGGCCGTGGATTCCACCAGCAACTTCACCGGCAGCATAAAGGTTTTCAACTCCGGTTTCCCCGAGGTCGTTAATCAGGATGCCGCCGTTCTGGTAGTGCTGGGTCGGATAGGTGAGAATCGGCTCTTTGTCCATATAGATGCCGAAGCGGGCAAACTGGTGATACATTGCCGGCAGGTTCTTCCGAACCGCCCCCTCACCCTTGAGCAGTTCAATCAGCGGGGTGTCCAGCCAGACGCCGACCCGGCCGGTCGGAGTAAGTACGCCGTTCTGCCGTTCGGTACATTCGCGGATGATTGCTGAGGCGGTGATGTCCCGGCTTTCCAGTTCGTAGATAAACCGGTTGCCTTGAGCGTTAACCAGATGAGCACCCAGACCGCGCACTTTTTCGGTTATCAACTGGCCAACGATTTGCTCTGGATAGGCAACCCCGGTCGGGTGGTACTGAATGGTGTCAATAAACACCAGCCGGGCGCCGGCACGATAGGCAATGACCAGGCCGTCGGCGGTGGCGCCGTAATGGTTGGTGCACGGGAAACCCTGGATGTGGAGCCGGCCGCAGCCACCGGTGGCGAGGATGACCGTTTTTGCCCGGATGGTGAAGAGTTCATTGGTGTCCAGATTGACAAATGCAGCACCGGTGCAGGCACCCCGGTCATCGGTTAAAAGTTCCAGTGCGGCGCAGAATTCCAAAAGCGGAATCTGTCGGTTGCGGAACTCGTCGCGCAGGGTGCGCATAATCTCCGCACCGGTGTAGTCCCGGCAGGCGTGCATCCGCTTGCGCGAGGTGCCACCGCCGTGAATGGTAATCATCGTGCCGTCCGGCTGCTTGTCAAACATCACCCCCAGTTCCTCCAGCCAGGCAATGACCGCGGGTGCATCGGTTACGAGTGCCCGGGCAAGTTCCGGAATGTTCTTGAAGTGGCCACCGCCGAGGACATCAAGGTAGTGGCGCTCGGGGGAGTCATTTTCCTTGTCCGCAGCCTGGATTCCGCCCTGCGCCATCATCGTATTGGCGTCTCCGAGCCGGAGTTTGGTGGTCAGGAGCACGTGAGCACCGTTTTCCTGGGCGGTCAGGGCTGCGGCAACACCGGCACCGCCACCACCGATGACCAGAACATCAACGGTGAACTTCGGATGGTCCGGGTCAAACCGGTCCGGGGCAACGATCGGCCAGGCTTCAAGCACATCGGCAAGTTCGTGCGGGGTGCGGTCCCCCTGATTCGGACCGACCTGCAGGGGGCGCATACTGGTTTCAATATAGTCCGGATGAAAGGATTTCAAAAGCGCCTTTTTGGCTTCGGCATCCAGCAGCGGGATTTTCCCCTGACGAATCCGCTCCTGCCGGGTGGCTTCCAGTCGGCGGATTGAAGCCTGCATTGATTCTGGATACATCTTTAACTCCTATTATTCCGGTTCAATATCCCGTTCCTGATAGTAAATCCGGGAAAGTTCGGCTTCGCTCATTCTGGTCAGCCGATCCAGGCCCGGTTCAAATTTACCAGCGCGGATTTCCTCCAGCCGTTGTGCGAGGTGGGCAGCACGCGGTGCGATTTTTGCACCGTAAAGCCGGCGTGCGAGCAGGGCGACATGGTAATGGACAATTTCTGCCGGACAGCGGCTGGCACAGAGCCCGCACATTATGCAGTCAAAGGACATATCGGCAACCCGGGCGATATCCCCGCGGATCGCCGCCTGAATGTAGCCCATCACATCAATATCCTGGGGGCAGATTTTGGTGCAGGAGTTGCAGGCGATGCAGCGCATCAGTTCCGGATAGTAACGGACCAGGACCTGGGTGTCGGGCTGGAGCTGATTGATGTCATATTCCTTTTTGTTTGCCGGATAAAATGGAATCTGGGTGAGATACATTCCGTCTTCTACGACGGTCTGGCAGGCAAGCCCGACCTTGAGTTTGTAGGAGTCCTTTGTTCGGTAGACCGTGCCGCAGGCGCCGCAGAATCCGCCCCGGCATCCGCAGCCGCGGATGAACCGGTAGCCGGCATACTCCATTGCCTTCATAATCGTCAGTTCCTTCGGCACCTGATAGGCTTCACCCATCACATAGATGGTTACGAAATCGCCGGCAGGCGGGGGGAGAGAACTTTTCCGAACCCGGGCTTTCGCTGTCTTCCGCGCCATTTTTTCAGTCCTCCTTTTTATACCTGCTTACACCCTCCTGATAAAGGTCCGCACCATAACAGTCGTTGACCACAATTACCGGCAGTTCTTCAACCTGCAGTTCCTGCAGTGCCTCCGGTCCAAGTTCGTCATAGGCGATTACCTTTGCCGAGCGGACCCGCTGTGCCAAAAGCGCCGCCGCACCGCCGACCGCAGCAAAGTAAACGCCGCCGAATTGCTTCAGTGCCGCAATCACCGCCGGACCGCGGTTGCCCTTGCCAATCGTGCCCTTGAGTCCGGCTGCCAGAAGTTCCGGAGTATAGGCATCCATCCGGTAGGAGGTGGTTGGTCCGCAAGAGCCGATCGGCCGTCCCGGCTTTGCCGGACTGGGACCGACATAGTAGATGATTGCGCCCGCAATCGGGAATGGTAAAGGTTCGCCCCGGCGCAGGGCTTCAACCAGGCGCTGGTGTGCCAAATCACGGGCGGTGTAGATGGTGCCGGTAATCGTTACCGCATCACCGGCGTGCAGGTTCCGGACCACCTCATCAGTAAGCGGGGTGAGAATTTTCTTGACGCTGCTCATAGTTACAATACTGCGGTTTTGTGTCGGGCGGCGTGGCAGTTGATATTGACCGCACAGGGCAGGGTGGCGATGTGACAGGGAAACGGTTCAATGAAGACCGCAAGCGCGGTTACCCTGCCTCCCAGTCCCTGGGGCCCGATGCCCAGCCGATTTATTGCCTGAAGCAGTTCCTGCTCCAGCTGGGCATAGAACGGGTCGGGATTGACCGAGCCGATTTCCCGGAGCAGTGCCCGTTTTGCCAGCAGTGCACATTTCTCAAATGTGCCGCCGATACCCACCCCGACAATCACCGGTGGACAGGGGTTTGCCTGCGAACGCCAGACCCGGTCAATGACAAACCGCTTTATTCCTTCAACTCCGTCGGCGGCGGAAAGCATCCGAACTTCGCTCATATTCTCGCTGCCCCCGCCCTTCGGCTGGACGGTGATTTTCAGCCGGTCGCCCGGAACAATGTCGGTATAGATGATTGCCGGCGTATTGTTACCGGTGTTTTTCCGGCGCAGGGGGTCGGCAACGATGGACTTCCGGAGATAGCCCTCAGTATAGCCCTGGGCAACTCCGGCTTGAATCGCATCGTAAAGTTCACCGCCGGTAAGCCTGACCTCTGAGCCCAGTTCCAGCCAGACGACCGCCCAGCCGGTGTCCTGACAGATGGGCATCATTTCCCGCCGGGCAATCTCCTGATTTTCCAATAACTGGCGCAGGATTTCCCTGCCGGTCGGACTCTCTTCAATTTCCAGTCCCTTTTTTAACGCCTGAACAACATCCGCACCGAGCAGGCAGTTGGCTTCAATCGCCAGCCGGGCAACCGTATCCCGGACCTGTTCAAATGGAATGGTGCGCATCAGAGTGCCGGTTCCAGAATCCAGGTTTCAGTTTCCGGGGGCAGGTTTTCAGCCGTGATTTCCACCTCCGGTTTGCCGATGCGCCGGACCCGGGGTGCAATCCGGGCGAACTCATCAACCCGGGCAATCTGAAAACCCAGTTTATGGGTCTTAAAGTGCATCGGGATTACCAGTTTCGGCTTGAGTTGCCCGATCAGTTGCACCGCTGCAGGCGCGTCAATGGTAAAAAGTCCACCCACCGGCACCAGCAGGACATCAACCCTGCCCAGTGCCTGAAGAGTCGTTTCAGTGAGCAGATGGCCCAGGTCACCGCAGTGCACCAGGCGCAGGCGATCAATTTCAAAGATAAAAAGGGTGTTTTTTCCCCGGTCCTGCCCCTGATGCGGGTCGTGATAGGTGTCAATACCGGTAATCTGCACAGTGCCGACGGTGAATGGTCCGGTGCCTTTCAGTGCTCGCGGTTTGCCGGGTAGCAGGTCAGCGCCATTGTGGTCCGCGTGCTCATGACTGACAGTGGCGGCATCAGCCCGTTCGGTTATCCGGTCATAACTGACCGCACCGTCGTAGGCACCGGGTACATAAGGGTCGGTGATAATCTTCGTGCCGTCGGCAGCGGTCAACAGAAACGCCGAATGGCCCAGCCACTTGATTTTCATTTCGCTTCCGCTACCGGCACTACCGAGACCCGCTTTTTCTTTCTGTTAACCCATTCAAACCGGACGATACCATCGGTCAGTGCATAAAGGCTGTCATCGCCAGCCCGGGCAACATTCCTGCCGGGCAAAAACCGGGTGCCGCGCTGGCGCACGATGATGGCGCCGGTGCGCACCAGTTCACTGGCAAAGGCTTTGATCCCCAGTCGCTGGCCTGGACTGTTGCGCCCGTTCTTGGCGGTGCCGCCACCTTTTTTATGTGCCATAGCCACTCCTTTTACGCCGCTTGTTGAGCGGATTTTATTTTAAGGCAATGATTATATCCGGGATTGGTTTAAAGTCAATATAAATTGAGCAACTGCTGAGTGCGGGAATGGGTCAGTAATTATCGACGCCGACGGGAAAGCTATAAGCTGAATTGTTCACCGTGGCGCCGGGAAAATGAACCGGACCGGTGATGCCGGAAAGGCCACGGGCGCTGGTGGATAGTAGTGGACAGATGAAAATTGAGAGCATTACCCGGGTAAAGATGCGGGCGGGTGTTTTCCTGATGGTAGCCCACCGTCCCCGGGACCGTCCCCTGACCGGTGATGTTTCCCGGGTGATTTTTGCTAACTGTATGCTGACAACTGGTTAGCAATCGGGTGAAGTTCGGTGGTAGATCGGATTGTTTGACAGGGGTAATTATTGGTGTAGAATTAAATGGGGCATCAAAGTGTCAGGTAGCGGTTTGTGTTAATAAAAGGAGTTTGAATGAGCAAAGTAAAGACAGTGCTGGGAATGGTGCTGATTATCAGCACAGGTGTGTCGGTTCAAGCCGACCGGAATGCACCGGGTGTGGTTCGTCCGGATGGAGTGCCGGCATTTACCGCGGTGCGTTCCTCGGAAAGGGCAGTTCCTCTTCGGGTAGTTAATGCGCGGGATGCGCTGCCGGTTCAGGTTGAACCGCCGGTTTTACCGCCAGCGGGTGAACCACCGCAGATTCTGGAGATGAGCGATGAAGGCACGCCGGGTGAGCCCAGACCACTGTGGGGGAATGACCTGCTGGTTTACGGTGGTGCGTTGAAAGGACCGACCCCACCGGGTTCGGAACGGATGATTGCCTATGACCAGACCAGAACCGGTACCCTGTTTGCGGCTTTTGTTGTGTCCAATGGTGATACGGTCCGCATCTATCGTTCCACTGACGGCGGCAGCACCTGGAATAACTGGAACAGGGTTGTCCATTCGGGCTATATCCTGAGTTCACCGGAACTGGTAGTGGCAGAGGGGGAGTCCAGTTTTGTGTTTCTGTTTGTGCGCACTTCGGCAAATAACGGCGATGTTTACTGTGCTCGTTTCGGTCTAACCGGCGGGGCGGCGATCTTTCCGGTCAAGGCGGATGCGGATACGATTGTCAATCTCGCCGCCTGCCGGGATAATGCGAGTCAATACAATCTTTATGTTACCTATGAATTTCATAATGGATATTACAATGTCCGGTTGCTGCGTTCAACCGATTATGGCCAAACCTGGACCGCTCCGTCTTCATTTGTTGAGGACACCCGGGTGCCACCGAAACCCGATGTGGCGGTGGGATATCAGAACCGGGTTTATGTTTCCTATCTTGACAAACGGCTGAGTTCGGTTGACTCGGCAGCCTTCCGGGTAAAGCGGAGCACAGACCGGGGACAGACCTGGGAACAGTCAAGACAGGTTGGCACCCCGATCGTTCGGGTGTTTGACGGCGTCATCGGTGCGGACAACACCGACCCGACGGTCTGGCTGGTTCATGTTCGGGATTTGGAACGAGTCAACGGTAAGGGGCTGGGGGTATTTTACTACTATACAATGAACGATGATACCAGCTGGTATTATGGCGGCGATGATGGTATCGGACACGGGGACACGGACAATGATGAGCAGATGCCCAGTATCGCCACCAACTGGCAAACCGGCACGCCGACCGTCGCTTATGCAATTGTGCCTTCGGAGTCGCTGATGTTTACCTGGTGTTCCGGTGACACAAACTGGGCAAGGCCGATCAAGGTAAATGATTATCGGCATACCGGGAACTTTGCACCGGTAGCGGGCTGGAAGGAGGCCGGCGGCGCCAGTTATTCGGCAGTGCTCTATGCCGGGGTCGGGCCTTTAAACCTGTGGTTTGATTCCTGGGATAATACCACCGGGGTTGAAGAAAGGACGGTTGCCAGGTCAGGAGCGCAGGTTATCGTCCGACCGAATCCGGCCGAGAGAATTGCGGTAATCAGCTGGTCAAAACCAATGGCGGGAGCGGCAGAACTGGTAATTCACGACATTGCCGGCAGACAGGTTGCCCGGTTGGGCGGTGTCAACGAGGTGGTCTGGAACTGTAGCCGGGTGCCAGCCGGTGTTTATCTTTACCGCTTGCAGTTAAACGGCAGGAGCGAAACCGGCACGATCGTCGTTGCGCACTGAGTGCGGAATTAAATTATCGGATTGAGCCGGAAAGCGCAAAGGAGTTTTAAAAGTGTTGGGGAGGCGCTGCCCGCAGTCCTCAGGGAAATTGGGCTGGCCGAGAAGGTGGCGGCCTATCAGGCGGTTGCCAACTGGCCCGCGATTGTGGGGAAGGCGATTGCCCGCCATGCCACTGCACTGAGGGTTGAGGACCGGACACTGGTGGTGGCGGTTGATTCGCCGGCGTGGATGACGCAACTGTTCTATCTGCAGGGGCAAATACTGGACAAAATTTCCCGGCAGAGCGGTGCCGGACTGATCACCGAGGTCCGGTTTGTGCTCAAACGATAAAAAATACCTTTTCCCCTTGATTTTTACCGTTAATTTTATATGATAGCATAACCATGGCCGAAACTTATAATGCAGCACAGATTCATGTTCTGAAAGGACTGGAGGCGGTCCGGCACCGGCCGGCAATGTATATCGGCGATGTCGGAACCAGGGGTCTGCATCATCTGGTTTTTGAGGTGGTGGACAATGCGATTGATGAAGCGCTTGCCGGTTACTGCGATTTAATCACCGTCACCCTGCACAGTGAAAATGAGGTTTCGGTTGAGGACAACGGCCGGGGAATTCCGGTGGACCTGCACCCGATTGAGAAAAAGCCGGCACTGGAGGTGGTACTGACCGTGCTCCATTCCGGGGCAAAGTTTGAGCACAAGGTTTATCAGATTTCCGGCGGACTGCACGGGGTTGGGGTTTCGGTGGTGAATGCGCTGTCAGAGTATCTGATTGCCGAGGTTTACCGCGACGGGAAGATTTACCGGATGGAGTTTGAGCGCGGTAATGTCAAGAGTAAATTGCAAATAACCGGCAAGACCAGAAAGCGGGGTACCCGGATTACCTTTAAGCCGGATGAGAGGATTTTTAAGAAGATTTCGTTCAGTTATGACATACTGGTTACCCGGCTGCGCGAGCTTGCCTATCTGAATAAGAATCTGACGATTAAACTGGTGGATGAGCCAGCGGGTAAGGAGGAGACATTTCACTTTCCGGGCGGGCTGGCCGATTTTGTTGCCTATCTGGACCAGGGGCGGACCCGGCTGCACCGGCCGGTGGTGATTGAGGAGCGGCGCAATGGGATGGAAGTTGAGGTGGCGTTTGAATACAATGACGGCTATGTGGAGAGCATCTTCTCCTTTGCCAATACCATCAACACCCACGAGGGCGGAACCCATCTCTCCGGTTTCAAGGCGGCGCTGACCCGGTGTATCAATGACTATGCGCGCAAGAGCGGTGCCCTGAAGGAGGGAATTGAGCTGGCGGGTGAGGATACCCGGGAGGGGCTGACCGCGGTAGTTTCGGTGAAGATTCCGGACCCGCAGTTTGAGGGTCAGACCAAGACCAAACTCGGTAATAGTGAAGCCAAGAGTGTGGTGGAGACGGTGGTCAACGACCGGCTGGCCGCCTTTTTTGAGGAAAACCCGCGGGTGGCAAACCGGATTGTGGAGAAGGTAATTGCGGCGGCAAAGGCACGACTGGCGGCACGCAAGGCACGGGAGCTTGCCCGGCGCCGGTCGCTTTTGGAGTCCGATACCCTGCCGGGTAAACTTGCCGACTGTGCCTCCGAGGACCCGGCCGAGAGTGAACTGTTCATCGTTGAGGGTGATTCGGCCGGCGGTTCTGCCAAGCAGGGCCGGGACCGACGGTTTCAGGCGGTGCTGCCGCTGCGGGGGAAGATTCTCAATGTAGAAAAGTCCGGGTTGAACCGGATTCTGTCCAACAATGAAATTCGGGCGATAATTTCGGCAATCGGTGCCGGGGTGGGGGAAGATGACTTTGACCCCCAGAAGGCACGCTACCAGCGGATTGTGATAATGACCGACGCCGATGTTGACGGCGCACACATCCGGATTCTGCTTTTGACATTTTTCTACCGGTTTATGCAGCCGCTGATTGAAGCCGGTTATCTTTACATTGCCCAGCCGCCACTCTACCGGGTGCGGCAGGGCAAGCAGGAGCTTTATCTTTATAGCGACGAGGAACTGGCGGAGTTCCGGCGCAGGGCGAAGTCAGACAGTCTGGAAATTGCCCGGTTCAAGGGGTTGGGGGAGATGAATCCGGAACAGTTATGGGAGACAACGATGAATCCGGAAAGGCGGACGCTGAAGAAGGTGACGATGGAGGATGCTACCGAGGCGGATGCGGTCTTCCGGATGTTGATGGGCGAGGAGGCGGAACCGCGGCGGGAGTTTATTGAAAAGAACGCCCGGAAGGTTGAG
Source organism: bacterium (assembly GCA_039793395.1). Lineage (GTDB taxonomy): Bacteria > Hydrothermota > Tepidihabitantia > Tepidihabitantales > Tepidihabitantaceae > JAOABP01. The sequence goes on along the minus strand of JBAMLV010000008.1, from coordinate 105,892 downwards.
AATCTGGATGTGTGAGTCCGGGGTTAAGAAATTATTTAATGCATGCCGTAACCGCCGCCGGAGCCGAAACTGGTAAGAATGGACATATAGGGCATAATGATGGCAACAATCAGAAAGACCGCCGCCACACCCATAAAGAGAATCATAATCGGTTCAATCATACCGGTCAGGTTTTTGACGGCATACTCCACTTCACTGTCGTAGTAGTCGGAAATCTGTTTGAGCATATCGTCCAGCGCGCCGGACTCTTCACCGGTGGCAACCATCTGGACCACCATCGGCGGAAATACCCCGAGTTCCCGCATCGGAGCGGCGATGCCCCGGCCCCGACGGACACTTTCGGCGAGCCGGTCAACCGCTTCTGCCAGATAGACATTGCCGATGGTCTTGGATACGAGGTTGAGGCTGCGCAGAATCGGCAGACCGGTGCGGTCCAGGGTTTCAAACATCCGGGCGAACCGGGAAAGTGCCATCTTGTAGATAATCGGTCCAAAAATCGGCAGCCGGATCTTGAGCCGGTCCCACCACATCCGGCCGACACTGGTGCGGATGAACATATAGAAGAGAACGACGATGGCGGCGAGCAGCAGTGCCAGCAGGTACCAGTATTTGCCCATGAAGTTGGTGACGATGATCAGAATCTGGGTCGGCAGGGGCATTTTGCCGCCCACGGTGGCAATCAGGGAGACGAACTTGGGCAGGACAAAGGTGGCGAGCACCGCAACCGCAATCACGAAGAAAATCATCAGGATGATCGGATAACGCATCGCACTGCCGACATCCGATTTGAGTTTGCGCTCGTGCTCCAAAAGCATCACCAGCCGGTCAAGGATGTCATCGAGCACACCGCCGGTTTCACCCGCCCAGATGGAGTTGACATAAAGTTCGTTGAATACCCGGGGGTGCTTTGCCATCGCGGCTGAAAGCGAGGCACCGCCCATCAGGTCCTTGCGGATGGCATCCAGGGCCCGAACCAGCGCCTTGGATTTGGTCTGCGCCTGGAGCGCGGTAATCGCCGAGAGCATCGGCAGACCGGCACGGTGCAGGGTGACAAACTGCCGGGTGAAGTTAATCAGGTCAACCGGTTTTACCCGCTCAAACAGCTGGTTGAGGTTAAACTGCGGGCCAGCAGCGGCTTTGCCCTTTTCTTCCCGGATGGTAATCGGGATATAGCCGAAGGTTTCCAGTTTTTCGGTGATACTGGCAACATCGGTGCCTTCAATCGTGCCGGAAAGGACCTTGCCTTCCTTGTCCCGGACCTTGTAACGGAAAATCGGCATATTGCCTCCTTAAGTATTATTACTCAACCTTTTCCGCCTCTTCCATTACCTCTTCAATGGTGGTGATGCCGGCAACCACCTTCCGGATCCCATCTTCCCAGAGGGTTCTCATGCCAAACTCCCGTGCCAGCGCCCGGATTGCTGAGGTCGGCGGTCGGGTAACCACCAGTTCCCGGATGCGGTCGTTCATCTTCATAACTTCAAAGATGCCGATTCTGCCCCGGAACCCGGTGTTGCGGCAGTGCTCACAACCCTTGCCCTTGTAGAACTTGGTGCCCGGTGGCAGTTCCAGTTCTTCCAGGATTTTTGCCGGCGGCTCATACTCATATTTGCATTTCGGGCAGATACGGCGCACCAGTCGCTGGGCAACTACTCCTTCCAGACCGGATGCGACCAGAAACGGCTCAATACCCATATCAATCAGTCGCGTGACCGTGCCCGGGGCATCGTTGGTGTGAATAGTGGAAAACACCAGCTGTCCGGTCAGAGCGGCACGGATTGCCACCCCCGCGGTTTCGGCATCACGGATTTCACCAATCATAATTACATCCGGGTCCTGACGCAGGATGTGGCGGAGTCCGACCAGGTAGGTGTAGCCGGCGCGTTCGTTGACCTGGGACTGGCAGATTTCATCCAGGTCGTATTCCACCGGGTCCTCAATGGTGATGATGTTGGTATCAGCCGAGCGGATTTCTGAGAGGATGGCGTAGACGGTGGTGGACTTGCCGGAGCCGGTCGGACCGGTAATCAGGATGACACCGTGCGGTTTGGCAATCATCTCCCGGAGGGTGGAGTAACTTTCGTCCACCAGTCCGAGTTCGTCCAGCGAGAGCAGGCGCATCCGGTCAAGGATACGCATCACCACCTTTTCACCATAGGTGGTGGGAAAGGTGGAGACCCGGAAGTCAATCTCCCGGCCATCAACAATTGCACCATAACGGCCGTCCTGGGGCACCCGCTTTTCAGCGATGTTCATCTTGGACATAATTTTAATTCGGGAGACGACCGCCAGCTGGAGCGCCTTCTTGGGGGAGACAATCGGATGGAGAATGCCATCAATCCGGAATCGGACCCGCAGTCCTTCGCGGGTGGGCTCAATGTGAATATCGCTTGCCCGCTCCCGGACCGCCCGGATAATCATCTGGTTGACCCAGCGGACCACCGGTGCCTCGGATGCCAGTTCTTCAAGTTTCTTCGGTTCAAGCGTCAGTTCCGCGGCGGCAGCGGTTTCGCCTTCTTCTGCCGGGATGTCGTCCAGGCTAACAACTTCTGGTTCGTCGGGCAGGTCCGCCGGCTCAGGTGCGGTATAATACTGGTTGAGTGCCTGATAGAGGTCAATTTCCCGGCAGACCATCGGTTCCACCTCCATACCGGTCATCCGCCGGACCTCATCAATGGTATAGATGTCGCCCGGGTCAACCATCGCCACGGCAAGGGTATTGCCCGAGCGGAACAGGGGAATTAATTTGTTGTTGCGCAGGAACTCCTCCGGGAACAGTTGCAAAACCTCGGAATCCAGTTTAAAACTGGTTAAATCAATAAACGGCACACCGTATTTCTGCTCCAGTGCCGAAGCGCTTTCTTCAATCGGTTGCTGTTCGTCTGCCATTTAGCGCCTCCTTAATCACATCATCAGGAATTTCATTTTAATTATTATACATCAAAGGGTAGGGGTTTGTCAATCAAATTGTGGTAATTAACGGATTGACCGCGGGTGCGGGTTTATCATTTTGACAGGGAGGTTTTTTTGCGTTAGTCTATTTGGGTATGCTGACTGGTGTTTTAATGCTTGCAGGCATGGTGCTGGTTTGCGGAGGGGTGGACCCGGGTTTTCTGACCGTGAACTCCCAGCCCGCCGGTATGCCGGTTTATATTGAGGGGGAATTTGCCGGTGCGGCGCCGGTGGTGCGCCATCAGTTGGAACCGGGAAGATACTGGGTGACGGTGGTTGCCAATGACAGTCTGGACCGGCTTTATGAGGCGTTACGCAGCGGTGGTCCGGGACGGCGGTTGAGTGCACTCTGGAGCCTCGCCCGGATTGATGCCGCTTCAACTCAGGTGGAGATTCTGCCCGGGATGGAGACCAGGGTGGAAATCAGCGGCCGGCAGATGGAACAGAGTGCGTGCCGGGCAAAGTGGATTTTCGGCGGCTCGGTTTGCGGTTTGTTCGGTCTGGGAACGGTGCTCGGGCTGGTGCTCGGGATGGCACTTAACTGAGATGCAGCAGAAAAGGCTGGTGGGTTGGGTGCTTGCCGCAGTGGTATTCCTGCTGACCGGTATCAGAGTTGGGGAGTATGGCACCGGGCTCACCGAAGCAAGATGGTATAAGAAGTTAGGGAACGGGGTGGTGCAGTGCGAGCTGTGTCCGCGCCGGTGTGTCATTGGTCCAGGAAAGCGGGGTTTCTGCCGGGTGCGGGAGAACCGGAACGGCGTGTTGTATTCACTGGTTTACGGCCGGCCGTGTTCAATTAACCGGGAGCCGATTGAGAAGGCACCGTTTTTCCATTTTCTGCCGGGTCGGGAGCGATTGACACTGGCAACGGTCGGCTGTAATCAGCGGTGCAAGTACTGCCAGAACTGGGAGATTTCGCAGGCGAAGCCCGAGGATGTGCCGGCCCGGGCGTTGAGTCCGGATGAGGTGGTGGCACTTGCCGAGGAGCTTAAGCTGCCGATTATCTGTTTCACCTATACCGAACCGGTTGTTTTTTATGAGTATATGTATGACATTGCGGTGCGGGCAAGGGCAAAGGGCATCAGGACCGCGGTGGTTTCGGGCGGGTATATCAATCCTGAGCCGCTTGAGGCGCTGTGCCAGGTGGTGGACGCAATTAAGATTGACCTGAAGGGCTTTATTCCGGAGTTTTATCAGCAGGTGTGTGGTTCAACTTTGAGGCCGGTGCTCGCCGCCTGCCAGACCGTTGCCCGGTCCCGGGTTCATCTGGAACTGGTGAACCTGGTGGTTCCGGGATATAATGACGACAGCACGATGATTATGAAGATGTGTCAATGGATAAGGGACAGTCTGGGTGATACGGTGCCGGTTCATTTTACCCGGTTTCACCCGGATTATAAACTGCTTTCCAGCCCGGCGACACCGGTGCCAACACTGGAGCGGGCGGTGCGGGTGGCGCGGCGGATCGGGTTGAAGTTTGTCTATCTGGGGAATGTGCCGGGTCATCCGGATGAGAATACCTACTGTCCGAACTGCGGTCAAAAACTGATCGGCCGACAGGGTTTTACGGTGACGGAAAATAATATTGTCAACGGCCGGTGCCGTTTCTGTCACACCAGAATCAGCGGGGTGTGGAATTGAGTAAGCCGGTGGTCTGGTTTGTGCCGGGTGAACGGGTGCAGGATGGGGTGGGGCTGGTCCTGAAGCATTCCGGTTTTTTTCAGCTGGTGAAGCCGCGCAAGCGGGTAGGAATTAAGGTGCATTTTGGTGAAGCCGGGAATAACAATCATCTTGACCCGGAGATTGTGCGCCGGGTGGTGCTTGCCACCAGTTATTACAATCTCCAGCCGGTGCTGATTGAGACCACTTCGCTTTACCGGGGCAGGCGGCAGAAGGCGAGCGAGCATATTAAACTGGCACGGGAGCACGGGTTCGGAGTAAAACAGGTGCTGGCACCGATTGAGATTCTGGATGGCGAGTTCGGTGAGAAATTTTATGCGGTCAGGCTGGAGAAAGGTCTGGTGGCGCAGGCTTATCTGGCGGCCGGACTGCGGTATTACCGCTATCTGATTAACCTTGCCCATTTCAAGGGCCATTTTGTGGTCGGTTACGGCGGGGTGCTGAAGAGTCTGGCGATGGGGCTGGCGGCGAAGGCGGGGAAACTGGCGATGCATTCCAGTTCCAAGCCGTTTGTGGATGAGGGAAAATGCACCAGTTGTGGCACCTGTGTTGACTACTGTCCGCAGGATGCGATCAGTTTTGTTCAGTACGTGGCAAAAATCGGCCGGTCCTGCACCGGCTGCGGCGGCTGTATGGCGGTGTGTCCGTCCGGGGCAATCAAATTGGACTGGAATGAGGCATCCGATTCGGTTCAGCAGAAAATGGCTGATTACTGCCGGGCAATTCTGGCCGACCGGTTGGCGATACACTTTAACTTTGCCCTGAAAATTACCCCGAACTGTGACTGTTATCCCCAGACCGAGCAGCCGGTGGTGCCGGACATCGGAGTTTTTGCCTCCTTTGACCCGGTTGCCTGCGACCAGGCGGTTCTGGACCGAGTGCAGGATGATTTAAAAAGGGTTTATCCCCACATCAATCCTGAAGTGCTGCTGGCACGGGCAGAGGCAATCGGACTTGGCAGCCGGGATTACCAGCTGGTGAAACTTTGAGGAGCAGGGTGGAGCGGGAGGCACTGGTCCGGCTGGATGTTTTTGAGGGTCCGGTTGAACTGCTGCTCTATCTGGTGCGCAAGAACGAGCTGAATGTGCTGGATATCCCAATCGCCCGGCTGACCGATGACTACCTCGCCTATCTGCGGACCTGTCCGGTGCTCAATCTGGATGCGGCAGCCGATTTTATGGTGATGGCGGCGGTGCTGGTCCGGTTAAAGGTCCGGGCACTACTGCCCCGGACCGGGGAGGAGGACCTGAGCACGCCCCAGGTGACGCTGGAACAGATTATGGACTGCTATCGCCAGTTTCAGAGTGCAGCCCGGATACTTGCCCGACGGGAGGCGGAACAGCGGCTCAGGTTTCCGCGCCGGGGGCAGGCGCCGGTAGCAAAACCGGCAGAGCAGGAGGACATATCCCTGCTGACCCAGGCGTTCAGCCGGCTGCTGGCACGGATGAAACCGCCACCGCGGCTGACCTTCACTCCGCAGGAAATTAAAATTGAGGACAAGATTCAAAGCCTGCGCCTGCTTTTGAGCCGGCAACCGGTGATTGATTTTGAGGAGGCGGTTACCGGTGCCACCCTAACCGAACTGATTGTGACCTTTCTGGCACTGCTGGAGCTGGTGCGGCTCGGGGAAATTTGGGTGGAACAGCCGGAGGAGTTCGGGCCAATCCGGCTGCGGCGGCGGGAGGAGGAAAACGCATCGCCTTGACAATTGCCCAGCCGGGTTTAACATCAGTTATGACCGTGAAGGCGACCGGTTTCGGCTGGATTGAAACTGACCGCGGCCGATTTCAATCGGACATCCTGGTCTATCCGGACGGAACGGTGGAGAACCGTTATGACTATTCGGTTCCGGATAGCCATTCAATCGGCCGCGATGAGGTCCGGCGTGTGCTCGGGGATACCAATGCGGTACTGGTTATTGGCACCGGCCAGTACGGGATGGCGACCCTTGAAGCCGGGGCAGAGGATTGGCTTCGTCAGCGGTTAATTACCTTCAAACTGCTGCCAACACCGGCGGCGGTCATTTTCTTTAATCAACTTTCCGGACCCAAGGCGGCGATATTCCATCTCACCTGCTGAAGAATTAAGGTGCGTATCTACACGCTGGGAATCGGACGCCGACCCGGTTTTGAATTCAGCCGGCTGCTGAATAAGTTCGGGATTCAGGTGCTTTTTGACATCCGAGCCAGTCTGCCAGCGGCGCCGGTCAATCTGCCCTCGGTTTTCAGTCCGGAGAAAGCCGATTATAGCCGGGCGGGAATGGAAGCCCTGTGCACTGCCAATAAAATTACCTATCTTTATCTGGGGAATGAGCTGGCACCGCCCGCAGGCTCAGGACCGGCAGGGGACAATATCCGGGAATGGCTGGAAAAGGAGCAGGTGAAGCGGGGGCTGAAGATTATTGCCGGCAAGGTGCCGGTGCGGGTGTGCTGTCTGGTGTGTGCCTGTTATCTTCCGGAAAGGTGCCATCGGCTGATTATTGCCAACGAACTGGCAAAACAGGGGATTGAGGTGGTGCATATCCTGGAGGAGAACCGATTCTGGTTGCCACCGGCAAAGCCAGCTCCGAGCGGCAGGAATCGGGGCAGGTCTGGATTCAGAAAGCCGAACCAGCGGCGGAGCGGACGATGAGTCAGGATTTAATAGCAGAAATAATAAAACTGAAAAAAGAGCGCCGGGCGGTAATTCTGGCGCACAATTATCAGCCGCCCGAGATTTATGAGGTTGCCGATTTTATCGGTGATTCGCTGGAACTTGCCCGTCAGGCGGTAAAGGTGGAGTGCGAACTGATTGTGTTCTGCGGGGTACGGTTTATGGCGGAAACGGCAAAACTGGTAAATCCGGCGCGGACGGTGGTGCTGGCAAACCCGCGAGCCGGCTGTCAGATGGCGAATATGATTACTGCCGAAGGGCTGCGCCGGAAAAGAGCGGAGCTGGACGAGCCGCTGGTGGTTGCCTATGTCAATACACCGGTAGCGGTCAAGGCGGAAGCGGACATCTGCTGCACTTCGGCAAATGCGGTGCGGGTGGTTGAGACCCTGCCGGTGGACCAAAAAATCCTATTTGTTCCGGACAAGAATCTTGCTCGCTGGGTTGCCTACCGGACGAAACGGGAGATTATTCCCTGGGAGGGGTTCTGTTATGTTCATGCGATTTTCACCCCGGAGGATGTCTACCGAGCACGGCAGGAGCATCCCGGGGCGCTTGTTGCGGTTCATCCCGAGTGTCCGCTGGAGGTAATTCAACTGGCGGACCGGGTGGTGTCAACGAGCGGGATGGTGCGACTGGCACAGGAAACTGACGAACTGGTTTTAGGAACCGAAGCCGGGATGTGTAACCGGATAAGGCGGGACCGTCCGCAGTGCCGTTGCTATCCACTCCGGCGCACGGCAATCTGCCGGAATATGAAAATCACCCGGCTGGAGGATGTTTTGCGGGCACTGACCGGCGAGGTGCCGGAGGTGGTGATACCGGAAATGGTGGCACAGCGCGCGCGTCAGGCACTGGAACGGATGCTTGCGATTGCTTGACACCGGGCAAAATCGGTATTAAAGTTTGATGGCGGAAAACTGGCAGCAGAATGCAATGACGGGAATAGGAAAATGAATCTGATTATCATTTTCACCGTTCTGGTCAGCGGCGTTGATATCGGTGGCCGGGTGGGGGTTGCCTTTCCCACCGCCGGGATTAACCGGTATACGCGGTCCAGCACCGTGATTGGTTTACAGACCGGTTACTCATTCAAACAGCACCGGCTGGAGCTGGGTTATTCCTATTTAACCTTTCCTGGCCGGGTAAATATCCCGTATGAATTAAATATTTATCACCTTTCACTGCTTTATGAAAACGAATTTTTCCACCGGCCGGCATGGGGTATCAGTGCGGGGGCGGGTGCCGGTTTCGGTTTTATCCGGCGCAGTTTTAACACCGGGCTGGAAAATGGGCGGGCACCCAATGCCAGTCTGGTGCTGAAGTTCATTCAGCATGAAGGCAGGAGTCGGGTGAGTGCCGGGCTGGACAATATGATATTTTTTGAGAAAACCGGCAGCGGTCCGGCACTGACCTATTTTCCGATGCTGCGGGCGGAGGTGGCGTATGTTTTCTGAGCGGCAGAATTTTAAAGCGGTTTTGCGACTGATTGGCGTTTTTGTGCTGGCGGTGCTGATTTTCGGCTGTTCTGACCGGACGCTTTTTCGGGCGGGCAGTAACTACTTTCCGCTGAATGCTGGGAGGAGCTGGAAGTATTTAATCGGTGACGACACCGTTTATGTGGAAGTGCGTGGTGATACCGCAATTCTGAACCGGGGATGTATCCAGGTGGACCGGAACTTTGCGCCCGAGTATTACATTACCAGCCCGACCGAGGTGCGGAAACTGATAATTGAGACCGTGCCCCGCCCCGGTGGTGAGGATACGGTTGAATACCGGTTTGGTCTGCGGTATTACCTGCCGCTGGTTGAAGGGAATCGTTATGAGGACCGTTTTGATACCACACTGATTTATGGTCTGGATACGATCAATTATACTCATCTCCTGACGGTGAATGTGGGCAAAATTGAGCCGGTTCAGGTGCCAGCCGGGGTATTTAACGACTGTTACCGGCTGGATTTTACCGAGACAATTATGAAGGATGACACCACATCCCGGCTGTGGGTTGAGTGGTTGGCACCCGGGGTCGGGGTGGTCAGGCGATTAACCGGCAGCGACGAAGAAGTACTGGTTGAATACCACTAATTATAATTATGGAGCGCCGGGATTACATTCCAGTGGCACCATCCTGGGAGCGCAATCCAGAAGACAGTGACCTCTGGCGCCGGGTGGTGGTGATGCCATCGCTGGCACTGAACCAGGCTGAAATGGAATTTCTTGGCGCGGTGGCGGGCAAGCGGGTGGCGGTGTTGGGCAGCGGGGAAGGGATTGTGCCGCTGGCGCTGGCAGCGATGGGGGCGAAGGTAACGGTAATTGACCCGACCAACAGCGGTCTGGATGTGGTGTTAGTCCGGGCACAGATTGTCGGTGTGGAACTGGAGTTCCGGGAGGCGGAGTTTGAGAAACTTTCCAGTCTGGGTGAGGGGTGGTGTGAACTGGCTTATGCCGCGCAGGTGACGGGCGGAATTGAAAAGCTGGGTAGTTTTTACGGTGAGGTTTACCGAATTCTAACACCTGGTGGCCGGCTGATAATCAATGAATACCATCCATTCCGGCGCATCTGGAAACAGGAACCCGGTCATCCCCGGGTCGCCCGTTCCTATTTTGAGCGCCAGAAACCGCTTGACCCGGATTCAGAGGAGGAATTAGGCCATCCTGGCGCACCAGCCGACCGGGCGGTGGGATTGGTTTCCCGGCGCTTTGAATTCCGCTGGACAATCTCTGACCATTTTTATTTTCTGAATCAGGCTGGTTTCCGGGTTGCGGGAATTGAAGAGGTGGGTGATGCCCGCCAGCACTGGGAGATGCCCAATCTTACTGGCCTGCCCGAGCAGTTGATCGTCGCCGCAGACAAACCGCAATCGGATTGAACACATCGTCTGCGAAGCAATGTTCTGACTGTTGACTTTGCGCAATAGTTGTCTAATATTAACTGGAGGACAGTAGCGGGTGTGGAGGTGGAAAGTGTTTATTTTATACAGGAGGAGTTAAATGAAAGCAAGACTGTTAACAGTAATTGTGCTGCTGGGCGCAGTGCTTTTTGCCGGTTCAGGCTGGCCCGACCTGCTGCGGCCAGTGGTCAGAACGACCGACGGTGAGGAGCATATTGCCGGTCAGCTGATAATTGAACTGGCACCGTCAATGCGGGGACAGGTCCGGTTGAGTGAGCAGGACGGGATTGCGCTCTTCGGGATACCGGCGCTGGATGAATTAAACCGAAAATGGAACGTCAATCTGATTGCACCGCTCTGGCGCCGGCCGAGCGTTGACCCGATTGCCCAGAAATACGGCTGTGATTTGCAGTATCTGATTCAGTTTGATGTCAATCAGGATGTGGAACCGGTGGCAGCCGATTACCGACAGCGGGCAGAGGTTGCGGTGGTCTGTCCGAACGGTTATATGCGGTTTGATGAGGTACCCAATGACCCGGAATATGGCCGGCAGTGGCATTTTGTGAACCTGGGGGCGCCGGTTGCCTGGGAGGTTGCCAAAGGCAGAACCCGGGTAGTAAACTGCGTGCTGGACGACGGGCTGGACCTGTTCCATCCGGACATTCAGGCAAACCTCTGGATTAACAGTCCCGAGGATGTAAATGGCAATGGGCAGTTTGACACCCTGCCCTATCCGGACGGCGACCTGGACGGAATTGACCAGGATATGAACGGCTATGCTGATGATGTGGTCGGCTGGGACTTTGTTACCGGTGACCCGATACCGATGCCCTATGGCACCGATGAACACGGCACCCACTGCTGGGGGATTACCAATGCGGTGACCAATAACGGGGTCGGGGTTGCCGGCACAACCTGGAACAGTCGTTCCATGGCATTGCGCTGCGGTCAGGGGGGTGGTATCAGCATCTATGCGGCAATTGGTGCAATCTACTATCTGGTGCCGATGAATGCCTGGTCAATTTCAATGAGTTTTGGCTCGGCGACCCCTTACCAGCCGATGGCGGATGCCTGCCTTTACGCCTGGGAGTCCGGGCTGGTGCTTTTTGGCTCGGCAGGGAATGAGGGGCAGGAGGCGATGAGATTTCCCGCCTGTTATGAGGGGGTGGAAAATGTTGCCGCCTCAGGCCGAAACGACACCAAAACCTCCTGGTCCAATTACGGCGCCTGGGTTGATGTGACCGCACCGGGTGAAGGGATTTACTCCACAGTTCCCCGGCTGGTTGGCTCCTATGCCTCACTGGACGGGACTTCAATGTCCTGTCCGCTTGCCGCGGGCGTGGCGTGCTGGATTAAATGTTATGACACCACCATCTCCAATGCCACCTGTATTCAGCTGCTGCATGATGCCTGCGACTCAATGCCCGACCCGCTTTATGCCCAGGGCAAACTGGGTGCGGGCCGGGTGTCAATGGCAAATGTGATTCTGCCCTTTTATTACTGCAATCTGAAACTGACCGGCTGGCGGTTCAACGATGGTGGTAACGGCCGTCCCGACCCTGGAGAAACGGTGTCCCTGATTGTCACCTACACCAATAGCCCGGGCTGGCAGACCGCCACCAATGTTCAGGCGACCCTGGGTGTGCTTGGCACCGATGTGACCATTATCAAGGGAACCGCCAGCTTCCCGGACATTCCGGGTGGTGCGAGCGGCAACTGCTCACAAGACTCGTTTGTATTCCAGATTGGTCCGAATGCGCCCCCGGAAAGAATCAGATTTTTCCTGACGGTGCGCGCCCAGCCGGACCCGGCATATCCGGACACAAACTTTGTTGCCCAGTCGGGCAGTCCGCGGGTGCTGATTGTGGATGATGATGAGGGCCAGAACTATGAGCGTTACTATGTTTCAGCCTGCGACTCCAACCGCATCCTGTATGATTTATACTCAGTCCAGAGTTCAGGTTCACCATCAGCCGAAACCCTGCAGCACTATCCGGTGGTAATCTGGTTCACCGGTGATGCCCGGACCAACACCCTGACCGCAACTGACCAGGCAAGCCTTGCCGGTTATCTGAATAATGGCGGAAAACTGATTCTTTCCGGACAGAACATCGCCACTGAACTCCGCAGCGGTTCGTTCCTTGCCGATTACCTCAAGTGCCAGTTTGTTGCCGACTCCACTGGCAAACCCTATCTACCCGGCATTCCCGGTGACCCGCTTACCCGGGGCGACACGATGGTGACCGCAGGCGGTGGCGGTTCAAATAATGCCCGTTCCAGTGATGCGGTCCGGCCGCTTGGCGAAGCGGTCGCCTGTGCCCGGTTCCGGGATTATCCGGACACTACGGCGGTGCCGATGATACGCTATGCCGGCAACTACCGGCTGGTTTTCTTCTCGGTAGCGTTTGAGGCAATTGACCACTCCAGTCGCTATCTCCAGCGCTGGACCTTAATCCGGCGCATCTTTGACTGGTTTGGTGAGCGACTGCCCGGTGTTCTTGAGGAGCCGCCGGTCCGGTCAAACCGGCCTTATGCCCTGCGGATTACACCCAATCCGTTTTCCAGCCGGTCACGGGTGGAGTTCACCGCGCCGATTTCTGGACCGGTGGAACTGCGGGTTTACAGTCTGAGCGGTCAGCTGCTCAATTCGGTTCAGCGGGATGTTAATTTTGGTGAATATGTCCGGCTGGATGTTGATGCCCGGAATATGGTTAATGGCATCTACCTGTTCCAGTTGTTAACTCCGGCCGGGGTTTATGCGCAGAAGGCGGCGGTCCTGCGCTGAACCCGGATTTTAAAGCGTCAGGGGACGCGGACCAGCGTCCCCTTTTTATTTCAGACGCCATTTTCCAGCCGTTCGGCAAGGTATTCGGGCAGACCGGCAGCCACGATTTTCTTTTGAGTCTGGCGGTAGTCATAGGTCAGGTGGTGAAAGGTGAGCTCGTGCCGGGTGAGGTCAATAATCACACAGCAGGCACGAGGGTCGCCATCCCGTGGCTGGCCCACACTGCCCACATTGATCAAATACCTCGCATCGGGACGCAGGGGAAAATGGTTGCCGGTTATCATTCTTGCCGGCTGACCGGATATCTTCTCAACCGCCATTGGAATATGGGTATGGCCAACTAAACAGATGTCCGTGATGTAGGCACCCATCTCCGCTGCCGCATCCTCAAGGGTGAAGATGTAATCCCACTCTTCCGGACTGGAAGGGGTGGAATGGACCAGCTGGATTGGACCGAAGTTAACGGTCAGGGGCAAACGGGCGAGAAAGTCAACATCATCCGGTGACAGCCGGTTCCGGGTCCAGTGCACTGCCTGAGCCGCGACGGGGTTAAAATGGCGGATGCTGGTTCTGCCCGCAACCCCCCAGTCATGATTACCGGCAACCACTCGGGCACCGGCGGTGCGCACCAGTTGAATGCAAGCCTCCGGGTCCGGACCATAACCGACGATATCCCCACAGCAGAACAGTTGTTGAACCCCCTGGCGCCGGAAAAAGTCGAGCACAGTGCGGAGCGCCTCAAGATTGGAATGGACATCGCTGAATGCGCCGATGAGCATCAATCAGCAGGAACCGGTGGATACTTTTCCTTGAATACGCTGTCCAGCACGCCGTTAACAAACTTGCCTGCCTGGTCATCGCCGAACTTCTTGGCAATTTCTACCGCTTCATTAATCGCCGCCTTCGGGGGCACATCGTGAAAGTAGAGGATTTCGGCACAGGCAAGTCGCAGAATTGCCCGGTCAATATAGGTCAGCCGCTCCAGACGCCAGCGTTTCAGATGGCGGCGCAGACAGGCGTCAATCTCCGGGCGGTTGTTTTCCACGGTGCTGACCAGCCGGCGGAGATAGGTCTCGGCTTCTTCCGAGGGGTTGCGGCGCATCAGGATTTCCTGAATGGTGGACTCGGGCTCGTCGCCGACAAGGTCAAGGCGATAGAGCACCTCCACCGCACTCTCGCGGGCAAGTCGGCGCTGGGTCATAACCGGACTGACCGGCGGTTCGGTCAATTATGCATTCAGGTTCAGATTTACCAGTTCAATCACCGACAGGGCGGCATTCCAGCCCTTATTGCCCTGTTTGGCACCAGCCCGTTCCAGTGCCTGCTCCAGGGTATCGGCGGTGATGATGCCGAAACTCACCGGCACACCGGTCTGCATTGCCACCTTTGCCAGTCCCTTGGCAACCTCAGCCGAGATGTATTCGGCATGGGGGGTGTCACCCCGGATAACGGCGCCGAGTCCGACAATACCGTCATATCGCTTGCTCTGTGCCAGTTGCAACGCCACCGGTGGGATTTCAAACGACCCCGGCACCCAGAACACATCAACGGCGCGGGCGTTGTGCCGTTCCAGACAGTCAAGCGCACCGGCAAGCAGTTCCCGGCTGATGAGCTCATTAAATCGGGAGACCACCAGGGCAAAGGTTCTGCCGGTGGCATCCAGCCTTGGCTTGAACTCACGCCTTTCCATCACTCACTCCTTTCTCAATCTCGCCCAGGATATGGCCCAGGCGGTCGCGCTTGGTTATCAGATATTTAAGGTTGCGCCGATTGGGCTTCACCACAATCGGCACCCGCTCAACAATCTTCAACCCGAACCCGGCAAGGCCAATGACCTTGCGCGGATTATTGGTCAGGAGCCGGATACTGGAAAGTCCGAGGTCACAGAGAATCTGAGCACCGATACCATAGTCCCGCAAATCGGGTGGAAAGCCGAGTGCCAGATTGGCATCAACCGTATCCAGTCCCTTATCCTGCAAAGCATAGGCGCGGATTTTATTGGTGATGCCGATACCCCTGCCCTCCTGCCGCATATACAGCAGCACGCCGCAGCCCGCTTCGGCAATCATCTGCATCGCCTTTGCCAGTTGCTCACCGCAGTCGCAGCGCAGAGAATGAAGCACATCACCGGTAAGACACTGGGAATGAACCCGGACCAGAACCCGCTCCTTACCCGCCACCTCACCCTTAACCAGCGCAAGATGGGCATACCCCTCAATCCTGTCTTCATAAACAATCAGGCGGAAATTGCCGTAGCGGGTTGGCAGGTCGGTTTCCACGAGGCGCTGGATTAGAATCTCCTGTTGACGCCGGTATTCAATCAAATCCTTGATGGTCAGAATCTTCAAACCGAACCTTTTTGCCAGTTTCTTAAGTTCGGGCAGGCGTGCCATTCTGCCGTCATCAGCCATAATTTCGCACAAAACACCAGCCGGCTTCAGACCGGAAAGCCGGGCAAGGTCAACCGCGGCTTCGGTATGGCCTGCCCGCACCAGTACCCCGCCTTCTCTGGCGACCAGTGGAAAGATATGGCCGGGCCGGGCAAGGTCCTCAGGTCTGGCAGCCGGGTCAACCAGCGTCTTAATGGTAACCGCCCGGTCGTGGGCGGAAATACCGGTGGTTGTTCCTTTCACCGCATCCACCGAGACGGTCCAGGCGGTGCCGTGCAGGGCGGTGCTGTTCTGGGTCTGATAGGCAAGTTCCAGTTCCCGGCAGCGCTCCGCAGTCAAAGCCACACAGATTAACCCCCGGCCATGCTTTGCCATAAAGTTAACCTTTGCGGGTGTGATTTTCTCGGCAGCGCACACCAGGTCACCTTCGTTTTCCCGGGACTCATCGTCCACCACAATCAGCAGTCTGCCAGAACGAAAATCCTTCAGCGCCTCTTTAACGCTGGCAAATCCCGGCAGTCCGGTCCGGCGCCCGGGGCATTCGCGGGTAATTTGTTTTCCTGCCATATGGAAGTTATATGTTAAGCCATCAAGCCGGTAAAGTCAAATTGGAGTGCGGGCGGGTCAGATGACCCGCCCGCACTCTTTGCTTACGGCGTGGGCGTTGAGACGGTGAACACCTGGTCCCGAATCTGCTCCAGAACCGCCAGCGTCAGTCCCCTGCCGGTCCATTTCTGGATGAGGACCGCAACCTCCCGGGTGAGGGCGTCACCTGCGAACTGGCGCCGCTGGAGACTCCACAGTTCCCGGGCGAAGGCGAGGTAGCCCGGATTGGCGATGGTCGGAATGGAGTTCTCATTCAGCACCTGCTTGGTTCTGGTCTCCACTTCAATCAGTTCGGGCAGAACCGCCTGCATATTGGCGGTCATCGTGTTGCGCAGTTCTTCCAGCACCGCCTTTACCCGCTCCGGACTGGTCTTGGTGGTCCACCGTGCCAGCCGTTTCAGCATATTACTCACTAAATCACCTCCTTTCTGCGGCAGATTTTACTTCTGAGCCGATGCTGCCGCCGGCACCGGCTCATTTTGCCGGCTATATAGTAAGACCCCGGAAAAGGGCAAAATTTAACAAAAAGTTTTAATGGCAATAAAAAAGGCGGGCGCAACGCACCCGCCTGCAAGGTGTTAAAGGATTGCTATCTGACCAGCACCAGGCGCTGGCAGAGGTCAAGCTCCTTACCCCTGAGCCGAAGCAGATAAACGCCGGGCTTGATGCCGGTCAGTTCAACTGCTGGGTGTGCGCCCGAGACCGTGCCGGAGTAAACGGTCCTGCCGGCAACTGAATAGAGTTCAATCGCCAGTTCGGATTCAACACCGGTATAACTGAGCCTGAGTCGGTTGCCAGATACGGGGTTTGGGAAAAGCGACCGGTGGAATTGCGCTTCCCGATTGTTTGGAGTTTTAATCCCAACCAAAACCGTATCTTCAAACCGCACTCTGGATGACTGGAACTCTAATCCCGGCAGGTCATACCAGGTGTCGGACAGGAGCGGGGAGATGGTTAGCCGGCTGGGGATACCATTAACCCGGTAAAACAGTTCCGCCCACTGGGGCCATTCGGTTTTCTGCTGAAACTGAAATGTGTCCAACACCCCGGGATCACCTTCCCAGCCCGGAGTTGATTCCAATATCGGCACCGGGCTGGATATCAAATACCAGGTAATACTGTCAACCGCAACCGTGGCGTTGCCGGTTTCAATAATTCCCGCAATGTCAGTCAGTGCCTGACTCCGGGAAAAAAACAGCGGGACCGCAAGCAGGGACAGCCACCGAATCACCTGTTTCATATACACCTCCCTTGTTTTCATAAATAAATTATATTCACCCGGCACCGCCGGTCAACAGATTAATTATAGGTATGACCGATAACAATTATCACCCGGCCCTCCTTCGGGGTGATGGTGAGTTCAACCACCTCCTTATCACCCGGAGCGACAAAGGTGAGCATCGTATAGGTTTCCTTATCAAACCGCTGGACAACCTGCCACTCCTTCAGCAGGTCCTGATAATATTTCAGCACCTTATCCGGCTGGTCTTTAGTTTCAAAGTTGTAGGAGCAGCCCCAGCGCGGGCGTTCGTATTTTCCATACCGGGCAAGCGGCTTTGCGCCCGGATAGTGCAGTTTTCTGGGCAGACCGGTCAGGTCAACACCGGCAACCTCTCCCTGATAGAGCTCACCGAGCACACTCTGAAACTTGAATGCTGGCTGGGTGGCGGATGAGTCGGGCAGGACCGCGGGCTTTTTCGTTGGACAGCCGGGTGCGACCCAGATAAGAGTGATGACCAGCAGAAAAAGGGTTAAATGTTTTACTTGCATTTTCCTCCTTTTTGAGTTAATATTAAACAAAGTGTGGGAACTGTCAATTTCACCAGCAGGTGGCACAGGGTTATCCTGCCAGGTCAAGTTAAGTTTAAATCATTATCTTATAAAAAAGGAGGCAATGTGAAGAGACTGAGGTATTTCCGGTTAACCGCAATTGCGGTTCTACTCCTGATTACCGGAGCGGGTGCTTTTCCACTCTGGGTAAACCGGTATAACGGTCCTGCCAACAGCGACGAAGAGGTATGCGCGGTTCTAACCGATGCCAGCCGCAATGTGATTGTGGTTGGCTCCAGCCCGGGAACGACCACCGCTTATGACATCATCGTTATCAAGTATTCACCCGGGGGCGATTCAATCTGGGCACAGCGGATTGCGGGTGCTGGCTATTCCAATGATATTGCCCGAGCCGCGGTGCTTGATGCCGGTGGTGCGATTTATGTTACCGGGATAACCGGTACCTATCCGGATTACAATATCCTGACCCTGAAACTGAATCCGGATGGCTCAGAAGCCTGGCGCGCCACCTATGCGGGCACAGCGGGCAAACCGGATGAACCGGTTGGTCTGACCGTGGACGGTAGCGGTAATGTGTTTGTTACTGGCAACGAGACCAATGCGGACAATGTGACCGATATTGTTACCATAAAATACAATGCGGATGGCAGCCGTGCCTGGTTTACCGTTTTTGAAGGTGGGGCTACGGATAATGCTGCGGGGATTGCGCTCGGTCCGGACGGTTCAATTTATGTTGCCGGCGCCAGCATCCAGGGAAGTTATCCGGACTATGTGACGATTAAATACACCGCCAACGGAGCAGAGGAGTGGTCGGTATATTACAACGGCCCGGGCAATGCCGAGGATGCAGCCGCGGGACTGGTGGTTGATGCTAATGGCAATGTTTATGTTACCGGCAGAAGTGCAACCGCACCACCGCCCGGTGGCAGGTTCAACTGGGTAACGGTGAAGTATAATTCCACTGGTGAGCAGCAGTGGGCAAAGACCTATACCGGTGCCAATGCTGGTGCGGAGGCATACGGTCTGGCGCTGGGTTCAGGCGCGGTCTATGTGTTCGGCAAGGTGATGCGGAGCGGGAATGCCGATTTCGGGCTGGTGGCATACAATACCGGTTCGGGTGATACCATCTGGACCCGGCTCCACAATTCAATATATAATAAAGATGATGTGCCCTCAGCAATTGCGGTTGATGGCCGGGGTAAAATCCATCTTTTCGGCTCAAGCAAGGATGCAAACAACCGGTCGGACTATTACCGGGTGCGATATTCGCCAACCGGGGTGCTGGAAGGCACTGGCTACCGCTACAACTCACCGTATGATAATGACGACCAGGGGATGGCAATTGCGGTGGACAATGCGGGTGAAGTGGTGGTCACCGGGGTTTGCTACTGGGGTATCACCCAGATGAACTATGACATTGTCACCGTAAAATATGACTCAACCGTGCCGGGTATCAGTGAAACCCGGGTTCTGCCCGTGCCCGGTTCTGGTCTGGTGTTGATGCCCAACCCGGCAGTCCGGGGTTCAGCGGTCCGTCTGAACCTGAAGGAAACCGGGCAGGCACAGATTACGGTTTACAATCCTGCGGGTTTGGTGCTCAGGAGCGAACCGGTCTGGCTGCCCGCAGTTTACCGGCTGAATGGTTTGCAGTCCGGGGTTTATATTGTGGAGTTGAGCCTGAACCGTGAAAAGCGGCGGGCAAAACTGATTGTGCAGTAAAACCGGGCTAAAATTTCTGCTTGACAGCAGGGTCTGGTTTGGTATAATATAATTGCTGGGTTTACCTCCGCAATAACCGCAGTCTGGGTTACACTGCCGTGAGCGGCAGACCGATTGCCGGCGTTTGCGGAGGAATCCGGCATTAGGCTAAAAACAAACCAAGGAGGCAAGATGAGTAACAGAAGAATGCTGGGCTGGCTGCTGGTGGTGCTGGCGCTGCCGGTATTTGCCGCATCACCGGTAATCAGCCCCCAGAAGGTCCACTACCACTGGGCGCCCACCGCATTTCATGCTGAGCCCTGCACCAGGACCGACTGTGACCAGTCAACCGTCTGGCACCCTGGTTCAGGTGCAAATCCCCAGATAATTGGCGGTGGCACCGATGGCACCTGGGTTGCCTATCCACCACCGAGCACGAACGCAGACCGGATGTGCTCAGCCAATGTCTATGACATTGAGCACAATATGATGTATATGATTGGTGGCGACCCGGCGGGTGGTTATGGTGTAGCTTATAACCAGCGGTTCAATCCGGTGACCAACACCTGGACCAATATGGCGGATATGCCTGCTGCTCGCACCTGGCTGGATGGAGAAGGCTCATACTGCCGGCACCTGAACAAGATTTACATCGCGGGCGGTTATAACGGCAGTGCGAACAACAATATGTGGGAGTATGACATTGCGACCAACCAGTGGTCCTCAAAGGCGACGATGTCCAGCGCAACCCTTGCCTACGCTTCCTGCATCTGGAACGACTCGCTGATTTATATCCTCGGCGGTGCGGGTCCAAGCCTTTCGGGTTCAAATGTGGTTCAGGTTTACAATGTGAACCGGAACACCTGGGCGACCGCAACCGCAATGCCGGAGGCGGGTGATATGGGCAGTGGCTGTATCATCGGCGACACCATCTACATCACCAATATGTACAACCGGCAGAGCGGTGCACTCTGGACCACGGGCAGAAAGGGTGTGATCAACTCCTCCAATCCGCTCTCCATCACCTGGTCCAACCTGCCAACCACTCTGCCGACCCTCGGGTTTAACGGCGGCACCACAGAACTGGGCGGCTGGATTTACCGGCTGGGCGGGTTTGCTTCGTTGTCCGGCGGCGTGCACAAGCGGGGCTGGCGTTATAAGCCGAGCACGGGCCAGTTTGAGACCCTGCCCTGGCTACCTTCACCACCGGCAACCGGTGTTGCCCGCTGCAACTTCCTGTGCGGCTGGGAGGCTTCAAACGAACTGGCAAAGGTGGCGGGTGATGATGAGGGTAACTGGTCAACCCCGAACAACACCTATTACCGGAACCAGTTCACTCCGCCGCACGATGTCGGGGTTTCGGCAATCATTGAGCCCGCTTCACCCAATGTTCAGAATGGCGTTACCATCTATCCGAAGGTGAAGGTCAAGAACTACGGACTGAATCCGGAGGCGAACTTTGCGGTCAACTTCAAGATTGACTCCGCGGGCGTGACCATCTATGAGGATGGGGCGCTGGTAGACTCCATCTATCCGGGCACCGAGGTTGAGGTTGATTTCTCAACGCCCTGGACCCCGAACTGCGAACTGTGGAGCGGTTATACGGTTACCAGTTATACGGTGCTGACTGGCGATGCGATTCCCAAGAACGACACGATGCAGATGTTTATGCTCTACACGCTGGACACCATCTACTCCTACCGTTCAAGCACAGCGCCGACAATTGACGGTTATCTTGCACCCGGGGAATGGGATGATGCCTATTATGTGAATGCCAGCAACTTCTGGGGCTGGGAAGGCACACCCTATCCGCCGAATGCGGCAAAGGCATGGTTCAAGCACGACGCCAACTATCTGTATGCGGCATTTGCGATGCCACTGGCGACAGCCAGGGATGCGGGTGACCAGATTGGCTTCTATCTGGATGAGAACAACGATGGCCAGTGGGCAACCGACAACTCCGAAGGCAACTACTGGTACTGGATTAACAGTTCCAACGCGGATGAGGTGCTCTTCCGGCCGATTACTCCATCGGGTCCGGGAACTCCGGGCGTCGCCCCAGGGGCGCAGTCGGTAACTGGCACCTTTAACGGCTATCTGGTGTTTGAGACCAAGACCCCGTTTGGTGTCCTGCCCTATCAGATTAATATGAATCCGGCTGGTGACACCGCCCACCTGTGGTTCTTTGAACTGGACAACAACCGGTTCTTCGGCTGGTGGAATGCGGGTATGCCCGCGGACTCCTGGCTCCTGCCCTACTGGTATGGAACCCTGATTCTGAAGACCCTGCAGTCCGGTGATGTGGGTGTGAAGTCCATTGATGCGCCCACCTATGCCCGGCCCGGCGATTCGGTGATACCGAAGGCGACCTGGAAGAACTACGGCACAACCACGATGAGCTTCACCGCCTGGTATCTGATTGACGACCCATCCGGCACCCGGGTTTACAGCCAGTCCCAGAGCGGGACCCTGAACGGTGGTCAGGAGCAGCAGTTCAGCTTCCCGAGCTACACACCGACGGTTGAGGGCCAGTATGCGGTCAAGTGCTCAACGGTTGCCGGCGGTGATGTCAATCCTGCGAACGACATCAAGACTGGCTCGTTCCGGGTGAGCACCGGACCACCGGTCCAGCCGGGCTGGAAGGAGATGGCGAGCGTCCTCGGTCAGGTGAAGGATGGCGGCTTTGTGGTGTATAATGAGGAGAACGGTCTGGTTTATGCTGCCCGGGGCTACAAGTCCGGCGACTTCTACCAGTATGACCCGACCGCGGACACAATGGGCACCTGGACCGCGCTGACCGCGGCACCGCAGATTATTGCCAAGGGTGGCAATGGCTGCTATGGTGGTGGCTACATCTATGTGATGCACGGTGGCAACACTCCGAAGTTCTCCCGCTACAGCATTGCGGACAATACCTGGGAGCCGCTGGCTGACATTCCTGCCTGGACTTCGGGCAAGAACCCGAAGGGTGGTGGTGATCTGGTGTATGCGGTGGTTGAGAGTGTGCCGTATGTGTATCTGCTCAAAGGCTACAAGCAGGACTTCGGCCGGTACAATATCCAGACCGCTACCTGGGAGTCACTGCCCGCAGCCCCTGCGGGTGCCAAGCCCAAGTGGGACAAGGGCTCCTGGCTGGTTTACGACGGCGACCATACCATCTATGCGCACAAGGCGAAGTATTCTGAACTCTGGACCTTTGACCTGATTAGCGGACAGTGGAGCACCGCGGCAACACCGGGCATTCCGTATCCGAGCACCAAGACCGGCAAGAACAAGAAGCCCAAGGATGGCAGTGACGGCGCCTACTACAACGGCTTCCTGTATGCGCTCAAGGGTGGCAACACCTGCGAACTGTGGCGCTATGACATTGCGGGCAACAACTGGACCGAACTGGACCTGATGCCCGAAATCGGCTCCACCGGCAAGAAGAAGCGGGTGAAGGCGGGTGGTTCATTTACCAATGGTGGCGACTGGATGTTCTATGCGTTCAAGGGTGGCAAGACCACGGAGTTCTGGCGCTATGTTGCCGAACCGCCGGCATTTGCCTCAGCGCCTGAGCGTTCGGGTGTGATGGGTCAGACGGTTACTCCGGCACGGTTCGGGTTCTCGCTGGCGCCGAATCCGGTGGTTAAGGGCTATGGACTTTTGAGTTACAGTGTGCCGCAGGCGGGTGCGGCAAGGGTGAAGGTGTTTGATGTCACGGGCCGGACGGTTGCGGAGTTTGGCTTTGTGGCGGCGGGCACCGGCACCCGGAGTCTGGACCTGCGGAATCTGGCGGCTGGTGTTTACCTCGTGAAGTTTGAGGCGGCAGGCCAGAGTGCGGCGCAGAAACTCATCGTCCAGTAAGGCTGCGTGTGCGAATTCAGGGGGGCGGCAACGCCCCCCTTATTTTTTCGGGATTGCTTCGGCACTGCGTGCCTCGCAATGACAGGAAGGAAGAAGCTTTGCAATGACAGGAAAAAGGAGCCGCGCACTGACAAAAAAAGGGCGGGAGGTTCCGCCCCTGATGGTTAAAGAAAACCTTTTCAGTAAATCAGCACCAGCCGTTGATAGCGCGGGGAACCAAAAGTCCGATAAAAATAAATGCCCGGACTGAGATTGGCTCCTGAAACCTTCTGGCCCAGATAATTCACCACCTCTGATTCCGGACCGTTGAGCAGGTTTACCAGCATTCCGTAATTGACAACACCTGCCCGACCCGCGTTCAAACGCGGCGACTCCTGAATACCGGTATAGCCGCGGAATTTAAACCGGATTTGCTCATTCGGGGGGCGGAGTGCATACCAGGAGTCGGGCACGGGACGGTACAGGCTGTCATAGATCGGCATACCACCTGCGAACAACTGAACTTTGATAATCGCAGGCCAGCCAGCAAATTCCGGGAAGGCAAAGGAGTCAATTTCCATCGGTTCCACATTCCAGCCCGGGGTCAAAAACCAGGTCCGGGTAGAGCCGTATTCAAAATAGACCGAGTCCACTTCCACGGGCATCGCTTCGCTGGTAAGGTAGCCGGTGATATTCATCTGGGCAGGGGCGATACCTGCCAGTCCGATAATCAGACCAAGGGTCAGCACTGTTTTATTCAAAGTTACCTCCTATTTTTTTTATAAGTTTAAGACCGGGCAGGTTGGTGTCAAGAAAATTATTACCACCTGCCGGTGGGGGATGGCTTCGGCACTGCGTGCCTCGCAATGATGGGAGTATGGGCAGGGGAAAAGGGTGAAAATTTCTGCTTGACAGGAGGCAGGGGATGTGGTATAATTAGGAGCCACCTGAGTGGGTGACATCCGAATAAAAAAGGCACAGGGATAATGCCTGGATGAAAGCAGGGGACTGCTGGAAATTCAGGCACAATGAAAGGTAAACTAAAAAGGAGGCAAGGTATGCGTAAAGCAATCAGCCTGACGCTGCTCCTGCTGGCAGCGGTGGCGCTGGGGCTGGCACCACAGCCACCGGCAATCAACCCGGAAACGGGTGAGCCGGTTGGACCGGTGTTACCCCATCAACTGATGGGCAAGGCACCCCAGCCCCCAAGCCAGGCGTATGTGGAGTGGCAGAACTCACAGGCGCCCTGGGCAGAGACCGATGCCCAGTGGCAGGATACGCTCCGCCTGACGAATAACTACGTCACCGATTATGCATCAATGCAGAGCCACGAAGGGGTGGCGGTTGACCCGTCAGGACGGGTCCATGTGGTGTGGGCTTCGTATCAGAACCCGGTAGGCTCGTATACACCGCAGGTCTGGTACAAGCGGTATTATCCGGGCTCGGGCTGGACCACCGACACCTGCATTTCGGGTGATGTGGCGACCACCGGTTATGCCTATTATCCAACAATAGCGGTGGACTCTTCAGGAAATGTGCATGTGGTGTGGTATCATTATAAGGTTTCCGCGGCACCGACCGGTTATTACATCGCCTACAAGATGTGCACCCCGACCGCTTCGGGCAATGGCGGCTGGAGCGCAACCCAGCGGATTACCGAGGACACCCTGCTGTGGTATAAATACTATCCGTCAATTACCTGCACCCCGAACGGCAATGTCCATGTGGCTTATTACTGTTATTATTCCACGCTGGGCTACTGCGTCGGTTACAAGGAGAAGGTGGGCAACACCTGGCAGGCCCGGGTCTGGGTTGACTCAAACTCTTATTACCACTACTGGATTGACATCGCGGGCGGCCGGGACAACAATGTCCATGTGGTCTGGTATGGCTATCAGCCTGGTAACACCACCTATTACCAGATCTGGTATCGGGGCCGGTTCGGAGGCACCTGGGGCTCAATCCAGAATGTGTCCAAGTGGGGTTATTACTGCTACTATCCGTCAATTGCGGTCAACCCGACCAACAACCGACCCGCAGTGGTTTATTACACCTACACCCTGCCCAGTTACTGGTATCTGCTGGCGTTTAAACAGCGGCTCGGCTCGGGCAGTTCCGACACCTGGCCTGATGCCTATGAAAATGTGCTCGGTGCGGACACCCTGCTCTATTGTTATAGCCCCTGCCTGAACTACACCAAGGACGGAACCGCGCATTTGGTCTGGATGGGCTATCCAAGTTCTGGTGTGTACTATTATGCGGTCCGGTATAACTCCCGTTCACCGTCCGGTGCCTGGGATGTGCCTTATACCCTCTGCTATGTTCCGAACAACTACCAGTATTATCCGACCATCAACAGCGGTGGTAACAGCAGTGATTCACTAGCGCTATTTGTGACCTGGAGCGGAACCCACCCGGGCAACTATGAAATCTACTTCCGGAAGGGCTTGCCACCCGCCCCCTATGACCTGGCGATGCACCGGATTGATGTTCCGACCGCTCTGCATGGGGTCGGTGAGAATGTCAACCCATCGGTCTGGGTCAAGAATGTGGGTACAGCCAGCGTCTCCAGTTTCAGTGTGAAACTGGACATCGGCGCAACCTACTCCTCAACCGTGAGTGTAAATCAGACCCTGGCTCCTGGTGAAACCCTGAATGTGACCGGATTTTCCACCTGGATACCTTCAGCGAGCGGTATTTATCCGGTCCGGTGTTCGGTCCGGCTGGCTGGTGATGGCAACCCGAACAATGACCGATTGACCAAGAGCACGCAGGTTGCCGACTTTGTGGAGCGGTTTGATGTTTCCAATGGCAACTTCCGCGGGACCGGTGGCTGGGACTGGGGTCAGCCCCAATCACCGCGCACGCCGCCGCCTTCAACTCCGAACTGCTGGGGTGATGTGCTGTCCGGCTATTATGCCAACAATGCCAATGACACCCTGCTTTCGTTCCGGCTGGTGGCAACTCAGGATACGCCGGTGGTGATGTTTATGCACTGGATGTATTGCGAGACCTACTATGATGGCGGTAACTTCAAGTATTCAACCGATGGTGGCCAGACCTGGACCCTGCTGTATCCGGACGGAACCAGAGCCTATTACGGCACGGTTTACGGTCTGGGTGAGGTGGGTTATTCTGGTTCCTGGAACTGGGAGCTTGCCCGGTTCAAGATTCCGGTTGCCAACAACACACCGTTTATGGTCCACTGGCGGTTCGGTTCGGACGGCTCGGTGGCTTACTCCGGCTGGCTGATTGACAATGTTGCCGGAATCGGGTGCCGGAAGCCGATTGATGTCGGAGTGAGCGAAATCCTTTCACCGACCGGCTCAATCCCTTATGGTCAGGCGGTAACACCGCAGGCAAAGGTGTGGAACTATGGTGGGGGCACTCAGTCGTTCCCGGTGGTATTCAACATCGGCACGGTTTATTCCGACACCCAGACGGTGAGCAATCTGGCACCGGGTGAATCCGCGGTGGTTTCGTTTGCGGACTGGACACCGATGGCAAAGGGCACCTACACCACTACGGCGTTTTCCCAGCTGAGCGGTGATGAGGTGCCGGGAAATGACACTGCAACCGGTTCGGTTGATGTTTATCTGAACGATGTCCAGCCGACCGTCATTCTCCAGCCCAAGGGCAATGTGGACTCGGGCGCGGTGATTGCCCCGCAGGTGAAGGTGAGAAACAACGGCTCCTCCACGGTCTCGTTCTATGTCGGGCTCCAGATTGGCTCAACCTATAATAACCAGCGCCTGGTGGTCGGCCTGACACCGGATGAGGAGCGGACGATTACCGGGTTCCCGAACTGGATTGCGAACCAGATGGGGGACTTTGAGGTCCGCTGCACCACCCGGCTGACCGGTGATATGATTCCGGGAAATGACCTGCTGGTGGATTCGGTCCATGTGCACAAGTATGATGTTGCCGCGACCCAGATTGTCGTGCCCAGCGGCAACCTGCCCAAGGGCAGGACAATTACCCCGACGGTGCACATTGCCAACTACGGCGACATGAGCGCCACCCTCAATGTTACCTATGTGATTTATGACTCAACAATGACCCCGGTTTATGACCAGACCGAAGAGGTGACCCTTGACCCGTATAGTGAAGCCGACCATGCGTTTGCGACCGGCTGGACCGCGAGTGATGTCGGCTCCTATCTTGCAGTTTCCTGGGTTGTTTATGCCCCGGATGCGAACCATACGAATGACACCACCCGGTTCTCGTTCCTGGTGCAGATGCCTTATCAGCTGGGCTGGATGGAGATGACAAGAATTCTCGGCGAGGTGAAGGATGGCGGGTTCCTGGTTAAGGACCTGGATGGCGGCAAAATCTATGCGGCGCGCGGCTACAAGTCCGGCGACTTCTACCAGTATGACCCGACCGCGGACACAATGGGCACCTGGACCGCGCTGACCGCGGCACCGCAGATTATTGCCAAGGGTGGCAATGGCTGCTATGGTGGTGGCTACATCTATGTGATGCACGGTGGCAACACTCCGAAGTTCTCCCGCTACAGCATTGCGGACAATACCTGGGAGCCGCTGGCTGACATTCCTGCCTGGACTTCGGGCAAGAACCCGAAGGGTGGTGGTGATCTGGTGTATGCGGTGGTTGAGAGTGTGCCGTATGTGTATCTGCTCAAAGGCTACAAGCAGGACTTCGGCCGGTACAATATCCAGACCGCTACCTGGGAGTCACTGCCCGCAGCCCCTGCGGGTGCCAAGCCCAAGTGGGACAAGGGCTCCTGGCTGGTTTACGACGGCGACCATACCATCTATGCGCACAAGGCGAAGTATTCTGAACTCTGGACCTTTGACCTGATTAGCGGACAGTGGAGCACCGCGGCAACACCGGGCATTCCGTATCCGAGCACCAAGACCGGCAAGAACAAGAAGCCCAAGGATGGCAGTGACGGCGCCTACTACAACGGCTTCCTGTATGCGCTCAAGGGTGGCAACACCTGCGAACTGTGGCGCTATGACATTGCGGGCAACAACTGGACCGAACTGGACCTGATGCCCGAAATCGGCTCCACCGGCAAGAAGAAGCGGGTGAAGGCGGGTGGTTCATTTACCAATGGTGGCGACTGGATGTTCTATGCGTTCAAGGGTGGCAAGACCACGGAGTTCTGGCGCTATGTTGCCGAACCGCCGGCATTTGCCTCAGCGCCTGAGCGTTCGGGTGTGATGGGTCAGACGGTTACTCCGGCACGGTTCGGGTTCTCGCTGGCGCCGAATCCGGTGGTTAAGGGCTATGGACTTTTGAGTTACAGTGTGCCGCAGGCGGGTGCGGCAAGGGTGAAGGTGTTTGATGTCACGGGCCGGACGGTTGCGGAGTTTGGCTTTGTGGCGGCGGGCACCGGCACCCGGAGTCTGGACCTGCGGAATCTGGCGGCTGGTGTTTACCTCGTGAAGTTTGAGGCGGCAGGCCAGAGTGCGGCGCAGAAACTCATCGTCCAGTAAGGCTGCGTGTGCGAATTCAGGGGGGCGGCAACGCCCCCCTTATTTTTTCGGGATTGCTTCGTCGCTTCGCTCCTCGCAATGACAGGAAGAAAAAAGAGCCCTGTAATGACAATGGGAAAAGAAACCGGTACTAACAGATAAAAGGTGGTCGTAATGAGCCGGGAAGGTGAATTTTAAGCTATCTTATGATAAATCAATAAGTTGCAATAAGTTGCCCTTCCTCAGGGTATGCCCACCGGGCAGTGGGGGGACGGTATGGGGGATGGTGGGGGTGGCGGTTGCGAAAAGGGTTTGAGCCCGGGTTTTGGGTGCGGTGCGGGATGGGGTGGTGTCAGGGGTTGAGAGCGCGGTTGTAATCAGGACCGGGGTGGTGAATGAGTTCAGGGTGCGGAGCGTGGTTGTCAGGGAAGTGGGGGCCAGGGTTAAGCGGCTGGTGTCCGGCCGGGTCAGGAAGGTGATGGCAAGGGCGGTTTTCAGAGTTGCGGTTATTCTGAGGCCGGTTGACATTTGAGCGGGTTTGAATAAAATTGTGCTTTACCAGTGAGTAGTATTGCCCGATTTATTGACCACACCCGGCTGAAGCCGGATACCACACCCGCGGATATCCGGCAGTTGTGCCAGGAGGCAAGGCGGTTCGGGTTTGCGACGGTGTGTGTGAATTCCGGTTATGTGGGGCTGGCGGCACGGTTTTTGCGTAGCAGCGGGGTTGGGGTGTGTGCGGTGGTTGGTTTTCCACTGGGCGCGATGGCAACCGAAGTGAAGGTGGCAGAAACCAGGTATGCGGTCCGGCAGGGTGCGAGTGAGATTGATATGGTGATGAATATCGGGTTGTTTAAAGCGGGCAGGTTCGGCGCCGTTAAGGAGGATATTCAGGCGGTGAAGCGGGCGGCAGGGAGGCGGGTGGTGAAGGTGATTATTGAGACCGGGCTGTTGAGTGCGGCGGAGAAGGTGCGGGCGGCACGGCTGGTGATGGCAGGAGGTGCCGATTTTGTGAAGACTTCAACCGGGTTTGGTCCGGGCGGGGCAACGGTTGAGGATGTGGCACTTTTAGCCAAAGCGGTGAAGGGGAAGATCGGGGTTAAAGCCGCCGGCGGTATCCGGACCCTGGCGCAGGCGGGGGCGCTGATTGCCGCCGGGGCAAGCCGGCTGGGAACAAGCGCCGGAGTGGCAATTGTGCTTGAAGAGTTGAACGGTAAAAAATCATAAGGGAGGTTTTTATGGCATACGGTAAAATCAAGGAGTTTTTACAGCAGGAGTTGAACACGGTCCGGGAACAGGGGCTTTATAAGGAGGAGCGGTATATTCACGGACCGCAGGGCGCCGAGATCAGGGTTGAGTATCCCGAGGGCGCACCGCAGCGGGAGGTGCTGAACTTCTGCGCGAATAATTATCTGGGTCTGTCCAGCCATCCGGAGGTAATCAAGGCGGCGCATGCGGCGCTGGAGCAGTGGGGTTATGGGCTATCTTCGGTGCGGTTCATCTGCGGGACCCAGAGTCTGCACCGGCAACTGGAGAAAAGGGTTGCCGAGTTTCTCGGGATGGAGGATGCAATTCTGTATTCCTCCTGTTTTGATGCCAATGGCGGGCTGTTTGAGGCGCTTCTGGGCGCGGAGGATGCGGTGGTTACCGACCAGTTGAACCACGCCTCAATCATTGATGGCATCCGGCTATGCAAGGTGCCGAAGGAGCGGCGGCTGATCTATAAGCATGGGGATATGGCGGACCTGGAGGCAAAATTGAAGCAGGCACGGGAGCAGGGGGCACGGTTTGTGATGATTGCCACTGATGGTGCCTTCTCAATGGACGGGGATGTGGCAAAACTGGACCAGATTGTGCCGCTGGCAGAGAGGTATGATGCGCTGGTGATGATTGACGATTCGCATGCAACCGGGTTTATGGGTAAAACCGGCCGGGGAACCCATGAGCACTGCGGGGTGATGGGCAAGGTGGATATCATCACCACTACCTTTGGCAAGGCGATGGGCGGTGCGTCCGGCGGCGTGACCGCTGCCCGGAAGGAGATTGTGGAGATACTGCGTCAGCGGTCCCGGCCGTATCTTTTCTCCAATACCCTGTGTCCGGTGGTGGCGGCGGCGACCCTGCGGGTGATTGAACTGCTGTCCGAGACGACCGAGCGCCGGGATAAACTGGAGCGGAATACCAGGTATTTCCGGCAGCAGATGACTGCGGCCGGGTTTGACATCAAGCCCGGTGAACATCCGATTGTGCCGATTATGCTCTATAATGCGAAACTGGCGCAGGACTTTGCCCGGGATCTGTATCATGAGGGTATCTATGTGATCGGGTTCTTTTATCCGGTGGTGCCAAAGGGTCAGGCGCGGATCAGGGTGCAGTTGTCAGCCGCGCACGAGCAGGAGCATATTGACCGGGCGATTGCGGCGTTCGTCAAGGTCGGGCAGAAGTATGATATCCTGGGTAAGAGCCGGGAGCAGATAGTCGCCCGTTACGGCGAGTAAACTGCGGATAGAAATATCGGGGCGTCCGTGCGGACGCCCCTTTAATTTTATATTACCGGTCGGGCGGTCAGCGGATGATGAGTTTGGCGGTGGTCGCGGTGGTGGTTTGTGCCTTGAGGAAGTAGATGCCGGGCGCAAGACCGCGGAGGTCAATGGTGAATTGCGACTGGCTGGTGCTGAACTGGCGGCGGGCTCTGCCGGTAGGGTCATAGATGGTGATGAGCGCAGATGTCCGCGGCGCACCGGGAAGCAGGACCGTGACGAAGCCGGTTGCCGGGTTGGGATAGAGTTTGAGGGTCAGGCGGAGAGAATCTGCGGCTCGGGTTTTTTCTGTAATTCCGGGTCCGGCTTCCGGGCTTTGGTAGCACCAGAATTCGCTGGTCTTGCCCCCTTTGAGTGCAAAGAAGATGCCGTTGCCCATACCGGTGATGCCGCCGCCGGTTTTCACCCGCTTCTTTCTGCCGGTGGTGCCGAGCTGGGGAATGGTGTCCAGTTCGGTCCAGGGTTCGGCGAGTCGGGGGTCAAAGTGCCAGAATTCACAGGTGTTGCCACCTTTGAGGCAGAACATCCCGTTGTTCCACCAGACACCGCCAGCACCGTCTTTGACCTTTTTCTTTTTGCCGAGCATGCCGGCTTCCGGGAAGGGGCGGAAACTGGTGCTGAGCCACTGGCTGGTGTTGACATCAAAGGCAAACACTTCGCCGTATTTTCCCTTGACCGCATAAATGGTGCCGGTGCCGTCAAAGACGATGAATGAACCGCCTTTGTAGCTGTTTTTGCCCGAGGGACCGAGCGGGGCTTCGGGCAGCGCCTCCCAGGAGTCGGCACGGACATTGTAGCGCCAGAACTCGTTTTTGTAACCCTTGAGCAGGTACACATATTCACCCTGGGGCAGGCGGACATAAGTTAGATAGTTGCCGCCCTTGATGGGTTTGCCGGTTGGTCCGGGCGGAACATCCTTTCTCGTTTCCCAGGTGTCAAGCCAGGCATCGTAGCGGAGAAAACTGTAGGTAGAGTAGCCCTTGGTGGCATAGAGGTAGCGACTGCCATCGGCACAGAGGGCACCACCTTTGTGAATGGGCTTGCCACCGGAACCAGCTGGTAGCGGGTCGAGAATCAGCCAGGAGTCCTGTTCAATATCGTATGTCAGGAAGTCGTTGGTTTTATAGCCGCGCAGGACATAGACCCGGTTGTTAAGATAGGCAAGCGCACCACCGTCCTTGACCGGTTTGTTTGCCGGGGCAAGCGGCACCGGGGTCAGTTCCTGCCAGCCGGGATGGAGCAGGGTGCGGACCGCAACGGTGCGGGTGAAGCGGTCGTTAGCGGGTTCGTTGTCAGGGGCAAGCCGGGTGGAGCAGGTGACGGTGTAGGTGCCGCGGGCAGCATTCCAGGGGCGGAAGGTTAGAAGGGCGGTGTCGCCGGGCTCAATAGTGGTAACGATTGCCGAGTCGGTGAAGACCGGGGTGCCGGACTGATGGACGGTGAAGAGGACCTGGAAGCCGGCTTCGGTGAAGGTGCCGAAGTTGACAATCTGTGCCTGAGGAGTGACCGGTCCGGGCGGAATGGTATCCAGCGGGGCAAGGATGGCAGTGGTGCCAACATCGTGGCTGGCGGTGCGGACCGTGACCGAGGAGTTGATGCGGTCGTTTTCCGGGTTGAGGTCGCGCGGGGCGCTCACCCAGAGGAAGGTGGTGAAGGTGCCAGCTGGAGTGGCAACCCAGGCGGCGAAACTGACGGTGTCGGTCTGACCCGGGTTCAGGTGGTGGGTGATGGAGTCGGAGTAGAGCGGCGAGCCCAAAAAGGAGATTTCAAAGAAGGCTTTGAGGGTGACCGGTTGTGGCGCGAGGTTGGCGATTACTCCCCGGGGGATGACGGTGGTGGTTTCCAGAACCATACCGACCGGGGCGAGAATTGCCAGTGCGGCCGCGTCGTTGAAGAAGGGCGGTTTGACAAATACTTTTTTGCTGGCGGTGTCGTTTTCCGGATTGAGGTCGCCGGGGAGCAGGGTCTGGAATCGGGCGGTGATGATGCCGGCGGTGTCGGCACGCCAGGAGCGGAAGGTGAGGGTGGCGGAGTCGCCAGGACCGAGTTCGCCGGTCCAGACGCTGTCGCGGTAGCGGTCGCCAATCTGGCAGACGGTCCAGAATGAACCCAAACCGTTTGAAGGATTGAACACCCGGCAGGAGGGGGTGACGAGACTTGCCGAGTCAACCGTGTCCCCTGGGTCAAGGATGCGGAGGATGCCGACATCGGATGCCTGGCGATTGGCGGTAATGGTCAGATTGTCAAGGACAAAGTAGGAAAGGGCGGTGGATTCACCGAGGCAGGCAAAGGCAATCCGGACCCCACGCCGGTTGGCTGCCCAGTCCAGGTTGTAGGTGACCAAACCGGGCGTCAGGGTCTGACCGGAGAGATTGGCAACTTCAATCGTAAATGGTCCGGAGTCAACCGCACCATAGATGCGGGCGTCAAGCAGACCGGTGCCGGGTGCGATGCCGAGGGAACAGCGGAGAGTGATGTTGGAACAGCCGGTGAAGTCCAGATAAGGGGTGATGAGCCAGTCGTCAATCTCTTCTTCGTTGCCGGTGCCGAGTGCGGCATAAGGGGTCGGGTTGGCAGGCCAGGGGTTGAAGCCCAGGTCCGGGGCACGGTGCCAGTCGTTTGCCGAGGTGTCATAGGTAAAGGTTATCTGCCAGCCCGCCGGCGGGTTCACCGTTGACCAGTTACCATTGAAGTCCTGGGAAAGAATGGTCTGTTGGGCAAAAAGGAGCAGCGGCAGTAGCAGGCCGGCGGGAAGCAGGAACCGTCGGTAATTTTGGAGCGGGCATTTGGTTTTCTCAATAAGACTTAAATTTTTCATAAACAGCCTCCTTTTTCACGCCCCGCATCCGGAGCGGTAATCTTTTTTACCGGCTGCCGCTCCAGACCGATGAGCAACTAATCTTTTTCGGCGTCGCCATTAATATAATAATCCGATTTTCACATTTGTCAACGATTGTCCGGGAGTGGGGCGCGGGTTTGACCGAGTAATGACTTAATTGATTTTCAGATAATTATCGGTTATAATTAAAAGACAGTGAGCAGAACAGGCAGTGAGTTGGCGATTTTGCACCCGCAAGGGGTGGAGTTTTTGAACCATTTTAATGATTCCGGAATTAAAACAGCTGAACAGGAGGCGGTATGAAGATTTTTATTGACTCCGCAGACATCAATGAAATTCAGGAGGTCGCCAGCTGGGGCATCCTGGACGGCGTGACCACCAATCCGACGCTGGTGCGCAAGACCGGCCGGAGTTTTAAGGCGTGCGTTGCCGACATTCTGAAGGTGGTTGATGGCCCGGTCTCGGTGGAGGCGGTTTCGCCCGATGCTGCCGGAATGGTAAAGGAGGCGGAGGAGTGGGCACAGCTTGACCCGGCCAAGGTGACAATCAAAATCCCGATGGGGGTTGAGGGGTTGAAGGCGGTGCGGGTGCTGGCGGCAAAAAACATCCTGACCAATGTGACGCTGGTGTTTTCGCCCAATCAGGCACTGCTTGCCTGCCGCGCCGGTGCGACCTTCATCTCACCGTTTATTGGCCGGCTGGATGACATTTCGCACGACGGGATGGAACTGGTGCGGGACATTGCGGCAATGATTGAGTATTATGATTTTGCGACCCGGGTAATTGCTGCCAGTATCCGGCATCCACTGCATGTGATTGAGGCAATGCGTGCCGGTGCTCATATCGCCACCATTCCCTATGAGGTGCTGGTAAAGATGGTGAAGCATCCGCTGACCGATGCCGGGATTAAGAAGTTCTATGAGGATTATCAGCAGATACCGAGAGGATGAAATATGCCAATTATTGACTCGAAAACCGGACAGGTAAGAAAGAGTTATACCGTTGCCGAACTGACCCAGGCCGCGAATCTGATGCGGGGTTATAATCTGATCGCCCTGTGCGCTGCCGGTTCGGGCCATGCCGGGGGCACGCTGTCAATTATGGATGTGACCGCAGCGCTTTATCTCCATGTTGCCCGGCACGACCCA
Organism: bacterium; assembly: GCA_039793395.1. Taxonomy (GTDB): domain Bacteria; phylum Hydrothermota; class Tepidihabitantia; order Tepidihabitantales; family Tepidihabitantaceae; genus JAOABP01. The sequence continues at coordinate 70,654 of JBAMLV010000008.1, read as the reverse complement.
CAGAATCCGTTCTGGGAGAACCGGGACCGGATTATCTGGTCAACCGGTCACAAGGCGCCGGCACTTTATCTGGGACTGGGAATGGCGGGTTATTTTCCAGTTGAGGATGTGGTCCGGCTGCGCAAGCTTTACGCTCCGTATCAGGGCCATCCGCACTGGCTGAAACTGCCCGGGGTGGAGATTTCCTCGGGTTCGCTGGGGCAGGGGCTTTCGGTGGCGGTCGGGATTGCGCTTGCCGCCCGGCTGGATAAGAAAAGTTACCGGGTTTACTGTCTGACCGGTGATGGCGAGCATCAGGAGGGGCAGATCTGGGAAGCGGTGATGGAAGCGGGGGCATATCATCTGGACAATCTGTGCTGTATTCTGGACAAGAACCGGCTGCAGATTGACGGCTGGGTCAAGGAGGTGATGAATATTGACCCGATTACGGATAAGTACCGGGCATTCGGCTGGAATGTGATTGAGATTGACGGGCACAATATGCATCAGATTCTTTCGGCTTTTGAGAAGGCGGCACACCACCAGGGCCAGCCGACGGTGATCATCTGCCATACGACCAAGGGTAAGGGAGTGTCGTTTATGGAGAATGTCGCCGGCTGGCACGGTAAGGCACCGAATAAGGCGGAGATGATTAAAGGGCTGAAGGAGCTGGGGCTGGATTTCCGGATTGATTATGAAAAATTGCTCCGGCAGGCAGCGGAATATCAGGCTGAGGCAACGGCAAAACTGATGGCTAAGGTGCCGAAGTTTTCCCGGGATTTCTTCTGGAACCGGCAGGAGAAGATGAAGGTGGAGATGAAGGCGACCAGGTTCGGATTCGGGGAGGCGCTCGCAGAGCTGGGCGATGACCCGCGGGTCTGCTGTATCGGTGCGGATATCTCGGGTTCAATCACCATTTCCCAGTTTTATGAGCAGCATCCGGAGCGCCGGGAGCGCTGGATTTCGGTCGGTATTGCCGAGCAGTCCGGGACCAATGTTGCGGCCGGGCTGGCAAAGGAGGGGAAGCTGCCGGTCTTTGGAACCTATGGGGTGTTTGCCGCGGGCAGGAATCTGGACCAGTTGCGAACGACCGTATGTTATGGTAATTTTAATGTGCTGATTGCCGGTGCGCACGGCGGCGTTTCGGTTGGTCCGGATGGCGCAACGCATCAGGCACTGGAGGATTTGTTTCAGATTTGCGGTTTGCCCAATATGCATGTATGTGTGCCGTGTGATGCGGTGGAGACGAAGCGGGCGACTGCCCATTTGCTATTTGAAATCCAGGGTCCGAAGTATATCCGGTTTGCCAGAGAGGCAACACCGGTGATCACCAGTAATCAGACGCCGTTTGTCTGGGGGATGCCAAATGTCTATCGGTATCGGGGTGAGCGGGATTTGTTTATTGACGCCTTTGAGGTGAAGACCGCTGACCAGTATGAGGGTGAGGATGAGCAATTGACCATTGTTGCCTGCGGGCCGATGGTGCCGGAGGCGCTGCGGGCAGCCTGGATTCTGAAGGAGGATTTCGGGGTTGAAACCCGGGTCATCAATCTGCATACCCTGAAGTCGCCATCAACCCATCCCGGAGAGACGATTCCGAATCAAAGGTATCTTATTAAGGCGGCGGTTGAGACCGGGGTGGTGCTGACCGCCGAGGAGCACCAGATCGGCGGGCTGGCAAACCGGGTATCTTATGTGCTCCACACCGCACCGGAGCTTTTTAACCGGCCGGTGGTTTTTGGCGCCATCGGGGTGAAGGACCGGTTTGGAGAGTCGGGCCAGCCGTGGGAGTTGATGTGGGAGTTTGAGGTTTCAGCCGAGCATATTGCCGCCAAGGCACGGGAGCTGCTGGCAGCGCGAACAGAAAGGGGTGCCGTCGCTGCTGAGGTTAAGGGGAAGTCGTCGCGGGACAAGGTGAAAAGGGCGAGTACTAAGAAGAAAAAGGATGTTGCGAGCGGAGGGAAGCAAACTCCAAGCGCAGGGATTGCTTCGGCTCCTTCGGAGCCTCGCAATGACACAAAAAGATAGGAGGGCTGAATGAGACTGGCAACGCGAATGGAAAGGCTCGGCACCGAAACCGCCTTTGATGTGCTGTGCCGGGCAAAGGAGCTGGAATGCACCCGGGAGGTGATTCATCTGGAAATCGGCGAGCCGGATTTCCGGACACCGCAGCACATCGTGGAGGCGGCAAAGCGGGCACTGGATGAGGGCTGGACCCATTACGGGCCATCGGCCGGCCTGCCGGAGTTAAGAGCCGCAATTGCCGATTATGCGGGCCGGCTGCGCGGGGTGAAGTTCTTTCCAGAGCAGGTGGTGGTGACACCAGGGGCAAAGCCGGTGATGGCGTTTGCGATGATGGCACTGGTTGAGAGCGGGGATGAGGTGATTTATCCAAATCCCGGGTTTCCGATTTATGAATCAATGATTGAGTTTATGGGCGGGCGGCCGGTGCCAATCCGGCTACGGGCGGAGCGGGATTTCCGGCTGGATGTGGAGGAACTTGTCAGCCTGGTGAATCACCGGACAAAACTGATTGTGATTAACTCCCCGGCAAATCCGACCGGCGGTGTGCTGACCCGTGAGGACCTGCGGCTGATTGCTGATACCGCACTTAAGTATAATGTGTGGGTTCTTGCCGATGAAATCTATTCGGAGATTGTGTATGATATGCCCTTTGAGTCCATTGCCCAGTTTCCCGATGTCCATCCCCGGCTGATAATTCTGGATGGGTTTTCTAAGACCTTTGCGATGACCGGCTGGCGCATCGGTTACGGAATTATGCCCCGGGATCTGGCTGAGAAGATGGCACGAATTGAGACCAATATCAACTCCTGCACCACCACTTTTATTCAGCGTGCCTGTCTTGCGGCGCTCCAGGGTCCGCATGAGGATGTTGAACTGATGGTGGCGGAGTTCAGAAGGCGCAGGGATTTCATTGTTGAGGGGTTGAACCAACTGCCCGGGTTCCGGTGCAGTAAGCCGCAGGGCGCATTCTATGTGTTTCCCAATATTGAAGGAACCGGGATGGACTGTAAGGTGCTTGCCGACCGGCTCCTGGAGGAGGAGGGGGTGGCCTGTCTTGCCGGTACCTGTTTCGGCAAGTTCGGGGACGGGTTTCTGCGGTTGAGTTATGCCAATTCAATTGAGAACATTGCCCGGGCACTGGAACGGATGGGGAATTTTCTTGCCCGGTGCCGGAAGAATTAGTTGAGGTGCAGCTTACGCTTCGCGGTTGAGCAGGGTCTGGCGGCAGGCTAACAGGAACTTCTGGCAGATTTCAGTCTGATAATCCGGATAGGTCCAGGGCAGAGGCTGGTATCTGCCCTGATGGAAGATGAGGGTCAGTTCGGCGTAAATTTCCGGAGTGAGCGCAATCCGATGCGCATAGTCCTTGGTGGTCGCCAGTACCAGATTGTGAAGGGTTAGGATTCCAGGGTCAAGGTTGATTGTCCGGTTGCCCTGTTCGTCGCGGAATTTATCCTCAAGCTGGATGGTTTTTTGCTTGAATTCGCTCAGGTGGCCGGGGATTACCAGCGGTTGAAATCCGAGCCACTGGCGCCAGAGTTCGGGACCGAGTTCTGGTTCGTAGTAGCGGGAAAAGTTCCAGCGGAAGGTTTCACTGCGAAGCCGGATTGGACCGAAGGCGGCAGTGAGCACCGGTTCTGCCGCTGCAAGGAGTTCCAGGTTTCGGCTGAGGACGGCAATAATGAGTCGTGCCGGTTTTGGCATCCCGGGTTTGCGTTTCAGCCGGTCTGGGGTTCCCGGGCAGCGAGGAATTCGCCCAGTTCTTCTAAGCGCGGGAGGTCGTCCAGCGATTCCAGGCCGAAGTAGCGGAGAAATTCCCGGGTGGTGCGGTAGAGAAATGGGTTGCCCGGGCGATGTGCCCGGCCCGCAGTAATGACGAGCCCGCGTTCCAAGAGCGTGAGCAGCGGTGCGGAGCAGTCCACACCGCGCAGTTGTTCTATTTCCGGGCGGGTAACCGGCTGTTTGTAGGCGATGATTGCCAGCACCTCCAGGGCGGCGGCAGACAGGCGCTGAATCCGGGTGTGAGCGTAGAGTTTTCTTATCCACTCAGCATATTCGGGCAGGGTGTAGAGTTGATAGCCCTGTGCCACCCGGGAGATGCGGAAGGCGCGGCCGGTCTCGGCATAAATCCGGTTGAGGTTTTCAATTGCCTGTTGGACCGCGTTTTCATGCTGACCGGCAATTTCCGCCAGCCGGGCAATGGTAACCGGTCCGTCGGCGGCGAAGAGGACCGCCTCGACAATCGGTTCCAGCGGTTGCGGGTTAGCCGCTTCCACTGCTGCACCTCCTCAGCTTTCGCGGGTCAGCCGGAATCGGGCAAGCAGGGCGGTGATGGCGAGCCGGAGCTGGTGACGCCGGAGGAAGCAGGTGAGCCGGGTGGCGGTCAGGGCAAATGCCTCGAGGTGAATCTGTGCCTTATGGAGAGTGTCAAGGGTGCCGGCGATAATTGCCGGGTCATTACCGACTCCGGGACCAACCAGTGAGACCGAGGCGAGGTCGCAACTGGTATCCAGTTTTTCTGCTCTGACCTCCGGAATTAGCGGTTCAAGAATTTCCCGGGCATGGGGGAGGTCGGGCTCCGGAATGATGAATGACAGGTCAAACCGGTTCTGGTGCGCAATGCCGTGGCTGAAGAAGAGAACCGGAATCCGTGCCGCGGCCAGCCGGGTGATTACCTGATGGAGGCAGCGCTGTTTTCGGGTGACATCAATCAGGGCGATGCGGGCAAGTTTCTGCTGATGGGCAATTGCCCGGACAAATGCCTTTTCCATTCTGGTTATACTTTTTTCCACTACCATAGTGCCTCGCTTGTTGTTAAAAGATGAACTGATCTGCAGCGGAACCCGGTATTTTGCCGCCAGGGCACAGGCGCGGGGGTGAATAATTTCTGAACCGGCCTGTGCCAGCTCCGCCAGTTCGGTAAAGGTCAGTTCCCGGACCGGACGAACACCGGGGAATTCTGCCGGGTTTTCGGTGCATATTCCTTCCACATCCTTGTAGAATTCGCACCGGTCAGCACGCAGCGCAGCCGCAAGCGCAACTGCGGTGACATCCGAGCCACCCCGGCCAAGGGTGGTAATTTCCCGCTCTTCGCTCATTCCCTGAAAGCCGGCAACAATTGGGATAATCCCCTGGCGGAGTGCATCGGTAATACGAAAGAGCCGGATTTCCTGAATCCGGGCATCGGCGTGATACCGGTCGGTGATGATGCCGACCTGTGAGCCGGTAAAGGAACGGGCTTCACAGCCGTAGCCCATTATCGCCAGAGCAAGCAGTGCCATTGCCTGACGTTCGCCAGCGGTCAGCAGCATATCCAGTTCCCGGGGATGAGGTGCCGGGTTGACCGCCCGGGCAAGTTCGGTGAGCCGGTCAGTGGTTTCACCCATTGCCGACACAACCACGACCAGGCGGTCTCCGCGGCGGCGCCGGGCAACGATGCGCCGGGCAACATTTTTTATCCGCTCAATATCGGCAACCGAGGAACCACCATATTTCTGCACGACCAGCGCCATTGGTTACACCGTTTTCAGCCACCGGCTGATGCGCCGGGCTGCGGTTTTCAGTCGGACTTCAGGAGCGACCAGTGCAAAGCGGACATAGCCTTCGCCGCCGGTGCCAAAACCGGCACCTGGTGCCGCTACCACCCGGCAGTTTTCCAGCAGGGCGAGGACAAAGGCAAACGAGCGGGAGCCCTGATGCCGTAGCCGCCAGCGGTCGGGTAGTTTTGCCCAGAGGTAGAAGGTGGCACGGGAAGGGGCGAGCTGCCAGCCGGCAGCGTTCAAGCGTTCGACAAAGGTCTGTTGACGCCGGGCATAGGTCTGGCGCACTGGCGTGGCAAGCTGGCGGAAGTTTTTCAGCGCATAGGCGGCAGCATCCTGAACCGCACCGAACGGTCCGGAGTCAATGTTCTGCTTGATTTTTAGCAGCGCACGGAGCATATCCGAATTACCAACCGCCATACCAATCCGCCAGCCGGGGATGGAGAAGGTCTTGGAAAGGGAGTGCAGTTCAACCGCACAGTGGCGGGCATCCGGGACCTGAAGGATGCTCGGCGGCGGCGAGTCAAACCAGATTTCAGAATAGACATTGTCGTTTACGATATAAAAGCCGTGTTTGAGTGCCAGCCGGACAACCGCGTGATAAAATTCCAGCGGTGCGACCGCAGCGGTCGGGTTGTTGGGAAAGTTCAGGCAGAGTAATTTCAGCCGGGGTCCAATGCGGTCCAGCAGGTCCAGGTCAGGCAGAAAGCCGTTTTTTTCCTCAAGGGGAACAATTGCCGGGCTGGCACCGCTCAGCAGGATGTTGTTGAGATAAACCGGATAGCCCGGGTCAGCGACACCGACCGTATCCCCAATGTCGCACAGTGCCCAGATGAGATGGCCCGCACCTTCCTTGGAGCCAAGCAAAATTAGCGTTTCCTTTTCCGGGTCAATGGTGACGCCGAAGCGCTGACGGTACCATTTTGCGACCTGAAGCCGCAGGCTCAATTTGCCGGCATAGGTGGGATAGCGATGGTTTTCCGGTCTGGTCAGCGCCTGGCGCAGCCGGGCAGTCAGCCGGTGCGGTGGGGGTAAATCGGGATTACCTTCGCCCAGATCAATTACTCTCCCGGAGAGTTGTGCCTTGAGCCTGTCCAGTTCAGAAAAAAGGTAAGCCGGGATGCGCTTCAGTCGCGGGGCAAAGGTGTTTTTCATTTATTTTAAGATTTTTACCTTGCTGAAGGTAGAAGTCAATACCTTCTTGTGTCATTGCGAGGAGCGATAGCGCCGAAGCAATCCCTCTACGTGGGATTGCTTCGCTTCGCTCGCAACCTGTTTAAGCGGAATCACTGAGGAGTCCGGGGCTCTTTTTTGCACATCGGTCTGGCACCTGGCGCGACCAGGTCTAAAGCTGGAGCAGTCTCAGTCCGGAGTCGGGTTCAAGTTGGCGGAGCAGTTTTCTCACCCCGGGCAGAACCGCAATTTCACAGGTGGCGGCAACTCTGCCGGCAAACAGATGCCCTGACCAGGTGGTGAGTCGCTCGTTGCTGATGACCGTATGGATGTGCAGAACCGGCTCGTTGTCCACCCAGGCGATGTTGCCCACCAGACTGCAGATTTCGTATTCCCCCGGGAACCGACGCCGGTGATAGGCCTGTTTTTTCAGGTTGTAACAGCCCAGTTCCAGATCGGTGCCGGCACCGAGTCCGAACAGGACACCAGATTTTATCCGGCATTCCCGGACAAAAGTGGTGAGGGTCGGGATGATTTCCTCGCCCCGTTCCAGGCGCAACTGATAGTATGAGCCATTTTTCCGATATTTCATTTCTCCTCCGCTGGTTGCTCTCCGGCTTTTGATCGCTTTACCTTTTTAATAAACCGGCATTCCGGATAGCCGGAACAGGCGATGAACTTGCCAAATCTGCCCTGGCGTTCAACCAGTGGCTTGCCACATTCGGGACATTTTTCTGAGAGTAGTTTCTGCGCCGGCTTCTGAACATAGTCGCAATTCGGATAGTCAGTGCAGGCGATAAATTTGCCGAACCTGCCCCAGCGTTCAACCAGTGGTTTGCCACATTTGGGACAGGTTTCATTAAGCGGACGGGCAAGGTCTTCGCGGATGTCATCGCTCTGAGCAAGTGCCTGGTCCAGATCCTGCCGGAACGGCTGATAAAACCGGGCGACCACCGCCCGCCAGTCTTCAGTCCCCTCCTCAATCCGGTCCAGTTCCTGCTCCATTTCCCGGGTAAATCCGATTTCAAATATGCTGGCAAAGCGGGGAATCAGGATGTCATAGACAACCATTCCCAGTTCGGTCGGCACCAGTCTGCCCTGTTGCCGTGCCACATATTTGCGCTCCAGCAGGGTGGGGACGATCGTGGCATAGGTCGAAGGCCGGCCGATCCCGTTGACCTCCAGTCGTTTGATCAGGGTGGCTTCGGTGTAGCGGGGTGGCGGCTGGGTCCACTTCTGCTCGGGAATGAACGCCACCAATTTTACCAAATCATCAGGATGCAGTTCTGGCAGAGACTTCTCTTTTTCCGGTTCACCGTAAACCTGTTCAAAACCCGCAAACAGGCGTCGGACCGCTTCGGCACGAAAGGTCAATCCGTCGCCGGTGATGAGCACTTCGGTTTGCTGGTACCGGGCATCTGCCATCTGACTGGCAATAAACCGGTGGTAAATCAACTGGTAGAGTTTGAACTGGTCCGGGGTCAGATACCTTTTTACTGTTTCCGGTTGCAGTTCAACCCGGGTGGGCCGGATGGCTTCGTGCGCGCCCTGAGTGCCCTTGCGGTCTGGATAGCGCCGGGGTTTTTCCGAAAGGAACGGCGCGCCATATTTTTCGGTGATGAGTTTTCTGGTTTCCTGAATGATGTCTTCGGCAATCCGGAAGGAGTCGGTGCGCGGATAGGTGATGAGGCCAACGCTCTCCTTTTCCAGTGCAACCCCTTCAAACAGTTGCTGGGCAATCTGCATCGTCCGCCGGGAGTTGAACTTCAGGACCTGCCCCGCCTCCTTGAGCAGGGTGGCGGTAACAAAAGGGGGCAGTGGTTTCTTATGCTTTTCCCGGCTGGTGACCTTTTCCACCCGGAATTCGGCATTCTGCGCGCGGGTGCGCACCTGTTCCATTTCACCGGCACCGGTGATTTTCGCATCCGCGCCGTCAATTTTAATCAGCACGGCTTCAAATGGCTCATTCCCCCGGTCATTGCGAGGCGCCGAAGCAGTTCCGGGATTCTGAAATACCGCCCGGATGAGCCAGTATTCCCGGGGCACGAACTGCTGAATTTCCCGTTCCCGTTCAACCAGAATCCGCAGGGCAACCGTCTGGACTCGGCCCGCGGACCTGCCGGCGCGCACCGTGCGCCAGAGCAGCGGTGAAACCAAGTACCCGACCAGCCGGTCCATTACCCTTCTTGCCCGATGGGCATCCACCTTCCGCTGGTCAATTTCCCCCGGGGATTTGAAGGCTTCGGCAATTCCCCGGGGCGTGATTTCATAAAACAGCACCCGTTTGATTTCGGCACCGTTTTTAATCTCCTGGGCAACCGAATAGGCGATGGCTTCACCTTCCCGGTCCGGGTCGGTCCCGAGATATACCAATTTTGCCGCCCGGGCTCCAGCCTTTAATTCATTGATAATCTTTGCCTTGCCCCGGATGCGGATGTATTCGGGCTCAAATCCGTTTTCAATGTTCACTCCGAGTCGGGAGCGGGGCAGGTCGGCAATATGGCCCCGGGAGGACAGCACCCGGAGTCTACCCTTGAGCAGTTGGGTGATGGTGTGGGCCTTGGTTGGTGATTCAACAATCAGCAGGTCCTTTTTTGTTGCCATCAGGGGGTTGAGAATAGCCGAACCGGATTAAAAGTCAATTTCAAAAGTTGGAATTACAACTGATTGGTGAGCCACCGGCTGGCATCGGATCTTCAGTGATGACCACCACCGCTGCGGCATAGTCCTTAAGGTGGGTGAGGCTGAGATGGACGGCGCGGTTGCCCACCAGTGCCCGTGCCCTGCCGTTCAGGAGAATGGTCGGCCGGGTGCGCTCATTGTCACAGATTTCAATCTCCAGCCAGGAAATGGTACCCCGGATACCGGTGCCCAGTGCCTTGGAAAAAGCCTCCTTGGCAGCAAACCTGCCGGCATAGGATGGGTATTTGTCCTTCAGTTTTTCGCAGAAGGCGATTTCAGCCGGGGTGAAAATCCGGGTGGTGAAGCGAAAGCCATACTTTTCAATCGCCTGCCGGATCCGGCTGACTTCAATCAGGTCAATGCCAATACCGAAGATTGCCACCTTTTTCCTCTGGTTATTGCGAGGTTCCGAAGGCGCCGAAGCAATCTCGGCCGCGGTGCTGGTGATTTGCGCATCTGCGGTTCAGGTTGTGCTGTTCAGCCGCTCAACTATCGGCACGATTTCCAATATGTCGTTGATTTCGTAGTCGGCACCGGAATTGACGGTGCCAAAGGAGTCGCCATAACGGGCAAAGACGGTAATCATGCCCAGTTCCTTGGCGCCGACGATGTCCCGCTCTGCCCAGTCGCCAACCATAATTGCCGCTGACGGCTGGACCTGGAGCAGTTCCAGTGTCTTTTCAAATGGCTCCCGCGCCGGTTTGCGCCTGCCGGTGTCGTCAAAGGTGACCACCACATCAAAGAAGCGGTCAACATTCAGTGAGACCAGCCGCATCCAGACCTGCAGCCGGGGGGCGTCGGAAACTACCGCCAGTTTCAAGCCCATCCGGAAGAGCCGGAGCAGTGCAAGGTGAACATGGGGATAGGGGACAAGCGCACCCTCCCGTGCCCGGCGATAGGCGATAATACCGCTGGCTAAAATCCGGTAATCAATATAGCCTAACACCGCCTTCAGAAAATCGTTAAATACCTCCTGATACTCAATGCCCTTGGCTTCGTAAATCTGATAGATTTTTTTCTTTGCCGCCTCCGGGCTCAAATCCAGCCCCGCGTCAATCATTGCCATTACCGCCGCATCAACCGCCGCCTCCTTCCACTTATTGAAGTCCACCAATGTGTTGTCAACATCAAACACCACCGCCCGGACCATTATTCACCGCCTATCAGCGATACGGGAAAAATAGGGAAGGAGCCGGTCATAGGTGGTGAGCAGATGCTCGCTTACCACCTTGGTTTCGCTCATCACCGGCATAAAGTTGGTATCACCCTGCCAGCGGGGAACGATGTGGAAGTGAAGGTGGCGGGCAACTCCGGCACCGGCAACCGCACCGAGATTGGCACCGAGATTAAACCCCTGGGGCCGGTACTCCTTTTTGAGTATCCGGATGCACGCCTGAATCAATTCCAGCAATTCAGCACCTTCATCCGCGGGCAACGATTCCAGTTGGGCGGTGTGGCGCAGCGGCGCAACCATCAAATGGCCGCTGTTATAGGGAAAACGGTTCATCACCACCAGTGCGGTTTTACCCCGGTAAAGAATCAGATTTTTCCGGTCAGCGGTGCATTTTTTTAAAAGACAGAAAAGACAGCGGTGATGACGGCACTGAGCGTTATTCATAATGTACTCGGCGCGCCAGGGTGCCCAGAGATTTTTCATCAGCCAAAAAGTTTCAACTGCCTACCATTTTTCCCCTCGTCATTCCGAGGCTCTGAAGGCGCCGAAGCAATCCCTGCTCCGGGCAGTACCTGGACCGTCCCGAATACGCCGTCAAACCCGGGTTCAACTATAATTTCACCCCGGCGCATCCGCTCCACCCCTTGCGCAATTAGTTCATCATAGCGGGCAATTTCACTGATCGGCACATCCAAGAGAATTTCAAACTCCGGTGCCAGACCGGTTACCAGTTCCTCATACTTCCGGGCAACACCCGCGGTCTCCCGGCCCAACTTCAGCGCTTCGGCGATAATCTCTTCCAGTGGCACCAGATGGCGGAAGGGAATCCGGTCGCGGGGCAGATTATCAACTTTCCGGTCTGCCAGCTGTTCCACCCGGTGCAGTACCCCGATGGTCAGTTTTCGTCCACACACCGGACAGATGTCACCGGACAGGATTGATTCGGCTGGCGAAACGCGGACCCCACAACTCCGATGGCCATCATAGTGGTATTTGCCCTCCTCGGGGAAAAATTCAATCGTAAACAAAAACCGTTTCCGGTCCCCGGTTTTCAGCACCTCCCGGATGGTGTCGTAATTCAGTTCACAGTCAAACACATTTGCTTCGCGGCCCAACCGGCTCGGAGAATGGGCGTCGGAATTGGAGATGAGGGTTTTGTGGTCCAGTTCGGAAATGCGCCAGTTCATCGGCGGGTCTGAGGAGAGGCCGGTTTCCACGGCAAAAACCTCATCCGCCAGGTCGCCGAAGCACTCGGCAAAGGAGTCAAAGCCGGAATGGGAGCCGTAAAGGGAAAACCACGGCGTCCAGATGTGTGCCGGCACGATAAATGCTCTGGGTTCAATCTCCATAATCCGGGCGAGCATTTCATAACAGGAGATGCTGACACTGGGCCGGCCGTCGGCATCAAGTTTACCGTACTTGCTCAACAGACCCGAGACCCCGGCCGCGCTTTCCAGACTCGGGACGAAAATCAGGTTATGGATCCGGCGCAGTCTGCCAGCAGCCGAGTAGATATTGTTTACTTCGGTGTTGACAATAAAGTGGACATCGTCAAAGGTGTAAAGGCCATTACCTGCATCCCGGAGGTGTTTTTTTAGTGAGGCAAAGTATTCGGGATGGGTGAAGTCACCGGTCGCAACCAGTTTAATGCCTTTCTGTTTTGCCGCCCGGGCGATTGCCGGAATGTCCATATCGGAACTGGTTGCCCGGGAGAACCGGGAATGAATGTGTAAGTCGGCGATAATCCGCACAGGGTTATTTTAACAATTGAGCGCCGGATTGCAAATCTGCCCGCGGTCTGACGCTGGCGACGACCATCATCCGGACCGAAAAAGGGCTGACCGGCAGCAGGGTGCCGTGATGGAAAAAGCGGATGCGGTTAAATCCGGCTTCGTGCAGTGCTGAACGCACCTCACCGGTGGTGTATGCCCGTTCGCGATGCTCCTCCTGATATCCGGGACCGGTGGTGCCGTCCGGCAGTTTTTCCCAGAATTCCAGATGGAGATGGGAAATCATTGTCCGGCGGTCAAACCGGCACTGCCAGATGGAAATGATCTGATCATTCTCCCGGGTCAGGGTGCGGGTGCCCCACTGTCGCTTTAGGCCATAGACGGTGTTCATATCAAACACAAATAAACCATCAGGCATCAGCGCCCGGCGCACACACCGGAAACAGCGGATGAGGTCCTCCTCGGTCAGCAGGTAGTTGATGCTGTCGTAAAGGGAGAAGGCAGCGTGGACTGGTTCCGGCAGGGTGAAGTCCCGGATGTCGGCTTTGATTAGTTTGATTGGCAGGTCGCCCTTTTTTGCTTCCAGGACCGCCAGCATCTCGGCAGAACGGTCAACGCCAATCACCTGATAGCCGCGCCGGGCAAAAAGGATTGAGGGGATGCCGGTCCCACAGGCAAGGTCAAGGATGACCCGGGGCTGGCGGCGGCAGAACCTGTTGAAGATGCGCTCAACATAATCCACCCATTGTGGATAGTCAACCAGTTGCTCCATAAATCGGTCATAAAAGCGGGCGAAGCGGGAAAATGGGGCTGCCATATGGTGTTTATATTGATACCCGCAGGGCAAAAAAAGTCAAAATTCAGAAGGTGCGGGCAGGGTTGACTTTGGTAGTGAATTGGGGCAGTATTTGCTGTGAGCGCGGGTCTGCGGGAAAGCCTCTGGACGCTGGGTTATCTCGGCTGCGGTGCGGCAGCAGGCTGGCTCAACTGGCGACTGCTGCCGGGAGCGCCCCAGCTTTTGCCATTTCTGGTGGTCGGGTTTGCCAGCGGGCTGATCTATGCCGGGATCAGGCTGCGGGGGTTTGGTTACGGAATGATGATGGTGGTGCTTTTGTTCTTTCTTCAACTGGCGCTTATGCCGCCCCTGAGGACCGAGACGGTGGTGCGGGCGGCAATTTGGGCATTTCCGGTCGGAATGTCATTTCTCACTGCTGGTGCGATTTTTCGCTGGTGGCAAAGGGTGCGGTTCGGGAAGTTTCTGCTGATGGCGCTTTTGGTCGGACTTGGTTATCTGCTGGTAATGATTCTTTTCCGGGTGCGGGCACAGCAGGGGCTGATTGCTCATCAATTACGCAGCCAATTTTTGCTCGGGGCGATGCAGGGCGGTTTTTTGGGGCTATTGATTGAGGGGCTGGAGTTCATATTTTTACCGTCCGGCGTTGATGGAACTGAATGAGATTCTCGACTGGCATTTAAGGCACTATCCACTGCTGCAGGCTGATGATATCTATAAACTGATTTATCAGGGGGTGTTCGGTCCCGGCCATCTGGGAACAGAAATTGATGTGCTCCGCCGGCAGTTGAACGAGGAACTCCGGCAACGGTCCGGTTGTTTTGCGGTTGAGGAGCTGGAACCGGTTGACCCGGAGGGATTGCTGGTCCGGGTGAATCTCGGGGCAGTAGCAGGTTCACCAGTCAGGCAGGAGCGGCTGATTATGGCGCTGGTTCGGACCGGCCGGGATTTTGTGCCCGCACCGGAGCAACTCGGACCAAGAGTTGCCTCGGCCGTTAACTGGTGTCAAAAGAACCTGCCAGGTCAGGCATCAGCACTTGCCCGGCGCATCAGGGACAAATGGGGAGTGCCGGTCCATTCTGAAATTTACCGCCGGGTTTATCAGCCGGCATACCGGGTGATTTTTGCCCATCTCTGGCAGCCCTGACCCTGCGCTGGGGACAGAGGTTTTTCAGCGGGCAGTCCGGACAGTGCGGGTTGCGCGGCAGGCAGATTGTCTGGCCAAGTGCTACCAGCAGGGGGTTGAGTTCGGCCTTGAGTTCTTCGGGCACAATGGCGTTCAGCCGGCGCTCGGTTTGTTCCGGTCGGGTGGTGCGGACCAGACCAAGCCGGTTGCTGAGTCGGTGGACATGGGTATCAACCGCAACTACCGGCAGGCCGAATGCCTGGCTGAGCACAATGCTGGCAACCTTTGGTCCAACCCCGGGGAGGTGCAGCAGTTCGGCACGGGTCCGGGGCACGCTTCCGTGATGATGGGTGAGCAGTTGTTGTGCCAGTTTTTTGAGCAGTCTTGCCTTTGTCCGGTAAAAGCCGACCGGATAAATCAGGCGCCTGATTTCTCCGGTTTTCAGCCCTGCCAGTGCGGCTGGTGTTGGTGCCACGGCGGTAAGCCGGCGGAACGCCTGAGCGGTTGTTTCGTCACGGGTCCGGGTGGAAAGGACCGCGCCGAGCAAAATTGACCAGGGGTCATAATCAGGCAGCTGGCTGACCGGTGCGGAACGCAGCCGGTGGCATTTTTTCAGCCGATGATAGATTTGCCGGAGCCTGACTGCGGGTTTCAGATTTTCAGCACCTTGAGCAGGGCAGTAAAGCCCATGGTCATAATCAGCGCCAGACTGGCAACAATGAGCATCGGATACCAGCGCAAACTTGGTGCCAGTTCCCCGGGTTTTCTGCTTCTGCCATAGGTGACGAGCAGAGCAAGCAGGGCAAGAACCGAAACGGCAATGGCAAGCGGCAGATGGGCGAGCAGTTTCACCCCCTGGCTCCGGGAGGCAAGCAGGGTATTGACGAGCAGGCCGATGCCAACATTGACAACTGTCAGCAGGAAATAGACCAGCGTGCGCTTACGCAGGCGGCGCAGCGGAAAGTCCCAGTCGCCAAGCCGGGAAAGGCTCAGCTGACCGATGGTCACACCGTAGCCGAGGGTGAAGATTGCCAGCAGTGGATGGATATAACCAAACCAGGGCATATGTGCTTTTAATATATAAAGCGGCCAACGGGAATCGAACCCGTGTAACCGGCTTGGGAAGCCGGGGCTCTACCCCTGAGCTATGGCCGCAACTCCATTTTAATATAATCAGCGGTCTTTTAGTTGTCAAGCAGAATCGTCTGCCGGGATGCCACCGGCAGGCGGCGGTTTTTACCGGTAAATCTATTTGCTTCCGGGTTTTGGATATCAGTTCGATACCGGCGGTGCATTTTTTAACACCCGATTTTGGGGTTGATGATATAACTATTGTAATTTCAATTAGTTAATTAATTAACCCGGCAATAAGCCGGGGTGGGGGGGGACAGTCCCGGGGATGGTCACCGGGATGGTATCATCTGCGGTTTCGGGCGGGGTGGTTGAGAGTGTCTGGATGATGGTTTCCGGGCTGGGCGGGAAGATGGCGCTGACGGGCGCGGTCAGGACCAAAGCCGGTGGGAACCGGTTAACCGCGGGGTCAGGGATAGCCAATCGGGTATTGAGCCCGGTTCCGGGTTTTGATTCGGGGCGGGTTATGGGCGGTGTTCAGGGTTGACAGGAGAGAAATGAGCAGGATAATCTGATTATGGGACTTATGCGAATTGCTGTTTTTGGGCTGATTGCCGTCGGGGCGCTGATTGTGAACTGCACCCCGGCAATGGTCAAGGCGGTAGAGCCGTTTTCAATCGCGCCGGAGTTTGATTTGAGCCGGACCTGGCGGATTGCGGTGCTGCCGCCCACAGGCGGAAATTCGGACACCGGTGATGAGGGGGCGCTGCGGGAGTTTGCCGAGTTGCAATTAATGAAAATTCCAACCCTGGTCGTGGTTGACCGTTCCCGGGTTGACGAGGTGCTGAAGGAGCAGGAGTTCGGTTATTCGGGGGTGGTTGATCCGCAGAGTGCGGTGCGGCTGGGTAAACTGCTGGGTGCCAGTGCGATTATGAGCATCAAGATTGGCAGGGTGAAGCACGACCCGTTTTTCACCGATTCGCCGGAGCAGCGGGAGGCTGAAGTTATGGTCCGGATTGTCGGGGTGGAGAATGGGGCGGTGCTTTATTCGGCAGCGGGACAGGGTTCAAGTTTTGAAGGGGCGGAGGATGCGTTGCGGATGGCAATTCAGACCGCACTGCTGCCGCTGCTGGAAAAGGGAGGTGTCAAGTGAAGTGGCGGGAACTGGTTTGTTTCGGGTTGCTGGTGCTGGCGGTCGGGTGCGTCAGTTCCAATGCCGGGGTGAAGGCGGCATCAGGTCCGGTAAGCGAACCGGTGGTGATGCCGCGCCTACCCCGGGATTCGGGCTGGACCGCACCGATGCCGGTCGGTCCGATTGCCGCCCCGGGTGAAATTGTTGAGCCGGTGCCCGGGGGAGTGATTGACTGGGGCGCACGGGTGGTGCGGGCACGCGGTGCCGGGGTGCTGGACCCGGCAGATGAAAATCTGTCCCGGGCAAGGGTGATGGCGGAGCGGGCGGCAGTGGTGGTGGCGCAGCGGAATCTGCTGGAAATCATAAAGGGGGTGCGGGTTGATGCCGATACCAGAGTTGAGAATTTCGTCACCAGTTATGATGTAATTTACACCCGGGTTGAAGGGGTGGTCAAGGGGGCACGACCGGCTGGTCCGGCAAGATACGATTCGGCAGCCGGGGTGGTGGAGGTGGAACTGGAGGTGAGTCTGGATGGACCGCAGAGTGTTGCCGATGCGCTGCTACCGGCACTGGAATCCAAGGCGGAAGCGGTGAGCGCTCAGGTATCGCCGGCGGTGCAGGAGTTTTTCCGTCAGTATTCCGGGCTGGTGCTGGATGCGGGTGAGACCGGATTGAAGCCGGCGCTGTTTCCCAAAATCTATGATGAGCAGGGTAATCTGCTGCTGGATACGAGGGAGCTTTACCGTTACACCGGTGGGCGCGGTCAGGCGATGCTGAATTACATCCGCCAGCTGGATGAGATTCTTAACCGGCCGGAGTTCAGCCGGGTGCCGCTGGTGGTTAAAATCAAGGCGGTCCGGGGCCGGCTCGGCAGTGATATTGTGATTTCCAGGCAGGATGCGGAGCGACTGAAATGGCTCAAGGATGGTGCAAAGTTTCTTTATGAAGCGGGCCGGCTGATTGTCCGGCTGCTGTTATAGGAGCGCAGGATGCGGTGGCGGGTTCTGGTGGTGGCGGGGCTGGTGTTTGCCGGCTGTTATCATCCGGGTTATCAGGCTCCAGGTTCGGCACCACAACCGACCGAGGTGGTGTTGAGCGGGGGTGAGGGAACCGAGGTGCTTGCCGAAGGGGTTGCTGCCCTTACCGGCAGTCCGGACATTGCCCGGGACCAGGCGCTCCGGGATGCGCTGCGCAAGGCGGTGGAGCAGGGGGTTGGCAGTTTTATCAATACTGAAACCCGGGTGCAGAATTTTCAACTGCTTGACGACCGGATTTATTCCCAGGCAACTGGTTATGTGTCCTCATACCGGGTGATAACCGAAAGCCGGGAAGGGGAACTCTACCGGGTGGTGGTGCGGGCAATGGTGAAGACCGACCGGATTGAGGATGACCTGGCAGCAATCGGGTTGCTGGTGAGTGAGCAGGGCCGGCCGCGGTTGATGGTTGTGCTGGAGTCGGATGCGCCGGCAGGCGAGGTGGAGAGTGCGGAAACTGCGCTGCTGACCATTTTTACCGATAAGGGGTTTCCGGTGGTGGACCGGCGGACGGTGCAGAGGAATATTGATGCGGTTCAGCGGCAGCGGCTGATTGCCGGTGATACCGCGGCAGCACTGCGTGCCGGTTTGCGGACCGGGGCGGAAATCGGGATTTTCGGACAACTGGCGATGGCGCAGGAGCGGAAAAAAGGTCCTTATCAGCAGGCCGAGGCCGATTTTTACAGGGTGAGTCTGAATTTGCGGGCGGTTGACCTGCTGACCGGCGAGGTGCTTGGTGGTTCGTCCCAAATGCAGGTGGTGCCGTTCAGCCGGGATGAGGCGCTGAAGGGTTGTGTTGAGAGCAGTGCGGATGCGCTGCTCAGCTCAATTCTCCAGCGGTGGCAGCGCCGGGAAAACATCACCCAGATTTTCTGCCGGAATGCCAGTTATCAAAAGGTGGCAGGGCTCGGCTCGGAGTTACGCACCCGGGTGCGGGGGATAAAGCAGGTCATCAGCCGGGAACTGAGCGGTGATGAGGCGGTGCTGGAGGTGGTGTCCGAAACCCCGAGTTCGGAAATCCTGGCCGGGCTGGGTAAGCCCGGGTTTGTGGTCCGGTTTGAAATTATTGGCTGGAGCGGGAACCGGATTGAGATAAAATTTATTGAGTAAAAACAGGAGGTGGTGATGAACTCGCTTCTTTGCGCGGTCATAACGCTGCTCTTTGCGGCAAAGCCGGAGCCGGTTGCCAGTTTTGTGCATCCGGACGCACCGGGTAAACTGCCAATTATCGGCTCGGTGGCGGTGGTCCTTTCCGGGATTGATCGCCCGACCACCCGACTGCTTGAGGATGCCCTGACAATCAATGTGCTTGCCGAGAGTATCCGGGTGGTTTATCCCGGAGAAAAGGAGATTGGCACTGAGCGGTCTGCGCCGCTTAAACCACCGGAGTTTGCCCGAAAAATCGGTGCCAACTGTCTGCTGACCGGCAATGTGATTGCCCGGTGCCAGGTCTGCAGCCGGGGCCAACACCCCTGTACCAGCGAGGGAATCCGGGCGGTCTCGCTTTCGCTGGTTGATCTGGCTGAGGATAAGGTACTGGTCTGGGCGCTTTATGAGCCGGATTCCGGGACTGGCGCGGGAGCAATCGCCCAGGAGTTTGTCCGTTTTATGATTGAAAGTTTAAAGATGCCCGAGCAAAAACAAAAGGAGCAGAAATGAAACTGTTGAATTACATTGCCACCCTGGGACTGGTGCTGATGCCGGGCTGTTCAACATCCCATTATGTCCGGCCAGATGAGGTAACCGAATGGGACTACACCTATTCGGATACCGATATGAAACTGCTCGCCGAGAAGATGGTAATGTCCCTTGCCGAGTTCAAACTGCCACCCCGGTCCGATACCGGCAGGCCGGTGCTGGCGTTTCTTGCCATCGGTAACCGGACCTCCCAGCACATTGATACCGAGGGGATTGCCGAGAAGATTATGGTTGCGTTGCTGAAATTAGGGAAATTCCGGATGGTAGACCGGGAGCTGTTGAAGCAGCAGGCAAAGGAGATTGCCCTGCAGGAGACACAGCGGATTGATGTTGAGGGGGCGGTGAAATTGGGCAGTCTGATTGGTGCCGACTACTTTTTAACCGGTGATGTGATGAGCATTGAGAAGACCAGAGGGGCAACCACCCTTGCCTATTACAAACTGACGATGCGGCTGGTGGATGTGCGGACCTCGGAGATTGTCTGGGCGGATGAGCAGGAGTTGAAAAAGAAAAGCACCAAAGCCTGGTACGAATAGGCGGCTGAATAGTTAAAATGCGCCTTTGCCGGGCGGTCGGGCTGCTGGTGGTGCTGATTGCCGGCTGTCTGCCACCGGCACCGGCAATCAAACCGGCGGGAAAGCCCCGCTATTTTACCGCGCTGGTCTACCGGCCGGCAGCCGAAAGGTTCCGGCAGGTGGTGGAGAAGAAGTTCCGGGAACGGGATCGCTCCTATATCCTTTCGCTGCTGAGTTACGGAATCTGCCTTTTTTACGATTTGAATTTAGATGCGGCGCGCCGGGCATTCTTTGCCGCCTATAAAGTAGATGCCGGGGAAAGGCCGGAGGCGGCGAAAATCTACGACTGGCTGGTAGTGGACTCACGCACCGTTTACAAACTGCGCAAACGGGAACGGGAACTGGTCCATTTCTATCTTGGTCGATGCTATCTGATGCAGGATAATCCGGAAGCGGCGCTGGTTGAGTTCAAGAAGCTGCGCCAGTATGACCAGGATGCCTCCCAACTACCGGTTGTCAACTTCTATCTCGGTTTGATTTATGAGCAGCTGGGCAAGCCGGATGATGCGCTGATTGAATACCGGGCGCTGGCGGCAATGGCAGATTCCGGTTCGGAGGTTGCCGGTCTTAGCCGGCAGTTGATACAGCAGGTTGAGCAAGGGGAGAGTGGCGATACCGGCGTGATGGAGCTGATTGTTCAGGTTGAGCATCAGAGCGCGGATGTTATCGGCAGGACCGAGGTGCGGGTGGACACGGAACAGGTGGTTGCGGTTCTGCCGGCGCTGATGGACAGTTTTCCGGTGCGGCTCAGTCGGGCAGAGGCGGCAAGGAAGGCGGCACAGGAGGCCGGGGCAAAGGCGGCACGGCTCGGGCTGCGGATTTTAGGTGCGCTGCTGCTGGACCGGGCGGTTCCAGGCAAGGGCCAAGAACTTGCCGACGACATTGCCGATATCACCCTGGGCAAGGAGTCCGAGAACCGGGATGTGCGTGCCTGGGGTTATGCGCCCCTGAACTTTTCCTTTGCTCGACTGCGCCTGCCCGCGGAAACAGAACGGGTCCGGCTGGTGTTTTACAACCGTGCCGGAGAAATGAAGGGTTACTGTGATTATCCGCTGACCGGTGCCGAGCCCCGAGCCGGAATGTGCCGCGGACGGACAAACGGTAAGCGGACATTTTTCATTGTCGCCGGTCTGGCAGAGGAATTTTTTGGCTATTAAAAAAGGAGGTGTTAGATGAAAAGGATAAATCGGTGGTTAAGTTTGGTGCTGGCGGCATCGCTGCTAACGGTGTGTGCCCAGACGATTAACTCACTCTGGATTAACCGGGAGACAGGAAGCCGGCGCTGGGTGATCAATAATCCGGTGCTGGCGGGTGATATCCGGGTGCTGGATGTGAAGGAGGAGGAGAGTGACGGCGCGCTCCTGGTCAGTGTGCTTTTAAAGAACGGCTGGCATATGCCGATTGGTGGTAAGGTGAAGATGCTGTTTTATGACCAGAACGGGGTTCAGCTTGACGACCCCTGGGGCTGGCACCAGGTTAATCTGGAGGCAAATCAGGAGCAATGGGTAAAGTTTGTGGCTCCGAGGCCTGCCGGGCAGATTTCCCGGATGAAGCTGATGATTCGGGGGATCAACCGGTATTCAGCCGCGCAGCCGTGAGCGGGGTTGAGTGTCGGGATTTTCCGGCCGGCACACCCAAGGAATGAGTGAATTGGCTGAAGATAGCGTGATTGACAGGGGAAGATATATTCTTATTATAACATCGTGGCCCGGGGTCTGGTGATAATGCCCACCTATAATGAGGCGGGTAATATTGAGCAGATTATTCCGGTAGTGCTCAGCCAGTCACCAGAACTGGATATTCTGGTGATTGATGACAATTCACCGGATCGCACCGGTGACATCGTTGAGCAGCTTGCCCGGGAAAATCCGCGGGTAAAACTCGTGCGCCGGGAGAAGAAGCTTGGGCTCGGCACCGCCTATGTCCTCGGATTTAAGTATGCGCTTGAGCACGGCTACGACTACTGCTTTGAGATGGATGCCGATTTCTCCCACCCGCCGGAGAAGATACCGGAGATGGTCTCCCTGCTCAAGGACTATGACCTGGTGATCGGTTCCCGTTATTCTAACGGTATTTCAATTGTCAACTGGCCGATGAAGCGGCTGCTCCTCTCCTACTTTGCCTGCCTTTATGCCCGCAAGGTGACCGGCTGTCCGGTTCGGGACCTGACCGCGGGGTTCAAGGCTTACCGGTGTGAAATGCTTCGGCGGCTGGACCTTTCCCGGCTCAGGGAGGACGGTTACGGCTTTCAGATTGAGATTGATTTTCTCATCTGGCGTAAGGGGGGCAGAATTAAAGAAATTCCAATAATTTTCACCGAACGGCGTGCCGGTGTTTCTAAGATGTCGCGGCGGATTATCTGGCGGGCATTTTTCCTTGTGCTCCGGTTGCGACTGCAGCGGATGCTCGGCAAAATCTGACGGCGTGCTGTCAGTGTACTCATTCCCCCTGTTCGCCACCAGGTCTTTTTCACTGTCGCAGAGCGCGGTAACTTCTCCGCGTGTCATTGCGCGGCTTTAAAGGAGCCGTGGCAATCCCTGCCGCTTTGGGGGGTTGCTTCGCTTCGCTCGCAATGACACAAGAGTAAAAGAGGCGCGCATTGACCGAACCGGAAAGGCTCGGGATGACAGAAAAGGCGGGCGCTGAGGAGCAAGCAACGAAGCGAATGACGGGCAGGTAATTTTAGGTTGCGGTGGTGCCGAGGGGGGGATTTGAACCCCCATGGGTTTCCCCACTAACTCCTGAGGCTAGCGCGTCTGCCATTTCCGCCACCTCGGCATTAAGATAAAATAAACAGACCCGGTGCCAAGTCAAGCCGTTCAGAAACTGTCGGCTACATCCGAAATCCGGACCTGGTCACAGAGGAGCCAGCGGGGAACGCTGAGGGCTTCCGGGCTCCGCCGTTCATAGGTTGAGGTTTCATTCTGCGCAACCGAGGCTGAGGCAAGCGCGATGACATTATTGAAGACATTGAGGATGGAATCGGTTATCCGAGATGAGAAGAGTGGGGCTACCGGTTTGCCATTGCGGATGAGCAGGGCGTTGAAGCGGGAGGAGCCGGTGAAGATGCCCCGGGTCGGGTCGGGCATATGGATATAGTGGAGGTGAGGGATGTAGAGGGCATCGCCGGCAAGTTCCAGCGCGGCGGCAGGTTCTGCCGGTCCGGTGCCCGGTGCCAGGACCAGGTCCCAGTTGTTGAGGTCGTGGCCGGTCGGGTTCTTTCGGTATTTTGCGGCGGTCTGGGAGTCGTAGCAGACATTACGGAAGATGCCCTTTTCCACGAGCGGGAAGGGACGGCGGCGCTTCCCGTTGAAGTCAAAGGGCATCTGGAAGACATCGGGATTGGTGGGGTCGTCAATGATGGTTATCAGGTCGGAGAACAGTTTGTCGCCGAACCGGTTTTTGGAGGTAAATGCCCTGCCTTCTTCATAACTCCGGCCGAAAAATCCGCCCCAGATGGAGAGGATGACCAGCTGGGCAATCGCCTGGGGTCCGAACAGCACCCGCTGGTTGCCGAGCGTGGTTTTGTGGCCCGGAGTTTGCTCGTAAATCGAAAGCAGGGTTTCAAACTCTTGAATGATCTCATCGGCAGAAAATTCATCTGCCCGTTTCTGGCTCTTTTCCACTGCCAGTTCCCATTTCTTCAACCGTTCCTTCAGGACAATTACCAGTCGGCCATCGGTCAGTTTGCGATAGGCTTCGTTATCATTGGCGGTGGTAATGTAGTACATCTCGGTGGCGCCGCTGGTCCAGGAGCCGGAGAAGTCGTAGTTGCCGCGGGGTTTCAGGGTGTTGATGACCCGGGCACACAGTTCCGCCTTGACACCCGGGGAAAGCGTCTCCAGCTCCGGGTCAAAGCCGGTGAGGTCGTCAACCGGTTCCTGCACCTGACCAAAAATCGGGTCGTAGTCCCGCGCAAACGAGTGGCGGCAGTTTTCTGCGGCGCGGTTGAGTGCTGTTTTCAGCTGGTCCAGGCTGGTGATGTCGGCGGTGATGGTCCAGGAACCGACGCGGCGCCCTTCCTGCACCGTGACATCAAGCCGGGAGAGTTCCTCGCTGGTGGAAAGGGCGATTGCCGAGTTGCCAAGCCGGATCAGGCTGGAGCGCTCACGGTGAAATGAAAACTCGACGTTCAAACCGTTTTTACGGGCATAATCCCTTGCTTCAAGCAGTAGGCTGCGGATCCGATCTTCCAGCATTTTACCTCCCTTCACCGGTAATTACATTGCGAAAGCGCATTACCGGCACACCATGCCCGACCTCCATAATTTGGTTCGGTTCACCCTTGCCGCAGTTTGCCACCTGGAACAGGCGCCAGGTTGAGCGGTCGCCGACCATATCCAGGGAGTGGTAGAACTCAAGCGTGTGGCCCTGGTAGGTGGGATTTTTGTAGACCCGGGTGATTCTGCCGTCCCGGACCTCCCAGGCGATTTCGCAGCCGAAATGGAAGTGTTCCCGGTTGGAGCCGATTGACCAGGAGACCGGCATATCAAGAATTACCCCATCTTCGGTTGCCCGGATGATGTCCTCCAGGGTGCCGTCACTGCCCCATTCCACGCAGACATTGGTCATCCGGTCAATCGGTGTTTTGTAAAAACCGGCTGCCCGGGCTGATGCCCCGGATGTCTGGACTACGGTTTTGCCGGCTTTGGCATTGGCTTCGGCGAGGTCAAGCCGGCAGCAGAGGACATTGACGAGAATGCCGTTTTTAATCAGGTAGTACTCGTGCTGGGGTGTGCCTTCGTCGTCGTAGCCAAATGTGCCGGGTGAATTTTCAACCAGCATCACCTTGGCATTCAGTTTGTCACTGCCGTAACGCAGTGACCCAATCATTTCCGGTTTCACATGGGAGCCGCCGGCAAAGGAAAGTTCATAGCCGAGAATCCGGTCCAGTTCCAGCGGGTGGCCGATGGTTTCGTGGACCTGGAGATGGCCCTGGCCGGGTAACAGGATGACATCCCGGCGCTTCGGCGGCAGGGTTTCGGCGGCGACAATTTCGCTCAGTTCCTTTTTCACCCGTTCGGCATGAATAGAAAAGGCGTCCGGTCGGGCAAGCCACTCAAAGCCCCGGCTGCCGGTGCCATCCGAGTCCAGTTCATAACTCCGGCGCTGTGCCTTGCCTTCACGGTCGCGTGCCATTACCGTCATATTGGCAAAGGTGTTCAGCACCCAGCGTTCAATTTCGGTTCCTTCGCTGTTAAAGTAAAATATCCGGCGTTTCTGAAAATGGGCAGAGACCATTCGGTGTTCAACGGTGTTGTCCCGGAGTTGGTCATCAACCCGCTTCAGTAGGGCCAGTTTTTCCGGCAGGGGCACTGCAAAGGGGTCGCGTTCAAAACGGGGCTGATAAGTCCCCCGGATCGGTTTGGCATTCCCCATATCCTTGGGAAAACCGAGCAGTTGGGCCGCGGCTTCGGCATTGTCCAGTGCCCGCTGAAAGCAGGCAGGAATGGCATTAAGGTCGGCGGTGGCGGCAAATCCCACTGCACCGCTTTTGATTACCCGGACCCCGATGCCCCGCTCGAACTGCTGATAGTTCACCTCCAGGTTGCCGTCGTAGAGCACCAGCCTTTCGGTAAGGTCTTCTAAATAGAAGCGGGCGTCGGCAAAACTGCAGTTAGCCGTTAGCATCCGGTCCAGCTCGCGGCGCATAATATTTTCCAGGTGGTTGATATTCATTGCTACCTCCTGTTCAGTTTATTAAACAATAATACCACAATAAATCGTCCGGGCAAGTAATGCCTTATTCTCGTCATTGCGCGGCACGCAGTGCCGAAGCAATCCTTGCCGCCTGGAGTTTGCTGCGTTCGCTCGTAACCTGGCGGAGAGAGGTTCGGGCGGTTGACCTGGACTAACCGATGGGTATAATAAAGTTTGATGCCAGCACCGATTTTTTCCGTGTCCGGTCTGCGGGGCGTTTTTGGAGAAAGCCTCAATGCGGAGACGGTTAGCCGGGTGATTGCGGCTTTCCTGCGGCTATTTGGTCCGGGCAGATATGTGGTGGGCAGGGATGCCCGGCCTTCGGGCCCGGAGTTGAATGCAATTGTCAGTGGTGCGGTCCGCCAGTATGGCGGTGAGGTTACTCAACTGGGGGTTGTGCCGACGCCGACGGTAGTTCATTTTGTGCGCACTACCGGCGATGTCCGGGCCGGAATTGTAATTACCGCCAGTCACAATCCGATTCAGTGGAACGGTTTGAAACTAATCCATCCTAATGGCCGTTTTCTATTTGCCGATGAGGTGGCAGAGCTGAGCCGGCTTATTCGTGATTGCGAGGCACGCAGTGTCGAAGCGATCGCCTCCGGGCTTCGCCCCGCCCAGCACAGTGATGTTGGCGCGGCGATTGAGCGCCACATTGCCGCCATCCGGGGAAACTGGCTGTTTGCCAATGTGAACGGTCAGGGGCTGCGGATTGGGATTGATGCGGTGAACGGGGCGATGTCCATTGCGGCGTGTGAACTGGTGCGGGCATTTGGTGCGGAGCCGGTGCCGATTTTCTGCTCAACTGAACGGCTGGAAGCCGGGTTTCCCAGGGGCCCGGAGCCGGTGCCGGAAAATCTGACCGCTTTGAGTGAACTGGTCCGCAAGCAGCGGCTGGATGCCGGTTTTGCCTTTGACCCGGATGGGGACCGGTTCAGTTGTGTTGATGAGCAGGGGGTGGCGCTGGGCGAAGAGGCGAGCCTCTGCCTGGCTGCGCTTTATATCCTTCCCCGGGTGAAGGGCGATGTGGTGGTCAATCTGTCAACCAGCCGGGCAATTGATGACCTTGCCGCCCGATTTGGCGTGCGCACTTTTCGCACCCGGGTCGGCGAGGCGAATGTGGTGCAGCGGCTGGTGGAAACCGGGGCGGTGCTTGGCGGTGAGGGTAATGGCGGGGTGATTCTGCCGGCGATTAACCTGACCCGGGACGGGCTGGTGGCAGCAGCAACCGTGCTGGCACTAGCCTCCACCAGCAGACTGTCGGAAATCCGGCGTCAGTTGCCGGAATATCAGTTAGTGAAGACGGTGCTGCCGGCGCCAATTTTTGACTCCGAGCGGCTACTTCATCGTGCCGGCGCAATTTTTGATGATGAGTTCACGGTTGACCAGCAGGATGGACTGAGATTTGCTGGTAAAGATTGGTGGGTTCATATCCGGCAGAGCAACACCGAGCCGGTGGTCCGGATTGTTGCCGAGGCAAAAAGCCGGGTAGCGGCGCAAGTGCTGGTTAACCGGGTGCGGCGGTTTTTAGACGGGGGAAATTAAATGTGCGGGATTGTCGGTTACATCGGGGAGCGGAATGTAAGCAATGTCATTATGGTCGGACTGGAACGGCTGGAATATCGGGGGTATGACTCCTGCGGGATTGCGGTGCTCGCCGACGGGCTCAGGATTCGCAAAACTGCGGGCCGGCTTCAGCGGCTGAAGGAGTTGTTGCAGACCAGTCCGGTTGAAGGCAGATTAGGAATTGGCCATACGCGCTGGGCAACCCATGGTCAGGTGACGGATGAGAATGCCCATCCGTTTACCGACTGCACCGGCAGGATTGCCCTGGTCCATAATGGAATAATTGAGAATTACCGGGAGTTAAGGCAGGGGCTGGAGGCGGCCGGTCACCGGTTTCAATCATCAAC
Source organism: bacterium (assembly GCA_039793395.1). Classification (GTDB taxonomy): domain Bacteria; phylum Hydrothermota; class Tepidihabitantia; order Tepidihabitantales; family Tepidihabitantaceae; genus JAOABP01. The sequence continues at coordinate 43,310 of JBAMLV010000008.1, read as the reverse complement.
CGATACCGAGGTGATTGTCCATCTGATTGAAACTCATTATCAACGGGCAGGCGGCCGGGGTTTTCTTAACGCATTGCGCCGGGCAGTGGCAGAGTTGAAAGGGGCATATGCGCTGCTGATTATCAATGCCGATGAGCCGGACCGGCTTTATGCGGTGAAGATGGGCTCACCGCTGCTCGTGGGCCGGGGGCGGGGTGAATACATCATCGCTTCGGATGCACCGGCACTGGTCGGAATTGCCCGTCGGATGCTGGTGCTGCAGGATGGTGAGCTGGCGGTGGTCAGCCGGAACGGGGTGGAAATCCGGGATTTTGCTGGCCGCGAGGTGTGCCGGCAGTTTGCGCCGATTGAAATCCGGGCAAAGGAGATTTCTAAAGGCCGATACCCCCATTTTATGCGCAAGGAGATTTTTGAGCAGCCACAAGTGCTTGCTGCCAATATTCGCCGGCGCTTCCGGGACGATACGGTCATGCTTGACCCGGAGTTCCTGCTTTATCCGGATTTGATTGAAAGGATCAGCCGGATTGTGATTCAGGCATGCGGGACCTCATACCATGCCGGACTGGTTGCGCGCTCCTATTTTGAAAAACTGTGCCGGATCCCGACCACAGTGGAAATCAGCTCCGAACTGCGGACTTCCGAATATCTTTATGAAAATGAGACACTGATGATTGCCGTCAGTCAGTCAGGTGAGACTGCGGATACCCTGGCGGCACTGCGGGAGGCGCAGGCTCGGGGTATCAGGACGCTCGGGGTGCTTAATGTTTACCGCTCGTCAATTGCCCGGGAAGCCGACTCCACGGTTTACATCCACGCCGGTCCCGAAATCGGAGTGGCATCAACCAAGGCTTATAGCGCCCAGATTTTTACCCTGCTGATGCTGGCGCTCTACTTTGGCAGAATCCGGCGGACAATAACGGCAGAGCAGTTCCGTCAGGTCAAGGATGAGGTTGAGCGGTTGCCCGAGCAGTTGACCACGATTCTGCGGCTGGACCGCCGGATTAAGGAGGTTGCCACCCGACTGGCATTTGCCCATGACTTTATCTTTTTAGGCCGGGGGATAAACTACCCGAGTGCGTTGGAAGGTGCGCTCAAACTCAAGGAGATTGCCTATGTCCACGCCACCGGTTATCCAGCCGGCGAGATGAAGCATGGTCCGATTTCGCTGGTTAACGAAAATGTGCCGGTAATCGGAATTGCACCCCGGGATTCGGTGTATGACAAGATGATTTCCAATCTCGCCGAGGCAAAGACCCGGCGTGGCCGGATAATTGCCATCGGCAGCGAAGGTGATGAGGCGCTCTCCGAGCTTGCCGAGACGGTGCTTTATATTCCAAAAACACCGGAGTATCTTTCACCGATTGTGGTTGCCCCGCCGCTCCAGCTTTTGGCTTATCACATTGCGGTGCTCCGGGGTTGTGATGTTGACAAACCCCGCAACCTTGCCAAATCGGTAACGGTTGAGTAAATTCCATTGCCCCCGAGCGGCTCAGGACCGCGGCGTCCAGTAATGACCAGGGATGATAAAAGATGGCGATTAATCGGTCGGCAGCGGGGTCTTTAATTCCCGGATGAAAAAGTCTTCCAGCACTGTTTCGGTTGAATTGCCGAGGTCGCGGATGGCAATCAGCCGCCGGGGTTCGGCAAGTTCGTAAACGAAGCGGATGGTGCGGTTGCGGGTTCTGGTCTCAACCTCCCGGCCGAGGATTTCACCCTGCGGGGTGGTGACCATTTTTGTGCCCAGGACCTTCACCTGGACCGGCAGGGTGCGCAGTTCCAGCGGGACCAGTCCGTTGATGGTGAAATTGAGTGCCGGCTCAAGCGGAACTGCGCGCAGGAGTGCGGGCAGCATCTCAATGGCATAGGTGCCGGGTAGCGGTTTGAGGGTGATTGTGCTGGCGCCGTCAATGGTGGTTTTCTCAACCCGGATCTGGTCGGGGTAAAATATTACCTCTACCTCGGAAATGGAGATTTCGCTGGCAACGGTGTGGTAGAGTTCAAGCGGTTTTAAGGTGTAACGGGTCAGGGCATAGGAGGTGGAGTCAAAGAAATAGTAATCGGTGGACTCGGACTGGACAACGCTGGTGATGATGACAATTGGTTCACCGGCTTCCTCATCGAGGCTGATGGTAATGGTGCGCCGGAAGAGCAGGGTGTCGTTGCGCCGGATGGTATAGACCGAGGTTTCGCCATCCTGCCAGGACGGCGGGGTGAGTTCGGGCAGGGGGGCGGTGTTTGAGGAGCAGGATAGCAGGGCCGATAGTAAGTTTATTGCGAGCAAAGCGAAGCCAGCCCGAGGGTTCATAGTCTGCGCTCCCGGATGCACTCTTCAAGATAGAACAGGATTTGTTCCATATCAGCGGGCAGCGGGGAGGTGAACTCCAGGAACTTTCTGGTTCGGGGATGGACAAAGCCCAGGCGCGCCGCATGCAGTGCCTGGCGTTTGATGCGGCTCAGGATTTCTTTGTAGACCGGCACATGCTCGCGCCGGGAAATAACCGTGATGCTTCTACCACCGTAGTCCGGGTCACCGACAACCGGATGGCCGAAATGCTGGAGATGGACCCGAATCTGGTGGGTGCGGCCGGTTTTCAGACGCAGCCGGAGGTAGGTGCAGATATTGTAGCGGCGCAGGACTTCAAAGTTAGTGATGGCGGTCCGCGCCGAGAATGGTGTTACGGCCATACGCTGGCGGTCGAGAAAGTGTCTGCCAATCGGGGCGTCAATTGTGCCGGTGTTGAGTTCAAAATCACCCCAGGCAAAGGCAAGGTATTCCCGCAGGACAGTCCGGTGTTCAAGCGCGGCACCAAGGTGGCGCAGTGCCGCATCGGTTTTGGCAAATACCAGTAAGCCGGTGGTGTCCTTGTCCAGGCGATGCACCACCCCGGGCCTTAAGACCGAGTCCGGGCGCAGGGGCAGAGTCCGGCAGTGATAGAGCAAGCCCTGGACCAGGGTGCCGGTGCGGTTGCCGCGTGCCGGATGGACCACCATCCCGGCCGGTTTGTCAACGACGATAACATCCTCATCTTCATAGACGATGTTCAACTCCATCGGCTCGGGTTCAATGGTTATTTCCGGCTCGGGTTCAAATTCGGCGGTAATCAAATCGCCCGGTTTTACCCGATAACTGGGTTTGACCGGCTGGTGGTTGACCAGTACTTGACCGGCCTCAATGAGAGCGGCTGCCCGGGTCCGGGAAACACCAAGTCCGGAGAGCACCAGATACACATCCAGCCTTTTCCCCTGGAGGCGCTGGGAGGCGATGCGCCGGAACCGGACTACCGGCGGTGAGGTGGGAGTGTTGGTAAGGTTCATCGTTGGTTGCCGTTGAGCCGGGTTTCGTAATCACGGGCAAAGCCGGCGATGCCGTCGGCAATTGCCCGGGCAATTTTTTCCCGGTGTTCGGGTCGGCGCAGGTACTGCTCTTCCTGGCGGTTGCTCAGAAATCCGCACTCCACCAGCACCGCTGGCATAAAGATGTTGCGCAGGACATAGAAGTTTGCCTGACGGACCCCGCGGTCACTGGCATTGGTCAGTTCCAGTCCGGACTGCTGAATCCTCAGGGCAAGCTGGCTGGATTCATTGAGAAATTCGTGCTGGGCAAGGTCGGCAAGGATGAATGATACCGGGTCGTCTTTTTGAAGGAAGGGGTGGGTAAGTTCGCGCTCAAACACCTCGTTTTCCCGGGCGGCTACCGCCCGTTCCCAGTCGGTCTTGGCTTCGGACAGGAAATAGGTTTCCAGGCCATGGGCGGCACGGTTTTCTGAGGAGTTCGCGTGAATGCTGATAAAGATTTGTGCCTGGGAGCGGGCGGCTTTTTCTGCCCGTTCGGCGAGTGATACATACTCATCGCCTTCGCGGGTGAGGAACACTTCAAACCCCTTTTTTACTAACCGGTCGCGGATGCGCCGGGCGATGTCCAGGACGATGTCCTTTTCCTGTGTGCCCCGCCTGCCAACCGCACCCGGGTCGTTGCCACCGTGGCCCGGGTCAAGCATTATTCGCATTACCCGGCGCGGCGGCAGGGGATAGATGCGGAGCTCGACGCCGTTGGGACGGAGCAGGACCGTTTCCGCAGTTGGCTGGCGGAAGGTGCAGAGCAGGTTAGTGCCAACCGAACCGGAGTCCAGTCTGATGCCGTTGAAGATTGAGGGGCTGGTCAGGGAAAGCAGGCGCAGTTGGGTGCTGAAGGCGGAGTCAATCCGGCAGCCCAGAGTCAGGCGGTATTCCAGGCTGGAGTTTTTCTGAGGGTAATAGAGCAGCGGGCTGGACTTTGTCTGCACCGGATCCAGCAGGAAACGGACCAGGATGGTATCGCCCTTTTTGTCGGTCTCAATGGTGGATAGCACCGGCACATCCAGTTCTGGAAAGATTGCCGCTGCCACCACCGCGGGCAGATAGAGCTGGTTGTTTTCCACCCGCGCCGGAATCGGCAGGCGGAGTTTGCGCTGGTTGTGAATTACCAGCGAACGGTCAGGAATGAATGTGTATTCCAGTGATGAGGAATCGGACTCAGCTGGAATGATGGCGATGAACCGGACCGGGGTCGATTCGGTTGCCGGGACCTGCCAGCAGGTGCCGTGTAACCGGGCAACAATGCCGGTCAGCGGGAGATAGTCAATGCCGTTATAATTTCGGGTGCCGGCAGTAAGCAGGGTGAAGAGTGCGAGCAGGGCGTTAGCAGTGAGTCCGAGGGGATGCGAGGATGAGCGTTGCCATCGCCTCACAGCTGTTCCTCCCGTTTTAGTGCCCGGCGTTTCAGTTCTTCCCGGCGGTCAATTACCTTCTTGCCCTTGCACAGCGCCAGTTCCACCTTGGCAATTCCCCGGTCATTGAAATACAGCCGGAGCGGTATCAGGGTGAAGCCGCGCAGGGTGGTTTTGCCAAACAGACGGCGGATTTCGTCTTTGTGAACCAGCAGTTTTCGCCGGCGCCTGGGGTCGCGGTTAAAAATATTCCCCTGGCGGTAAGGGGCGATATTGACATCAACCAGGAAGAGTTCGCCGTTTTCAACCACCGCATATCCACCATCCAGTGATGCCCCACCTTCACGCAGTGATTTCACCTCCGCGCCGGTAAGCACAATACCCGCCTCCAGTTGCTCATAAATCGTATAGTCGCGCCGAGCCTTGCGGTTGGTCGCCACTACCTTCACAAATTGATTATAAAAACTGCTGCGGATGTGTCAATCATCTTTTGTTCGGGCTGGACCGGTTGCGCCGTATAGCACTTATGCTCATAAGACATTAAATTTTAATCAGTTGTCAGATTCGGTCCTTTTTCCCGTGCCTGTCCCGGGGACGGTCTGGGGGACCGACCGGTTCAGAGTTGGGGCCGGGGTTTTGACCCGGGTTCCGGGTTCGGTCGGGCAGGAGGTTTTCAGGTTTGTGCGGGCCGGGGTTCAGGTGCGGGTGCTGGTGGTGAAATGGGCAATGGCGGCAGGCAGAACAGGAGCGGTAGTGGTGGTATTGACCGGGATGAGCGATTTGAGGGTAATGGTGCGCAGGGTTTTTAGTGTAGTTCGGGGTTTGGCGCCGGGGCGAAGACGGTCTGCTTGGGAGATGATTGGACTGGTGGCGCAGATATTGACAGGGAGCAGACGGTTGATATAATAACGAGCGATGGGGTTAGGAAAGGATGAGGCCGGTTTTAACAGCCGGGTAAGTGAAAGGTATGAAATCCTCAACTTAATCGGCAGGACCGAGCTCACCGAGGTTTACCGGGTCAGGGATCGGACCAACCAGCGCATCCTGGCGTTAAAAATATTGCTGAAAAACAGTTCCGCAGATGATGGTCTGTTGCTGAGCCGGGAGTTTTTTTATCTGTCCCAGTTGTCCCATCCGAATATCGTCAAGGTTTTTGATTACGGCTTGAGCCGGGATGGCAGGCCATTTTTTACAATGGAGTTTGTGCCCGGGGTTGAGCTGCGGAGGTTTTTTGCCGGCTGGTCACCGAAACTGGTAAATGCGCTGGTGGAGGTGCTCTGGGCGCTGGATGCGATTCACCGGGAGGGGCTGGTTCATTGTGATGTTAAACCGTCCAATATTCTGGTTTATGAGGATGAGGATAAAGTGCGGGTGAAGTTGCTGGACCTGGGGTTTGCCGAAGGGTTGCCAGGAGTTGAACTGGGGGGCAATAATTTAGGATTACAGTTTAACCGGAGGCGCGGAACTCTGGGTTATGTTGCGCCCGAGGTGTTGAAGGGTTGGGAGGCGGATGGGAGAAGCGATCTGTATTCACTGGGGCTGGTTTTGTATGAGGTTTTAACCGGCCGGGGACCCGGGGACGGGATGCAGCTTGAGGAGTGGCTGAAGCGCCAGTATGTTTCCGGGTTTGAGCCGGTCCGCCGGTTCAATCCGGAGGTGCCGGAGGCGCTGGAAAGTATTGTGATGCGGATGATAAGCCAGGAGCGGGAGCGCCGTCCCCGGAGTGCCCGGGCGCTGATTGCCGAACTGGTCCTGGCAGAACTGATGCCACTGGATAAGTTCCGGGGAGGCGGTTCTCCGGTTATGGCAGAAACAATTGACCCGCAAGCAGAGACGGCAATGGCTGCGGTCGGCGGAGCCGAGGCAGCGGTTTCCGCACGCAAGGACCTGCTGGCACCGGGTTTTGTCGGCAGGAAGGAGATAGTTGATGAGTTGAAGCGGATGGTGGCTGATGCCGCCCGGGGGATTCCCGGCGTGGCGCTGATTTCGGGTGAGCGGGGTGCGGGTAAGAGTAGGTGTCTTGCCGAGGTTAAGTTTTTTGCCCAGCTGGAAGGGGCAACCGTTTTGGCTTTTGAGCCGGTAGCACTGGGCGCACGGTCGCAGTCGCTGGTGGAGTTGCTGATCGGCGTGTTGAAAGCCGGAACCGATGTTGAGGAGGCGCTGGATTTAGGTGCGTTTGAGCAGTCAAAGTTCCGGCTGTTTGAGCAGTTGGTGCGGCGGCTGAAGGGGCTTGCCGAGTCCCACCGGCTGACACACAGTCTGGTTCTGCTGGTGGACGATTTTGAACTGTTTGACCCGCTGAGCCTGGAATTTGTGCGCTATCTGGCACTGGGTCTGAAAAAGGAGCGGATTCTGCTTTTGATTTCCGGGTTGAATGAGAAACGGTTTACCGACCTGATTGCGGTATTGACCGAACGGCCGCACTGCCGCCATTTTGAGGTGGGGGTGCTGAATCGGGATGAGGTGCGGCAGATGGTGGTTTCAATGGTTGGTGAGGTTAACGGGCTTGATGACCTGGTGACCTGGATATATGATTTTGGCGGCGGTAATCCGCTGACCACGATTGAAATGGTATATGCGCTGGTGGAGCAGGGGGTGCTGCGCCGGCAGGGGCTGGACTGGCAGTTTGCCCGGGATGAGTTGAGTGTGCTTGCCATTCCGAGAAGTGTAAGGGATGTGGTGCGGCGCCGGCTTGAGGATTTGCTGCCCGATGAGTTGAGTGTGCTTGAGGTCGGGGCGCTGGTTGCCGGACCGTTTACCGTTGAGTTTCTGCGCGCGGTGCTCAATCTCCAGGACCGGCCGCTGTTTCAGGCGGTAAGCCGGCTGAAAGCCGGTGGGTTCCTGAAGCCATTTTATCAGCGGAATAATGAGACCGGGCAGGTAAAGCCGGCGCTCGTCCTTGCCAGCAAAATTCTTGAGACCACAGTTACCGAGCGGATTCCACCGGAACGGCGCCGGGAGATTCATCGCCGGATTGCACTGGCAATGGAGCTGTCATTCGGCGGTGAGCAGGAGCGACTGGTATTTGAACTGGCACATCAGTGGATTCAGAGCGGGGACCGCGAACGGGCATACCGGTATTCGGTTCAGGCCGGGGAAAGGGCACGGGAATGGTTGCTGTTTAATGAGGCACGGCAGTTTTATGAGAGTGCACTGGCACTGGCACCGGATTATGTGCCGGTAAGTGAACGGCTGGGTTTGATTGAGCGGGTGGGCGAGTTGCGTGAGGCGACCGGTGGTCTGAGGGAGGCGATTGACATTTATCGTCAGGGGATGAGCCTGGTGGTGGCACAGCCCGCTCCGGGCGGAGAGCGGGTGCTGCTGGCACGGTTTCTCCGGCGCCTGGGTCTGGTGCAGCAGAAGCTTGGCAACACTGGCGAGGCGCTGGCGGCTTTTAACCAGGCGCTGGCACTGGGGCAGGACCGCGAGACGATTGAGTGTGCGCGACTGCTTGCAGACCTCGGATGGTGCCACTGTTCCTGCGGGAACCTGAATCAGGCTGAGGAGTATCTGACCCGGGCAATCCGGAAAGCGGAGCGACTGCGGGGTGAATTTCCCCGGGAGGCGAACCGGCTGGTCGGGCTGGTGCTTTACTATTTTGCGGTGCTGGCACAGGCAAGAGCCGATTTTGTCCTGGCGCGGCAACTGGCAGAGAAAAGCCTTGATGTCTTCCGGGCCATTGACGAGCAGGTTATGATTTCCCTGCTGAATCAGTTTCTTGCCACACTCTGGCTGCGCCGGGGCGAGGTTGATAAGGCACGGCGGTGTTATGAGGATGCGGTGCGAACCCAGCGCCGGGCTGGTGATGTGTACTACCTGCTGTCCTCTTATCACGGGCTCGGATTGATAAGTTATGAGCAGGGGGAGTGGCAGGAGGCGGAGCGGTTATTCAGCGAAGCCCTGGGTCTGGCAGAACAGATTGGCAGTGAAATTGATGCTTTTTATCTCATCCTGCTTTTGGGAAATATCAGTTTTGACCGGGGAGAGTGGAATCGGGCAAAGGAATGTTTTGAGCAGGCGGGTAAAATTACCGAATATGCCGGCAGGCGGATCTCAGCGGCGAGCCGGGCAAGATTGGGGCTGATGCGGGCAGAGTTATATTCAGTAATGGGAGATTTGACCAGTGCCGAGCACTGCCTGCGTGAGGTGCAGGAGACCGTTGCCAGCCACCAGGACCCGGAAGTTGAATTTTTCATTTCTTTGATTCAGGTAAAAATGGAGTTGCGGGCAGAGAGGTTTGAGCGGGTGAAGGGCTATTTAATTCAGGCAATCAGCGCTGTTCGGAACTGCCAGTATCCAGGATTGCGCGGTCGGGCCTGGTTGACTGCTGGCAACTACCGGCTGGCGACCCGAACCCGGGCTAATTTTGAAGCCGAGCGGGCGCTGGCGGTATTCAAGGAGAAACCAGGGACAATAGAATATGCCCAGGCGCTCCGGCTAATGGCACAGTGCCGTTGTGCGGCCGGGAAAAAGGAACCGGCAGTGGCACTCTTTCAGGAAAGTGTTGAAATCCTGCGCCGGCTGGGTGCAAAATATGAACTCGGGCTCAGCCTGCTGGCAACTGCCGACCTGTTCGGGGGAGAGGGACTGCCCCTGCCCCAGGATTTTCAGACCATTCCGGGCGAGCGGTATGAATGGGTGCGGGCAAATCTCCAGGAGGCGGTTTCAATTTTCAAACTGCTGGGAAACGATCTTGAAGCTGAGCGGAGCGAGCGGACCCTTGACCGTCTGGAGCAGGTGTTCGGTATTATCCGGCTGAAAGCCCGGGAACGGAATGAATACCTGAAGGTCTTTTATCAGTTGAGTGAGCTGGTAAACACCGGTATTGACCGGGATGATTTTTTAGAACAGGTGCTGGGGCTGGTGCTTTCGGTCACCAGGGCAGAGCGGGGAATTATCTTTCTGTTTCAGCGCGACCGGCTGGTGCCAGTGGCGGCGCGTGATGTTGAGCATTCTACCGTTGTGGATGCGGAAGCAATTTCGCATTCGGTCCTGCGCCGGGCACGACGCCGGCGTGAACCGCTGGTCAGCGCCGATGCCCTGTTTGACCCGCGATTCAATTCTGCCCACAGTGTGGTTCTGAATAAAATCCGCTCACTGCTGTGTGTGCCGCTGGTGATTGAAGACCGGGTGATCGGCACAATCTACCTTGATTCCCGGGTGACCACCCACCTGTTTACTGAGGAGGACCGTAATCTGTTGCAGTCGGTCGGGCACCTGCTGGCAGCAACAATTGAAAAATGCCGGGTTTATCAGCAGTGGCGCCAGGAGTTCAGGTCCGAAGGTGAGGACCTGGCGGTTGACCCCCAGACCGGACTTTTTCTTGGTCGGTCCCGGGCGATGCGCGATGTGCTGCGGTTTATTAATAAAATCGCCCCAACCGACTGCACCGTGCTTTTGACCGGTGAAACCGGTGCGGGTAAGGGGGTGATCGCCCGGCTGATCCATCAGCGCAGCGGCCGAAAGGATAATAAATTTGTAGCGGTCAACTGCGGCACCCTGCCAGAAACGCTATTTGAGTCTGAACTCTTTGGCCATCTGCGCGGTGCCTTTACCGGTGCGGTCCGGGACAAGGCAGGACTGTTTGAAATCGCCAACGGCGGCACCATCTTTCTTGACGAAATCACCAATACCACCCTGGCAATTCAGGCAAAACTGCTTCAGGTGCTGGAGGAAAAAATTATCCGCCGGCTGGGCGATACCGAATCCCGGCTGGTTGATGTCCGGCTCATCTGTGCCACCAATAAGGACCTGATGGCTGAAGTCAAAGCCGGCAGGTTCCGGGAGGACCTGTTCTACCGCGTCAATGTAGTGAGCATAAGGGTTCCGCCGCTCCGGGAAAGGGTTCAGGATATAATACCGCTGGCAAACTACTTCCTGCGCAACTATGCCCAGCAGTTAAACAAAGAGGTTCAGGGCTTTGAGAGCGATGTCAACGAAATATTAACTCAGTATCACTGGCCCGGCAATGTCCGGGAGCTGCAGAATACAATTGAGCGGGCGGTGATAGTAACCCAGAACCCGAAGATTACAATTCAGGACCTGGGCGAGCCATTTATTCAATTAAAGCAGACGCTTAATGAGCAACCAAACCAGCGCCGGAGGTTAACCAGAGAGCAAATAGTCCAGGCGCTGGAACAGACCCGGGGCAATATCAGCCAGGCTGCCAACCTGCTGGCTACACACCGGCGTCAGGTCCAGCGGCTTATCAAACGCTACAAAATAAACCCGATGAAGCCGGATAACACCGGAATATAAAACCCCAATTTTATAAGACACAATTTTTCAAGTAGTTATCAAAATTTGCATCTCTGGTGCGACAGATTGCTTTATCCAGAATTTTTAAAAAATGGTCTAACTGGGCATTAACATAATGATTTTCAGGCAGTTAAATAAAGGGGGTTGAACCGGCACCTAAATTGCTTTATTATCAGGTGATGGCAGTTGAGCATAAATTAAAGGAGGCATAAAATGGACGGTCCGATTGTACCGATTTTACCGCCGCCGAAGCCGGCTCCGCCTGGGAAGTAAAAGGCGGTTAAGGCGAAAATGAGCCCGCCTGTCTTAACGCAGGCGGGTTTTATTTTGTGTCATTGCAAAAAGGTTGGCACGGGTTCAGGCAGGCTGGTAAAAGATTTTTCCCTGAAATTTTGTTTTTGTAATTTTGCCTGCGCGCAGGAGCCGGGTAATGGTTAATCTGAGGGTTTGGTGCGGAATACCTAACGCCTGATTCAGGTCGGTCTCAGTTACCGGTCGGTTGTGGATAACCGCCAGAACCGCCTGCTCCGGATTGCCGCGGAAGTCCTTTTGTGCCGGTTTTGGCGGTGGTGGGACGATTTCGGTTCCGGGTCCGAATAGTAACTGAATCTGGACCAGGTCATCAAACGGAAGGGCGCGGGCATAATTTTCAGCCGGTGGCCTGACCACGGTGTTCAGATGCACCAGGTCGGGCTGCAGGTGGTAAATCACCTGGCGCAGCCGGGCAAGATGTGCGGGTGAATCATTAATCCCCTTGACGAGCATCACTTCAATCCAGATTTTGCCCTGATAATGTGTGCGGAAAATCTTCAACCCCTGGATGATTTTTTCAATTGACAGGTGGGGGTGGGCGCGATGAAGCCTTTTGAACACCCGCGGGTCAACAGCGGCAAGTGTCGGGACAATTAGGTCCGCATGATAGAGTGCGCGGCGGACTTCGGGTTCGGTCAGGAGTGAAGAGTTGGTGATTACCGCCACCGGTATGCTGAACTCCCTTTTCAGCAGTCTGATAATTTTGCCGAGGTCCAGATTCAGCGTGGGTTCACCAGCCCCGGAAAGGGTGAGGTAGTCAACCTTTTTACCGGCAACTGCTGAACGGACCTGGTTAATTATCTCCTGAACCGGGAACCAGGATTGCCGTTTGATGGTCAGTCTGGTGGTCCGGCCGCACTGGCAGTAAATGCAATTGAAACTGCAGGTTTTTTCAGGAATGAGATTGATGCCGAGAGATAAGCCCAGCCGTCGGGAAGGGACCGGTCCATAGACAAAGTCGGGTGTCATTTTACCGCCCGGCTTTAATTATTTTCCGGTGGACCCGTCCCGGCGGCAGATGTCCGGCTTCAAGTTGGAGAAAATAGACGCCCGCTGGAACCCTGGTGCCGGTTTCAGTGGTGCCGTCCCAGGCGAGAGAATGGTAGCCCGGGGCAATGTTTTCGGCAATTAGCGTGCGGATTAAACTGCCAGCACTGGTGTAAACCGAAAGTTTTACAAATCCGGGGGTGGCAAGGGCAAAAAAGATGGTGGTGCGGGTTCCAAACGGATTGGGAAAACTCCCGAGCAGCCGGGTGGTTTCCGGCAGTTGAGACCAAGCGGAATCACCAGTCTGCACCTGAATATCGTCCAGATAAAAGCCAGCAGCACTTTCTGGTTGAGAATCGGAGACAAACACAAACTTCAACCGCACCGGTGCTCCGGGTTCAAGAAAAGAGAGGTCATAGGAGAATTTAACCCATTTTAGACTACCGGTAGGGCTTAACCTGCCTTTTTCCTTGAGCGCGCCGCCAGCACCAATAAAATCAAGAGTTTCCTCCCGGTCCGGGGTAATGATTAGGCAGTAAATGCCATCGGTTCCATAGGTTGGCAGTTCAAATGAGCCCAAAAAACTTAATACCGCCCGGTTTGGCAGTTTGAATTCCGGGGAGAGCAGCAGACAGGTGCAGTTCGGCGGATAACCGGCATCCGGGTTGCCGGCGTGAATGGAGAACCGGGGAGAATAATACCGTTCAGCGGTCAAAAACCAGGAGCCGTTAGCACCGGATATAGACCAGTTCCCGGGGCCGGAGTCAAAGTTGTTAAACAGTTGCTCAGTTCTGAGATTGATGGTGAGCGTATCGCTGAAAGCAAACCTGCCGCTGACCAGATTAATACCCAGGCGGAGCGGGTCGGTCCGGGCAGTAAACCGGCATGGCACCAAAGACCAGACCGTTTCTGCCGGAGAAACCGGCGGCAGGATGATGCCCGGAGTAATCAGTGTCAGTTTCTGATTCCAATCTGGATTAAAGACCGTTCCGGTGGACGGTGGTGCGGGTGTCAGGCCGGTATTGGTGATTTTCAGGAACAAGGCGCAGGTGTCCGGTGATATTGGCGGGGAAATGAGATTATAACCGATGATTTTCAGCACCGGCTGGGAAAACTGGATATTGAGCGGGAACTGATTGAATACGCCGGTTGAGTCGGTGATGGTTATGGTGCACAGGGCGCAACTGCCGTTTAGAGCGTCAGGGGCGGTGCGGACCAGAAACAGTCGGACCGGGATGATGGTTTCCGGCGGCAGGACCGGTATGAACCCGAAGTCCTGCTCAATCGTCAGGAGCGGTGATTCGGTGGCCAGCCGGACACGGATAGAATAGAGCGGGCTTGGACTGATGTTCTTTATGTAAAGACGAATGGTGAAGGTTTCACCGGCAGAGATATAGCCGTTGGCGTCGCCGGTGGAGTCAATCAACTGATAACTGACAATGGTGATTTTCTGGTCTGGCTGAACCGGAATGGAATCGGTGAGCGGGCGGTGGTTAGGAGCGGTGACCGTCAGATAGGCGGTTCCCAGCAGTGCGCGGGGAAGTTCAAAAGTTACGGTGCCATCCGGTGCCGAAGTGGCGGTCAGGGGCGGGCAGTCCGGGGCAGTAAGGGTTACCGTTGCCTGGTTAACCGCTCCGGCAGGGTCAAGAACCACCATTTTCACACTGCTTGCCGCAGAGGGCAGGCGTAGCGGTTTGTGCAGATAGAGCGGACTGAGGGTGTCGGTATGGACTGGCATTGCCGGGTCGCCGAGCAGGTTGAGGCAGAACTGATGCCAGCGGTAAACATTGGGCTGAAAACTGAAAGGGATGAAATGGGTTTTGGTCTGGGCAAGTAAGGCGCCGATGCGGGGTGCCGGGGTTGAGAAGAGCAGTTCAAAAAAGCGCCGGTCAAACCGGTCAGAATAGCCGAAGCCAGGATTGCCCGGTGCGCCCCAGCCATAAGAAGAATTGCCAATATAGGCGACTCCGCCGCCGTCCGGGTTCAATAGAAAGTGCTCTCCGATACAGTCAAAATCAAACGCTGCAGTCCAGCAGCCGATGGAGTAGGTGATTCCCGGGCGGCGGCGGTTGGTCAACTGGTCAATTAAGGAATTGCGCAGCACCGTCTGGCGGCTGAGTGCCAGGGCATCAATCCAGCCATGGCCGCAATGATTAAACAGTCCGCAGCCGGCGTTCAGAAGGGCGATTGCGGTATCTACCGTGATTGGCATCTGTGATTCATAAAGGGTTCGGACCTGGAACCGCGGTGGCATATTATCCCGGATTTTTTCCTTGGCGTGCATTTCGTCGGTCCAGGGGTCGGTCCAGAGGATGGCGGCGGAAAGAAGTGCCCGGTGCTGATAGTCGTTGAGCAGGTTGCGCTCATAGGTCAGGAGTTTAGTCACGAACGCCCGCGCCTGCTCCCGGGTGCGGACCGGAACCCGGCCGACAAAGATGTCCGGGAAAAGGTCAACCGAATCGTCAGGTTCACCGTAAATGTGATTGCCGTTTGCATCCCAGGTGCCGTCCAGGTCCGAATAATACAGGTCACAGGGGAGTGAATCTTCGCGCGGATGGAGCCCCGCACCGCTGGCAAAGGCAAAAGCTTTCCGGCCCGGGATGATGTCAGTATCACCGGCAAGCAGAAGGTATTGCAGTCCGGAATCCCGGGCACAGAGTTGAAGATAATTCCGCAGTTTTTCGGCAGCATCGGCACCCGGAAAGGTGCCGACTATCCATTCAATATGACGCAGTGCGGCTGGCAGACCGGTCAAGGTGCGCCAGGTTGCCAGTTCCCTGAATACGCTATCCAGTTCCTGGCTGGTGATGAGCAGATAGTTCATCGGTCCGGAATCGGCATACTGCAGATGCCTGGACGCCTGTTTTTCAAGACTGATGGCGACTTTGATGCGGGTGGCAACGCGGACCTGATGGGTGGTGGGCAGATACTGAACCGGGCTGATAAGCAGTGCGAGCAGATGGTCATTTCTGAGTTCACCCTGGCCGGCAATTGCGCAGAGCGTTTCCGGATAAAAGTTATTAAGCCGCGCAAGTTCGGGTTTGAGGTCCACCGCTGGCGGTGGTGTCAGGGACAAGGGTACGGGCGGCTGGGCAACCGGTAGCATCGCGGTACCGGGCAGGGTTTCAAACTCCACTGATAAAATTTCAATTCCGGTGGCGCTGGTGTGCGCTGGCAGGCGGACAAACCTGCCGACTTTCGGCAGCAGTGGTGTACCCGGTGGACTGTTAAATTCAGCACCGTCAATGGTGATGAGTGTGTGTGGTCCGGTGGAGGTTAATTTTACTGCCGCGGGTTCAAATTCAAATGTCTGAACCAGTATGCCCGCATTCACCAAGTAAGGTAAAAGGAGCAGTGCCAGTACGAAAAGGGATACCTTTTTACTATTTTTCATTCCGTTTTCTTCAGTTCCGGCAGCAGATAGGTTTTTAAATACTCAATCCCCTCTTCCCGGCTGGTGATTTTACCCTCCACTTGCAGGTCTTCAAGCTCCTGAAGTATCACCTTAAATACCGGACCCGGTTTCATTCCCAGGGCGATCAGGTCATTGCCAGTGACCAGCCGTTTAATCCTTTTTTTGGCGGCTTCGGCACGGTGTTGATTGAGCATTCGGGTGATGGTGTGCTCAAGATGAACAGTTCGGCCAGCAGTTGCCCAGCCGTCAGCATAACACAGAAGCATCAAGCCGAAGGCTTCGGTGCCGAGGTCCCGGAAGTAGCGCCGGATTGCCCGGTCTGACAATTCCGGGGCAGTGGCGAGCAGATGCAGGCGCATATGTTCCTTAACCAGGGTGCGCACCATCCGCACCTGAAGCCGGGAAAGGCGCAGCCGTTCATAACCGATTTTGACCACCAGCCGGGCACCGAGACTGTCATGGCCGTAAAAATGGGTTTCGCCGCTTTCGTTAATGAACCGGGTATGGGGTTTCGCAATATCGTGGAGTAAGCCGGCAAGTTTTAACAGCGCCCGGCGCCAGGGTTGGCTCTGGAAGTAGCTGTCCCATTCTGGGCCAAATCGGGCAAAAAACCCGGGGTCGGTCAGGAGTTCTTCAATTTTGTAGCAGGTGCGCAGCGTATGCTGAAAAAGTTCCTCGTCCTCAAGCAGGGGAGCCAGTTCGGGTATCATTTCCCCGAGCCTGCCCATGGTGGCGAGTTTTTCCACAAACCTCGTTCCGGACGGTGCCTCAAGAATGCGAATGAACTCCATACCAATCCGTTCCGGTGCGGTTCGGGCAAGCGAGAGCCTTTGTCCCTGCACTTCAACCTCCTCAGCAACAGTAAATCCCAGTTCGCCGGCAAGTCGGAAGGCTCTGAGCAGGCGCAGGGGGTCCTGAGCTAGCGAATCCTGAGTAACCGGGCGGATAATTCTATTTTTTAAGTCTTCCATACCCCGGAAACGGTCAATCAGCGCGCCGCCATCAGGCAGTTCCCAGGCAAGGGCATTAATGGTGAAGTCCCGGCGGCGCAGGTCCAAATCAATCGGCCCGGAGCCAATGCCGTTAAAGTCCAATATAACTTTTTTCCGATACACCACCCGGGCTTCATCATCTGATTCCGACAGAACTACTAATTTTCCCCGAATGCGCCGGGCAAACTCCCGGGCAAACTCAATACCGGAACCGGCAACAGCAAAGTCAAAATCATGGGGCTCGCGGTTGAGCAGAATATCCCGCAGCGCGCCACCGACCAGATAACAGGCTCGGTTGCCTCGGACCTCGAGCAGCTGCTCATAGACCCGTCCCAGATGCTGGAGCCGGGTAGGGATTTCAGCAGTCATATTTGAGCATACCAACCAGGCACCTGCGGGTCAAGGGTGTGGCAAAAGTGCGTGCGGTTGGTGATAAAAAGAGCGGTTAGGGTTGCCAGGTGCGGGGACCGATGACCGTTACCGTATTGGCATTGTAGTTTGCCACATACACTTTACTGTTCCAGGAGTTAATGCAGAGGGCAATCGGGTTGGCACCGACGGAGATGGTCTTCTGAACCGTGTTGCTGGCACCGTCAATCATCGTCACGCTGGCACCGTCGTAGTTGGCGGCATAGAGTTTATCAACCCAGCCTGCCCAGGCCAGACTCCGGGGATGAACACCGGTGCTAATCGTGGTGAGCAGTGAATAGGTGTTAACATTAATTACCGAGATATCATTAGAACCGGAATTGGCACAGTAAAGCCGGTTATCAGTGGCGTTGTAGGCAAGGGCATAGGGTTCGGTGCCGACATCGATGGTGGTGATGACCGTCTGGTTTTGACCGTTAATGATGGTCACTCTACCGAGGTAACGATTGGCAACCGCCACATTGTTTCTGCCGTCAACCACCAGGGCGCAGGGCTGATAATCAACACCGACCGTGCCGATAACACTGTTGTTGCTGCCGTCAATAACGGTCACATTGTTGCGAGCAAAATTGGCACAGTAGATTTTGTTATACTCTGGATTGTAGACCAGGGCAATCGGGTTGGAGTCAACGGGTACGGTGGTGATTACCTGGTTGCTGGCACCGTCAAGCACGGTCACGGTTGCCGAACGGTAGTTGCTGACATAGAGCCGGTTGGTTGACGGATTGAAACACAGGGCTTGAGGGTAACTGCCGACACCTACGGTGGCAATTACCTGATTGCTGGCACCGTCAATCACCGTGACCGTACCGCTGATCTGATTTGCCACATAGACATTGCCATTAACAGTGTTAAGACAGAGGGCATAAGGGAATTTCCCTACCGGGATGGTGGTCTGAATCTGGTTGCTGGCACCGTCAATAACGGTTACACTGGAGTCGTTGTAATTGGCAACGAATACTTTATTATGGAGCGAATCCCAGAGCAGGGCACGGGGTTTGGAACCGACGGTAATGGTGGCAATGACCGAATCCGGGGTGCCACCGGCACCGGCAACGGTAAAAATGCCACTGCGGCCCTCGGTGAGATAGTTCCCGCACCAGGCTCGCACCGCAATTTGGGCATTATTGGTGGGCGGGTTGGGCACGGTCCAGGTATAGGAGCCGGGCTGGGTGGTGACTCCCTGGCGGAGCCAGTCGGTGCCGCCATTAGTGGAGTAATAGATTACCGTGGACTCCATTCCGGCAAAGGTGCCGCCGGTCCAGGTAATTTCATGGGTCGTGCCGACCAGCCAGCGTGCGCCCGCGACCGGTGAGGTAACGGTAATTGGTGATGGCGGCAATGAGTCATAAACCACATACCGGGCGCTGATGCCCACAGAAGATTCGGCAGCCAGATACGCCCGGACCGCCACCCGGGCAGACTGGGTTGCCGGTCCAGGGACATTCCAGTTGTAGGTTCCCGGGGTGGTTGTCCGGCCATGGCGGAGCCAGGTTATACCATCGTCAGTGGAATAATAAACGGTAATTGAATCCGGTGTCGCCGGACCGCCGGTCCAGACAATGGTCTGGGCAGAGCCCTCCCGCCAGCGGGTGTTTGCGTTCGGCTGGGTTATGGTAATCGGGGGCAGACCCTCAACAATTTTGAAGGTGGAGCTGAAGCCGGTAGTTGAAGAGTCAAGACAGAAGGCACGAACCCGGATTTTTGCCTGGTTGGTTGCGGGTGCAGGCACGGTCCAGCGGTAAATGCCGGGTCGGGTAGTGGCACCGATCCGGGACCAGGTGGTGCCGTTGTTGGTGGAATAGGAAAGAACCGTGGAATCCATTCCCAGGAATGTGCCGCCGGTCCAGGTAATTTCATAGGTGTTGCCGATGCGCCATTCGGCATTAGAGTCCGGCGCGGTAACAGTGATAACTGAGGGTTTGTTCTGGTCATAGACCTCGTAACGGGGTGAGTTTCCAATGGTGGTATCCCCGAATAAAAACATCCGCACCTGAACCCGGGCATTAGTGCTGGGCGGGCTGGGTACCGTCCAGTTGTAAGCGCCAGACGCAGTTGCCCGGCCGTGCCGTAACCAGGTAGTGCCACCATTAGTTGAATAGTAAATCACCACCGAATCGGCAGCGGATGCGTTTATGCTGTGCCTTTCCACCGCGTGCGCTGACGGCTGGACCACATCGGTCCGAAGTTCTGGTGCCGACATTGAGGAAAGCAATGGTCCGCCAGTCCAGCGAATGGTTTGATGTGAATAGACCCGCCAGCGGGTGGTATCATTAGGCTGAGTAACAATAACCGGAGGAAAGGTGCGGAAAAACCAGAGCGGACCGCTGACCGTGGCACCGCGTTGGTCCCGGGAGACAATCCGCCAGTAGTAGGTGGAGTCGTATTTTAGCCGGGGCGGGGTCCAGCTGGTCTGAGGGTGTCCTTGAACGAACAGTGGCGGTGGGTTAACAGTTCCGAAATAGATGTCGTAACGGACGGTATCACCAGGGTCAGGGTCGCCGCCAGCCCAGGAAAGGGTTAGCCGGACAAACTGGCCGATTGCGCCGGAATCCGGGGTTGGGCTGGAGGGCACATAGGGGAAGTTGTTTGCCCGGGCAGTTGCGAAGTGCCAGACCGGACTGGTAGCGGTTTCGCCAAATCGGTCCCGGGCAACGATGCGCCAGTAATAACTGGCTAACACATTGAGATTGAGCGGATGGTAAAAGGTGTCGGTAATCTGGGAGTCAAAGAGCGGTGGTGGCGGGCTGATGCCGAGATACAGGATATACTTGAGCGTGTCCAGGCTATCCGGGTCCGAGCAGGTCCAGCGGAGCACCACGCTGGTGTCAATGTCGCGGCTGCCACTGTCCGGATAAAGTAGTCGTGGTGGTGAGGGCGGGCGGTTGGCTAACGGGTCATAGGGGTTGGTCCACTTGCGGCAGAGCAGAAGCCCGAGGAGTAAAAAAAGCAGCGCGAGGACCGGCAGTAAATTCCGCTTCCTTACCATTTAATCACCAGGTAAAGCCCGACGCAGGTGGCGCCGGCACCAACACCGATGTTGCGCAGCAGATCCCAGCGCTGTGTGTCCTGGCGCAGTTTGATCGCCTGTTCGGTGCTACCCGCCTGCTGATACCGGGCATAGGTTTGTTCACCCATTAAGGCGGAGTAGGCGCCGCCGGCGACGAGTGCGATACCGGTTAACAGTATCGGCAGCTGTCGCCGGGGCAGGCGGGAAAGGGTTTGATTAACCCGGGTGGTTTCACCATAACCGATATTGACATAACCGAGCCAGTCTTCATAACCCGGCCGGGAAAGGGTCAGGGCATAACGGTCTGGTGCCAGTTCGGTGATCAGCGGGCTGGTTCCGAGTTTTCTGCCATTAGCGATGACATCGGCACCAGCAGGACGGGTCTGCACACTGAGATAGCCCCGGCTGGTGCCCAGTTTAATCAGCACGCCAATCGGGCCCGGGTCCTTTACTTCAATCAGTTTGGTGGCTTCCTGGTAGCCGGGGAGTCGTGCCGAGATTGACTGGGAGCCGAACGGCACCCGGGAGATGGTTAAACCGGTTTCGGTTGTTTTTCCCCGGTAAACACCGTTGAGATAGATTTCAGCACCGGGCGGGTCGGTGGTTATGACCAGTGTTGCCAGCCGGGCGGTAATGGTAAAACTGGAGTAGTATGGCTGATAACCGGGATGGCGGACTTCAAGTTCGTGCCGGCCCGGGGTGAGGTCGGATAAGGTCAGTGGTGTTTTACCCCGTTCTTCATTGTCAATGCGCACAGATGCTGCTGATGGTTCGGAGGTAATGGTCACGGTATTACCGCTGATGGTGGTTTCAACTCGCAATCGGGGAAGCGAGGGCCGGGGTTCAGGTTCAGGCAGTCGGGTGCCACACTTCTTGCAGAACCGGGCGTTGTCCGGATTGACGGTTCCACAGTTCGGACAGACCTTTTCGGCAAATGCCACCGCAAAAATGAGCAGCAGACCGATGACAATTTTCAGAAAACGGTTCCTCATTGCCTATTGCGGAAACCGAAAACCGCAGCGGGTGCAGAACTGGGCTCCCGGCTCCCTTCTGGCACCGCACTGGGGACAGGTTGCCAGGCCATTGGCGATTCGCACCCGGACTGGTGTTCGGATCCGGACTCTGGCGCCCGCTTTCGGCTCGGTGCCGATAACCCGGCCGAATTCAATTTCATCACTGTATTCACTGGTAAATATTATACTATCCAGACCGGTCGCACGCAACATTTGCTCGGCTTCGGTTCGGGAACGGCCGGTTAAACCCGGAACTTCAACCATACCAGTGCTCAACCGCACCTGCACCTTAGTGCCCCTTTTGACCTTTGCCCCGGGCTGGGGATGCTGTTCGGCGATCGCACCCATTGGCAGGGGCGCATCGCGGTCCGGACCGAGTTCAATTACCAGACCCGTTTTTTCCAGACTCTGCCGGGCGTCGGACTCAAACATCCCGACCACGCCGGGCACCACCACCCTGCCGGCATTACTCAGCACTAAAAAACCTGCGGTCGCAGCGGCAAGCACAAATATTATAATAATGAGCATCACCGGTGCTCTGCCTTTTTTTGCCGGTACTGCTGGTTCGGAGGCGGGTCGGGGCGGTGCCATCGGTTTAGGACCTGCTGGCCGGACCGGTTCGGGTGCAGGGGGTGGCTGGGGTTGGGGTTTAACCGGTTTGGCCGCTTCGGGCGCTGGTTCCCTGGGCAGGAGCGCATTGAGCGCGGTCCGGAATTCGCGGGCACTCTGAAACCGGCGTGCCGGATCCTTTTCCAATGCCCGGAGAATCAGCCGTTCCAGTTCTTTGGGAATTTCCGGACGAATTGAACTGGGTGGTGGTGGCGGCTGACTGATGTGTGCCTGCAACAGTTGCGCACCCAGTTCGGCTTCAAATGGTGGCCTGCCGGTCACGGCTTCGTAAAGCACCACTCCCAGGGAATAGAGGTCAGCCCGGCCATCAACTGGCTCCTTTTTTGCCTTTTCCGGGGCGAGGTAGCGGGCGGTGCCGATTTTTGATCCGCCGTAGTCAATCAGCCGCCAGACCCGGTCTTCAACCTGAACGATTTTCTTCGGCTTGATGTCGCCGTGGAGCTGGCCCTGGGTATGTGCCTTTTCTAAGTCTTCCAACACCGAACTGAACAGCGGTACCACTTCATTTACCGAGAGGATGCGGCGTTGTGCGAGCAGGTCGGCAAGCGTCTGAGCCTGTGCCATTTATTTTAGCATAACATTGAAATCAGCGGCGTCAATAGTTAACGCGGTGCCTTCCCTTTATTGCGAGCCTTGCTTTGTTAACCCGTCATTGCGAGGGGCGCGAGCGACGAAGCAATCTCCACGCCCGGGCTTCGCTCCGCACGCCGCACGGCAATCTAACGCGGTCAGTTCAGCGCACCGGTTCGGCCGGTGCGGGGTGGTGATTGAGCAGACGGTTGCGGACCAGCGGGGCAAAGGGTGAGCCTGGAAACTGCTCAATCAGCCTTTCAGCACAGCGCCGGGCACGGTCCAGGTCTTTAAGTTCATCGTAAAATAGTTCTGCCTGACGGTAAAGGGCGGCTGGTGCCAGTTCGCCTTCAGGGAAACGGACCAGCAGGGTGTCCAGTTCCGCGACTGCGGACTGATACCGGCGTTGCCGGCGATAAATTTCACTGAGCAGTAGTAGTGCCTGCTGCGCGACCAGGTCATTGCCCGATGCCAGACTTTCGGCCTCAAGCCGCGCCCGGTCAAACTGAGCGGCGTCAAGATTGAACATCACCCGGGCAAGTTCCTGTTTCCGTTCGCCGAGCATCATCAGTAACCCCAACTCTAAAATATCATTACCCAACGGACTGTCCGGGAACCGGGTGGTGAAGTTGCGGATCAAGGCAATAGCCGAATCAAACATTCCCTGATAGATAAAAATCTTGGTCAGCAGCAGGGTGGCGCGGTCATCAGAGGGCTGGAGCCGGTTGAGCACCCGTCGGGCACTGTCCAATTGCTTGAGTCCGATCAGGGCGGCAGCCAGGCCGGAAATCCCGGCCGGGTCAAGGGGACGGAACCGGAGGAACCGGGAATAGGCAGTAGTGGCACGGGCGAAGTCGTTCCGGTCAAGCCGTGCCAGTTCCGCATATTCAAACAGTCCTGCGGGGGTGGTGTCCGATTCTAACACCTTCAATGCCAGGTCAATTTTTCCCTGAAGGCGCAGGATTCGGGCGACATCGGAGTTGAGGTTCAGAAATTGATAACCGGCCAGGGCAGCCTGATAAAAACCATTCGCCTCACATTCCCGGGCAAACTGGAGCAGTTCCTGCTGGGAGACCGTTCGGGCTTGAGCGGCATCCACTAACAGTCGGGCGCCAGCCAGTTCCCGGCCAGCACCAAGTAGCACCTGTGCCTGCAGACGACGGCGCAGTCCCGGGTCCTGGATTTTTTCCAGTTCAGAGACGACCCGCTCGGCACCGGACTGCCTGCCCCAGGAGCGCAGCCGTTCAGTTGAGCGGGTGAGAAAGCGGACCGCATCAGCACCGTTATTATTGGCGCAACGGACAATCAGGCGGGCAGCTGCAGTTAGCTGTCCGGTCTGTTCGTAAAGGTTAACCAGCCGGTCAACAAGGTCGGGACTGAACCGGGTATTGACCACCGGTTCAAGATAGCGGATGGCAAGGTTCAATTCTCCAGCCCGGAGCAGCATGTCAATCGCCGGCGCCAGCTGGTCGGGATGAACACGCAGCACCTGCTCCAGTCGCCGGATGGCTTCGGACCGGCGCTTCAGCCCAAAGAGGGCTTCAACAATTCCCAGTTCAATTGCCACCGGGTTACGGGCAAGGTCTTTCAGTGATTCTAAGACAACCAGCAGGGTGTCATCGCGACCGAGGCGCCGGGCAGTGCGGACCAGACCGCTGAGTGCTGTGGTCTGGTTCGGGTTTTGCTTGAGTGCCTCAAGATAGATTTTAAAGGCGGTTTCAATCTGGCCTGCCTGTTCTAACAGTTGTGCCCGGTTCACATCCTGCCCCGAAGCCGGGAAGATGAGCAGCAGGGTCAGGGTGAAAAGCCTTCCGGTCATTGTTCCCTCTGGAGGAGCATTTCAAAATAGGCACGGATGAGTGCTTCATATTCAGCCGGATAGCCCTGTTTGAGTGCGCGCAGCAGTTCGGCACGGAGCAAACGGTTGCGTTCTCCGCGGTCCAGCGGCAGGGCAGAAGGCGGCTGGGGCTGATAGGGCTGAGCGGTCTGCGCCTGCCGTTGCTCTTTGAAACCCTGCTGGCGCAGACTGCGCTGAGTATCAAGCAGTCGGGTGACGATTCCCTGCTGGCGTTCAATCAGTTTCCGGTCAACCTGAAGTTCAGCCAGCGACCGTTCAACCGCCTTCATCTCCTCAATTAGCGCTTCCAGCGCACCGGTCAGTCCCGGGCGTTCACCGCCCATTGAGCGCAAGAGTTCTTCTAACTGTTGGCGCAGTGCCTGCTGCTGTGCTAACAGGCGATTGAGTTGCTCCAGCTGCTGAGCGCTCAGCCCCGAAGCGGGGATTGGAATCGGCAGCCCGGACATCCCGGCGTTAATTGCCAGCTGTTCAGAGGTCATCCGGGAAAGCTGTTCCAGCAGGTCCTGCAATCCACCGGCAAGTCCGCTTCCCGGTTGAGCCCTGGTGCCGGCTTCAAGCAGCAGTGCCACCGCCTGGTTCAGACTCTGCCGTGCCTGACGCAGATAGCCCAGAAGAGCATAACCACTGCCGGTGGCAGCCTGTTCACTGGCGGTGCGCATCAGATTCATTGCCCGGGCAAGTTCCTGGTCAAGGGCAGGCGGCACCGCGAGGGTGCGTGCGCCCAAGCCGGCAAGGCTTTCCGCGACCAGTTTGGTGGCTTCAAGCAGGGACTGCTGACGGGCGCTGATGGACCCGAGGGTAGCGCCGGCGCGCAGTTCCGCTTCCAGTTGTTCCTGCTGTTCGGAAATGGTCAACAGACCGGCGGCGCCGGTAAAAAGCTGGCGGACAATTTCCCGGGACCGGGACTGTTTCAAATTGGTGCCCAGGCGGTCAAGTTGCTCGGCTAACTGGCGCAGCGATTGTGTCAGTTTTTCGCTGCCGGCACGGGCAGCGGTGCGGTTGCCGGCGCGCAGTTGCTCCGCGAGGTTGTGGGCAAGTTCGGTTAACGGTTCGTGGTTAAGCCGGGAGGCGAGTTCAGCCAGGGAATCGGCGACTGCCGGTTCGGAAAAGTTCTGGCTCAGTTCCTTGAGCCCCTGCTGCAGGCTGTCAATCCCGGCGTTAATTTCCTGCTGCCGCGGGGCAAGCTGGGTTGGTGGTTGCCGGTCCAGGTGCCGGGTCAGTTCCTGCTGCTGGCGGGCAAGTTCCTCAGCCTGGCGCTGCAGGGCTTCAAGCTGGACCTCCTCCTTAATCCGGTTGAGCAGTTCCAGCGCCTGCTCAATGCCCTTTTTCAGCCGCTCCTGTTCCGCCTGGAGCCGTTCCAGCACCGGCTGGAAATTTTTGCCCGCGGAAAGTTTCTGGCTGAGTTCCTTAAGCGCCTGCTGCAGGTTTTCCGGCAGTAGCCGGGAAAGCAGTTCCTGGAGTTGGTTCAGCCGTTCAAGCGTCTTTTGGTCCCAGTTCATCCCGGCAAGCAGTTCACTGCTGGTGCGGGCGACCTGTGCCTGGAGTTCCTGAATCTGCTGGAGCAGGTTCTGCTGGTTGCTGGCAATCATTTCCAGCCGTTTCTGTTCCTCCCAGGAAAGTTCGCGTCGTTTCTTCAGTTCCTCGGCGATGCGGGAAAGTTCGGTTCCCAGTTTTGCCTGTTCTGACTGGAGCGGCTGGAGCTGGTCAAGGGTGGTGGTGGTCTGCTGAACCGCCTGCTCATAGATTTCGGTCATCGTCGGAAATCGGATGGTGTAGATTTCGCTCCGGCTGCTTTTCGGACCGGAGACCGCATCATTATCCACTGCCCGCACATAGTAGCGCAGTTGGTCACCGGGAACTAAACCGATACCGGTAAGGTCCCAGAGGTAAAAGGTGGTGTCTTCATGCGCGCCGTTCAGGCGCCGGATAATCACCGCCCGGTCAAAACTGTCCCGGCCGTAATGAAGCCAGACCGCGGACAGACCGAAGTCGTCAATGGAGTTGATGCCCAGCGGCACCTGCATATTCAGGGGCAGGTCAATGTCCCGGCCCGGGAGAAACAACTGAACCAGTGGCGGTTCATCACTCCGGGCACGCAACTGAAACCGGTAAACGGGCAGGAGCCGGTCTCTCCCGCGGGCAAGTGCGACTATTCCTTCGGCGTCGCGCTGCACCTGAAAACGGGCGCGGAATTTTTGCGGCTGAGCGGGGTCAATTTCCACCGCTACGGTCTCGGTGCCAACAACCACTTGCCCCTGATTCAACGGTGCGTTTGCCTGCGCGGTAATTTCAACCCGGGTGCCCCGGAGCAGGGTCAGGGCATTACCGGTCAGCGGTGCCGGTTTGAGTCCGGTATAGGCGGGTGGATAGGCGGTAAAGATGATGCTGGTCAAGGTCAATGGTGCGGGCAAGCGGATTGAAAACCAGTCTGAACTTCTGCCCAGTAGCCGGAACCGGTAACTCAAACTGGTTTCAATCAGGAGCGGGAGCAGGGCGCGGTCCTGAACTAATTTCAGGCGCCGAATTTCATGCGGTCCGGGGTGTTCCGGTGCCAGTTCCAGAATTACTGAGCGGAAAACACCTGCCGGAGCAACGGCACAGCTGACGGTAACTGTTTCACCGGCAAGCACACTGGTATCACCAGGTGCAACCGAAAACCGGATATTGACCTTTTCCGGGCTAAACCCGTTGATTAAACCCAGCACTGCCCGGTCCGGTTTCAGTCCGAAAAAGCAACCCAGCAGTGCGATGCTTAACAGGGCAAAAGCGGCTGACCACCACACCCGTCTGAGCGGAATGACCGCATTAAAATTGAGCGGTGCGGCAAGGGCGGTTACCTGAGCAACCGCGGCGTTGCGCAGTTCCAGCGAATAACCTTCAACCCCGGGCTGATAAGCCAGCAGTTCCAGGGCTGAGACCAGCCTGCCTTTCAGTTCCGGAAACCGCTGCTCAATCCGGTAACCGAGGGTGCGAGTATTGGTGCCACGCAGCCAGAACCGGGCAAGGATGAGGACCACCACCAGGACCGCACTCAGGACCCAGCCGGAAAGGAAAAACAGGCTGACCGCCACCAGGAGCAGACAGGCACTGCCCAGTGCGACCAGCAGCAGTGCCGCGGTGGTGCTGGCAAGCAGCCGGATGCGGACCCGAGCAATCCGCCGGCTCAGTTCCCGGTTGTTATTCTCCATCATCAATTAATAATACTGTCGCAACACCGAACCGCAAGCCAATCAGCACCTCAATGCCGACACCGCAACCACTGGTCAATGTTGCCACCAGGCATTACCAGAGTTAAAATTGAGTGTGAACAGCCAGCACCGCCAAATTACTCTTGAGCGCCGGGTAACGGTCGCCGGGATGCTTATCAATATCCTGCTGGTCGGTGGTAAACTGGCATCGGGTCTACTTGGCAGGTCAAGCGCAATCATCGCCGACGGGCTGCATAGCCTTTCGGACCTGGCAAGTGACATTATGGTTCTCTGGGGAGTCCGTGCCGCCAAGGAGCCGCCGGATGAAGACCATCACTATGGCCATTTCCGGTATGAAGCGATTGTTGCCCTGCTGGTGGGAATCCTGCTCATCGGGGCTGCCCTGCTGATTGCCGGTGAGGCAATTATCACCATCAGCCAGCCTCACGGCGGCGTGCGCAACTGGTTTCCATTCTATATGGCGGTCAGTTCAATCGTGCTCAAGGAGTTGCTCTACTGGTGGACCCGGGCGGTCGGGAGAAAGTACAACAACCCGGCAATCATCGCCAATGCCTGGCACCATCGCTCGGATGCCTTTTCTTCAATTGCTGCGGCGGTGGGAATTGCCGGCGCCCTCATCGGTGGTGAGCGCTGGTCGTTTCTTGACCATTTGACCGCGGTCCTGCTGGCTGCATTTCTGGTTTACATCGGTGGGCAGATTGTCCGGGACGCCTGGCAGCGCCTCTGTGACCGGGCACCAGGACCGGATGCTCAAAAACAGTTAAAGACGGTAATCAGCCGGATTCCCGGAGTCAAAAGTTTTCATTCGTTC
Source organism: bacterium (assembly GCA_039793395.1). Classification (GTDB taxonomy): domain Bacteria; phylum Hydrothermota; class Tepidihabitantia; order Tepidihabitantales; family Tepidihabitantaceae; genus JAOABP01. The sequence goes on along the minus strand of JBAMLV010000008.1, from coordinate 15,110 downwards.
CGTGCCCGTCATTCCGGTTCCGGCAACCGGATTGAAATGGATGTTCACATTGAGGTTGACCCGGCAATCTCGGTTCAGGAGGGTCATGAAATTGCCAGCCGGGTGGAACAGGAGATACGACGGGTGAATCCGGATGTCGGCGGGATTGTGGTTCACATTGAACCCCAGGACAAAGCGCCCGAAAGTGAAAACTGTAATATGAACTCCAAAAATCTACTGCTGATGCTTCTGGTGCTGTTATTATGAGTATCCTTTGCTGGTTCCGGGCGGTTAAGAGGAGGGGACAGGTGTTTAGCGGGATTTGATTCTTCAAATGTCCGGTTTATTGGCAACTGGCCCTTTGGTCCTGCTGATGCGGTAGCCTCAGACCACCAGCGCAGCCTGGTTTTCTGTGGTTCTGGTGGTGGTGTGTATATCCTTGATGTTTCAAACCCGGCAAATCCGACCAAGGTCTCGGAGAAAATCCATACCCGGGGTGTTGTTTATGGTCTTTTTTATGAACCAGCAAACCGCCGGCTTTATATTGCTGCTGAACAGGGTGGGTTAGAAATCTGGGATGTTGCTCATCCAGATAACCCTGCTAAACTGGGCTATTACTTTACTCCGGGTTGTACCTCTGGTGTTTATGTTGCCGGTTCTTATGCCTGTGTTGCTGATTATGGTGCTGGATTGCAGGTTTATGAGTATTATGGTGGTTCCGGGATTATTCCAGGATGCGGTTAGTCCAGAATCCGGTCAAAGGTGATGCGTTATTAAGGTTTAACCCGGGGTTTAAAGGAATACCGGGTGGAGCAGGGTGTGAGCGAGCAAACCATTTCGGTTAAGGGGCTATCTGCGGGATGCTATTTTTTGCAGTTCCGGGCTGATAAGGGGTTCACCCGAAAGCTTAAGATGACCGTGCTGGAGTAAGCCGGGTAACTTATTATTTAACAGCAGGTTATAATAAAAATCACCGTTTTGAGGGCTGGTGAGGGTACGGTGGGGGGGACGGTATGGGGGATGGTCAGGATAGGGGCGGCTGGCAGGGTGGTATCCGGGGCTGGAACGATGGTTTCTGGTTGGCTGAAGGCGATGGCGGGGATAATGGTTTTTTGGGTGGTCCGGGTGCGGATGGTGAGGGCGAAGATGATGGTTGTTGCCGGGAAAATGGTCAGGGACGGGGGGATGGTGATGGCATGGGTGGTGGCGAGGATTTATTTCTTGATTTTGGCTGCGATTTGGGTTAACTTTGGAAAGTATGGATGAGTCTAATTTTCTAAAGTTGTGCCGGGAACGACGGTCGGTGCGGCGGTTCAGCGAGCAACCGGTGGAACGGGAGAAGTTGATGCTGGCGCTGGAGGCGGCACGGCTGGCACCTTCAGCGGATAATGGTCAACCGTGGCGGTTTGTGGTTTTTGATGAGCCGGAATTGAAGCAGGCGCTTGCCGATGCGGTTTTTCAGGGGGTGTTTGCTGTTTCCAGGCATTTTGCCCGGGCGCCGGTGCTGGTGGCGCTGCTGATTAAGGAGAATCTGTTGATTAATCGGCTGGGGGGTGGTGTGGCGGGAAATCAGTTTCAGTTGATTGATGCCGGGATTGCGGGTGAGCATTTTGTGCTTGCGTGTGCGGAGCAGGGGTTGGGAACCTGCTGGATTGGCTGGTTTGATTCCCGGGCGCTGGTGCGGCATTTGAAACTGGGACGGGGGTTCCGGGCGGTGGCGCTTATTGCTGTCGGTTATCCTGCCGGGGAGCAAAAGCGGGAGTTGCGGCGCAAGCCGCTGGCAGAGATCGCCTTTTTTAATACTCCACCGAAGTAGTTTAAATGGGAAATTAGTTATTACTGAAGGTGAAAATGCAGGCGAAGAAAGTTCTGGTCCTGGAGGGGAGCCCGCGCCGGGGAAATACCGCGCTGGTCACCGACTGGGTGCTGGAAGGGCTTGGGAGTAAAGGGATGGAGGTGAAACGGGTGCGGGTGTGTGAGTTGAATATCCTTGGCTGTCAGGAGTGTTTTGGCTGTGTGGAGCAGCGGCGCACTGCCGGCTGTCAGCAGGATGATGATATGCTGGAAATTTACGACCTGCTGGTGGATTGTGACCTGACCATCTGGACAAGTCCGGTTTTCTGCTGGGGTGTGAGCAGTCAGTTGAAGGCGGTGGTTGACCGGTGTTTTGCGTTGCTGAATGGTGAGAATTTGCTAAAGGGTTCAAACTGGGCGGTGGTGCTGACCGCGGGTGGTGACCATTATGACGGCGCGGACCTGGCGGTGGCGATGTTCAGAAGGCTGGCAGAGTTCGGGAAGGTGAACTATCTGGGCCAGCTGGTGGTTGCCAACTGTCCGGAGTCGCGGGTGCTCCGGCGTCAGGTGCGGATTGCCGAGGATGCCCGGCGGTTTGGCAGGGAGTTGCGCCGGCAGATTTCTGGCTGACGGTGCGTTTTTGCGGGCTGGTTCTGCTTCTGCTAACGGGCTCGGTTTCTGCCCGGACCGGCGCGGTTAACGGGTTTGTCCGGGACAAAAGCAGTGGTGAGGCGCTGGCTTATGCCAATGTGGAGTTGAAGGGCACCGGGCTGGGAACAGGAACTAATAGCCAGGGCTATTTTTATATCGGCGGGGTGCCAGCGGGTGAATATCAGCTGGTGGTTTCGTATATCGGGTTCGGTTCTTTCCGCCGTCAGATCAGGGTTCGGGAGGACAGCCTGATAACGGTGAATGTGGAGTTGAGCCCGGAGCCGGTGGCGGTGGGTGAGGTGCAGGTGACCGCGGAACGGGCGCGGTTTGAGCGCGATGTCCAGGTTTCGGTCCAGCGGCTGGAGACCAGGCAACTGGTGCAGGTGCCGAAACTGGGCGGTGAGGCGGACATCATCCGGGTGGTGCAGCTTTTGCCCGGGGTGATTACCGTTTCCGATTTTTCCAATAAACTTTATATCCGCGGGGGTTCACCGGACCAGAATCTGATTTTGCTGGACGGTATCAAGGTTTACAACCCTTCGCATCTATTCGGGATTTTTTCTCCGTTTATTTCTGAGGCGGTGAGCGATGTCACGCTCTTTGCCGGCGGTTTTCCAGCACAGTTCGGTTCCCGGTTGAGTTCGGTGCTGGCGGTGAACACCCGGGAGGGAAACTCCCGGCGTTATGCTGGTGAAGGGTCGGTTTCAATGATTGCGGCAAAGGCGCTTGCGGAAGGGCCAGTTCCGAGCGGCTCATTTCTGGTTGCCGGAAGACGCACCTATCTACCGGATGTGGTGCTCCGGCTTTTCGGAGTGCCAGGGCTGAACTATTACTTTTATGACCTGATGGGCAAGGTGAATTATCATTTTAATGAGTCGCATCGGTTGAGCCTTTCCGGTCTGGGTGCTGAGGATGTGCTTTCCTTCTGGGACCCGGGAAACCCGGGCGCGTTCCGAACCAGGCTTTCCTGGGGCAACCGGGGCGCGGCGGTGCGGCTGAACAGTATTTATCATCCGGTGTTTTACGGGGATGTGCTTGCTGTCTGGAGCAACTTTTTCTCCGATTTTGTGGTGAAGCTGGAAGGAAGTGATGATATTAAAATGAGCACCGGTCTGACCGCTCTGAATTTGAAAGGTGATTTCACCTGGTATCCGCATGACCGGCATACGGTCGGGTTCGGGCTGGACCTGGAGAAAGATGAGATGGGGTTGAAGGTGGAGTTTGACCGGCCGCAGTTTGAGCGGGGGGAGACACTTTTCCCGCTGGCGGTATATTTTGATGATAAGTGGGAGGTGATTGGCAGACGGCTGTTTCTCCGTCCCGGGTTGCGGCTGGCGTGGTATTCCAGTGGTAACCGGCTGGAGCCGGAACCGCGGCTGGGTGTCAAGTGGCTGATGACGCAGAATACCGGTTTCAATCTGGCAGTGGGCAGATTTACTCAGCCGCTGGTGACCCTGAACTCCACCGAGGCGATTTTCTCAATTTATGATGTCTGGGTGCCGGTGAGTGCGGTCCAGCCGATTCCCGGTTCCTGGCATTATATCACCGGTGTTGAGCACTGGTTTAATGATAACCTGACAGTGCAGGTGGATGGGTATTACAAGGATTACCAGCATCTGCTTGAGACCCGCTATGGTGAACTTTTCACTCCGCCCGATTCGCTGCTGGCAGCGAGTGGTTTTTCCGGCGGGCTGGAGTTGCTGGTGCGCAAAAGCAGTGGCAGGCTGAACGGCTGGCTGGCTTATTCGTATATGTGGACTGAGCGGAGCGCGGGCGGAGAGCGCTATCATCCGCATTATGACCGGCGGCATAACATCAATCTGGTGGTGAACCTGCCGCAGTTGCTTTTAGGTTTTGACCTTAATGCCCGCTTTACCCTGGGAACCGGTCTGCCCTATACCGGTATTGCCGGCTATTATCACCGGATTGTGGAAGGGCCCGGGGGTAAAAGTGAAGAGGGGGTGGAGTTTGTTTATGGTGACCGGGACGCATTCCGGTATCCAGTTTATCACCGGCTGGATATGGGTTTGAGCAGGAGCGGGAGTGTTGGCAGGTTTGAGGTCGGGGTTTTTCTGGATGTGATTAATGTGGATAATGCGCGGAATGTGCTTTTGTATTACTGGGATGTTGAATCGGATGGTCGGGTTAAACGGCATCAGGTGAATATGCTGCCGATTCTGCCGACACTGGGGATCAGGGTGAGGTTCTGATGAAAAGGCAGGTGGTGCTCGGGCTGGTTTTGCTCTTTGCCGGCTGTGAACTGACACCGGAGCAGCCGTTTACACCGCAACTGGTGGTGCACTGTCTTTTGCATGCGGGTGAAGGGCGGGTGCGGGCAAGGGTGAACCGCTCGTATAAACTTGAGGAAGCTTATCAGCCGGTTTTCCCGGGTGTGGCAATTTGGATTGCCGGTCCAGGACAGGAGGTTGATTTTGAATATGTGGCTGGTGACAGTTACCGGAGCGCAGTGCCGGTGGAGGTGGGGATGCAGGATACCTGGCTGATTCGGGCGGTAAAACCGGGGTTTGATACGGTGCGGGCAAGAACGGTGGTGCCAGGGGGTTTTGAAATTCTGTTTCCAGCGGCTGGCGACACTGTTTCCGTTCGGGATTCAATGGTCTGGACCAGGAGTCGGACCGGCAAAGGATATTATCTTTCATTCCGCGAGGTTGAGGAGGGGGATACCTTCTACATAGATGCGCTGGTTCCGAACGACTCTTTTGACCTGAATTATGACTCACTACGGGTACGGATTCCGAAAATGCTGTTTCTGCTGCTGGTGGCACCACCACCGGATTCGCCACCAAAGCCCTGCACCCTGTGGGTCTGGGCACTGGATACCAACTATTATGACTGGGTGCTGAGTGCCGCGGGAGCAGGTGGCAGAAGCGAAAGCCATTTGAGCGGCGGGCTCGGTGTTTTCGGTTCGGTGGTGGAGAGGATGGTTCCGGTCTGGGTGCGGGGAGATACCGGGCAGGTGGGAAGCCGTTTCCGGAGCAGTGCGGTAAGGAGGTGAGAAGCCGAACCGCTCTCAGGCTTGACTTTGATGGGATCGGCGGTTATGATTGGTGGCTATGCCTAAAATATATAGTGAGCTGGAGAACTGGATTTTGAGTGAGGTCAAGCCCGCACCTGCCAGCAGTGTGGAGCAGACCTATGAACGGCTGGAACGGGTGCGGTCAAAAATGCCGGTAATTGATGTCCCCCAGGATTTGAATAATGAGGAGCATTTTGTTGAGGAGGCGTTGATTCAGGATCTGGTGAACCATTTACGCAACTGTGAACGGGTGCTGGATGTCGGGTGTGGTGATGGCTGGCCCGGTTTGCGCCTTGCCCGATTTTTCCCTTCGGTCACCGGGATTGATGCTTCAGCACGGCGGGTTGCGGTGGCAACGGAGAATGCCCGGCGCCTGGGGTTGAATAATGTGAGCATCAGCCAGATGTCTGCCACCGAACTGGAATTTGACCGGGATTCGTTTGACGGGGTGGTGGTGGTAAATTCGGTGGAGCAGACCGCTGACCCGTATCAGGCGCTGCGGGAGATTTTCCGGGTGCTGAAACCGGGCGGCCGGCTGCGGATTTATTTTGAAGGGGCAGCGGACAGCGAGCGGGGAATAACCGAGCGGGTTTTTATCACCACCACGGAACGGTCGCTCGGGTATCATTATGTGCTCAGACACCAGCGACCGCCCTGGGAAAGGAATTATCTGGTGGAGTTCGTTCCGACACCGGAGATGAAGGAGGAGTTCCGGCGGCTGCAGGACCTCCTGGAACGGCTGGGCAGTGTGCCAACGCAGGCACCGGAAATCGGGCTTGACTTTCTGGGGAAGAACCGGGCGCAGGTCATGGGAGGCAGCTGGTATGAGATTGAGCATTTCACCAGTGAGACGATGCGGGATACGCTGGAGGAAATCGGTTTTACCAGTGTGCGGATAATTTACTCTGCCGGTACTTTTGCCCGCCAGTTTCGGCCCTATATTGCGCAGCAGCAGCTTTCGGCTCAGCAGTTGCAGGCGGTGTGTCAGGGGTTGGCAGGACTGGCCCGGGATATCGGGGCACCGTTGGCATCAGGAGAGCCGGTTGTCGCAGTTAAACCGGAAAGGGGGTGATATGAGCAAGGTAAAATATTGGCGTTGGTGGTTAAGTGCCATTGGACCGGTAATCGGTTTGACGGTTATGCTGTTTTTTGCCTGCCGCGCCCGACCGGAAGGCAAACCGCTCGGGGCAACTTATGCCGAACTGGGCAAAGCCGAGGTCTGGAAGGTTCCGAGCCGGTGCGAGGCACAGGTCGTCGGACTAAAGTCCGGTGATGTGATAATTGCTTATAACGAGGAGCCGGTTGCCAGTATTACCGAGTTCTATCAGCTGGAAAAGGCAGTTACCGCTGCCGGTGGTGGAAATAAGGTGAAGCTGACCGTGCTCCGGGATGACCAGGAACTGAGTTTTGAGGTGCGGCCGGTGGAGCTGGGGTTTGTGCCGTGGGCAAAAAGGTATTCTGCCAGTATGGCAAAGGCGCTGGATGACATCCTCCAGCACAATGGTCAGCCCGGCATCTACGACTGGCTGGCAGCCCTGACCGGCGAGTCGTTTGCGCTGATGCTGGATGAGGACAACTGCTATTCCTGGGGTACGGACGGGCTAGCGGATATGTATCTGACGACAGTGGCAAAATTTACCGGTCTGGTATGCAAGGTGCGGTATAACAGGAATGACCAGACGGTTGAGACGGCTGTGGATGATGATTCCAGCCGGGCAGGAAAATTGGACCCGGGGGTGATTGCGGTTTGGGAAGGACTGGCGCACAATCAGGATTTGCTGGTTTTGGGACGATGGGGTGAACAGCCATTTCTACAGTGGGGGGTGGTAAGCCGTATTGAGCCCAAAGATTCCACGGTTTATGGCTGGGCCATTGATTACGGCACCGAGCAGGCGCTATCGGGCAGAATTGTCAGTGTTTATGATGTTGAGTTCCGAAACCCGGTGAAGTTAGACCCGGCAGTGCTGGTGAGTGCGGTGCTGGAACAGGCACTGGAACTGGGGTTGCGTTCCAGTGACCAGGGCTGGCATTCGGGACTGGAGGCATACGATATCCTGCTGAAGAAACTGGAGCAGTTCCCGGTCTGTCCGCCCGGGGTTGAGGCTGGTGATGACTGCTTTTACCGACTGGTCTGGCGCCTGATTGCCAAGAAGGAGAGTGCCAACCGCTTCTTTGCCGAGATGAAGGAGGCGCTACCGGAACAGGCTGACCTGTTTGACGAGGTGATTGGTCGGAACCGGGCAATCATCGGCAAACTGGAAGGGGTGGTGGCGGCCGGATTGAGCCTGAACTCGCTGGAAAATCAGCAGAAGGCAGCGCGAGTGCTTGCCGAGATTCAGGAGATTGAAAACGAACTGCTGGGAATTTACGAAGAGATTATCGGCGAACTTTAATCAGGGACCCTCATCGTAGATATCGTCGTAACCTTCACCCCAGTGATGAAGCAGATTGTTTTGGCGCAGTTGGTCGGGGTCAAGGGGGCTATTGAACAGGGCGATACAGTATTTCTCCGAATAGGCAATCTCGTTATTGGTAATAACCGGGGCACAGGAGCGAACCACCACCTCCGCGGTGGCGCCACCCCCCGAGCCGAAGAATACCTGACAGTGGTCAAGTCTGGTGCCGGCACCGGTCAGGGAGGCAAACTCAATTGCCCGCCAGGAGCCGGGTTCAGTGGTGTCACCCACAAAGCGGATTGAATCCGGAATACCGGTGGCGATTAGTTTACCCGGTCCGAGTTCGCCGACCCGCAGACCGCAGTTTTGAACAAACTGCAGTTCCACCCCGGAACTGATATACAGGGTTGGAGCAAAAGGCGAGCCGACATCAATGTTGCCGTTTAACCGGTAAGGTGCACCCTGATCGTACCAGACCGCATCCTGAGTGAGCACACCACCGGTGACATCAATGTAATTTTTGCCGTTACCACCGAGTTGATTTCCCGGACTCAGGGTGCTGATGTACGGGGCTTCAATGTGCAGGGGAAAGGAGGCGGCGCCAGTGATGGTGTTGTTGTCAAACTGACCGAAACCGGTGCCAATGCAGTAGATGCCGGCACTGGCACTGTGCTCGATCCTGGTGCCCGAGATTTTAATCGGGGCGTAATTGAGAATTGCCGCGACGCCGTTTCTGCCGGCACGGTCAATCAGGCAGTTTTTCAGCCGGGTGCGTTCCGCCAGGGTGCTGTTCCAGAATTCAATTCCGGACCAGTAGTTGCCGTCAATGCCGGTGAATACAATCTGGCCGTAACTACCGTCCGCAAATAGCGCACCGGGTTTGCCCACACCCACCCGCAGTCGTGTCGAATCGGTGAACAGCAGGGAACAGCCCGGGCTGATGGTCAGGACCGGTGTGGAGTCGCTGGCAACGGTTACCGTACCGGTGAGCAGCAGGGGGATTTCGGGGTTGAGCCAGACCGTTGAGCGCTCAATCGTGCCGGCGGTGATCTGAATCCGGTCCAGCTGGTTGCCGGTCAACTGGTTACCGGTGCCGATGGTGCCGAGGCTCTGAGGGTGAATTATTAATGGCACTCCGGCACAGTTGGTGATGGTGTTGTTGCGGAAAAAGGTAAAGCCACCACCAGTGACGCTGATGCCGGCACCGCGACTGTGTTTAATCAGGCAGTTTTCCAGTCCGAGCCGGGCATTGTTGAGCACCACCAGTGCACCGCCTGTGCCCCCAAATTCCAGCAGGCAGTAGCGTAAGATGCAGTTGTCCGGATCGGTGTAGCGGTTGAATTCAATTGTGCTATAGGGGTTAGCTGTATCCTGAGCCGTGAACCGAACCGGTAGTGCCGCGGTGCCTTCAGCCCGGATGCCAGCCAGCCCATAACTGCCAACAACAATCCGGGCCGCTGGTCCGAGCCGGACTTCCACTCCGGGTTCAAGCGTGACCAGCGCTTCAATCCGGAGCGTTCCGTTGACATAATGAGGGTTGCCAGTGACGGTCCATTGCTCGGGAGTGCTGATTGTCCCCTGATGGTAAGTCCCGGGCCGGGAAAAGGTGAGAAACTCAACAACCTCCGAACTGTCGCGGTTGCCCGCACGGTCAAAGGCAACCGCCTGAAAGGTGTGGATTGAGCCGTCCGGATAGGGGGTGGCATCAAAAGGGCATTGATACAGGCTGTCCGGACTAATGGTGTCCACACCAGCGAGTGAGTCGTCAATCAAAAACTGCACCAGCCGAACCTGCTGGTTGTCAGTCGCATATGCCCGGAGTGTGCCCGTGCCGGCGATGGTGTCGTCTTGACCAGGGAAGACAATGCGCACCCGCGGCCGAACCGTATCCGGTCCTGGACAGCCACTGAGCAAGAGGATGAAAATCAGCCACCGGACTGTTTTCACCATAACTTGCCAAATGAGTCAAAGAGCCACTGTTGGTCTTCGTTTTTGAGATAAATCTCCAGGCTGCGGTTTCGGCCCAGCGCCTTTTTTCCCGCCGGGGCAACCGGATAAAAGTCAACCGCGGTGAGGGCGAGAGAGCCGAGGATGCGGACCTGGCCTAACTGGCAGTAATAGGGAATGGAGCGGGGCAGGCGCTGCTTTGGGTCCTGGTCATCATCAAGCCAGACCAGCGGCTGCTGTTTCAAATAGGTGACCGATTCCGGCGGGAAAAGCGTCTGGAAGACAAAGATGGTGTCCGGCAGGGGCAGGTCAAGAAGGTGGACCTTTTTCAAGCCGTTGCGGCTGAAGGCGTGGTCAAGGGCAGTTAGTGCTACTTTCCTCATCGTTGGGGTGTCCTGACTGCCGAACTGAAACGACTGGTTAAGGATGCGGGAAATCCAGACCAGCTGCCAGCCGGCGTCGGTGAAAAGCCAGCTCTGGTAAAGGTAATCGTATTTTTTTTCGCCGGAAAAGTAGAGATAGGTGGAGATGTGTCCCCCCCGGCCGCGGGTGTCAATCAGCCGGGTGTTAATCCGGGCAATCCGCCGGCCCTGATGCCAGGTACGGACCGCGGAGTCAAAACGGGCAAACGGTATTTCCTGGCGGAAGGCGGGCACAAACAGCTCATAGATTGTCCGGGTGTCGTTATTCATCAGTGCACTGCTGACCTGCTGAGCGCGGAGCATTAACTGATATTCGGGCTTGGGTTCGGTTGCCCGGACAACCGCCACCGCAATCAGCAACAGATAGGTTTTCCGCAACGGGCCCGACCAGATTTGAACTGGCGATCTTCGCCGTGACAGGGCGACGTGTTAACCAGGCTACACTACGGGCCCGACAGATAATCATATAAATTTTATATCCGGTTGTCAAATTGGAAAGTGTTAATTGACAGCGGGCAACCGGGCAATATAATTGAGCAGAGCAAACTGGAGGCATAGTTTGGACCGGGAAACAGCCTGGAATCTGGTAAAAAGTTCGGTTCACAATCAGAATTTGATCAAGCATATGCTGGCAACCGAAGCCTGCCTGCGGGCACTGGCGCGGCGGCTTGGTCAGGATGAGGAGCAGTGGGGGCTTGCCGGGCTGGTTCACGACCTGGATTACGAACAGACGAAGGATGACCCGGGCAGTCATGCAATGGTTGCTGCCCAACTCCTTGCCAGCCACAATGTTGACCCGGTGGTGGTCCAGGCGGTCCGGGCACATTCGGGCAATGTGCCAGCCGAGTCGCTTTTGGACAAGGCGATTGTTGCCACTGACCCGGTTACCGGTTTGATTGTGGCGGCGGCACTGATGCACCCGACCAAAAAACTGGTAAATGTGGACACCGATTTTGTCATCCGGCGGTTCAGGGACAAGCGGTTTGCTGCCGGTGCCAGCCGGGAGCAGATACAGCGCTGTGCCGAGCTGGGGCTGACCCTTGAGGAGTTCATTACCATCTGCCTCAAGGCGATGCAGTGCATTGCCGGTCAGCTTGGACTTTAGTAATGGCAGACCAGGCGCTGACCTTTCAGGAATTGATACTGAAACTGCAGCATTACTGGGCAGAGCAGGGTTGTGCGGTGCTTTCGCCCTATAACTCAGAAGTTGGTGCCGGGACCTTCAATCCAGCAACCTTTCTCCGGGTGCTGGACTCCAAGCCCTGGAATGTTGTTTACTGCGAACCATCCAAAAGGCCACGCGACGGCAGATATGCCCAGAATCCGCTCCGGGTTCAGCAGTTCTGGCAGTTACAGGTGATTCTCAAACCGGCACCGACTGATGTCCAGGACCGGTATCTCAAAAGCCTGGTATCAATCGGCATTGACCTGAAGAAAAATGACATCCGGTTTACAGAAGATGACTGGGAGTCACCAACCCTCGGTGCCTGGGGGCTGGGCTGGCAGGTGGAGTTGAACGGCATTGAAATCACCCAGTTCACCTATTTTCAGCAGTGCGGCTCAATTGACCTCAAGGTGATTCCGGTGGAACTGACCTATGGTCTGGAACGGATTGCGATGTTCATTCAGGAGGTTGATTCCATCTTTGATGTCCGCTGGAACGAACGGCTCACCTGGGGCGATGTTTACCGCCAGAATGAGGAGGAGTTCTCCTGCTACAACTTTGAACAGGCCGATGTTGAACTGCACCGGCTGCTGTTTGACCGTTTTGAAGCCGAAGCCCAGCGCCTGCTCAACCGGGGTCTAATTTATCCGGGTTATGATTGTGTGGTCAAATGCTCCCACTTCTTCAATATGCTTGAAGCCCGGGGCGCAATCAGCGTCTCGGAACGCCAGAACTACATTGCCCGGGTGCGCCGGCTTGCCCGGCTCGCTGCCCTTGCCTATCTGAAAAAGGTGGAGCCGGAAGCGGTTACCGCCTGATTTTCAGCAGTTAGGTCAAACCGCATATTAAATCGGCATTGCGCCGAAGCAATTCCTGCCGCTTTGGGTTTGCTTCGCTCCACTCGCAACGGTGCATTGCGAGGTAAAATGCGGATGCAACAATTCCAGATGAATAAAAAATGGTGTCGGGAGCAGGGAAACAAGGGGGTTTTTGGTGGGTTGGGAAGGAGGGATACCTGCTCCCGACAGAATTTCAAACTCCAGATTGTCTGCCCTTATTCAGGTACCAGTGTAATCTCCCGGTTTTCAATCTTTATTCTGACCTTTTCCGGTCGCTTTTCCAGAATCAGCCGTGCGAGCCGATTCTCAATGCGCTGCTGGATTACCCGTTTCAGCGGCCTGGCCCCGAATTCCGGGTCATAGCCTTCTTCAGCGAGCACATCCTCAACGCCCGGTTCAATTATAACATCAATTCCCTGTTCTGTCAACTGATTTTTCAGCCGGGCAAGCTGAAGGTCAACAATCTGCCTTATGTGTTCCCGGCTCAGCGGTTCAAAGATGATGATTTCATCAATCCGGTTCAGAAACTCGGGGCGGAAATGCCGGCGTAACAGCCCCAGCAGTTCCTGCTGGTCAAACCTGCCGGCACGCGCCATTTCGGTGCCGAGATTGGAGGTCATTATTACCACCGTATTTCGGAAATCAACCACCCGGCCATGGCCATCGGTCAGCCGGCCATCATCAAGAATCTGGAGCAGAATGTTAAAGACATCCGGATGTGCCTTTTCAATTTCGTCCAAGAGAATCACCCGGTAAGGACGGCGTCGCACCGCCTCGGTCAGCTGGCCACCTTCTTCATAGCCGACATAGCCTGGTGGAGCGCCAATCAGCCGGGACACGGTGTGCTTTTCCATATATTCGGACATATCCAGCCGGACCATCGCCTCCTCACTGTCAAAAAGAATCTGCGCCAGGGTTTTTGCCAGTTCGGTTTTGCCGACGCCGGTCGGTCCGAGAAAGATGAATGAGCCGATGGGCTTCTTGCGCTCGGCGATGCCGGCACGGGCACGGCGGATGGCATTGGCAACCGCGCTGACCGCCTGATTCTGATTTACCACCCGTTTGTGAATCTCGTCTTCCAGGCGCAGCAGTTTCTCGCGCTCGGACTCCAGCAGATTCTTTACCGGGATTCCGGTCCATCGGGATACCACCTCAGCAATATCCTCTTCAGTAACCTCCTCGCGCAACAGCCGGTGATTTTTGCCTGACCGGTCCATTTCCGCCAGTTCCTTTTTGAGTTGTAGCAGTGTGCCATATTCCAGTTCTGCGGCACGGTTCAGGTCATACTTCCGCTTTGCCACCTCAATTTCATGCTGGACACGCTCAATCTCCTCCTTGAGCCGGCGCCTTTTTTCCACCTCTTTGCGTTCGGCTTCCCAGCGGGCGGTCAGGCGCGCCTGCTCCTCTTTGAGGCTGGCAATCTCCCGTTCAATCTCATTCAGCCGCTGTTTTGCCGCCTCGTCCACCTCGCGCTTGAGTGACAGTTTTTCCATCTCCAGTTGCAGGATTTTCCGGTCAATGTCATCCAGTGCCATCGGTTTGGAGGTAATCTCCATCTTCAGTTTGGCTGCCGCCTCGTCCACCAGGTCAATCGCCTTATCCGGTAGATACCGGTCCGAGATGTAGCGGCTGGAGAGCACCGCGGCGGCGACCAGTGCCGAATCGGCAATCCGCACCCCGTGATGCACCTCGTAGCGCTCCTTGAGTCCGCGCAGGATGGAAATGGTCTCCTCAACGCTTGGCTGGTCAACAAACACCGGCTGGAACCGGCGCTCCAGCGCCTTGTCCTTCTCAATATACTGCCGGTATTCGTCCAGGGTGGTGGCACCGATACAGCGAAGTTCACCCCGGGCAAGCATCGGCTTTAGCAGATTCCCGGCATCAATTGCGCCTTCAGCCTTACCCGCACCGACAATCAGATGCAGTTCGTCAATGAAGAGAATAATTTTGCCTTCCGAAGCGGCAACTTCCTTGAGCACCGCCTTGAGCCGGCTCTCAAATTCCCCCCGATACTTGGTGCCGGCGATCAGGGCGCCCAAATCCAGGGCTATCAGTCGCCGGTCCTTCAGACTCTCGGGCACATCACCCTTGACAATCCGCTGTGCCAGTCCCTCAACAATTGCGGTTTTGCCCACGCCGGCCTCGCCGATTAGCACCGGATTATTCTTGGTCCGGCGCGACAGCACCTGCATCACCCGCCGGATTTCTTCATCCCGGCCAATGACCGGGTCCAGTTTGCCCTCGCGGGCAAGCCGGGTCAAATCCCGGCCGAACTTCTCCAGCGGTTGATAACGGTCCTCAGCGCTCTGGTCGGTAACCCGCTGGCTGCCGCGCAACTCTCGGAGCACCGCCAGCACCCGATTCTTTTCCACGCCGAAGTTCTGGAAGCTGCGGGCAACCGCACCATCGCGCAGGGCAAGCAGGCCTAAAAGCAGGTGCTCGGTTGAAATAAATTCATCTTTAAACCGGCGTGCCTCCTCCTCGGCGGTGTTCAGCACCTGCTGTGCCCGGTTGGAAAGATAAACCTGACCGGCACCGGCAACCCTGGGCCGGTCATTCAGCGCCGACTGAATATGTTCCCGGATATGTTCGGGCCGGACACCGACACGCTCCAGAATCTGCGGCACCAGACCATCATCCTGGGTGAGCAGTGCCAAAAGGATGTGTTCAGCATCCAGTTCCGCATGACCCAGGCGCTGTGCCAGTGACTGGGCTTCAAACAGCGCACCCTGCGCCCGTTCGGTAAATTTATCAATATTCATATTCAAATAATTAGACCGCCGATACTGCGGTTCGGTTGCTTGATATCAGCCTTGACAATAAATAATGGCGACCCAGAATGACACCGGGGCATTAAAAAATCGGGGGCAGATGTCTGCC
>JBAMLV010000007.1:0-44806 GCA_039793395.1 bacterium | reverse complement strand
GCCAGAAACGACCAGCCCGGCAACCAGCAGTGCTATTACTATAACCCTTTTCATATCACAACTCCTTTCATTTTTTAAGTATCTTAATTGAGTCCGGACAAATGTCAACTCAAACCCTGCACCCAGAACCGGAATGAAAATTCATTATATGTGCGATATCTATTTATAAATATATATAGGCATGGGTAAAAATCTGGTTCAACAATTTTAAGTTATTAAATAACAATATATTAACTCTATTTCGGCTTCTGCCGGGCAGACCATCCCGGGTACGGTCTTCGGTCCTGCTCTAAATAGCATCCTGATGACATTCATAGCAATTGAGTTCTGCCGGGCTGGCTGAGGGGTGGAAACAGGGATTGGGAGGGTGTTGCCTTATGCGGCATCCGGTCTGGTGATACCGGTTGTGCCTGCGGTCATCTTTACATCTCTGCCTCTGACCACTACCGATACCATTTTGACCATCATGCCATCACGGCTTCGGCAATCGTTGCCTTCAGAATTGGGGTTGCTATATTAACCAGATTATGAAGGTGCTGGTAACCGGTGGTGCCGGCTATATCGGCAGCGTGACCACCCGGCTTTTGACCGAGGCTGGTCATCAGGTGGTGGTGATTGACAATCTGTCTCAGGGCCACCGCTCAGCAGTTCAGGCACCGGCACGGCTGCTCGTCGCCGACCTCGGTGATGCGGAGCGGATTGACCTGATAATGAAAAAGGAAAAGCCGGATGCGGTGATGCACTTTGCCGGCAGGATTTCGGTTGCAGAGTCAATGGTGGCACCGGACCGCTACTTTTACACCAATGTTGCCTGCGGCATTAATCTCCTGAACTCCTGCCTGCGTTACCGGGTGAACCGGCTGATTTTCTCCTCCACCGCCGGCGTGTATGGCACTCCGCTGCGTCTCCCGATTACCGAAGACCACCCGCTTGTGCCCGCCAACCCCTATGGTGAAACCAAGAAAATATTTGAGGACCTGCTTGCCGCCTATTCCCGCGCCAGCCCCCTGCGCTACTGTGCCCTCCGCTATTTCAATGTTGCCGGTGCGTATCAGGACCTGGGTGAGGACCACCGTCCTGAAACCCACCTGATACCGACAATTCTGCACTCCCTGCTTCACCCCGGTGAACCACTCCACATCTTTGGCGACGATTACCCCACACCGGACGGCACCTGTATCCGGGACTATATCCATATCTATGACCTTGCCCGTGCCCACCTGCTGGCGCTTGAAGCCCTTGGCGACCGCAATCTGATTTACAACCTCGGCTCGGAAAATGGCTACAGCGTGAAACAGGTTTTCACCACCGCCGAAAAGGTGACCGGCAGAAAAGTTGCCTTTAAGATTGGACCCCGGCGTCCGGGTGATGTGCCGGTGCTCATCGCCTCATCCGAAAAAATCCGGCAGGAGCTCGGCTGGGAGCCGCAGTTCAACCTGGAGGATATGATTGCCCATGCCTGGCAATGGCATCAGCGCCATCCGCATGGCTATCCGGACTGAACCTGCTGCCCCGGTCTGGGTCGCACCCGCTTTTTTGGTAATTACCGTTATCCCCGTTGTTGAAAAAACTTGACACCGGATTGTTGATTACTAAACTGCTATTGTGGAAAGGCTGCAGGTCCTGGTTACGCTGACCCGCCGCAACAAGGCATTGAATCTTTCCATCCCCCTCCACTATCTATATATTGCAGCAGCAGTTATATTCGGCAGTATGTTTTTTAGCGGTGCGCTCACCCGTTTCATCATCCGGCGGCTGACCAGCCAGGTGCTGCTGAACCGGCTGCTTGCCGAAAACAACATCCTGAACCAGAAGTTAAGCGCCTATGCCGCAGCGGTGGACAGCTTCCGCCAGTTCCTCACCTTTACCGAGCAGATGGACAACCGCTTAAGGTCCGCGGTCAACCTCCAGCTGGTGCCGGCTGATGTCCGGAAAATGGGGGTCGGTGGTTATCAGGCACCAACTGTTGCCCCGGAAGTGGATGAACTTTTACGCCGGGCAAACTTTGCCCGGCAGTCGCTATTGGAAATTGACCGGGCGGTCACTAACCAGCAGGACAAAATCCGGCATCTGCCTTCAATCTGGCCGGTTCAGGGCTGGGTATCATCCGGGTTCGGATACCGCCAGAGCCCGTTTTCCGGTAAAACCGAGTTTCACGAAGGAATGGACATCGTTGCCCCACCGGGCACACCGATTGTCGCCACCGCCGACGGCAGGGTGATATTTGCCGGCTGGCGTGCCGGTTATGGCCGAACAGTGGAAATTGACCACGGCTGGGGAATCCACACCTTCTATGCCCACTGCCAGACAATCAGGGTAACGGTCGGCAAGCGGGTTCGGCGCGGTGAGGTTATTGCCACGGTCGGCGCTTCCGGACTGACCACCGGCAACCACCTGCATTACGGGGTTATGGTTAACGGCACCTGGACCAACCCTGCTAACTATATTCTAACCCCGAAATTCCGCTAACCCTTTTTACGGATTAAAACAACCGGCACCACCGCCCTGATCCGCCTATCCTTTGGCCGGTAATCCAGCACCACCAGGAAAATCCCGGACTGCGCACCCCTGCCCTGCTCATCGCTGCCGTTCCAGCACACCTGACCATGAAGCGCCACCGGTATCTGGTCTTCAATCAGCCTTTTAACCGTCCGGCCCGCCAGGTCAAAAACCCTGAGCCTCAACCTCCCGCCCGGTACTGGCAGTTGATAACTAATCCGCAAACTGTCCTCAAAACCGTCACCATCCGGACTGAAGCTCTTCAGTTCCGGGCTCAGCAGCCGGTTTTCCCCGTGGGGATAAATCATTAACCGGGCAAGGTTGTTAATGGTATCCCGGTCTCCGGGCACCACCGCCTTGACCCACAACTCTCCTGCTGTCGGTAAATACCTGCCGGTGAAAACATATCCGGTCTCACTGCGCGGCTTCATCGGCACCAGCCCTGCCACCGCCACCGTTTCCCCAGGATAAAACCAAACCCGTATCGTTCCTGCCGGACTGAAGACATAACTCCGATTCTCAACCTCCACCCTTAGCCAAAAACTGTCCTTTGAAACTGCCGGACCTGAGTCTGCAAGCTCAACCCCGGCGATTGCGATATCAATTCTCAACCCGGCTGCATTTGCCCTCCCGGGTGTGCACCCGCTTGTTTCCGGACAGACCGCCCAGTTGTCCACACTGTCCGGACCATAGGTATCAACCCTTTCCCAGGTAAAGCCGTCACCAGGGTTGGCAGGAAAACCGTCCCCGGAATTAAAAGGGGTGCCAAAACTTGAACTGTCATCATATCCGAAAATTATCACCGGGTCATTAATTGCCAGTCCATTGCCGAGCGTGGTGTTCCCCACCGTCAGAATCAGAGTTGAGTCCCCGAACCGGTAAGGTTGAACAAAACCGCCCTGCGCTTCCGGGTCGGTATATTCCGGGTCAAGAATAACCGCATAACCTCCCGGTTTCAGCCAGGTGGTTCCAATTATCACATTTGGCTGCTGAACCAGTATTGTGCTGTCGGTCCAGATCCGGATATCATCCACCGCATCGCCATCGGTCAGCCGGTAGTTATACAGATCAATCGCTTCCCTGCCGGCATTAAACAACTCAACAAATTCATTCCGGTCTTCAGGATAATGCGCACCTTCATCACCCCGTGGATTTGCCATCACTTCGGTAATCACCACCCGGTTTGACAGGACAATTACCGCCAGAAACCAGCTCATCTACCTTGCTCCGATTGAGATAAATTAACATCTATCCAGCAGAAGTCAACAGATTAACCGCCCTTTCCAAACCCTAAATAGCCCTCTGGTAATATCTATATGAAAATTAATGACTTAGCAATTAAGTTGCCCGCAGTTCTACCTGGCTCCTCTTTTTACCGGCAAATTTATATCTTGACATTTGTTTGAAATCTGATATATTTAGTATATAATGGGGTTTACAAAGCGGCCGCTGGTCTCGGTAATCGTTCCCGCTTATAATGAAGCGGAAAACATTGAACCCTTGCTTGCCGAACTGGCAGCAAAGCTTGATGAAAACTATGAGGTTATCATCGTTGATGATGGCTCCACCGACCGAACATTTGCCATTGCCGATGCCGCCCGTTGCCGGTATCCATTTCTCAGTGTCATCCGGTTACCGAAAAATCAGGGAAAGACCGCCGCGGTAGTTGCCGGATTCAAACGGGCGCGGGGAGACTTTGTCTGTATTTTTGATGCCGACCTTCAGTTTTCGCCCGACGACATCAAACTCCAGGTTGAAATCCTGAAAAATGGTTATGACCTGGTAACCGGCAGAAAGGTCGGCAGGTATGAGAAAAAAACCATCTCCCGAATCTACAATTTCCTTGCCCGACGCCTGTTCGGTTTAAAGGTCCACGATATCAATGCCCTGAAAACATTCCGCCGCGAAGTTTTAGCCGGCATGGTCCTGCGCAAGGACTGGCATCGCTATATCGTCCCCCTGGCAGCGGTCCGCGGGTTTTCCATCACTGAGGTGCCGGTTGAACTCCGGCCCCGTTATGCCGGCAAACCCAAATATTCTAACCCCTGGCGCATTGTTATCGGTTTTCTGGACCTGCTTGCAGTCGGGTTCCAGGTCTCATTTATGCGCAAACCAATGCTCTACTTCGGCACCATCGGCTTCATCAGCCTTTTGGCAGGCTTCATCACCGGTGTAATTGCCGTTATTCTGCGGCTTTGTGGTCACGGATTCCGCCCCCTGCTGTATCTGGTGATTCTGCTTGCTCTGACCGGACTGCTCTTTTTTGCTGCCGGTTTTCTGGGTGAGGCAATCGCTTCGGTTAATGACCGGCTGGAGATAATTGAACAAGCAGTTCGGCCACCAGCAGTCAACCCGACCGACCGAAAAGAGCGTGAGGAGTGAACCGAGGGCTTCAAACCGCACTCCGCATACTGATATCGTTCGGCTTGCTGGCACTGCTCGCACTGCTCTTTCGGCGCCAGCTCGGTGCCTGCATTACCACCATCCGGCAGGCAGACTGGCGCTATCTCCTTCTTGCCAGCATCACCTACCTCAGTTTCATCCTCATTTCGGCCTGGCGCTGGCAGATTCTGCTCCGGGCACAGCAACTGCACTTTTCCATTTGGTATCTTGCCCGGGTTTTTACGATTGGCCTGTTCTTCTGCAAACTGCTGCCCACCTCAATCGGTGGTGATGTGATGCGCATCGCCTACACCACCCGACCCGGTAAAGGACCCCAGGCTTTTTCCGCCACATTCCTTGACCGCATCATCGGTTTTCAGAGCCTGACCCTTTTGGCAATTGTGACCGGCATCATCCTCTCGTTCCGGCAGGCAGGGGCGCTGAACCTGGGCGCCGGTAGATTTACCGGTTTCAGCCTGGTGCTTCTTTTGGCAGTTCTGCTTTTACTGCTGACCAGCATCACCCTGGTTTTTTTTAATGATGCTTGCCACCGCTTTGCACGCCGTCTGCTTGACCGTTTGCGCCAGCAAATCGGCGCACTCACCCGGGTCGCCGATATCATTGACCGGGCTTACCTGTCGGTAAAAAATTACCGCCATCAGCCGGCAGCGCTGGGCATCAGTTTTATCTCCGGTATCGGGGTTCAGGCAGCACTGGCGCTTGCCTGGTATCTCACCGCCCGGGCCGTCGACGCCCGGGTTAACATCGGCTATTATCTGATATTTATCCCGATGCTCAATATCGTCGTCAATATTCCGACCATCGGCGGTCTGGGTGTGCGCGAAGCCGCCTTTGTCCTTTTCTTCACCCCGCCCTGGCTGCCGAACCGCCTGACGCCGGAAAGGGCACTTTCCACCGCCCTGCTCTTTTTAGGTCTGGATCTGCTCTTTGCCATTTTCGGGGGCGTGCTTTTTGCTTTTACCAGCCGCGCCTCCGCCCAACCATCATTAGTAAAGGAGGAATAAATGCTTTTGCCTGTACCAAGACCGAATATTGAACGGGTCGTTCCCTATAAGCCGGGCAAACCGGTTGAGGAGGTAATTCGGGAACTCCGGCTTAAGGGCCCGGTAATTAAACTTGCCTCCAATGAAAACCCGCTCGGCCCCTCACCCCGGGCAATTGCCGCCCTCCGCCGGGCACTTCCCCAGCTTCACTACTATCCGGAAGACACCTGCTATTATCTCCGGCAGCGCCTGAGTGAACTGCACAGGGTTGATTACGACTCAATCATTGTCGGCAACGGCTCGGTGGACCTGATTTATCTCGCCGCTCTTGCCTATCTTGACCCGGGTGACGAGATGGTCATCAGCGCCGGTTCATTCATCTCTGCCCGGATTGCGGGCACAATCATGAATGCCAGTGTCATTCAGGTTCCCACCCGTGACTACCGGCACGACCTGGAACGAATTCTCGGCACAATCACCCCGAAGACCAAACTGGTATATCTTGACAACCCGATGAATCCGCTCGGCACCATTGTTACCCGGAAGGAGTTTGGGGAATTCATGGCCCAGGTTCCGGGGCATGTGCTCGTCATCCTGGACGAAGCCTATGCCGAATACATCACCAGCCGCGATTATCCCCGGGGACTGGATTATTACAACCAGAACTACAACATCCTCGTTCTGCGCACCTTCTCCAAAATCTACGGTCTGGCGGGCCTCCGCATCGGCTACGGCTTTGCCAAACCGCAGATCATTCAAACGCTGATGAAGGTCCGACTGCCATTCAATGCCAATCGCGCCGCTCAGGTTGCCGCCCTCGCCGCCCTCAGCGACACCCGCCATATCCAGCGCAGCCGCCGGGTCAACGAAGCTGGCAAGGCGATGCTCTACAAAGAGTTTAAGCGGATGAAGCTTTTTTACCTTGAAAGTTTTGCCAACTTTGTATTTATCAACTTTACTGTTGACGCTACTCAGGTGTTTGAAATCCTCCAGCGCAAAGGGGTAATCACCCGCACGGTCAAGGAATACGGCTTCCCGACTGCACTGCGGGTATCGGTTGGCAGGGAACCAGAAAACCGACGGTTTCTCAAGGCGTTGAACGAAACCTTAGAATTTTTACGGATGAGCCCGGGAACCGGTGAATGATGTTAGCCCGGCTCCGCAACTACTTCATTACCGGACTGGCAACCATCCTGCCGCTCGGTCTCACCATCTTTGTCATCTGGTTCATCATCGCGCACCTCGGCAATCTGCTCGGTCCGCTGCTGCGCTACGGGCACTGGCTCAAGCGACTGCCCTCGGCGGTGCTAACCATCCTCGGCTTTTTGATTCTCCTGACGGTAATCACCGTGATTGGTGCCCTGACCCGGGGCTATCTCGGACGCCACCTCTTTACCTGGCTCGACCGCTTCTTCCGGCAGCTGCCGCTCGCCGGTGGAATCTACACCTCAGCCCGCCAGTTCACCGATGCCGTCTTTATCAAACGCTCCTCCCTGCGCAAA
This sequence comes from bacterium, assembly GCA_039793395.1. Lineage (GTDB taxonomy): Bacteria > Hydrothermota > Tepidihabitantia > Tepidihabitantales > Tepidihabitantaceae > JAOABP01. The sequence goes on along the minus strand of JBAMLV010000007.1, from coordinate 37,419 downwards.
ACGGTGCTGGTTGAATATCCACGCCGGGGAATGTTTGCCCTCGGTTTTCTCACCAGCGAGGAGCCGCTCCAGCTTGCCGATGGCCGTCCCGCCCTGCTCATTTTCTTTCCCACCGCTCCCAATCCGACCAGTGGCTGGCTGGCAATTGTCCCGGCTCAAGATGTAACCGTCACGAGCCTTAGTATTGAAGAAGGGCTGAAATTTGTGGTTTCCGGCGGCTTAGCGCAACCCGGCAGCCCGGTCCTCTTCCCACCGAAACCGCCGGAAGCTCTCGGCTAACGCCCGCAGCCTCGCCTTGACCCTGCCATTGACACTTTCCGGTGGATAATCGCCATTGCGCCCGGGTTTGCCCGCCGGCACGCCGGTCAGCAGCTCAATCCCCTGGTCAATCGTCTCAACGGCATAGATGTGAAAACGACCCTCCCGCACCGCTGCCACCACATCCTCCCGGAGCATCAGGTCACCGACATTTGCCTTTGGTATCAGCACCCCCTGCGTGCCGGTCAACCCCTTCTGCTGACAGACATCAAAAAACCCTTCAATCTTCTCATTAACCCCGCCAATCGGCTGAATCTCACCCTTCTGGTTGACCGAACCGGTAACTGCCAGGTCCTGACGCAACGGCAACTCGGCAAGTTCAGAAAGCAGGGCATAAAGTTCTGTGGATGAAGCGCTGTCACCGTCAATCCCGCCGTAAGACTGCTCAAAGGTAATTGAAGCCGACAACACCAGCGGCAGGTCCGAGGCATACTTGTTCCTCAGATAACCGGTAATGATATAAAGCCCTTTGTCGTGAATCGGCCCGGACAGCTCCGCCTCCCGCTCCACACTGATGATGCCGGCCGTGCCGACCCCGACCTTGGCGGTAATCCGCACCGGGATAGCAAATGAATGCTCAATCAGGTCATAAACCGCCAGCCCGTTCACCTGTCCCTGCACCCTCCCTTTGACATCAATGAACAGCAACCCCTTGCGGATGCTCTCCTGTAGTTTCTCCTCCACCATCCGCACCCGCTCCCGACGCTTGGCAATTGCCTGCTCAACATGCTCGGCTCTCACCACCCGACTCTGTGCCTTCCCGGCCCAGTAATCTGCTTCCTTCAGGACATCGGCAATCAGATTAAATCGGGTGGTAACCTTATCCTGCCGGCCGGCAAGCCGTGCGCCGAACTCAATCACCCGTGCCACCGCCGAGCGGTCAAAAGCCCGGAGCTTCTCCTTTTCGCACAGCATTTTGATGACCTGCGCATACTCCGCGGCCGAATTCCGGTTCAGGTCCATCTCCCAGTCAAAATCGGCCCGCACCTTGAAAACCTTCTGAAACTCCTCATCATAGGCGGCCAGTAAACTGTAAACCCAGGGCTCACCAATCATAATTACCTTTAAGTCCAGCGGTATCGGCTCGGGCTTGATTGCGGTTGTCCCGAATAGGGAAACAAACGGGTCGTAGGCGGAAATTTCCACCTGCCGGTTACGCAGCGTCCGCTTCAGGGTTGGCCAGACCCCGGCCTCCATCAACAGGTCAAGGGCATTGACCACCAGAAAACCGCCATCCGCCCGGACCAAGGAACCCGCCTTGATATGAGTAAAATCGGTTCGCCACTGTCCGGATCGGTCCCATACCCGCTCAATTGACCCGAACAGATTGCGATAGTTCGGATTGGTCTCAAACACCACCGGCGCGCTCTTCTGCTCCGAGTTGTCAACCAGCACATTCACCCGGTACTTCAGGTAGGGGTCAACTCCGGCACCCGGTGCCGGTACTTCTGCCTCACCGCTCCGCTGCCGGAAAAGGTCAATATCGGCCAGCACGGCGGCCCGGACCTCCTCCAAATAACTGGCAACCTTGGCGTCCCGGTGCCGCTCGCTGATTTCACCCAGCCGCTCATCCAGCAACGGACTGACCATCTGCCGGTCCAGTTCGGCGAGATTCTCCCGTGCCTGCCGTTCATACTCCCGCAGCTCCTTGAAGATAGCCATCAGTTCCGCACTCAACTCCCGGTGCCGGTTTTTTAACTCGGCTGCCCGTTCGGCGGTTAGTTTCCCCTCCTCAACCAGCCGGTCTAAAATGTCAACACTCACCGGTTGTTTATCAACAATCGGTGCCAGTTCCGGCCGGGCAACCGGTGCCGGCTGCACCAGGGCAAACCCCTCACTCGCCACCCTCTTCTCAAAGTCGCGGACCCGGGCTGCGCCCTTCTCCTTGAACCGGTCAATTATCTCCTGCCGGGAGTTCTGATACGCTTCACCTTCAAACTGCCGCGGGATATTCTTAACCAGATAGGCAACCAGCTCATCCATCTCTTGTCGCAAACGCCGCCCCTCACCCGCGGGCAGCTGCAGCAGTCGGGGCTCATCCGGATTCTGGAAATTGTTCACATAGCATTTATCAGTCAGACTCTTGACCGGTCTTGCTTTGGCCAGCAGTTTCTGCACTGTGGTCGTTCGGCCACTGCCCGCCGGACCGGTTACAAAAATGTTGTAACCCGGCACCTCAATTTCCAGTCCGAGGCTGAGCGCAGCCAGCGCCCGCTCCTGACCGACCACCTCCGGTGCGCTCCGGAGGTCATCGGTGGTCTTGAATTTCAAATAGCTTTCCGGACACCGCCAGCGCAGCGCCTCCGGATTCAGCCGCCAGCGGTTAATTCCCTTCGCTGTTTCCATCTTTTTCCGATTTTCCCCTGCCATTGCCGCCCTCCTGTTTTACTCCTTACACGCCAGTTTGAAACTGGAAAACTGAACAAACGGGACAAAGTAATTACCTAAGTCGCGCTGGTCTCTTCCCACCGCCGCCACCCGCTGAAACAGCTCATACACATTACCGGCAACGCTCACATCCTTGACCCGGCCCGCAATCCGGCCGTTTTCCACCTTGTAACCGCAGGATACATTCAGCGTCACCTCGCCCGCCAGGATGTTGGACATCCCGCCGCCCAGAAAACCGTAAACAATCAGCCCGGCCTGAATTCCCCGGATTACCTCCTCCAGCTCCGCATCACCGGAGATTAGCTCAATATTGCTCAGCCCGGGTGCAGGCAGACTACTGTAACTCCGGACCGCGGAACCGGTGGTGCGCATCCCGCAGGCGTCAGCGGTGGTGAGATCAAATACAAAACCCCTGAAAACTCCTTTCTCAAACAGCAAATTTTTCCTTGCTGGCACCCCTTCACCATCAAATGGTGCCGATTCGGTCCCGAACGGACGAAGCCGGTTGTCCACCAGGGTAATTTTCTCGCTCAACACCGCCTGTCCCTCTCTGCCAATCAGTGGTGATGTTCCCTTCTGCCGGTGCTTGCCGTTCACCGCCACCACCAGGGGTAGCAGCAAATGCGGCAGTGCGGACGGCATCACCACCACCGGATACTCGCCGCTTTTGATTACCGCCTTCTCCTTGGCAAGCCGGGCGAGATTAATCATTCGCTCCGCCACCGCTTCCAGGGGAAAATCCTGCCCGTTGGAAAGGTTAACATAATCGGACACCCAGAAAATACCGTCCTGTACCAGGAGCCCGTCAATACTCACCTCCAGTTCTGCCCGCTGAAAACTGAAGTCCAGACCGCTGGTATTTGCCACCCCCACATCCCGGTAACACCGGCTGAACTTCAAATCCACCTTCAACTCCGGCATCCGTGAATTCAGGGCATCAATCAGGTCCCGCCCCCACTCGCGCAACTTCGCCACCGTCACTAACAGCACCCGGTTGTCCAGCGTCTGCACCGGTGGCAAATCTGCCGGTTCGGGCAGGGTAAAGCGCACACTCGGGCCAAAAGCGGCCGCATCAACCGCCGCCTGACAGAACTCCTCCAGCCGCTCCGGATTGGTACTTGAAGAAAAACCGAGCCTCCCATTCCTGATTACCCGCAGACCCCAGCCCCGGGTCAGTTTGGTCTCGGTGGAGAAAAGTCTGCCCTGCCGGAACTCCACCTCGGTGATGTCAACTTCACTTTCATACACATCAGCCTGCTCAACCCGATCCCGGACCAGATCCAGAATCTCAAGCCTCATCCGTCCTCCCTGGCTAACCGTTTGGAACCACCCGCACCGCTACCCCTATCTGCCGCCTACCACCACATTGCGAATCCGGATATGGGGTGCACCGGTGGTCACCGGTAGCGGCGCCTGGTTGTTCTTGCCGCATCCCCCCAGACCGCCATAAATTATCAGGTCGTTGCCAATGGCATCAATATTCTTTAAAGTCTCAAAAACATTACCGGCAAGGGTGACATCCCGCACCATCTTCGTCTGCCTGCCGTTTTCAATCCGATAAGCATACTGGGAAGAAAAGGTAAATGTTTCCAGCTCGGTCATACCGCCCCGGCTCCCGACCACATAAAGCCCATCCTTCACCTCCGCCAGCATCTCCTCCAGCCTCTTCTCCCCGGGCATAATAAAGGTGTTACTCATCCGCACAATCGGCGCAAACCGGTAACTGACTGCCCGGGCATTACCGGTAACCCCTTCGCCCATCAGATAAGCGGTCTGCCGGCTGTGCAGATGGCCAGCGATCACTCCGTTCTTCACCAGTTCGGTCCGCTGCGCCGGCGCCCCTTCATCATCATACCGATAACTACCATTTTCATCCGGCAGCGTCGGGTCGTCAACAATTGTCAACTCATCCACGCCATATCTCGTCCCCTTCCGCATCAGCACCTTCAACCGCTCATTCTCGGCAATGTGATCCGCTTCACTCAGATGACCAAACGCCTCGTGCGCAAAAACCCCTCCTAATAGCGGGTCAACAATCACCGTGTAACGCCCGGCACTGATCGGCTCCGCCCTCAGCAAATCAACTGCGATTTTTGCCACCCGCTCTACCAGCATCTCTTTGCCCAGCAGCGATCTAAATCCCTTTGCCCGACCGAACGACTCACCGTAGGTCTGGATGTTTGCTCCGTCCCGGGCGATTGCCTGACAGGAAAAACCGCTGCGCACAAACTCCTGCTCAATATAACGCCCCTCGCTTGAATACCAGTAAACGGTCTTGTGGCTATCCAGATAGGCGCAGACGGTGCTGACCACCCGCGGACTCTTCAGCAGAATCTGATTGTAATTGCGAATCAATTGCTCCTTTTCTGCCAGCGGCACCGTTCTCGGGTCTTCACTTTTGGGCACCCGAAGCACCTCCTCAAACGCGGGCAGGCTCACCAACCCGCCCTCTCGTGGTGGCAGCTCCTGAACCTGAATTGCCAGTTCGTCTGCCAGCTCCTTCAGCCCTTCATCAACCACATTGAAACTGGCAATGACCCAGTTCCCCTGATAAAAAACCCGCAGGCAACCGCCCCGCTCAAAACTCAAGCCCGCATCATCCAGCTCCTTACCCCGCAGGACCAGCCTGGTGGTCTCGGTTTCCTCCACCCTGATGTCCGCATAATCAACTGCCAGACCGTCAATAACCTCTTTCAAAAATCCTTTCATAACAACTTGTCCTTAAATAAAGATAAACAAACAGTTTCCGATGTCAATAGCGCATTTATTACCACTTTTTCCATCCTGCCACTGATACTTAAAAGAAAAAGACGGTGTGCCGTAGGCACTGGCACACCGTCCCTTAAAGGTCCCTTCTCTATGGACATAGAGCAGGGACGCTGAGCGCGACACCCTCCTGCAAAAGCCTCCCTGTATCAGGCTCGGTCAAAAGGCATTTATTTAAATAGCAAATTTTGTGCCATAGATAAATTTTCAAGAACTTATTAAATTAAAACAACTTATATTGATGGTCCCAATATTTCCTGAATTTAAATGCCGGATTTTTCAGCAATCAACCAGAATTTACCATCAAAAAAGAGCCTGATTTTTCAGCCAATGCCATAGGCTTTAATTTTGTTTCTAAGGGTGTCCCGGTGAATGCCTAAAATTTCTGCTGCCCGGCTCTGGTTGCCGCCGGATTTAATCAGCGCCTCCCGGATTGCCAGTTTTTCCAGTTCTGCCAGCCTGAGCGAACCAAAGACCCTTTCAATACTCAAACCACCAACATCCCCAGCCCGAACCGCGGGTGCTGTGCGGGCAAGCTGAGCCTGAAACTGTGCGACCGCGGTTGCCACCTGTCCGGCACCAATACTCCTCGCATTCTCATACTGCGCCCGGTCATATGCCTGAAGAATGACTGCCCGCAGGGTCCGGATGTTGCCAGCATTGAACAGTGGCCGCTCACCCGAAAGGTGCTGGAGCACAATCTGGGTCAGAAACCGGACTGCGGTCAAATCCGGCTGAATCTTCTGCCGGACATAGGGGCTTCTATTCTTCTGGGTGCTAAAAAAGTCAAAAAATTCCGCAATATCACTTTCCACCACCTCCCTCTTTTCTGTTGCCCAGCGCTCAGTTACCGAAGGCACGACAATACACTGCTGAACCAGCCGGGTGTAAAAGTCGCTGCGAAAACGCTGCTGGAGTTCCTCAATCGTCCGGTTGGTGGCGGCAATAATCCGGACATCGGTTTCCGTTTCCCGGGAACTGCCCAGCCGCTTAATCCGCCGATACTCAATCACCCGGAGTAACTTCTTCTGAACCTCATGGTCAATTTCACCGATTTCATCCAGAAACACCGTTGACCCCCGGGCGGTTTCAAAAATCCCGGCCCGGGCGGTCCGGGCATCGGTAAATGCACCGGCTTCATGACCAAACAACTCGTCAACACACAGGTTCTTTTCCATCGCCGTCATCTGAACGGTCAACAGCTCTTTTCTCCCCGGCTCCTTTTCCGAATAGCGATAACTCAACCGGTGAATCGCCTGGGCAACCAGCTCCTTGCCCGAGCCCGGCGGACCAAGCACCAGCACAATGCTGTCGGTCGGGGCTGACCACTCAATCTCCCGCACCAGTGCCGCCATCCGCCTTGACCGGCCGATCACCATACTGTGCCTTTCCCGCCAGACTAACCGCTGCTCTTCACTCAATGGCCGGAGCGCACACCGGTCCAGTTTATTCAGAATGTCCAGACAGGCATTCGCCTCCCCTGGCTCCATTCCGCCGAAATGGCATTCCCCGGTACCCGGCACATGGATGAAATCAATATAATGCGCCGGCTCAAGCACCATCTCACCGCTCAGATGCAGTATAACCGGTGCAATCGGCTCAATATTAAAATGGCGCAGATGATAATAGATGATAAAGCCCTGGAGCCGTTTGACATCCAGCGCCACACCAGCCGGACGGATTCCCAGCGGAAAGGAAGCCAGCTTCTGCTCGCTGTCCACCTCACTGAAATCAACCCCGATTATCACCGCCGCCACATATACCCCGGGATTGCGCCGGTACCAGTTTTTCACCCCATCCAGACTGTCGCAGAAAATAAAATCAAACTCCTGTGCCAGCCTGCCATTGTCCAGCCCGGAGGCACCATCAACCAGCGCCTGAAACCGTGCCGGGCGGTCATAAACTGCAAGAACAACCGGCCGACGCTCCCTGCTGACCATAACCATCTCCGCTTACCTTATTATACCTGCGGTAATTCACCGCTCAAGAAAAATCAACTGCCGAATTTTTCTGTTTTGCTCTGTTAAACATTGACTTTAACCCCCTGCTGGTTAATTTAACTTATGCCCTTGCCAGGCATTTACGCAGTTATCCTGATACTTACCCTTTCCGGTCCTTGCCTGCACTACCCGGAACTGACAAAAGCATACTTTTCCCCCGGCCCTGCCATCCTGCCTGCAACCGGCAGCACTTACAATGAGATCCAGATTGACAGCCTGCTGGTCCGGGCATTTGCCGGCGCCACCGGACCGTCGGGCACCATCTATGTTGCCCTCGCACCTCCGGAGCCAGTAATTAAATTTTACCGCTCAACCACTGCCGGCAACACCTGGGACCACCTGTTTACCATTCCGATACCGGCACCTGCCCGGCAACTGGAACTGCTCGCACCGAAAGCCGATTCTGCCTGGCTTTATCTGTTTTTCCTTGACACCGCTGCCGGGGGTGACCTCTATCTCCTGCGCCTGAAAACCAATACCGACACCTGGCAACTTCTGCCGGTTGCGCTCGGACCGGACACAATTGACCGGTTCACCGCTACTGTTGACTCATACCGCCACTACTACCTTTACTGTCTTTATGTAAACCAGCACCGGACTGGTGCCAATGGCAGATTCACCCGCTCGCTTGATTACGGCTCAACCTGGGAAACAACCCAGGAGTTCTACAACTGCCTTGACCCCTGCCTCTACTTCGGCGCCGGCTCGGTTTTGCACTGTGTCTGGCGCTTTGCCCTCAATGGCCGGGAAATTCACTACTCCCGAAACCGCCATTATGGTGCCCCCAGCCGCTGGGAACAACTGAAAATCATTGCCGCCACCGGTGAAAAGTGCTTTGACCCTCAGGTGGTCCAGGCGGACACCAGCCCACCCTGGCGCGCACCGCTCTGGATTGCCTGGACGGTTGCCCACCGGGACACCGAACAGCTTGACATCGGCCTCACCCATTCAACCGACGGCGGCAACTCCTTTGCTCCACCAGTCATTATTGGTGAACCGTTTGTTGACGAATGGTGGCCCGCACTGACTGCCGATGCCCGCTCCGCCTGGCTGGTGTATAATGCCGGGGCAAAGGGTCAGAACGACCCGACGGTTCTCTACCTCCACTATGCCCGCGCCTATGCGCCTGAACTCTGGTCTGGTCCGCTAAAAATCAACAACCCGCGGGTAAATGCACTGGTCTTTGGTGCCCGGCCCAGAATCCTGCCCCCAGGTGCGCTTTTCAGCCATTACGGTTATCCATTTGCTCGGGGACTCTTCTTCCGTTCCTCAGCCCCGGGTGCTGACCATCCCGGGGTAGCAACATTAACCAGCTCCTCAACCCCGGAATTAACCGCCCTTGACATCACCGGCAGAAAAATACCCCTGAACCGGACCAGGCCCGCACCCGGAGTTTACTTTGTCCTGTCCGGCAGCAAAATCAACAAACTGCTCATCCTCAAATAAATCCCGGGTGCGGTAATCCCAGCCGCTGAACCACTGGTCCTGAATACCCGGCCATATATCAGAACCATTACCATCCTCTTAACCCCGCACACCACTAACCGCCAAACCACCAATCCCGTGGCAACCATCACAATCAACCCCCCACTCATCCCGGCGCTCACCGGACCGGTTAAGACCGTCCTGCTCCCGAGCCCGATACCGGTCATCCTGAATAACCTCACGGAAACAGTTGGGGAGACCGTCCCCGGGACTACCCCGGGGGTGGGTCTCAAAACCGGGTCATTACTTGTAACTATTTAATATTCAATAACTAATCTAAATTTACGCAATTAATATTGGCGCTGAACCACTATTTTGCGATACCGGGCGATTTGCCCGGCTTTTAACCTTATAAAATAAACTCCGGTGTTCAGCGTCGCTGGTGCCAGTTCAACCTTGTAACTTCCAGCAGCAAGTTGCCGGTTAATCAGGGTTAACATTTTCCTACCCTGAAGGTCAAAAAGGGTTAGTTCCACCAGTGCGGGCTTGGGAATTGAAAAGAAAACCGGAGCCCGCCTGAAAACCGGACTGGCAACGCTCAACCGGCAAACCTGCTCACCCCGGCTTATCTCTTCACCCGCGCCCAGGAGCGTATCCGGAAAGGCAAGGGTGCGCTTCTCCACCTTAACCAGCAGGGCATCAATATCCTCGGCACCGAAACTGCTGGTTGAGCCAGTAAGATAAAGATAATCACCCGCAAGTGCCAGGTCGTAAACCAGGTCATCACCCGCACCGCCCCACACCTGATAGTCAAGCAGGGTGCCGGCAGAATTATATTTAAGGACAAAGATGTCCCCCTGACCTGCGCCATAACTGCTGGTGCTGCCCGCAATGTAAATCACACTGTCACCATCAATGGCAATTGCCCGTCCGGACTCATGCCTTGGTCCGCCCCAGCGCCGCTCCCATAACTTCGTGCCGGTTCTCGTAAACTTAATCAGATTTATATCCGAATAAATACCCAGCCCCATTGGTGATGGACCGACCGCATATAAAAAAGAATCGGCACTCATCTCCAGACCGTAAATGGCATCATCCGAGTCCGGCCTGCCCCAGGTCTCAGACCAGCGGTAATTGCCGCTGTCCTGGTCAAAGGCAATCAGCAGCCCATCCCCCCGGTTGAGCGGACCGTAATGGGAGCCAATGTAAAGTGTCTGCTCATCAGCCGCCAGATGACCATTTGCCCCTTCAATACCGGTTCCAGCCCAGACCCGGCTCCAGAGCCTGCGGCCATTCACATCAAGCTTCTGAATCACGATATCCTGGTCCAATCGCGTCGGCGAAGCCCAGCCGGAAACATAAATTGCCGAATCGCGGACCCAGAGCCCGTCCACCTCCTCATAAAAACCAGCCAGGTCCCAACTGTATAACCAGTTCCGAGTCAGTGTGTCTCCGCTCTGCTCGCAGGCAACGACCAGCAGGTCCGAATTCCCGCTGGCACCACTAACATTAATCCTTCCGCCGACATAAACAGCAGGCTCTTTCACCTTCACAATAAATGCCACCTCATTAAACTGGCCACCCAGACGCTGGCTTTTCCACAACTCCTGGCCAGCGGAGTCAATTTTATAAATAAAAATGTCATTATAACTGGAGTCCGGTAACCATTCGGTTGTTGCCCAGTAAACATAACCCTGACTGTCAACCCCGACCCCCCAGGCATCGTCAGCCCGGTTATACCCCCGGGTGAGATACCACACCCCGGACTGGCAGAACCCGGTGCTCAGCACCAGCAGCACCAACCCCGGCGTTGCCCGTATTATTTTGCTCACACTAACAATATTGCCGCAAAAAAGCCAATGTCAAATCCTGCCTGTTGCCTGTGGTTGAACAGGAGAAAAAATTAAATGCTAACGGACAACAAGTTTTCGGGTTGATTTGCCCCGGGTGGTCTGGATTTTCACCAGATAAACACCTGGTGTTATCCCGGCAAGGGAAAATCTACCGGTTGCGGCGCAAATGCCTGAGCCCTCATCAGGGAAGTCTGAATTCACAGTACCAGGTTTCAGCTGGCGATTCCAGCAGCGCAACCGCGGAGATGCCGGAGCGAGTTTCGCGCAAGAGGTAATATTTCACCTCCTTGCCCTGGTACCGGAGCGGAAGGGCATATCTCCTGACGGTCTGGTCTTTGAGCTTCACCTGGTAAACAATTGGCCGGTTCTCATCCCAGAGCAACAGGGCATAGCAGTAGTCCGGGGTGACGAGGAAATCCTTAATCTCAGCCCGGAAGTTAATTTTTAGCGCCTCGGAAAGATAAAGCTCCGGGTTTTTTGCTCGGTCTACTCCGGGAAATACCAGTGGCGGGTCATCAAAGAGTCTGATGGAGTCAATCAGCACCGCATCCTGATTGTAAATATATATTTTTCCAGAGCGTCCGTCACTCAGATAATATCTTTGGTCCCGGAATCTGGCTAATGGTGGGACAGTTCGGAAATAGCCAAGCCGGAGCTGCTGAGCCCGTTCGCTTAATTTGCCCCACAGGTTCATAAACTCACCCGATGGCCGGTAAGCGGCGAACAGGTAGAGATGGCGCTGGTAGAACTCGTCGGCAAACGGATTGTCCTCTAAGGGCACCCTTTCCGTGAGCGTATAGCTTCCTTTGGGCCAGCCCCTTGTGTAGGGTAGAAATACGACCCCAGCCTGGAAAAGAAATGAGGGTGAGGGATGAGAGAATCCGAGCGGAATGGTATCGGGTAAAGGGTGGATACAATAGCAATTCAGGAGTTTATTGTCAAACACCCTTTTCTTTATAAAACAGGGGGTGTTGTAAAAGGCATAGTCCGAATCGCCCTGCCAGATTATCGGTGCGACCCTGGGCAGGGAGGCTGAAATTAGCAGTGTGGTGTCGTCAAGAAAGGCATGGCCAAGATACAGTGCCATATCGCCCTGTTTCATAAACCGGTAGACATGCTCTGGCATCCCGGGAGAGAATTTTCTCTCCTCGGTTGAGTCTGGAAATAAGAGGCTGTTCAATCTCCCGGAATTCAGGTCAAAGATGTAGATGAAGCCAGTGAGTTTATCACTGAATGCCAAACGATTGCCTGAAGGGTTAATGCTCATCCATAACGCGGTTGAGAGCGGGTGTTCTTCGTCGCTTACTAATCTCAGTTTCCGATCACAGCGCAGGGGAAAACGGTCGGTCTTAAGCCTTATTCTTGGCAGACGCCGGCTGGCTGGTTCTGGGGAAGTGGGTCTGGAGTTGTCGCGCACGAACCAGGCAACGGTTGCGGAATCAATTATACCTATAGGGTAGGAGGCTAATAGTTCCCCGGTCTTAACCAAAAATTTGGCAGCAAATAGCACTCCAGCCCCGTCCCGATTGAAAACAAACGAGTTCAAGAACCCCTGGTCATTGTCCACAATGATATTGTAGTCGCTGAGAAAGTTTCTTTTCTGCAGATACCTCTCTGCTGCCCGCCGCTGCCGACAGAAGACAAGCGTGATGATGTCGGACTTTACACCCGACTTACGGAGAAGGTGGATGAAGGGGTTTATCCCGCATTCTATCCTCGGGGCACGCATCGGGTCTAAAAGTATGAGATACACGGTGTCAGACCGGTAGCTGACCGGAAGGCTCCGTAAGAATCGGGCTACCGTCTTGTTGCTGTTTTGTGCCTGCCATATTTTTGTGTTCTCCATTTCCCGGGGCGAGGCGCCAGGAACCGAACCAATAATAAGGGCAAGGAGGAGGAAAAAGAACCTCCCCCTTACCCGCCAAGATGGTTTGTGCTGGGTCATTCAATCGGCACGATGCGCTGATAATCAAGGTCTTTACCCTGAACACGGGTAGAGTCCTCGGGCCAGGGGGTATTTAGCCAGACATCGAACAGGTGGTGTCCATAGCTGTCAGGTTCTACAGATTCTACAATCAGGTGATAATTGTCATCTAACATCATGCGAACAAGCGCACATACTGCTGTGTCAGGGTCGGGGCAAAACACTGAACTTCCCTCCACCCATTTCCCTATAATCACATAGGTCTGCGTGCGGGCGGATGCTACAACTGGCAGTAATAGACACAAAAGGCACACCGCCAGCGCCACCAGTCCAATTTTACCTAACCTATTGTTAGGGGTTTTGGCACTTACCATCTTTATTCCTTTCACCGCAGGGTCTGAAATCCGGCGGCGAATGAATTATAATAGACTCCCTCGCTCGCTCTTGTCAAGAAAAATCTGGTCAAGGGAAGGTGCTGGCTTTGCCGATTTGACATCCTGCCCGGGCGCATTAATCTTTTATTGAAAGGAGTGAAGCAGTGAATAAAACTTTAACCGTTTTCTTTTTCACCATCACGACCGTTTCCCTTTTATTTGCAAAAGATTTTCTGGCTCTGGTCAGCACCAACCAGGGTCTAAACGACGCCACCCTGATGCAACAGCACTTCCGGGTACTCGCCCAGTTTGAAGATTGCTGGCTCGTCCAGGCAGATGAGCCGGAGTTAATCCGTCTCCAGCAACTCGGTGCCGCAGTGCAAAAGTTTGACCTGCCTGAAGGAAAGGAACTGTTTTATGTTCAGACCAGGCCCGGGTTTGACCGGCACAACTTGAGCCGGTACGGCACGATTCTCGGGACAACCTCTGCTGGCATCCTGCTCGCCACTGATGAGTCCGCACTGCCCAGCCTCAACCGTCTGCCAGTGGAACTATGCCGGCTCGCGCTGGAACCGTTGACCATTTATCCAGAAGCACCGCTGCCCCCGCCGGTTGCGGTTTCCGAAAGTCTGGTGCTGGAACTGGTGTCCCGGGTCAACCCGGATTCGGTGCTTGCCCATATTCGGCGCCTTCAAGATTTCTACACCCGGTATTCAACAACCGAATCCTGTCGGGCAGCGGTTGAGTGGATGCGGAACCGGCTCGTCGCCTATGGCTGCGACTCCACCGCCCTGGAAACCTATCGGACCGGCTATGCCCCGAATGTCATCGGCGTAAAAACGGGTCGGCTAAACCCCAATCCGATTTATGTCCTCTGCGGACACATTGACAACACCTCGGACTATGCACCGCAGCACTGCCCGGGCTCGGACGACAACGCCTCCGGCACCGCCGCGGTGCTGGAGGCGGCGCGGGTGTTTCAGGACATTGACTTTGCCTATTCAGTTTACTTTATCGGCTTTACCGGTGAAGAACAGGGGCTTTGGGGCTCGGACAGCTTCTGCCGCCGGGCTGCCCGGCGCGGCGATTCCATCCGGGCGGCATTAAACTTCGATATGGTCTCCTACGGCCGGCAGAACCTGGACTCATTCGAGGTCATCGGCAAAATCTCCAGCCCGGCCTGTGCCTGGCTCGTGGACTCATTTATCGCCAACGCCCGCACCTACACCGCGCTCAAACCAATACGCCGGCTGGTTAATTCGGCGCCTTACTCTGACCATCATTCATTCTGGCAGCGGGGTTATCCTGCCCTGTGCGGTATTGAGCACGATTTTACCCCTGAGTATCACACCATCGGCGACACCATCGGACCTTTATATTTTACTGAATGCGGCACCAACAACTGGCTGATGGCAACCGAGGCAATCCGCGCCGCGGTTGCCACCATCGCCAAACTGGCAGGTGCCCAGCCCCAGACCGGTATCGCCCAGTCCGGCACAGCTCACCTGATGGCTCAGGTCAGCCCGACCATCGGCCGACCGCCTTTTTATTTCGTTGTCGGCGGCGAAATTCAAACCACCGCCTGGAGCATTTATGATCCCGGGGGTCGAAAGGTTGCGCGGGTTAACAGTTCGGTCTGGACTGGCAAAGACCTTCAGGGCCGGATGGTCGCACCCGGTGTTTACTTCTGCCGTCAGGAGGGTAGAACCGCACCCGCAATCCGGCTGGTCGTCTGCCATTGACAAATATCAAATCTTATGCAAAATTAAGAAGTAATGATAAATTTTCATCGCCGGCTGTTTCCAGAGCGCCGCTACCGTTTGCCGCTCCGATGGACTATCTGGCTGCTCTGGGCCGGCCTGCTTTTTCTCCTTTTCTGGATTATCCGGGTCTGGTGGAAATAAAAAGGAGGTGTAGTTATGAGTGGACCGCTGTTTAATTATAAGGATATTTTCCGGGCGCTCCGGCTGGGTTTTTCCGCCAAAAAGGTGGGGATGCTGACGCTCGGACTTCTTTTTGGCTTCGCCGGTTACACCATCCTCACCTATCTTGCCCATCTGGTTGCGGGTAATGATTGGATTTCGGTCTGGGAAACATTCCGGCTCCTGCCCTTTCCTTCGCCCAACCTGCCGTTTCCCTGGTTCTCCTGGCTCATTTATGGCCTGGGAGTGCTCTGGCTTCTGCTCGTGCTATTAATCACCGGTGCCGCAGTTTCCAAGGTCACCTTTGAGCAGTTGCGGGGCAATGAGTTTTACGAGGCGGGTGAAGCCTTTCGTTTTGCCCTGAACAATGCCGGCGCCATAATCGGCAGCCCATTGCTGCTAATCGCCTTCATTCTGGTGCTCGTTATCGCCGGCTTAATATTAAGTGCCGTTGGTTCAATACCTTACATTGGTCCACTGCTGGTTGGTATCCTGGCAATTCCGGCATTTTTTGCCTCGCTGTTTATCGTTTATCTTTTAATCGTTCTTCTGTGGACTTTGTTTCTCGGACCGAGCGTGGTCGGAGCAATGGGCAATGACACCTTTGACACCCTGTTTGAAATTTTCTCCTGCATCAACGAGCAACCAGCAAGGCTTATCTGGTTCACAGCGGTGCTCGGTTTTCTGGCAAAACTGGGTTCACTTTTGCTTGGGCTGGCATCAAGCCTGGCGGTGCGCATCGGCTCGCTGATTTTGAGCACATTTATGGGTGGAAGTTATTCTGAGATGCTCACCGGCGTCAGCTTCATCTTTCAGATTAATGTGCCCAGCTGGGGCCTTCTGTCACCACTGCACCGGCTGCTGGTCTGGGAAATGAATCTTTACGGAATCAAAGGCGCTATGAGCCCGTTATTCTGGGAAAGCACGCACTGGGGCATTTATCTCGGTGCGGTGCTGCTGAGCGTCTGCGCCTATGGCATTGCCGTGCTGGTGCTTGCCTATGGATTATCGGTCTGGTATTCGGGCAATGTGGCTCTTATTGGAGTGCTGGTCAAAAAGAAGGATGACAAAAACATCTATGAAACAAAAGAGGAAGAGCCCGAACTCCAGGAGCCACAGGATAAACAATTAAAATACAATAGCTTACATCAATAAGCCGAGGCTTATTCCGACCGCACAGATTGAACTCAGCGGCCAGGTTCAGGGAATAGGGTTCAGGCCCTTTGTTTACCGCCTGGCTCACAGATATCAAATTAAGGGCATTGTTGCTAACACCAGCTCTGGAGTGGTAATCTTTGCTCAGGGGAAAAACCTGAAAAGGTTCTATCAGGCGCTGCTGAAAAACCCACCGCCGCTCGCCCAGATTGATCGGGTCAAGTTCAGCTGGAAAAGGGGGCAGAAGTTTAGCCGGTTCACCATCATCAGCAGCCGAAAGCAAGCTGCGGAAATCCGGGCGCTGGTTCTGCCTGACCTCAATATCTGCTCAAACTGCCGGCAGGAGCTTTTTACCGCAACTGACCGCCGGTTTTATTATCCATTCATCAACTGCACCCAGTGCGGGCCCCGTTACTCCATAATTTTCAACCTGCCCTATGACCGCAAACGAACAACAATGAAAAGCTTTCGGATGTGCCCTGATTGCCAGAAAGAGTATAACGAACCGTCAAACCGGCGGTTTCATGCCGAACCAATTGCCTGTCCAATATGCGGTCCAGTGGTCAGACTCGTTGACCATAAAGGCAGGGAAATAAAGGGTGACCCACTACTTAATGCTGCCAGGCTACTACTTAAAGGCAAGATATTGGCGGTTAAAGGGCTGGGCGGATTTCACCTTGCCTGCGATGCCACCAATGACCAGGCGGTTTTAACTCTCAGAAAAAGAAAGGAAAGGAGCCGGAAGCCCCTGGCATTAATGGTCGACGAGCCGGCAACCGCACGCCGGTTCTGCCATCTTTCCAGCGGTGCGGTAAAGGTATTGAAATCTCCGGCAGCACCAATTGTGCTCCTGCCGAAAAAATGCAGTCCTGAAATACCGGTGTCGCAGTTAATCGCACCGGACAATCCCGCACTCGGTGTAATGTGTGCCTATACACCGTTACATCTTATTCTGTTTCAAAAGCTTAAACAGCTGGGCGCAGTTAAGCCGGTCCTGGTTATGACCAGTGCCAACTTCAGTGATGAGCCAATTGCCATTGATGAGCATACCCTTTTAAACCGCTTCAACAAACTTTTTGATTTCGCCCTGGTCCACAACCGGGAGATTGCCAACCGGTGTGACGATTCAGTGGTCCAGATTGACTCCAGAAAACCTTTAATTGTCCGCCGTAGCCGTGGCTATGTTCCTCAGCCGTTAAATCTTGGCTCAATGTTTCACGTGAAACATCCGGCACTAGCGGTGGGTGCGGATGGAAAAAACTGCTTTGCGCTTGCTGAAGGCAATCGGGTATTTTTCGGACCGCACATTGGTGAACTGGACACCGCTGAGGCTGAGGCATTTTTTATCTCTGCTCTGAAACGGCTGAGTGGCTGGACCGGAATTAAACCAAAATTGGTGGTCTGTGACCTTCATCCAGATTACAACTCGGTCCTGCTGGCAAGAAGGCTGGCGATCCGATACCGTGCCCGGCTAATCCAGGTTCAGCACCATTATGCTCACATCCTGTCGGTTATGGCAGAACATCGGTTGTCCGGACCGGTGCTCGGGCTGGCAGCAGATGGTACCGGCTATGGCGTGGATGGTGCTATCTGGGGTTGTGAATTCCTGCTGATTAATAAGGATTTAAGCTGGCAGAGGATTGGCAATCTCGGATATCTGCAACATCAGGCTGGTGCCAATATAGTTGCCAACCCGGTTCAGGTTGCGGTCAGTTATCTTTTCCAGTGTGGATTGAGCCCCCAAGTGATAACCAGGCTGGGTCTGAATCCGGCAGGCGTCATCAAAAGTCCACCGGTTACCACATCCAGTCTGGGCAGGCTGTTTGATGCCGCAGCCGCCATTACTGGCATCTGCCGCCAGGCAACATTTGATGGCGAACCGGCGATTGCCCTTGAGGCAGCAGCCAGCCAGAGCAAAAACACATCCCGGCTTAAACTTAATGAGCATCAGCAGTTTTACTGCGCAAACGGACGACTGATTATTAACCCAAAACCTTTTCTTTTGGCGATGGTGAACGGGATCTTGAATCAGGAACCACCAGCAGCCATTGCCCGGTGGTTTCATCTTCGGCTGGCAGGGGTGCTATCTCAGGCAGTAATCAAACTCTGCCACCGTTATCGGGTTCGCACCGTATGCCTTTCTGGTGGCAGTATGCAAAACCGTCTCCTGCGTTCCGTTGCTGTCTCCACCATTAGAAAGGCAGGGTTCAAGGTGTTTTTTAATCGGGCAGTTCCGCTGAATGACGGTGGCATTGCTCTGGGACAGATAATTGCTGCGGTTAAGTAATCTTAAATTTTTTTTTGAAATCTGGCAGTTTGTTTCTTGACTTAAATCTGGAATAATATAATATTGAGTCTGGTTTAAAGTAAGCCGCAATAAAATGTGTGGACAGAGTTGTGCCCTGTGTTGTATCTTCTTTTGTATAAACATCTTAACCTGCTGTTAGATGTGGATAACTGTGTTGATAAAAATGAAGAAAACTTGTGCGTCGCTGTTAATTTATGACCACTGATGATGTTTGGGCTGCCGCCCTTGAGGTGCTGAAATCCAAAATAAGCTCTGAAGCGTTTGATGCCTGGCTGAAGCCAACAAAGATCGTGGAGTTTACCGATGGTGTGGTTCGGGTGGGTGTCCCGAACAGCTTTTTCAGTGACTGGCTTCAGCATCACTATCTGACTGATCTCCTCTTCGCATTAAAGGATGTTACCGGTCGTAATCTGCGGATTGAATTCGTGGTTACTGGTGGTGTTCAGGTGCTGGAAAAGCCGGTTGAACCAGTGACGCAGTCAGTGCAGGCTTCGCCTTACCGTCTTCGTTCCCGTTACACATTTGACACCTTTATCGTTGGCGAAGGAAACCGGCTTGCCTGTGCAGCAGCGCGCAATGTCGCCCAGAATCTGGGGCGGGCTTATAACCCGTTATTCATTTATGGCGGTGTCGGCTTAGGCAAAACCCATCTACTCCAAGCGATTGGCCATGCTGCCATCGCAACCTATCCGGGTCTTAGATTCTGCTATACTCCAGCCGAGGCGCTGTTTCTGGAGTTAATCCAGGCAATCGGCAGAAACACGCGGGTGGAGTTTAAAAACAAGTACCGGGGGCTGGACTTACTGTTGCTTGATGATGTTCACTATCTGGTGGGCAAGGAAAGCCTTCAGGAAGAGATCTTCTATACCTTCAATGCGCTTCAGGATGCTGGCAGTCAGGTGGTGTTTACCAGTGACCGTCCACCAAAGGATATACCTACCTTACAGGAGCGGCTTATTTCCAGGCTGGGCAGCGGCTTAGTTGTTGACATTCAACCCCCAGACCTTGAAACCCGAGTTGCCATTCTCCTGCAAAAGGCACAGCTTGAAGGTTTTGATCTGCCAGAAGAGCTAGCGGTTTATATTGCCGCCCGGGTTCGTTCCAACATCCGCACCCTTGAAGCCACACTGGTCCGGCTGATTGCGCTTCATTCACTTACCGGCAGGGAGCTGAACACTGAACTGGCTGATGAAGCGTTGAAAGACCTGGTTTCAGCTGAAAAGCCTCTTGATGCCAACCGGGTTCTCAATGCGGTAGCAGAACACTTTCAGATTCCGGTTGCCGAGCTTAAGGGGCAAATAAGAACCAAAAGGGTTGCGCTTGCACGGCAGACCGCTATGTATCTGTTGCGCGAACTTTTGCGCCTTTCATTAAAAGACATCGGGTACATTTTGGGTGGCAAAGACCATACGACCGTTATGCATGCCATTGATAAAATTTCCGAAATGAAAATAAAGGATCCAGCATTTGCAACGGCTCTTAACCAGCTCAGCCAAAACCTGAAGTCATAGGCTTTAACAGGATAACCGGTTGAAAAACCAGTGGAAATTTGGTTGAAAAACTGAACGACTGTATTCACTATATGGTTTTTCACGCACATTTCAGTTACAATTCACATAAAAGCGTGCGAGCAACCCCTGAAGCATTAAGCGGTTTTAGCGATTTTCAGATTATTAACACTGTCAGCAACCCCATCAACCAGATTTAAATTTTTATATAAAATGCTGTATCTTTTAAATAGATATCTATTTAAAAATTTACAAAACATTATTTCTAATCTAAATTGAGGCAATTATTAAAATAATTGTAAAGTTGACATTGAGTAATAAATTGATATAATGATATTTCATGAATATGATGACGCTTGCTTATATATTTTTTGCAACCTTCTGGCCAATTCCACCGATAGATCAGGTGCATCCGCTTGGTAACAACTGGGGCGAATACCAGAATTACGGCAGCGGCGCCTATTTTCACAATGGCATTGACATTTTAACTCCAGATACCTCCGGAGTAGAAGTTCGGGCGGTTGCCCGGGGCTGGGTAAAGGCTTGGGGGACGATTCAGGCTGAGCTGCATTACCGGATTGCGGTCTGCGACTCGCCGTTGACCTTTACCGGCAGAGCCGAAGGCTGGCTTTATGCCCATATCGACCCGAACCGCTGGCATAAGAACCTCGGCGATTCAGTAACTGAGGGTGAAATAATCGGTTACCTTGTAGCCTGGCCCGTTGACTCATCTTTTGACCACATCCACTTCGCCCGGATATCAGACACCGGTGCCACCTGGCAACGGTTCCCCAACCCCACCTGGTGGTTTATTCAGAACCCGCTGACCATCATTCAACCAAATACCGACCTTGAACCACCGGTGTTTGAGAATGCCCGCTCCGGCTGGCGTTTTGCCTTCTGCCGCGACAATCAGAATAACCGTTATCTTCACCCGGACTCACTGTCCGGCGATGTTGACATTATCGCCCGCATTTTTGACCGAACTGGTTTTACCAGCGGTAGTCCGATCTGGGACCGGCTGGCACCCTATCAAATTGAGTATACTATTCGCCGGATTGACGGACTGGTTGTGATTCCCTGGACACGCTCGGTTCAGTTCTCAAACATTCTTGATGGCGCCCTGGTGAATGTGATTTATAAATCTGACAATGTCTGCCGTTCGCTAGGTGACTATAGCGCACGAGTATATTACTTCATAATTACCAACACCGACGGCGACTCAATAATTGAAGCTTCAGATAGCGCCGGTAAGTGGCAGACTGGCCTGATTGGTGATGGCCAGTACTGGGTTGTTGTCCGGGCGTCGGATGTCGCCGGCAATTGGACGGTGGATTCAATGCTGGTGCGGACGCGAAATGGAGTGCAGGTTGACGAGCTCCCTGAGCAGGTGGTGGAAGAGCCGTTTACGATTGTGCCCACAATTGCGCGCAATTCTGCCCGGCTGAATATGAATTTGCGGGTGGTTTCCCCCGTGGAAATCCGGCTGATTGACCCCGCTGGCAGATTAATTGAGCAAATGAGTTTTACGGGCTTGATGCCGGGTCGCCATTCACTTAAATTAAAACCCGAAAAACCCGGGGTCTACACCGTGGAAATCCGGGCTGGCGCTTTGCATCAGTTTCAGCGGGTAATATTTACTGATTGACCCCTTGGCAACTGTCAACAGATTTTCTAAAAGTGCTGCAATTATATAGTATTTTAACAGATTAATACACTGTAAGTTATAAAATTAGCCCCAAATCCAGCAAAACACTTGAAACCGGGAATAAATTTTGATAGTCTAATAATTGAGGGCACGTAGGTCCGGTACACTACAACGGCTCGGTCAACAAAATTGCCGCGTAACTGGACCTATCGTGACCCTCACCATTTATGCGCAAACCGCTTATTCAAGGACAATGATATTGCGCTTGGCACACATTTCCTTGAGTACCTTTGGCCAGACCGTAACCGAGACCTCACCTAAGTGAGCGGTGCGCAGTAAATACATATAGGTTCGTGACTGGCCAATGCCACCACCGATTGAGAGCGGGACCCGGTCATTCAGAATTGCCTGATGATAAGGCAGTTTCAGGAAATGCTCCTGTCCAGCCATCTTCAGCTGCTGAACCAGGGTTTCCTTGGTCACCCGAATGCCCATTGAGGTCAGTTCATGTCGGCGTCGGGTAACTGGATTCCAGACCAGAATGTCACCGTTCAGTCCATGGGTTTCCTTGCCAGTCCAGCGTGAAGTATCGGTAATCCAGTCGTCATAGTCCGCTGCCCGCATTTCGTGGGGCAGGCCATCCTTGAGCGGATAGCCGATACCGATAATGAAGACCGCGGGCGCAACCTCCTGCAGCAAACGGGTTTCCCGTTGTTTGCGGGGGAGGTCAGGATAGCGCTCAAGAATCTCTTCCGCATGAATGAAAACCAGCTCTTCAGGTATCGGCGGATATTTGTCGGTCCGCAGCGCCGGGAACCGCTCCTGAACCTCGTGGGCAGCACCGACAATTACCTTCCAGATTTTCCGAACGGTATCCTTCAAGTAGTCAAGGTTACGGTCCTCAGCGGTAATCACCTTTTCCCAGTCCCATTGGTCAACATAGGAGGAGTGGTCGTGGTCCAGAAAGTAATCCTTGCGCACGGCACGCATATCGGTGCAGATGCCCTCACCTACTTTACACCCGAACTGAGCCAGCGCCAGCCGCTTCCACTTGGTTGCTGCCTGAACAATCTGGGCGTTGATGCGCGGGGAGATGCCAAGGCCACAAGGGAATTCCACCGGTGTGCGGGAACCGTCACGGTCAAGGTAGTCGTTTACTCCGGACTCCTTTTCAACAATCAGTGGCACCTGAACCATATGGAGGTTGAGTTCACGACAGAGGTTCTTTTCAATATACTCCTTGACCATAAACAGGGCATCCATCCGCGGCAGTGGGGGCAGCAGTGGTTGGTAGTCGTTCGGCAGGATCTTCTCCACCTCTTCATAGGTGCCAACACCCGGTCCGGCGAGGTCGGCACGCTTTTGGTCCAGCAGCAGCCGGGTCCGGGTGGTGCGGACCTTCTTTTTTGCTGCCGGTTTTTTCAGTGCCTTCTTGGCGGTTGTTTTTTTACTGCTCTTTTTTGCCTTTTTCTTTAACATTTTGTTACTCCTTTTTTACTATTATCTATCTTTGCGGATTTAACAGCTTGACATATAATAATATTCGGTTAAGACCCGCTGTCAAGAAAGCGGCGTTGACAGCGACGGGCCGGTATTTTAAGATTAGATGGTGAAGGTATACATCGGCACCTCGGGCTGGTTTTACCACTGGAACCCGGAACGGACACTGGACTGGTATGTGGCTGAAAGTCGGCTGAATGCGGTGGAACTGAATGCTTCCTTTTATCGGTTTCCATTTTCCAATCAGGTAAAATCCTGGGCGGAAAAGGGTCGCGGGCTACGCTGGGCGGTAAAAATCAGCCGGCTGGTGACTCATGTGCACCGGCTGGGCGCGCGGGCATATGAGGTCTGGCAGCGGTTTTTTGAGCTTTTTGCCCCGCTGGATAAACTGGTGGATTTCTATCTTCTGCAGCTGCACCCGGCACTGGACACCGGGGCACAGAAAAAGGTTGAGAAGTTTTTTGAGCAGACCGGGCTGGGCAAACGATTGGCGCTGGAATGCCGGAACCCGGACTGGTTCACCCCGAAGACCGAAGGCTGGGCAGGGGAACTGGGCCTGACGCTGGTTTCAGTTGATGCGCCGGCTTACCCCCGAACAATTTTTAACACCTCCGGGCAGGTATATCTGAGGATGCATGGCCGGAGCGGATGGTATCAGCATAATTATAGCGCAGCTGAATTGCGGGAAATCCGCGCCCGTATCCTGGAGCAGGCCCCGACGGCGGCTTACATTTTTTTCAATAATGACCAGGATATGCTTGCCAATGCCCGGCAGTTAGTAAGGATTTTCCGGCGTGATGCTGGAAATTGACGGTAGTTTCGGTGCCGGTGGTGGCCAGCTGTTACGCACCGCGCTGGCGCTGAGTGCAATTCTGAAAAAGGGGTTTGTAATCAAAAACATCCGCGCCCGGCGTCCCCGACCAGGGTTAATGCCCCAGCATCTTGCCTGTGTCCGGGCAGCGGCACGGCTCTGCCGGGCCCGGGTTCAGGGTGATGTGCTTGGCTCCACCGAGCTGATTTTTGAACCGGACAGGATTGAGTCCGTAAAATTGACCGTTGATGTTGCAGCCGAAACAGGTAGTGCCGGTGCGGTGACACTGGTAGTCCAGACGGTTTTGCCGATTATGCTTTTTGCCCCTGAACCCGGGGTTGCGGTGCTGCGCGGCGGAACCCATGTGCCTTTCAGCCCAGTTTATGAGTATCTGGAAAGGGTGCTGTTGCCTTTTATTCAGCGTCTGGGCTACCAGGCGGAAGTGCAGTTAAACCGATTCGGGTTTTTTCCGGTCGGCGGGGGAGAGATGGTTCTGAAGACGCAGCCGGCTTTTAAGAGTCAACTGGCAGGCATTAAATTGACCGAGCCCGGGAGACTAATCGGTTTGAAAGTCGTCTCCGCAGTAAGCAGGCTGCCATTGAATATTGCCCGGCGTCAAGCCGCGCGGTTGAAGCAGCGGTTGCTGGTGCAACCGGAGCAGGAGACGGTTCAGGTTGTGCCCGCAGCGTGTCCGGGCACATATCTGTTTCTTGAGGCAGATTATGAGCAAATTGCCGCCGGTTTTTCTGCTTTAGGAAGGAAAGGCAAACCGGCAGAGGAGGTTGCCGATGAGGTCTATACCCTTTTTTATCAGCACCACCAGAGTGGCTGCGCGGTCGACCCCAACCTTGCCGATCAGAGTTTGCTGTTTCTGATTTTTACTCCGGGGCAATTCCTTTTTTCCACCAGCCGAGTTACCGAGCACCTACGGTCCGGCAGCTGGATTATCAACCGGTTTATTCCTGAACGCCGAATTGAATTGCGGGAAAACAGTGATGGTACCGGAGTAGTAAAGGGGGAGTAAATTGCCGGTTAAAAACACCGGGAAAACTGTTGATGAAATATTTGACAAGCGGGTTCATTTTTATTATAATACCACCCGGTGAGGTGGAGGCGGTTGTTTCAGGCGACGGTACGGCATCTCAACCTCCTCAAAAAGCCCAAAGGAATGCCCTCGCATTCCAATCCCACCAAAACAGCCTCGCCTGAAACCAGCCCTGGCCGTCTTCACCTCACATTTTTATAT
Organism: bacterium; assembly: GCA_039793395.1. Taxonomy (GTDB): domain Bacteria; phylum Hydrothermota; class Tepidihabitantia; order Tepidihabitantales; family Tepidihabitantaceae; genus JAOABP01. The sequence goes on along the minus strand of JBAMLV010000007.1, from coordinate 12,273 downwards.
TTCCAGCGCCTGAGGGAAGATAGATTACCCGCGAGAAAGTTTGCGCGCCAGCCGGATGGCGGCAATCATTGAAGCGGGAGAGGCATTACCCTGGCCGGCGATGTCAAAAGCAACCCCGTGCAGTGGTGAGGTTCTGATTTTCCCCAGACCAAGAGTCACATTGACACCAGCGCCTTTTGCCAGCAGTTTTGCCGGAATCATCGCCTGGTCATGATACATGGCAACAAAGCCGTCAAAACTGTCCAGGTGGGCAAATACCGAGTCCGCGGGTAATGGGCCGACGGCATTTATGCCCTGCTGTTTTGCCCGACTGACCGCATGGCGGATGATTTTTTCCTCACCCAGCGAGAACTCGTCAGCATGGGGATTAAAGGCGAGGACCCCGATTGCCGGTCGCTGTTTCCCTTCTTGATGGAGAAAATGGTTCAGGAGGATGATTTTCTCCAGCACCGGGCCGGTTTTAATCTCCTGCGAGACCCGGGCAAGTGGCAGATGAATGGTGACAAATATCACCTTGAATCGTGGTGACCAGGCGAGCATTGCGTAGCGTTGGACCCCGAGCCGGGCGGCGAGGAATTCGGTCTGTCCGGGAAATTGAAAGCCGGCAAGCCGGAGTGCGGCTTTGGAGACCGGTGCGGTTACCAGCGCGGCGATGCTGTTTTCCCGGAGCAGGGTGACACCGTATTCAAGCGCCTTTAACGCCGCATCGCCGCAGTTTTTCTGAATCTGACCGTATCGGTAACGACCAACCGGTCCGGTGTCAATGAACGGGAGCGATTCAGACTTGAGATTATAATGGGCGGCTTCCTGTTCCAGGACCTGCCGGGAGCCAATGAGCAGCAGGCCGCGGGCGCCGATTTTTTTTAGCGCCTTGACGGTTATTTCCGGACCGACCCCTGCCGGGTCGCCCAAGGTAATTCCAACCGGCTTCATTGCCAGCCCGGTCAGTAATGGCTCAGGGTGCCGGAACGCCGGGTCTGGCGTTCAATCAACGCAAATACCAGCAAGCCGAAGGCAACCCAGAGCAGTGAAAGCAAGCCCAGCCGGACCAGGGCATCCCGGAGGGTGAACCCAATTCGTTCGCCCATCAGAAAATGACGGGCGGTCAGGATACCATAGGTGGTGGGAACAAACAGCGCTGCCTTCTGCATGAATACCGGCAGGACCGCCAGTGGATAGGCGATCGGGGTAAGAATCATCAGGAGACTGGAAAGCGCCTCACTTACCAGCCAGCCCTGTTTGAAAATCAGGGTGAAACTGGCCATAAACATTCCGATGCCATAAAGCGCAACGAGCATCAGGGCAATTACCACCAGTGTGGGCAGCAAGCCGACCGGGTTGACCCGGATGCTGAAAATGGCAAGAATGAAAACAAGCTGGACAGCAATCATCAGCGTTTGATGCAAAATGGAATGGAGTGCCATCCCCATAGTGAAAACCCAGCGGGGCACCGGTGCGGCAAATACCGATTCCAGGGTACCGTAGAACTGCTCCTTGCGCAGACTGAAGCCCATTGCCCAGAGCGCCATATTTAAGAAACCGATGAATACATAACCCAGGGTAATAAAGGTGATGATGTCCGAAGTCCCGACCAGCCGTTCAAGGTTTTCTGAGGTCCTGCCACCGACCAGAGCCACCCCGTAGAGCAGATAGGGTAGCAGGTAGACCACCGGGTCAATCAGACTACGGGCAAAATCGGCTTTATAGGTCAGCTCCAGTTTCCATTCCTTGATATTCTCTGCCCAGACGGCGGCAGCATAATGGCGAAGTCGAACCAGCAAGTTTTGGCAAAGGTTCATAGTATTTCAATGCATTCCGACCGTGCCGTCACGCCGGGTTTTGCGCTCCAGATAGACAAAAAGGAAATAACCCACGTTCAGCAGGACAACGTCCATTAGCCCGAGCACAAATACAGTCTGGTACAGATTTACATCGGTCCGGTTCAAAAGAATTATTCCCCGAATTGCGATCAGCGCCCAGGTCAGTGGAATCAAGGTGGAGATGGCAGCGGTGATCGGATTCACCTGAACCGGATAACGGATGGGGGAGAAGAGAAAAAACACCCATTCCAGAGTGTGAACCCAGCCGTGAACCTCCTTGATGAGCAGGGTAAAGCCGGCAAAGGCAATTGCAAATCCGTAAAAACCGACCATCAGCAGTACCACCAGTAGCAGCACCGGCAGAATTTTTGCCAATGTGAACCGGACGCCAAAGAAGATGGCGACGATCAACGCCTGAAAAATAACCATTACCGTTGACCAGGCCCATTCAGCCAGCGTTTTGCCAATCAGAATTACCAGCGGATGGGTGGGAGAAGCGATGATATATTCCATTGTGCCCCAATAGGTTTCTTCACGAAGTGAATTTCCCACCCCCCAGAGGGCGGAAAACACAAAGGTGGAAATTATCGCTCCAATCAGCACAAATGCCAGATAATTACCAGAACCGGTTAACTGCCGAAATGCCTCACTAGTGGCGCTGCCGACCAGTGCCCGCCCCTGAAATACATAGGGCAGAACCCACAACAGCGGAAAGACCGCCCAGTAAGCCAGAATAATCGGATATGAGAACCAGATCCTCATCGTCTTTATAAACTCGGCCGCAATTGCCCCCAGTTCAACCCGCAGTTGGCGCTGTGCCATTTTAATCGCTCTCCGGCTCCTGGGTGTCCGCTCCGAGCGAGGTCCCGGTCATATAGATGAACACATCCTCCAAGGTCGGTTCCTTGACATCCACCCCGACCAGCCGAACCTGCGGCCGCAGCAGCTCAATTACTTCGCTCAGAACCTTTTCTGCCCTGGGCAGGACGATCCGCACCGTGGTGATACCGTCGTTAAATTCTGATTGCACCAGTTCAATGCCATCCAGTTTTTTTAATCCGCTGACGTCCGGCTGTCCGAGGCAGCGAATCTCCAATATCTCCTGATGAGGGATTTCCCGTTTGTATTCAGCCGGCGTCTTGATGTCAACAATCCGGCCGCGGTTGATAAAGGCAATCCGCGCGCACAGTTCATCGGCTTCGTCCATGTAATGAGTGGTCAGCAAAATAGTCTTGCCCTGTTTGCGGTTCAACTCCTCCTTGATAAACTGGCGAATGAATCGGGCAAACTGGGGGTCAAGTCCGAGGGTGGGTTCATCAAGGAGCAGGATATCCGGGTCGTGAAGCATCGCCCGTGCCAGACTTACCTTCTGTTTCATCCCGGAGGAGTAACGCTCAAGCCGCTCATTGGCGACCTCGCGCAGACCGAGCAGTTCCAAAAGATAATCAATCCGCTGGTCGCGCTGTTTGCCGCTCAAACCGTAAAGGGCGGCAAAGAACCGCAGGTTGTCCCGGGCTGAGAGTTTCCAGTAAAGGGTGCGTTCACCCGAGGTCAGCAGGCCGATACGTTGCCGGCAGAACAGGGAGTCCCGGAACACATCATGGCCAAAGACCTTGATTGTGCCCTGGTCCGGAATCAACAGGGTGGCGATGCACCGAACCAGTGTTGTTTTGCCCGCGCCGTTCGGTCCCAAAAGGCCGAACAGTTCGCCGCGGGGGATGGTTAAGGTAGCCCCATCCAGCGCCCGGATAACTTTCTTTCTCAATCCCCGGCCGCGTCGAAACTGCTTGACCACATTCTGGCAGTCAAGTGCCGGCAGGGATAGGTGATTAGCTTCCTGTTCTTTCATACAATGTATCCCGGATTAAATTATAAATTTTATCAGCTGCACCGTCCCATGTCCACTGTTTTGCCCAGTCAATCGCCTGATTTCCCAGTTTTTGGCACAGCGTCTGATCGGTCAACAGCAGGTCCAGTTTTTCGGTTAACTGGTCAATGTTACCATACTCATAAAAAAGTCCGTTGACACCATCGCGGGAGGAGTCAACCAGTCCGGGTGAACGGGCAACAACCACCGGCGTGCCGCAGGCATTGGCTTCCATCACAATCAGCCCCCACCCTTCCTTAATTGAACTTTCCACCAGAACAGTGCTGCGCTGATACCAGCGGATTTTTTCTGATTCGTTAACGAAACCGGTAAACCGGACCCGGTCGTTAATCCCCAGCCTGGAGGCAAGTTTTTCCAGTCGCGGCCGGTCGTCACCGGTGCCGACAATCACCACCTGAAAATCCCGGTTTTTTGCCTTGAGCCGCTGCGCGGCATAAAGCAGATGGTCAGTTGATTTATATTTTTTCAAACGGCCGACATGAAGGATAACCGGTTCCCGGCGGACTGCTGGTGCCGGGTGATACCGTTCAAAATCGGTTCCGGGCGGAACAACTGAAATGCGCTGAGCCGGAATGCCCAGCCGGACGAGATCCTCAAGCGAGCTCTCGGACAGCACCGCAAACCGGCAGTTGCGATAGGCAAGCGGAATCAGGCTTTCGGCAAGATAGACATAAGCCGCCAGTGGAGCTGGAACCTCCCGGAAGATACTGGAACGGAAGAGATGCATCAGCAGCACCAGAACCGGACGGTCGGTAAGCCAGGGAGAGTAAAAAGGGATTTTATTCAAGTCATCAATGACCAGCTCAAATCCGCCCGCGTGAACGATGGAGTTCAGTTGCCGGTATACGGTCCAGTTAAAGGTCCATTTGCTCCATTTATTACCACGGCGGATAATACGGACGCCATCCAGTTCGTCTTCCGCGGTTGAACCGGGAAATCTTTCCGCAAGCAGGGTAATTTGGCAACCCTGTCGTACCAGACGCCGACAGATTTCGTGGAGGTAGATTTCGGCACCACCGGCAAGCGGGTTTTTCGGGCAGCGCCAGTTTATGACCAGGATGCGCATAAAAAATCATAGCCGCTTTTTATAGAATGTCAAGGCCATTCCCGACATTCAAGAGTTACTTGCCAGCAACCGGCTGGTAATTAAAATCCATTTAGTGATTAACTGGAGACCCTTACCAGGACAGCGTTGGCACTGGTGGTTGCTGCTGGTGTTGGGCTATCTGCTGTCGCCGCTTTCCTGGTGGAATGACCTGTTTGTCAATCTGCCACTTGCCTATATTTTTGGTTGCGGACTGAGCCTGCTATCAGAGAAACTCTTTGCCCCGGGGATGATTTTGGGTTACTGGCTGAGTAATCTGCTTGGTCTTTTGCTGATGCACCGCGCCGGCTGGAAAATAACTGTTAAGGAGCAGCATCAAGGCAAACCGCACCGGGCAATGCTGATCAATATTCTGACGGCAATGGGATATACCGCGCTGGTTGTCGCGCTGATACTTACCGGGGTGCTCAAGCCACCGCCATTTATTAACCGTCAGGCAGGGCGTTGACTTGAGCAGGCAATAAAAGAAAATATGCTATGAGCCTCGGCCTGCTAATGCTCGCAATTTTACCCGGCATTGCGCTGCTGCTGTTTTTTTATTTCCGGGACCGCTATAAAAAGGAGCCGCTCTGGCCGATATTTCTTGCTTTTGTTCTCGGTGCGTTTGTTACCCTGCCTGCCTCTGTCAGTTCATCATTTCTCCAGCGACTTACCGGCTGGCTGAGACCGGGGGCGGGCATTTTTCAGGTTTTGACCGGCGCCTTTTTCATCGTCGGGCTGGTTGAAGAGGGGTGGAAGTTCTTTGTCGTCCGATTCTACTGTTATCACCGTCCGGAGTTTGATGAACCCTATGACGGTATAATGTACTCAACGGCGGTCGCCTTAGGGTTTGCCACTTTAGAAAACATCCTTTATGTCTTCAACCCCGGAGTGCTGGGCGGATGGCGCACCGGTATTCTCAGGGCATTTATGGCGGTACCCAGTCATGCGTTTTACGGAGTGCTGATGGGGTTCTTTCTTGGCGAGGCAAAGTTTGCCCGCTCAACCGCTGAAGCCAATCTGCTCGGGCTCGCCGGTTTCGCCCTGGCGGTGATTGCGCACGGTCTTTACGACTTCATTGTTATTGTTCTGCCTCACCGGCCGCTGCTGACCGGCAGCCTGATTGTTTTTTCGGTTCTGGTCTGGGTGGTGTTTTTTGAAGCCACCCGGCGTCAGGCGGAAAAATCCGCACACCGGGCGCTGGACCTGATAGGACTCTCCCGTAAGGTCGAAGAGCAGGCAGCTAACAAGGCTGGACCTCCAGACGATTAGCACCAGGGGTTAAACTGACGGTTAAACGCTGGTCGGCCGCAATTGGTGGTTACGGTTGCTGAAAATTTATTATTGCATTGCTAAAAATTTAAACTAAAATTATAATATGAGTAATCCCGCGCCATCAGGAAAGGACGCCGCTGCATTCCAGCACCAAAAAGACACCGCTTTTGAAGGGCAGCTCTGGAATGAGGGGTTAAACGCCTTTTACCGTGATGACGACGAGACCGCGCTCACCCTTTTGCTGGAAGTGTTGGAATCTGACCCCCAACACCTTCGTGCCGCATATTTGGCGGTGCTCTGTGCGGCGAACCTGAATGAAGAGGAGACCCTGGAAGAACTCTGCGCGGCGGTGCGGTGCGTAAATTCCCGTCATCCTTATGCGATTGGGTGCGAGGCGGTGCGGGCGATGTTCTATGCCAATTACGAACGTGCCGAGCAGCTGTTTACTCTGGCGTTGCGTGCTCTGCCCGATGATATTGATCTGAATCTCGGGCTGGGCACGCTTTATGACCAGACCGGACCGGAGGAAAAGAGTGTCGCTGTCTACCGCCGGGTGCTGGAATTGTCACCGGACAACATCCGGGCAAGAATTGCGCTGGGCATCAGTTACGCGCTGAGCGGTGAGTATCTTTCAGCATTTGCCGAATACCAGTATGCCAAACGGCTGGACCCGAATGTTGAAAATCCGCATCAGCATCTCGGCCGGGACTTCTATGCCGACGGGCTGCTGACCGAAGCGGTTCAAGAGTTTGTTCAGGCGATTAGCGAAGAACCTCAGCAGCCGGCGGCTTATTTCTATCTGCTGGACTGTTATAAGCGGCTGGGGCAGATTGACGATGCCATTGACATTTACCAGCAGATTAAGGAGCGCTTTGGCAGTGAACCGGAAATACTTGTGCAGTTTTATGAGCAGTTCCGGATGTACCGGGAAGCGCTGCCGCTACTGGAAAAACTGCAGAGCCAGAACCCAGAAGATCTGGAAATAATGTTGCGGCTGAGTCAGGCTTATCAGGAGACCGGCAACCTCCATGCCGCCATTAGTTTGCTTCGGTCCGGCGTTGAGGGGCGGGTGGACGTCGAACCGGTCTGGACTGAACTTGCCCGGCTTTATTATCAGGCACAGGAATATGAGGCAGCAGTGGCGGCGGCACAGCAGGCGCTCCAGCTCGATCGTGATGACCAGGAGGCCTGGACGGTGCTTGCCAATGCGTTGCTGTTTTTAGGAAAGGTTGATGAAGCAGAAGCGGTTGCCCGGAGGTTGGCGAAGCTGCAAGATGAAATGTGGCAGCGCTATCAGCGGCGCTTCTCTGGTTTTGACGAGGAAGCCGATTAACCCGTTATTAATTCACCAGCAGTCCTTGGTGGCAGATCTGCACTGTGATTCCATTCTGGACCACATTGCCGGTCGGCGCGATATTACCCAAGAGACTGATGGTCATATTGATATTCCGAAACTTTTTGCCGGCGGGGTTAAGGTCCAGGTATTTGCCATCTTTCCGGACCCGCATAAAATCAAAGCCGGCGAATACGAGCGGTTTGTGCTCCGGGCAGTCCGGGTAATCCGACAAATCTGCCGGAGTGAACAGGACCGGCTGGGGCTGGCGCTTTCTCCACTGGCGGTGAAACGGCTGGTCAAACAGGGGAAAATTGCGGTGGTCATCGGAGTTGAGGGGGGGCATGCGCTGGAAGGGAACCTGGACCGGATTTACCGGTTCTGGCGTGCGGGTGTGCGGGTTTTTACTATTACCTGGTGCAATTCCAACGAGTTGGCAGATGCGGGCGGGGATAGAAATCAGCCCCATCAGGGAGTTTCCCCTCTCGGGGAAAAGGCAATCCGAATTATGAACCGGTTGGGGATGATTATTGATGTATCCCATTCGGCAGAGCGGGCATTTTATCAGATACTTGAGCACAGTCAGGCACCGGTTATTGCTTCTCATTCCGGAGTCTACGCGCTCCGGCGCCACAACCGCAACCTGAAAAACGGTCAGCTTACCGCACTGGTGCAGCACCGCGGTATGATGGGGCAGGTATTTCTGCCGGCGTTTCTTAATCCGGTGCCGACCCGGGCGTCCATCCGGGATGTGCTGAGCGCAATTGACTATCTGGTGCAAAAGTTCGGTCCGGAAGTGGTCGGGCTCGGTTCCGATTATGACGGCTTTAGTGGCCGACTGCCGGGACTTGAGGATGCCAGTCGGCTGCCAGAAATCACTGCCGGACTGGTCAGGCTCGGCTATCCGGACAAGGGAATTAAACAGATTCTCGGGCTGAACTTTCTGCGGGTATGGGAAGAAATCTGGTCACAGGCAAAAAGACAAAGTAAAAAAGTAATAAGAAGGAGACACTATGAAGCAAATGGTGATTCTGGCGCTTTTAGCCGGAATGGCAGGTGCAGGTGAAGTCCGCGTCACCTTCAACTTTAACCCGGAAGAAGTGGTGCTGGTCAGAAAGGATAGCTGGACGGTTGTTAATCTGACCACCGCCCCTGAAGGAACGGTTATGCTCGCAACCGCTGAAGCCGGAGAGCCGTTGTTGCCCGTGATATCCGGGAATGTGCTCATTCCGGCTAACGCGCGACTGAAATCGTTCCAGGTGACCGCGGTTGACTGGCAGGAGGTCGGTTCGGGATTGAAAATCTATCCGGTTCAACCGATGCGGCCAGTGTCCCGGTTCAATTCGGTCCCATTTTTCCCACCCAAATCCGCCGTCTATCGTGCTGATGAGCCCTATCCGGCGTCGATTGTCAGCGCAGTACCGCCAGGGACCAAAGCCGGGTTCCGTCTTGCCGGGTTTTTGTTGTGTCCGTTCCGGTATTATCCGGCATCAGGCCGGCTGCTGTATGCGACCCGGATAGAAGTGGCGGTTGAGTATGATGCCGGTTCCTCACTGGTTACCGGTCTCAGTCCGGGACAGCAGGCACTTTTTCAGGAGGATGTGGCTTTGCTGATTGTCAACCGTTCGGACATCAAACGGTTTGCACCCGCCACGGTTGAGCTTGATGCTCCGGAACTGGATGTGGCAGTAATCACCTCGCAAGCGCTCGTTCCCGCGGTTAACGGGCTTGCCGCCTATCTCCGGCGCAAGGGTTATTTTACCGAAATGTTTGTCACGGAGTCCATCTATGCCCGTTATCCAGGGCGGGACAACCCGGAAAAGATACGGAATTTGCTCAAGGAACTGTTTTCTCGCCGCGGACTTAAGTATGTGATTTTGGCCGGTGATATTCAGCATGTTCCCTGCCGAACTGGCTATCTGCCTTATTCACCCTATAATGTACCGGCTGACCTTTACTTTTCAGACCTTGACGGCACCTGGGATGCGAATAACAACGGCCAGTTTGGTGAGTATCTGTATACCAATTACAATCCGGATTCGGTTGACCTTTATGCGGATATCATCGTCGGCCGGCTGCCGTTTGATAATGGGGATCACTGTGCCAACTTTTTAAGAAAGGACACGGTTTACGAACGTCATCCGGACACGACTTACCTGCATAAGGTGCTTTTGCCGTTTGAGGCGCTCTGGGCGAATATTGATTACTATGGCCGGATTGTGAACAAAAATATCGCCCTTGCCCTTTCGGAAATGGCCAGCTGGCTGGTGGATTCAGTTTATGCGATGAGCCCGGCACAATGTGTGGCAAGCATTAACGCGGGTCGACAGCTGTTCCATTTTGCCGGTCACGGTTCGGTGAACGGCTTTGGTTCCACCTTTTCCACCAGCAATCTAAGTTCACTGACCAATACGACGATGCCAATGATTGTTAACTCAATGGCGTGCGACTGTGGGAATTTTGACCAGTATGACTGCCTGGGTGAGCAGTTTATTAACGCCACCAGTGGCGGCGCGGTCTCAACCTGTCTCAATGCCCGATACGGCTGGGGTGCACCGCCGACTATGGGACCGTCCGAAAACCTGTGTATGGAGTTCTATAAAAACTATCTCAGAGGGTTAAATCAGGGACGAGCGTATGCGCTGGCAAAGGACTTCTATCGCAATGCCGCCTTCAGCCAGATGACCTACCGCTGGTCGGTCTATGAGTGGACCCTGCAGGGCGATCCAACAATGCTGATGTGGCGGCGTCCACCACAGCCACTTGCGGTCGTGTGCCCGGACACGATTCCGGCACAGCCCCAGGTGCTTACCGTTGAGGTAACTTATGGCGGTTATTTGCCGGTTTCTGGTGCCCGGATCGCACTGTTGCACAACGAAGACCTGATTGGCCGGGGAGTTACCAGTTCTGCGGGCCGGGCCGAGGTGCCGGTGAGGACGCTTGAAGACACCTGGAGATTGACCCTGTCGGTTACGGCGCCGGATGGGGCGCCATTTGAAAAGCCGGTTTACACCCGGTCCGGTACTGCCGGACCGCTGCTGATTTACCGCGGGCATATTGTTGATGATGAAAACGGCAGGCTGGACCCCGGAGAAGAGGCAGCGGTTTATATTACCCTTGCTAATGAGGGCAATCTGGCCAGCGGTTTTGCAACTGCGGTTCTGACCACCAGGTCGTCGCTGGTTACAGTTATTGACTCCATTAGTAATTACGCCCCGATCAATGCTGGTGATACTGCGAGCGGCGATGCCTTCCGCCTCCGGGTTAGTCCAGGGTGCCCCCACGGTCAGCCGGTGGAAATGGAACTTTCGGTAACTGATACCAACTCAAACTTCCGGTCGCAGTTTGAGATGGTTATTGGAATGCCGTTCGCCCGTTCGGGCATCTGGGCAGTTCATGATACCGCGGACTTTGTTGCCGGTGTTTGTGCCAATGGTGGAATCGGCACCACCACCTGGCGGGGTCAGGGTCTGGGTTTAATTTATCCCAAGAGCCGCGCCTGGTCTTCTTCAGCGCTGATGCACGGCTCATTCCTGCTCGGGATTTCTGAACCGGACACTTACTGGGTTGCAGACAATTATTACGGCACGCCCTGGCAGCTAACGTCTCAGGACTTTGCGGTCGTGGAATCAATTCGGCCGGTTATACCGCCGGAGTTTGCTGACCAGGAATACATTGCCCGGTTTTCAGACCGCCGGCATCCAGAGCCGAAGGGGATTACAGTCACCCAGCGTTCATTTGTGAGTGCCCGGCCGTCCCACAAGGACTTTATGGTCCTTGAATACCGGATTCACAACCAGGATACCAGCGTGCTGACCGGGGTCTGGGCCGGGGTGGCATGTGATTTCCGCACCGGGGCCTGGAATCAGAACGACTCGGTTGATTATGCCGGGGTGGACACCATCAGGAGCCTTGCCTATGTGCGGGCGCAGCCGGAGACGTTGGCGCTTGGTGTCCGGCCAATTTATCCGTCCGGTGCCACCGCCTATGCCAACTGTATCGCACATTCGGCTTATATTCAGGATGGCTTTACCAAGGCAGAAAAGATGGGTTTTCTTGACGGGGCGCTGCGTTCAGTATCGGGGACAACCAGTGGTAACTGGCATGCATTAGTTTCAACCGGACCATTCACAATACTTCCGGCTGACAGTCAGATTGTTGCGTTTGTCATCGGTGGGGGCAGAACCGTTGCTCAACTGAGCGCCAGCTCGGATACGGCTTTCAACTGGTATGAGCCCCAGGTTGGAGTTAAGGAGCCTGGCTTTTGGGTTTCACCGGTGCGGATTCAGGTGCGTCCGAAAATTTTCAGCCGCAGCGTCAGGATTCAGTGGAGTCAGGAGCGGCAAGAACCGCTGAATCTCAGCATCTACAATGCCGCCGGGGTGCTGGTGGATAGATTTGCTCTTACTGCGCCTGGTTATTTTGGAACTTTTATCTGGGAACCTGGTGGTGCTGACAGAGGCGTGTTCTTCCTCAAGATTAATGAACAGACAGAAAAGGTGATACGAATAAGATAACCGGCAGGTTAAAGCGGTATAATCTGCCTTCAGGCAGGCCAGGGTTCCCTTTGATCCAATACGGTTAAAAAAATGGGGGCTGGTGCAGACTTAATAAGGAGGCATTTTTTTGGATTGGACTTGACGGACCGTGTTATCAGTGAACCGGGCTTTAAAGTTCACTTGACCGGCCCGATGTTGGGAGTGGACTGCTGGAGTTGGCCTTTAACTTTTTTGAGTCTGCACCAGCCCGCTCAGCGTCGCTACTCCGCCGCCGTAACTAAGACCCCCTTGCTTTCTCCTTTTCCCACCCACTCATCCTTTCCGGATGTACCGGGAAGCGCTGCCGCTACTGGAAAAACTGCAGAGCCAGAACC
>JBAMLV010000006.1:0-45729 GCA_039793395.1 bacterium | reverse complement strand
ATGACCGACAGTCAATGCCTGACTGAAATGGCAAAGCGAGGAGGGGTGCTGCCCAATGGTGAATAAAACCCATTTTCCGCTGGTCGGTTTGGCAGTCAGTCGCGGGTGGGGGCGATATTTTCACTGACATTTTCTTTATTGACAGTGAATGGGGAGGGAATATTATGACTGAGGAGTATTGTCTGATGCCTGAGCGTAAAAGTAAAAAGAGGATAAAGGGCTTTGCCTTCACCAATATTACGATTCAGCCGGGTGACATCGTCATTCTGCTTGACGGTGCCGGCCGGATTGTTAATGTCAATGAGGAGGCAATCCGGACACTTGGTCGGTCCCGGAGCGAACTGGTCGGACTGCCCTGGTCAACCCTTTTTCCGTATTCGGGCCTGGATATCAGAGCCGTTGCCGCGGGGAGGGATTTTGCCAATGGGTTTGATTTTGTCCGGCCGGATGGCAGCACGGTCAGTCTCTATTTCTTTGCGACGCCCGGTCTTGATGAGGATAACCGGCCGGCCGGTATTGTCTGTATTGGCCGGGATGTTACCCCCTTCTGGCATGCAACCGAAAAAACTCTGGAGTCGGAGAAAAAGTATCAGTTGCTGACCAGACTCTGCCGGGATGGGGTAGTGGTCGTTTCCACAACCGGTGAGATTCTTGAAGTCAGTTCCGCGGCAGCCGAAATTGCCGGGCTGCCAGTGGAACGGCTGGTCGGTATGCCGGTTGAGTTGCTGGTTGTTCCGGAGGAGCGGCGGGCGCTGTTTCTTTTTGGCAGGAAGGTGATAAGAAAGGGGGAGGGCGAGACAGAGCTGCGGATCGTTGATCGCCAGGGCAGGGAGAAGGTTCTGAAAATTGCTGCCGAACTGTTCTCAACGGCAACGGAGCGGAAGATTTATGCGGTGGTGCGCGACCTGACACCGGAAAAGGAGTTGCAGGCAACGTTTGCCCGCACCGAACTGCTGCTGAAGCGGTTTTTTGATGCCGAACCGGCGGCGCTGTTTCTGGAAAAGATGGACGGGACGGTGCTGCGGGCAAATCGTGCCGCAGGCAAATTACTCCAGTTGCCGCTGAGTGAAATAATCAACCGGCGGCTCCGGGAAATAGTCCCTGCTGACCTGGTGGCAATACTGCCCCAGATGCGCACTGCAATTCTGGAGCAAAGGCAGTTTCAGGCGGAAATCTCCGTTCGGCGCCGGGATGGCCGGCCGCTCTGGCTGTTTTTGAGCAATGTCCTCCTGGAAACCGAACCGGAAAACCTCATCCTGACCATCGTTCAGGACATTACCGAGGAGAAACAGGCGTTGATTGAATTGCGGGAAAATGAAGCCCGGCTGAAACTGCTGCTCAATCAGATTCCGGCGCTCATCTGGACCACTGACAGCGAGCTGATCTGCACCTCGGCAATCGGTTCTGGACTGCGCGGGCTTTCTGCCCAGCCGGGCAATCTCATCGGCAGAAAAATCACCGCTGCTTTCGGCGACAGCCCGGACATTGAACGCTCTTTTCAGCAGGCGCTTGCCGGTGAATCGGTCCGGTTTGATTTTACCGAACCGGGGTCCGGTGAAACCGAAGCGGTGCCGGCGGTCCGGTGTTACCATGTTCAGGTGGAACCGCTGCGCGGGCTGGAAGGGGAGGTGCTGGGCACGGTCGGACTGGCGCAGGATGTTACTGAATATTATGAAATTCAGAATAAATTACAGGAAATGCTGACCCATTACCAGACGCTGGTGGAGATCGCACCGCTAACAATTGCGGTTCATCAGGAGGGCAAAATTGTGATGATTAACCGGGCCGGCACCGCAATGCTTGGATACGACCATCCGGCAGAACTGACTGGTAAAAGTGTGGTTGAGTTTGTGCATCCGGATGACTGGCCCGCAGCCATAAAGAGAATCAGAAATGCACTGGAAAAAGGGGAGTCGGCACCACCCCTCAAGGAACGGCTCCGGCGCCGGGACGGAACCTACATTCTGGCTGAGGTCCGGAACGCACCGCTCCGCTGGCAGGATAAGCCAGCGGTGCTGGTGGTTGCCCAGGACCTGAGCGAGCGCGAGCGATTGAGCCAGCAGGTTCAGGAAATCCTCTCCCACACCCGGGCGATTCTTGAATCCGCGCCCCAGGGAATTGCCGCCGAGTATGAGGGCAGGATTGTTTACGCCAATACCAGATTTGCCAAACTGTTCGGATACGAACTGATTGAGGTCCTCGGTAAGCCAATCGTGGAGCTGCTTGCCCCGCACGAACGGGAACGGATTGCCGGCTACCTGACTGCCCGGAAAGCAGGAAAACCGGCGCCGAATCAATACCAGTTTGACGGGTTGCTCCGGAATGGCACGGTCTGCCGGTTTAATACCTCAGTGACCACCTACCGGATGAATGACCGGCTTTATGTGCTCGGTTTTGTAACCCGGGCACAGGACCAATGAAGGCTTTTCAATTTGACTTGGCGGTTATTATTGGCTATTTTAATCTAATGGGACGCAGACTGATTTTGATGCTGGTGCTCTGGACCGCAATCGCCGGGGTGTGCAACCGGGTACCCGAAAGGGAGTGGGAGCGGGGCGCATTTGAACCGATTGGCGGCAAGCCCTATAAACTGCCGGCTGGACTGGAGGTCCGTTATATCGTCGGGGCGGAGGAGGAAATTCCGACCTCGTTGCTGCCGCTGAAGTTGGCAGTACTCAATAACACCAGCCGGCGGATTCCGGTGGTGATGCCTGCGGGACTGGTGTTCAGTCCGGCGAACAGCGACTATCAGTATATGATGCTCCTGCAGGAGTTTTCATTCCCGGTGCCGCCAGACCAGGACACCATTATCCTGCTGCCCACCTATTGTGCCAATGAGGAGCTGGACGAACCGGATGAGGAATCAGCTTACGAAATTGCGGTTCAGGTGTGGGAGCGGGAGTTGTGTGAACTCTTTGACCTGCTCAAAGGCAAGCATCTTGACAACGAGGTGGCGGTGGAACTGGCACAGGAGGCACTGTTTGAAATTACCGATGGCCAGGGGCTGACCGATTCCACCCGACTGAAACTCCAGCAACTGCCATAGATGTGAGACCCGGATTCAGGCTTATCCTGCTGGTTTTTCTCTTTTTGCTCGCCTGCGATTTCTTTGTTCCGCCGGACTTTGAACCGAGCGGCAGTCCGTTTAACCTGAACCCCGGGATTACCCTGATCAGCATAACCGGGGACCGGCGCCACTTCAGCCCGAACGGGCTTTATAGCCTGAACCTGACCGCCCGTGCCACCCACAGCGCCTATGCCTATGATACCCTGCCAGCCGGTCTGCTATTCACCTCCACCAAAAACTCAACCCAGCATATGATAATACTAAAAGACCACCCGATTACGGTTGGTGCCAGCAACACCAGTGTGACGCTCGGGGTCTTCTGCTGTAACCGGCGCCGGCTGATTCCAGCCGAGAGTGACACCTTCCTTCTCGGTCCCTATACCGACAACTCCGAACTCCGGCAACTGGCAGAACTGGTGCGGCACAAGCGGATCAGCGAAAATCTGGGCATGGTTCAGCGTGCGGTCTGGATGATTACCGACTCCACCGGTTTGAATCAGGCGTATATTGACTCGCTTAACGCCCTGCCCGAAGAGTAATCCTTACTCCCATTCAATTGTTGCCGGTGGTTTGGAGGAAATGTCATACACCACCCGGTTGATACCGCGGACCTCATTGGTAATCCGGCGGGCAATCCGGGCAAGCAGTTCTGCCGGCAGGTGAGCCCAATCGGCGGTCATCGCATCGGTTGAGGTTACCGCCCGGAGCGCAACCACATGCTCATAAGTCCGGCGGTCACCCATTACCCCGACCGAGCGCACCGGCAGCAGCACCGCCAGCGCCTGCCACACGCGGTTATACCAGCGCGCTTTTCTGAGTTCGGTAATAAATATGTGGTCTGCCTGACGGAGTAATTCCAGTCTTGCCGGCGTTACCGCACCGATAATCCGGACCGCAAGCCCGGGCCCGGGAAACGGATGGCGGTTGAGGATGGAGCGCGGAAGTTTAAGCGTCCGGCCAAGGAGCCGGACCTCATCCTTGAAAAGTTCGCGGAGCGGTTCAATCAAATCAAAATTTAAATCCCGGGGCAGCCCGCCGACATTGTGATGGGTCTTGATGGTTGCTGATGGACCGCCGGTAGCCGAACCGGACTCAATCAAATCCGGATAGAGCGTGCCCTGAGCCAGGAACCGGATATCGCCTGACTTTCGGGCAACATCCTCAAACACCCGGATGAACTCCTCACCGATCAGCCGGCGTTTGCGTTCCGGGTTGGTGACACCTGCCAGCCGGGAGAGAAACCGGTGTCGGGCGTCAACGGTCTGCAAAGGCAGGCGGTGCCGGAGCGCCCGGACGACCGTTTCCGGCTCGCCCATTCTTAAAAGTCCGTTGTCAACAAACACGGCAACCAGCCGGGAGCCGACTGCCCGATGAAGCAGGGTTGCCAGGACCGTGGAGTCCACACCCCCGGAAACCGCACACAGCACCTTTTCCCTGCCCACCTGTGCCCGGATTTCCTTTATTTTCTCGCGGATAAAGTTCTTCATTGTCCAGTTCGGCTGGCAACGGCAGATGCGGAAGAGGAAGTTGGCAATGATTTTTCTGCCCAGCGGGGTATGCTCAACCTCGGGGTGGAACTGAAGGCCATAAACCTGCCGGTTTTCATCCGCCATTGCCGCCACCGCCCGATGGCTGGTCCGGCCGAGTTTGACAAAGCCGGGTGGGAGAAGGCGGACCGAGTCACCATGGCTCATCCAGACCGGGAAGCGTGCTGGCAGTCTGAAAAACAGGGGCGAACTTTTCAGCCGTTCAAACCGGCTGGCTCCGTATTCCCGCAAATCAGAGCCGATTTTCCCGCCGAGCATCAAGGCGGTAAGCTGCATTCCATAACATATTCCGAGAATCGGGATTCCCAGCTGGAAAATAGCAGGGTCGGGCAGTGGTGCGTCAGTGCCGGCTACACTTGCCGGACCGCCGGAAAGGATGAGGCCCTGCGGGTTTCGGGCTGAAAGTTCACGGGCGGGCGTAGCATAGGGCACAATTTCGGCATAAACCCGCAATTCCCGGATGCGCCGGCAGATGAGCTGGGTATACTGGGACCCGAAGTCAAGAATTAATATCCGGTCCAAAGAATTGCTATTCTTTTGGTTGCGGGAGGGGCAGGGTATCACTCAGTAGCAGTTCACAGACGCCAGCCGCCTTGCCATAAAGCAGAATGCACTGACGATAAATTCCAGCCGCCCCGGTTTTCGTTCGTGCCTGACGCCACTGCTCAACCGCCACCTGCAGGTCGCGAATCTGCGCCGTTAGAACCGCCAGTTTCCGTTCCCAGCGCAGGCGCTCGTTCAGGGGCGCTCGGGCAATCCGGCGCCGGATTGCCTCTGCCTGCTGGTTTAGTTCGGCAATCCGCTGTTCGTATGCCTTGACGGACTCGGCTGATACCTCAAAGCCAACAAAGTCTGCCTGCTGGCGACGGGCACGGGTAAAGTTGAAAATCAGATAGCCGAGCAGCACCGCCCCCAGGATAATCAGCACGGTATAAAGCCCTTTCATTTAACCTCCAGTCAGAGGACAATGTTAATCAGCCGGTTCGGGACATAAATTATCCGGCGAATCTGCCGGTCCTGAATATAGCCCTTGACGGTCGGGTCGTTCAGCACTGCGGCTTTGACTTCCGCCTCGGAACTGAAACGGCTGACGGTCACCTTTGCCCGGAGTTTGCCGTTGACCTGGACCGGAATTTCCATCGTGTCAAACAGCAGAAACCGCTCATCATATTTCGGCAGGCGCCGGGTAAAGAGCGAATCCGTGCCTGGTTCCAGTCGGTGCCAAAGTTCTTCTGCCAGATGCGGGGCAAACGGTGCCAAAAGCAGGACAAACCTTTTGAGTGCGAAGCCGAATACCGGTGACCCGCGGTCGGCAAAGGCATAAAGCCGGTTGAGAAACTCCATCAGGGCGCTGATGGCGGTATTGAACTGAAAACCTTCCGCATCCTGGAGGACCTTCTGATGGGTTCTATTCAGGTGGATGTAAAGTTCCCGTTCGGCGGCGGAAAATCGGTCCGGGTCCAGTTCAACCGGAATTGAGTCCGGACTCACCACACCGGTATTCAGGCACTCTTCATAAAGCCGCCAGATGCGGGCAAGAAACCGTTTGACTCCGACCACCAGTTCATCAGTCCACTCCATCGGCTTTTCCGGCGGTGCGGCAAACAGCACCGCCAGCCGGGCACAGTCCGCGCCGTGCTCCTCAACAAACGGTCCGACCCAGACCCCGTGTTTCTTGGAGGAGGACATCGTTTTGCCGGCGAGGGAAACCATTCCCTGGGTCCGGAGAACCCGGCAGGGCTCCCTTACCGAAACCATCCCCATATCAGCCAGGACCCTGGTAAAAAAACGGAAGAAAATCAGATGACCACAGGCATGCTCAATCCCGCCGATATATTCATCAATCGGCAGCCACTGGTCGGCGTGTTCCCGGCGGAAGGGCAACCGGTCGTTGTGCGGGTCGGTATAGCGCAGGTGATACCAGGAGGAGTCAACAAAGGTGTCCATCGTGTCCGGGTCGCGCTGCGCCGGTCCACCGCACTTCGGGCAGGTGGTGTTGATGAACTCATCTACTCCGGCGAGCACCGACTTACCCTTCGGCTTATAGTCTCTGACCCCGGGCGGCAGGAGCACCGGCAACTGGTCATCCGGAACCGGCACAATACCGCAGCGCGGGCAGTGAATCATCGGTATCGGGGTTCCCCAGTAGCGCTGGCGGGAGATGAGCCAGTCCTTGAGCCGGTATTGAACCTTCCTGCGGCCCAGGCCCTGCGCTTCAAGATGGGCAATCACCCGCGCAATCCCTTCTTCCGACCACAGGCCGTCAAACGGTCCGGAATTGACCATTATGCCCGGTTCGGTAAAGGCGGCGGTCATCATCTCGGGTTCCAGTTTGCGGTCCCGGGGCTGGATGACCACTTTGAGCGGTAGCCGGTATTTCCGGGCGAACTCAAAGTCCCGCTGGTCATGTGCCGGCACCGCCATCACCATTCCGGTGCCGTAACTGGCAAGGACAAAATCGGCAATCCAGACCGGCACCGGTTCGCGGGTCAGCGGATTGATGGCGTATCTGCCGGTAAAGATTCCCTCCTTTTCCCGGTGGGCAGCGGTGCGTTCAATTTCAGGCTGGCGCAGGACCCGCTGGCAGAACTCCCGGACCGCCTCCTGCTGTGGTGTTCCCTGGGCGATTGTTTCGGCAAGCGGGGCGTCCGGTGCCAGTGCCAGAAAGGTGACGCCGTAAAGGGTGTCGGGCCGGGTGGTAAACACCGGGATTCTGGTTCCGTCATCCAGTTCAAAGTCTACCTCCACCCCTTCGGACCGGCCAATCCAGTTGCGCTGCATCGTCCGGACACTTTCGGGCCAGCCGGTCAGTTCCTCAAGCCCGTCCAGCAACTCCTGGGCATAACTGGTAATCCGGAAAAACCACTGGGTCAGTTTCTTCTTCTCAATCGGTGCCGCACAGCTTGACCGGTAACAGCGGCCGTCAATTACCTGCTCGTTTGCCAGCACGGTCTGACAGCGGGGACACCAGTTGACATAAGCCTCCTGGCGGTATGCCAGCCCGCGTTCATAGAACCGGATAAACAGCCACTGATTCCAGCGGTAATACTCGGGCAGACAGGTGGTGACCTCCCGGTCCCAGTCATAGGCAATTCCCAAAAGTTTTAGATTGCGCCGGCAGAGGTTGATGGAGTCAAAGGTCCAGACCCAGGGCGGAATGTTATGCTCAATTGCCGCATTCTCGGCTGGCAGGCCAAAGGCATCCCAGCCGAACGGGTGCAGGACATCATAACCCTGGAGTTTACGCAACCGGCAGATACAGTCACCGATGGTGTAGTTCCGGGCATGTCCCATATGCATATCACCCGAGGGATAGAGAAACATCACCAGCACATAATATTTGTTTTTCGGGTCGGGGCTGGTTTTAAACACCCCCTTTTCCTCCCAGAACTGCTGCCAGCGGCGCTCAATTTCCCGTGCCGGGTATTCACTGCTCATAACACCATCCTCCTAATAAAAATTTAATGCTCCTCATCAGCGGCTCCGGCGACAACAGGAGAGCGTCCAGATGTCAAGCAGGGCATAAATCTCACGGTTACCCCGGAGGATACTCACATCAATCCGGAACAGCCGGTGCAGTGCCGAATCCAGTTCTGCCACCTGCCAGCGCCGGAGTGCGGTCCCGGGACAGCGCCAGAGGCTTGAGGCAGACCGGTTTCCCAGTTTCACCGCCAGCAGGTCCAGCAGTGCCGGGACCAGCCAGCCGATGATTTTCTTCGGCTCTTCACCCAGCAGTTCCAGCCGGCGCAGGGTGGCAAGGGCAGAGGTGGCATTCCGTTCCAGACACTGCGACACATAGTCGCGCAGTTCAAACACCCGGGTGGAACTGGCATACTGCCGGATGAGGTCCGGGGTCAACCGGTAGTGCTCATTTCCACTGCCGGCAGGCAGAGCGGTCGCCAGTTTCTCAAGCTCGCTCTTTAACATCACCGGGTCCTCACCGGCAATCTCAATCAGCAGGCTGGCGGTTGGCGGGTCAATATCAAGCCCCTGCGCTTTTGCCCAGCGCTGCACCTCGGTTATCAGCTGTGCGTTATGGGCACCCGGCACCGCAATCAGCCACCTTTCCAGGCCGGCATCCCGGAACAGCCGGCGCAAATCCCGGGTCCGGCCCGGGTCAGCATTGCAGACCACCACCACCGAAGTGGTGTCCGGAATACTGGCCAGTGCTGAAGCGAACTCGCTCAAAATTTTACCGCTCAACTGCTCTAAGTGTCTGACCACCACCAGCCGGCGAACCGCGCCGACCGGTGGCTGGCGAAGACGCTGGACAAACAAGGAAATTGACAGCTTTTCGGACTTACCAATCTCGGCAGCACTGAAATGGTCATAATCAAAACTCTCCAGCCCGGGAACGAGCAGTTTCTGCTTCAGGCGCTCAATCACCTCATCGCTAACGGTCAGGTCGGCACCGAAAAACAGATAAACCGGTCGGAACCGGGAAGCATCAATTTCCTTCAAAATCGCGGCGGACATCAGGCAGGTAATTTTAACCTAATTTTGCCGGTGGTCAAATACCGAACCACGCCTTTTGAACCGCCGTTCCATTTCCTGAAACTGGAACAAAAGCAGCCGGTTAATGCGCTCAATCTCCTCCCGGAGTTCGGCACCGCTCGGCGGCGGTTCCGGATTCGGGAAAATCGGCTCGCCAACCGCAACGATAATGGAACGGTTCAGCAGGTTCCCGACCACCGAGAAAAAACCCTCCCAGGCTTCATTCAGCCAGGGGCGGGAATAGGGCTCGGGTCCGGGCTTCAAGCCGGTCACATAAACCGGCACGATCGGCACGCCGGCACGCACCGCCAGCCAGGCGGTGCCGTCATAGAGGTGCCTGACCTGACCGGTGCGGTTGAGTTCGCCTTCGGGGAAAACGCCGATGGTTGCGCCCTGTTTCAGCATTTCAATACTCCGGCGCAGGGTGGCGAGATTATCCGGGTCAGGTCCTTTGATGACCGGCATTGTATCGCAGAGATTGCGCATCCAGAAGCCGACAAACCGGGAATGG
The DNA here is from genome assembly GCA_039793395.1 of bacterium. Lineage (GTDB taxonomy): Bacteria > Hydrothermota > Tepidihabitantia > Tepidihabitantales > Tepidihabitantaceae > JAOABP01. The sequence goes on along the minus strand of JBAMLV010000006.1, from coordinate 36,110 downwards.
AACCAGCGCGCCCAGGCTAAAAAGAAGATTCTGGTCCTGAGTCCGATCTGAAGCACGATCGAATCGGCGCCGGTCAGATGATTTGCCGCCACAATGAAACCGGTGCGCATCGGCAGGGCGATTTTTTCCCGGCCAAAGACCCGCACCCGGACCAAAAGTCCGTAAATTTTCAGCAGCACCGATTTGACAATTCTCCACCAAACCCGGCTCTTATCCATTCCGGTCCTTATCCTTGACATATCCCTTGCCATCTCAAACCGGTGATGGAACCCGGGAGCATATTCCCCGCCCCGGGAAATCCCGGGCAGAAAATGGTTAGAAGCGCCGGGCAGTTTCTCCTCCGGTGCCGGGTTGTGGTGACTTTCATTCTCGCCTCCGTAAAAGCCTCTTATCTTACCACCATATTTCTATTATGTCAAGTAATTTATCCATCTTTGCGGTGGTGAGGCGAAATTAATCAGGCGGGATATGAATCACGCAAAATCTTATTTTCTTGTCCGTTCAGTTTAACATTACTACCTTTTTGGTTTAACTTTCTGAATTTTAATTAGTTATCAGATTGATGGCTGGGGTGCGGGCAGGTGATGGGATGGTGGACCCGGTGCCGGTTTTGGTGGATGTTTGTGCGGATGGGGTTTTTGTCCTGAGCAGGGTGATGGCGGTCTGGTGTTATTCGTATCTTAATGCCTGAATCGGGTCAAGGCGGGCGGCACGGGATGCAGGGTAGATGCCGAAGAATATGCCGACCAGGGCAGAGAAGCCGAAGCCGAGGAGAATGGTCCAGATGGGCGCGGCGGCGCGGAGATGGGCGGTCAGTTCAACAATTTTGGCAATGCCAATTCCGAGGATGATGCCCGCCGCACCACCGGTGAGGGCAAGGAGGATTGATTCAAAGAGGAACTGATAGAGGATGTCCGCAGTGGTTGCCCCGAGCGCTTTGCGCAAGCCGATTTCCCGGGTGCGTTCGGCAACCGCCACGAGCATAATGTTCATTATGCCGATGCCACCGACCAAAAGCGAGATTGCTGCTACCGCAATCATCACGATGTAGGCAACCCGGGTGATGTTGCGGTAAATTTCCCGCAGGGTTTCCTGGGTGTTGATGCCGAAGTCGTCCGGGGCATCATAGCCCAGGCCGTGGCGCCGGCGCATCAGTTCGCGGACCCGGTCAATTGCCTTTTCTACCGGCACCCCTTTTTTCGGGATAATCATAATGCTCAAAGAATGGGCAATTTCTGCCCAGCCGCGCTGGGGGGTGAAGCTTTTTTCAAAGGTGGAGAGCGGAATCAGGAGGACATTGTCCATGGTCTGGCCCAGGAAACTGCCCTTGCGCTGAAGGGTGCCGATGATGGTGAATGCCTTGCCTTCAATAATCAGTTGCTGGCCAAGAGGCTCTTCTTCCGGGAACAGGTTGTCAACGATGTAGCCGCCGATGACGCAGACCGGGCGTTTGCGCATGCTGTCGTCCGGACTGATAAATCTGCCGGTTTCAATTCCATAGTTGGCAACCGTGGCATAGACCGGGGTCACTCCTGCCATTTCAATATTGGTTGCCTTGCGGTTGCGGTAGCTCAGCCGGGAAATCATCCGGCTGCGCAGGGGTGCCACCTGTGCCACTACCGGCAGTCGGGCAATTGCCAGCGCATCATCCAGGGTCAGTTCAGGCCGGCGGGAAATTTCATCCCAGTCAATCCTGCCCATACCCCAGGCGACCCGCTGGAGGTAGATGACATTTGAACCCAGGGAGGCAATCTGGCGCTCAACCTCGTAGTTCATCCCCTGAATCAGGGAGACAATCGCAATTACGGTCATTACTCCGATGATGATGCCGAGCGTGGTCAAAAAAGAGCGGAGCCGGTTGGTGCGGAAGGTACTGAATGCCAGTTTGACAATCTCCAGGTAACGCATCGGTGGTTATCCGGCGCCAGCGGGTGCGGTCTGCCGGAGCGTGTCGCTGACAATCCTGCCGTCAATCAGCCGGACGATGCGCCGGGTGTGTTCGGCAATTGTCGGGTCGTGGGTGACCAGAATGATGGTCCTGCCGGTCTCGGCGAGGTGGTCAAAGAGCGCCATAATCTCGGCACCGGTCCGGGAGTCCAGATTGCCGGTTGGCTCATCGGCAAGCAGCACCCGGGGTTCGTTTGCCAGTGCCCGGGCAATTGCCACCCGCTGCATCTCGCCGCCGGATAGTTCGCTGGGCCGGTGGTGGAGCCGGTCCCCCAGTCCGACCAGATTCAGCAGTTCGGTTGCGCGGTGGATGCGCTCCCGGCGGGGGATGCCGGCGTAGAGCATCGGCAGTTCCACATTTGCCAGCGCCGTGAGCCGGGGGAGGAGGTTGAAGTTCTGAAACACAAAGCCGAATGCCCGGTTGCGGAGTCGGGCAAGCTGGAGGTCGTTCAGTCGGGCGGTGTCCTGACCCTCAAAGCGGTAACTGCCGGCATCGGGTGTGTCCAGACAGCCAAGGATGTGCATGAGGGTGGATTTGCCCGAGCCCGAAGGACCCATCAGCGCGAGGTATTCGCCGGTGTCAACCTGCAGGTAAATTCCATTCAGCGCCCGGACCGCGGTTTTGCCCAGGGAGTAGGTTTTAACCACCCCCTGAAGTTCAATCAGCACTTGCCGGTTCATTCCGGTTGCCATCACCTGCCCTAATCACCGGCGGCAGGAGTGGTGCGTACTGCTGTGCCATCACTCAGCCGGCTCAACACTTTGTAGGGTCCGACAATTACCTGGTCGCCGGGGTTCAAGCCTTCGGTTATCTCCACCTCGGTGTCGGAGGAACTGCCGGTCCGGACCGGGGTTAAGACCGCCCGGCCTTTGCGGACCACAAAGACCGTTTCGGTCTCTTTGCCTTTGACCTTGCGTCTGCCAACCGCGGACAGGGGAATCACCAGGACCGAATCCAGGCGGGCGGTAATGATGTCGGCATGGACCGTCATACCGGGACGGAGCTGGGGAATGGTGCTGTCAAGACTGATTTCCACTTCAAAGTTTACCGCGGTCTGGTCAGTGGTTAACAGGCTGGTGACCGGCATATAGCCGACCCGTGTTACCCTGCCGGTGAAACTGGTATCGGGCAGGGCATCCACCCGAACGGTTGCCTCCTGACCCGGTTTGACCGAGACGATATCGGTCTCGTCCACCTGAATCAGCGCCTGCATAGCCGAGAGGTCGGCGATGACCATCAGGACCGTGCCGGGTGCATTCATCGTGCCGATGACCACCGTCTCCCCTTCCTTGATGTTGAGCCGGGTTATTCGGCCCGAGATAGGGGCGGTGATGACCGTTTTGTTATACTGGTCCTGTGCCTGTCGGAACTGGGCTTCGGCAACCTCATCGGCGGTCTTTGAGGCTTCATACTCTTCACTGGAGATTAAACCCCGGGCATAAAGGCTTTCCATCCGGTTGTGCCGGAGCCGGGTTTGATTGAACTGGGCACGGGCAAGGGTTAACTGGGCTTCATAAGTCTGGCGGTCCAGTTCCAGCAGGGTGTCGCCGCGGTTGACCTGTTGCCCTTCTTCGACCCGGAGGCGCCGAACCACACCCATCACCTGCGCCTGGAGGTTAACCTGCGCGGTTGCCCGGAGTTCACCGGTGCCGCTGACCTTAGAGAGGATTGAGCCGTAGGCAGCAGGCTTGGTCTCGCAACTGATACCGGCATCGGTGCGGGAACGGTTGAGCACCACCAGCAGGATGAAAAGGGCAACAATTCCCAGGACAATCAGCAGAACTTTTAATCCCGGTTTCATAACCCCTCCTGTTTTCACGGACTAAACCAGAATGACAATTTGAGCAACCGCATATTATTGTTTTGTACCGGCGCGGGTGATACCCATCAGGTAGCCCAGTTGTGCCGACTGGATGTATATTTCGCAGAGGGCAGAAATGGCGGTTGCTTCAGCCTGAGCCAGTCCGGTTTCAATTTCCAGCAGTTCGGTCAGGCTCAGGGCACCAAGCTGGAACCGTGCCCGGGCAAGTTCGTATAACTCTTGATTGAGTTTCAGGTTTGTCGTTGCCTGCTGGTAGCGCTGCTGAGCCTCCTGATAGCCGTAGAGTGCATTTTCCACCGCGGTGGAGAGTTCCAGTCTGGTCTTCAGGAGTTCAGCCCGGGAGCGGCGTCGGGCGACCAGCGCATCACCGAGGTTCAGGATGAAGCCAGCGAGGTCGGCAATCGGAAATGAGAGCATAATGCCGTCGGTTCGGACGGTGCGGTCCTGCCAGTGGCTGACACTTTGCGGAAATGTGGTGTCCTGATACTGCCAGCGCCGGAAAAGACTGACGGCGGGCAGGGCACGGAGGCAGGCGGAAATCAGATTCAGGGTTGCAACCTGGTTGAGTTTTAAGTTGATTTTCAATCCGGGGTTGAAGCGCAGCACCTGCTGGCGCACACTTTCCGGCTGAATTGCCGGCGGGTCGGGATTCAACTCTTCTACCGGCACTATCACCGGTCCGGTGCTGATACCGGTGCTTGCCCCGAGTGTGCTCATTGCGCCGGCATAGCCCTTTTCCGCACTCAACTGGTTGAGTTGAGCCTGGAGAAGAAATGTGTGACTGCGTAAAAGGTCAATTTTAGATGCCTGACCGAGCCGGAACCGCTCTTCGGTCAACTGGTAGTTTGCCTCCGCCTGTTTTACCGCTTTGGTTGCTGCCGCCAGCAGGTAGCGGGCACGGAGGAGGTTGAGGTAGTCGGTGGTGACCGAAAGGATCAGGCGGGCGGTCCGGTCCCGGGCAGATGCGGAGTAATAACCGGAGTTGATGATGGCACTTACCAGTCCGCTGAATAGTGCCGGGTTAAAGACCACCTGACTGATGGTGACTTCACCGGTCCAGGTAGTGGTGGTGCCGGATTTGTAACCGGAAAGGCTTGCACCAGGTGCGGGCAGGAGTCCGGCAATACCCCGGGCGGTGGTTAAGACCGCCTGGGTCTGGTCTGTACCGGCTTCAGCCGCCTGCGGGCTATGGTGCAGTGCCAGATTTAATGTCTGGTTGAGGTCGAGGAAGAGGGTTTCCGGTTTTGCCGCACCGCTGAGCAGCAGGGAGATGAGCAGTCCGGTGAGGAGTGCCATCGGCTACGCTGGTAGTGCCAGTCCGCCGGAAAGGCTGGAGAGCAGTGCCAGCAGGATGACATAGAGCAACCAGATGCTGAAAACCGCTGCCGCGGTGCGTCGTGCCGGCAGGTTGAAGAGCACCCCGATACCCAAACTGACCAGCACCAGTTCCCAGACGGTAAAGATATCAATGGCTGTTAGCAGGGCTTTGATGAACAGAGGTGAATTCGGGACCAAAAGGCTCAGGCTGGTATTGACGGTCAGTTTCCCGGTGGCAAACATCAGGACCCCATGAAAAACTGCTCCGGCAGTGCGGATTAGTGCTGAATTGGCGGTGACCGCAAGCATCCGGCCGAAACTGGAGCCTGCGCCCAGGACCGGGATGAGCAGGTTGAGCAAAGCGGTAAATATCAGTAGTTGAATTAATGACCAGACGAGCGCCGGCAGGCTGCGGACTAAAAAGCGAAACAACAGTGTAGCGGGCCCTGACCGTTCATAAAATTCAATTTCACTGCGGGCGGTCTGCTCAATCCGCTCCAATGCCGCCTCCCGCTGGTCAGAGGGCATTTTGCCCCGGGCGACCTGCTCATCAATGAAACTTTTTACCCGTTCAATCCGGTTCGCGGTGGACTGTATCAGCACCGTTTTCGGCAGGAGCGCCACACTGATGGTGCCCAAAAATAGCGGCAGGATAAGGCTGAGTGTCAACGGCAGGCTCCATTCGGGGCTGGTGCTCAGTTGCTGAAACCGAACTTTCGGGGAAAAGAAGATTTTAAACACTCAGCGCCTCCTCTGTTTGCCATTTACCCGGCCAGTATGCTGAGGGCAGGAGCGGAACTGGGGCCAGGGGGTGTCAGCCGGTGGTGCGTCGCCATAGAAGGCAAACAGTCCCCCATCCCAGGAGCCGACATAAACGGTGCCGTCCGGTCCGATTGCCGGTGATGAGGTGTAATACAGGTCTTTGTCACCGGCGGCAACCTCAGCCCGGAATAAAATTGTGCCTTCCCGGGTAAAGGCATAAAGGAAACCGTCATCGGACAGGAGATAGACGGTACCCCGGGTGCTGATTGCGGGTGTGCTGATGACCGCATCGTCGGTCTCGTAAACAATCCGGACCGGACTGCCCGGCTCAAGGACACAGAGGTAATAACCGTCGGTTCCAAGATAAAGGCGGTTGTCCGGACTGAAAACCAGTTCGGTGCGGATTTCGTCCTCATCCGGAACCGGTGCCCGCCAGACCAGCCTGCCATCTTTACCCAGGCAGTAGACATAGCCGTCAAAACTGCCGGCATAGATGAGTCCCTGACGGTCCAGAACCGGAGCGGCAAAGAAGTAGGAGTTGTCCGGGGTTCCGAATGCCCAGCGGCGTTTGCCTCTGGTGGTAAAACAGTAGAGCGAATCAGCACTGACATACAGATTGCCATCGGGACCGATGGTCGGTGCGGCTGCGGCTTCGTCACCCAATTTGACCTGCCAGCGGATTTTGCCCCCGGGGTCAATGCTCACCAGTTTGCCGTGGTCGGTGGTCAAGTACAGGTTTAGGTCGGTGCCGATTGCGGGTGGGGTCCAAATTTCATCACCGACATTCACCGACCATTTGAGATTGCCCGCGGTGTCCAGACAGTAAAGGCAGGAGTCAAGCGAGGGCAGAAACACCAATCCGCGCTCAATGGTTACTCCGCCAAAAACCGGCTGTCGGGTCTGGAAGGTCCAGCGCAGGACGCCCGCCGGGTTGAAGGAATAAAGCGTTCCGGATTCATCCCCGATATAAACATTGCCATACTCGTCCAGTGCCGGTGCAGCTACCACCGGTTCCAGGGTCGGGGCATACCACTTGAGGAGTGAAGGCACCACTTCAACCGAACATCCCCGGCTCCAGGCGGATGTGGTGCCAATTCGGTCCCGTGCCATCACCCGGATGGAATATTTGCCCGGAGTGCGGTAACGGTGGGAGCGGAAGATCGGGGTCATAGAGCCGGTCGGTTCGGTCCAGTCAAGGGTATCGCCATCTCCCCAGTCAATCCGGTACTGGACCGGCAGAGAAACATTTTTAGGGGGGGAAATTACCAGTTCCAGTTCGGCTGCGGTATCAGCCTTTCGGGGATAAATCAGGGAGTCGGGGGGCATCAGGGTTATTAAAATCGGGATGAGTAAACTGAGCATAAATTAATGTTAAACCGATTTTTCAGGTTGTCAACTGATTTTTTTCCTGTCAATACGAGGAGCGATAGCGACGAAGCAATCTGACCGGTATCAGACCGGTAATTGATTTGACATTTGCCGGCAGGGTTTTATTTTTACGGCATGAGTTTTGCGGTCGAGGTCAGGGGGCTGGTGCGCCGGTATGGCGGTCTGACCGCCGTGGATGGCATTTCCTTTACGATTAACAAGGGTGAGATTTTCGGGCTGATTGGACCGAATGGGTCAGGAAAGACCACAACCCTGCGGATGGTTGCGACTCTGCTTTTACCAAGTTCGGGCACGGTGACCGTTTTCGGGCGGGATGCGGTCCGGGATGCGGCCGGGGTGCGCCGGCTGATCAGTTATCTGCCGGAGGAGGCCGGAGCGTATAAGAACCTTTCCGGGCTGGAGTATCTGCGGTTTATGGCAACATTTTACAGCCGGGATACGGTAGAGCGGGACCAACTGGTGGAGCGGGGGGTTGAACTTGCCGGACTGGGAACGAGGATCAAGGACCGGGTGAGAACCTATTCCAAGGGGATGACCAGAAAACTGCTGCTTGCCCGGGCGCTGATGACCAAGCCGAAACTGGCAATTCTTGATGAACCCACTTCCGGGCTGGATGTGGAAAATGCAACCGAAATCCGGGATCGAATCCGGGAGTTTGCCCGACAGGGGACAACGGTGCTTCTGTCTTCGCATAATATGCTGGAGGTGGAGCTGATTTCAGACCGGGTGGCGGTTGTCCGGCAGGGCAGGCTGATTGCGCTCGGCACACCCGCGGAGTTGAAGTCCAGATATAACTGCACAAATCTGGAGCAGGTTTTTCTCGCGGCAGGATGATGAGGGTTCTGGGGACGCTGGTCTGGAAGGAGCTGCGCGAACTGCTGACCGTCAGGATGCTGGTGCCGTTTGTCGCAATAATGGTAATTTTTCTTTTTATTGGCCGGGCAATCCGGGGGGAACGGAAAAAGGCTTCGGCACCCCAGCGGGCATTGGTGGTGACTGCCGATACCGGTCAGGTGGTCCACAGCATCGTCAGCCGGCTGGAGCAAAGCGGTCTGGTGGTCAGCAGAACCGACCTGCCGGTGGATTCGGCAGTGAAACGCGCCGGTCAGGAGGGGTTTGACCTGGTGGTGGTTCTACCAGAAAGCATTGAGAAGCGGCTTGCCAGTTTTCAGCCGGTGGCGGTTGAGGTCTATTCACTGATCCGGAGCTTTTCATTTGGCGGGAGTGGGCGCGGGGCAAGGGTGAAGTCGGCTTTGAGCGGGGTGAATGCGGAACTGGCACGGGGCCAGATGTTGCGGGTGGCACCGGAGCGGGATGCGGAGGCGGTCCTGAAGCCGCTGCGGAGCGTTGAGTATGTGGTGCTGAAAGGCAGATTGGCACGAGGCGATCCTGAGCTGATTCAGGGGCTGGTCATTGCCCAGATTATACTGGTGCCGATGGTGCTTTTGCTGGTAGTCATTTATTCGGGTCAGATGATTGCGGTGTCAATCGGCCAGGAAAAGGAGAATAAAACCCTGGAGACGCTTTTGACCGTGCCGGTGAACCGGGTGCTGATTGTGCTGGGTAAGATGCTGGGGGCGGCAATTGCGGCGCTGGTGATTTCGGCAGTTTTTATGGGGGCAATGGCATATTACACCACCGCCTTTGCCGATAGTAGCCCGGAGCTGCGGGTGGATCCCAGCATCACAGCAGCACTCGGACTGGAGATGAAACAGGAATCGGTGGTGATACTCGGGGTTTCGCTGTTTTTGGCAATTCTGGCGGCGCTGGCACTGGCAACCCTGCTGGCAGTTTTCTCTGAAGATGCTAAGAGTGCGCAGGCAAACATCACGCCACTGGCAATGCTCTGTCTCCTTCCCTATTTCTTTACATTACTGTTAGACATCCAGACCCTCTCCCTGCCGCTGAAGGTTTTAATTTTTGCGATTCCCTTTTCCTATCCGTTTCTGGTGCCGCAGGCACTGATTTTCGGTAATTATCGGCTGATTGTTTTCGGTCTAATTTATACCGCCCTGTTTGCCCTGTTAATGGTGGTGATTGCCGCCCGGATGTTTCAGAGTGACCGGGTGCTGACCGCAAGGCTGCGGCTGCGGCGGCGCTGAGGTTAATGGTTTTCCCGCCTGCCCCGGGCAAGAGAGGCAAAAACTCCGAACAGGCAGAGGATACTGAAGGTGATAAAACCGGTACGCATTACCGGCATCAGGCGGTCAGCAACGCCGGCGGTCAACTTCGTTTGTCCGACAAATATACTTAAAAGCATCATCGCGATACCGAGTGAAAATGTCTGGCCCAACAGTCGCATGGTTGCCAGTGTTGCCGAACCAATGCTGTAATCCCGGGCGGCAATTGCTCCCATAACCGCACTGGTGTTGGGCGCGGAGAAGAGGGCAAAGCCGAAACCGACCAGGACCAGGCCGAGGATTACCACCAGGAGCGGCGTGGTGGGTGTTAACAGGGCAAAAAGAAACAGGCCGAGAGCGGTGAGTGCCATGCCGAATGAGGCGATGAGCCGGGGTTCAATCCGGTCGGACAGTCTGCCGGCGAACGGAGAGAAAAGCGCCATTACCACTGGCTGACTGACAAGTGCCATGCCGGTATCGGTAACACTCAGTCTCCGGAGATACTGAAGGTAAAGGCTTAAGAGAAAGCTGACCGCAGCGGTTGCCGAATAGTTAATCAGGGCGGCGAGGTTGGAGAAGGCAAATACCCGGTTTGACCCAAAGAGCCGGAAGTTGAAGATCGGGTTTTTGGTTCGGTGTTCCCAGAAAAAGAAGGCAAACAGGGTAAGGATGGCGGTCGGAATCAGCAAGATGGCGGAACGCGCCGGGATTTGGCTGAGCCCGAACATCAGGGAAAAAACGCCGGCGGCATAAATTGCCGAGCCGGTCAGGTCAAACTTTTCAGCGGGACGCGGTTCAGGTTCAGTACCGGTAAGGAGCGGGGTCATCAGTAAGGCGGCAATGCTGAACGGCAGGTTGATGCCGAACACCGCCCGCCAGCCAAGATAACGGGTGAGGATGCCACCAAGGAATGGACCGATAGAAAGGCCGAAATAGGTGGCGGCGGTGTTGATTCCCAGAGCCCAGCCCCGGGTGGCGCGCGGATAGGCTGCGGTCAGGATGGCGACACCGGTTGAGAAAATCATTGCGCCGGCGATGCCCTGCAGGATTCGGGCAAGGAGCAGGATGGTGGCGGAATTTGCCAGTGTTGCGGCGAGTGAGGCGAGGGTATAAATAGCAAGGCCAGTGGCAAAGAACCGGCGGCGGGAGAAAAGGTCGGCAAGTCTGCCGAAGGGTAAAAGCAACATCGCGGAACTGAGGAGCGATGAGGTGGCGAGCCAGCCGATGCCGATCGCATCCAGGTTCAGATGTTTGCCGATTGCCGGTAGGGCAATGTTGATTGATGAGCTCATAAAAGGGGTGACAAAGGAACTGATGCCGGTGGTCAGCAGGGTAAGGAGCCGGGTGCGGTGCGGTTCAGTTTTTTCCACGCAGGAGGAGCAGTTTACGGAAGCGACGCGGTCCGTTTGGCTGGTCTTCAATCAGGTAAACACCGGGGGCACAGAGGGAGTTAATTTTCATTCCTGCGGGTGAGTAGATTCGGGCGCCGGAAACGGGAGGGGTGAAAAGCAGGGATGATGGAACAGAAGGGGGCAGGGGGTGTTCCTGAATTCCTGATGGGATGAGTCTACCCGAAAGGTAGTAGACATCAACATTGCCCGCGCTGTCACCGGAGAAGCAGATGCTTAATCCGGAATTGGGGTCATAAATAATTGCTGGTCGGTGAGGCTGGGTAAGGGTGAAGCTGGTGATAGGTATGGGTTCGGTCCAGATACCGGAATGGTTGCGAATGGCAACCTGCAACTGGGTAGTTTCAGGTGAAGTCGGGCATTTTCCAGTCCAGATGACAACGCACTGGTTGCCGGCGGTGGTGATGCAGGGTGAAAACTGGGAATAGGGAACAAAGCGGCTGACGGTAAAGATGTCGCTCCAGCCGGCTGGAGTCCGGCAGCGGTAAAATATCTGATTATAACGGTGATTGGGATACTGTCCCGACCAGACGATGTGCCAGTAGCCGTTTGCACCGGCAGCAACTGCGGGTGAATACTGGGTTAAACCACCAGGCAGGTCAGAGACCTGTTGAATTTCCTGCCATACACCTCCAATTCGGCATCGGGCAAGCACCTGCTGCTCAGAGCTACCGAGGTCGGTGCCCAGCCAGACCACGCATAAATCATCATTGGAATCAACTGCAACCGATGCGTCGGAATGATTGTCCGGAAATGAGGTCAACTGTTCAGCAGGAAGCCAGCCCAGTCCGGGCACAAACTGCTTGTGAAATACCTGAGGCAATCCGCCGGTGTCCGGATGGCCATAATAAACGATGTGGAGCGTACCCGAATTGGGTTCGACCGCTACCGAGGGATATTTAAGCCAGTAAGGTATCGGAGCGGGAACGAGCAGTGTTTCCGGCTGCCACTGTCCGGTGCGGGCATTAAACCGCTGATACCAGATTCCCCGGAGTCTGGGAATCTTCTCGGCATCAATATGCCAGCAAACATGAATATTGCCTTGACCGTCGCTGGCAACTGAAGGCAGATTACAGGTAATATCCATTCGAGTAAGCTGGGATTCGGGAAGCCAGATTCGGCTTGCCACTTCAAACCTGCGGTACCACAACTGGGGAAATGAGTTCCGGCTGTCCTGCCAGAACACCCAGATGTTGCCCGTAGGGTCAATGGCAAGGCTTCGCTGATAACCGAGCCCGGGACGCTGTTCATTAGGGTCAACGGTCAGGCGGATAATGGTATCCCATTCTATTGCGGAAGCCGGCAATAGGAAAATGCACAGGTGCAGGCAGGTTATTTGCAATATGGAAATCGGTTTCGGGTGGAACATCTGCTCTTATAAGATTGCGCAGTTTAAACCGCCTGTCAAATGCGGTCAGGATGGATTCCCTGGAGCAGAGCGAGTGCCGGACCGGCAAGGTAGAAGGAGCCGGCAATGACAATGGGTAACCTGCCGGCGGTTAGTTCCCGGGCACGGTTGAGTGCCGCTTTTAGGTCCGGTGCGGTTTCTGCCGGCACCCGGAGCCGGGTGAAGATGGCTTTAATGGTCGGAGGAGCAACTGCCCGGGGTGAGTCGGGTGCAACTGCAATCGCAGTGTCAATGTATGGGGCAAGCGGGAGCAGAGTTTTTTTGAGCAGTTTGTTGCGGAGTGAGCCATAAATGAGGATTACCTTCTGGCGGAAGTGGTCATGGAGTACTTGGGCAAGGGCGGCACCGGACTCCGGGTTATGGCAGGAGTCGATAAGCAGGGGTGGGGTTTGAGTGATGAGCTGGCAGCGTGCCGGAATGGTGAGTTGCTGTAAACCGGTTACCGCACAGGTGAAGTTGATGCGCGGGTCGGTGCGGGCGAGAATACCGAGGGTGGTAAGTGCGGTTAGACAGTTTTCAATCTGGTGCCGGCCGAGGAGTTTGAGCCGGATTCTGCCGGCACCGAGTTCGGTGAAGGTGGAGAAGGAAATGCCAAAGTCAGTTTGCCCGGTTGCGTCCGGAGCGGGATGAAACTGCTCATCCCAGACCCGGGAGTGCTGTTCTACTAAGACTGGCTGGGCGCCGATGCGTTGAGCCGAAGCGAGCAGTTCCTCTTTTGCTTCCGGAACCTGCGAGGCGATGATCACCGGACGTCCCGGACGCATTATTCCGGCTTTTTCCCGGGCAATTTTAGTGAGGGTGTTGCCGAGGACCATGAGGTGGTCGTAGCCGATCCGAGTGATGACCGAGACCGCGGGGTTGCTTAAATTGGTGGCGTCAAGTCTGCCGCCGAGGCCGACCTCAATCACCTGGTAGTCAAGTTGTGCCCGGTGGAAGAGGTCAAAAGCGACGGCGGTGAGCAGTTCAAAGTAGGAAACTGGCTGCTTGCGAACTAAGGGCTGGAATTTTTTGAGTTGGCGGGCAAAGGTTGCTTTATCAATCCATTTACCGTTTAACTGAATGCGCTCCCGGACTGAGCGGAGATGGGGCGAGATGTAAAGTCCGGTTTTGAGTCCGCAGCCGCGGAGCGCGGCGTCGAGCATAAAGGCAACCGAACCTTTGCCCTTGGTACCGGCAATGAGAATTACATTCTGGAGCCGATGCTGGGGATTGCCGGTAAGGGCGAGCAGGTTGCGGATGGCGTCAAGTTTGAATTCGGTACGGGGTTTTGGCTGCCGCTCATAGTTGACGAGCGAATCCAAAAATCTCAATGCTTGCTGGTAGGTCACAGAGGAAACTCCCGGTCCGGGGTGGTACGGAGTTCAATGCCGCGTTGGGAAGCGGCGCAGAATTCAAGCAGTTGCCTGATTTCTATCTCTGCCGGTCCGGAAAGGAGTTCGGCTTCAACGCGGTTGAGCGCCTGGTCCAGAGATAAAGAGGAGCGGTAGAGCAGGCACCAGGCTTCTTTCAGGATGGCAATTTTTTCCCGGGAGAAACCGGCACGCTGTAAGCCGATGAGGTTCAGACCGAACACCCGGCATGGATTTCCGGCAGCAAGCATAAATGGCGGGATGTCACGGTTGATATAGGTGTGGGCGCCGACCATCGCCAGTCTCCCAATCCGGCAGTATTGGTGCACGCCGGTGGCACCGCCAAGGCAGGCGCCATCATGGATTTCGGAGTGGCCACCGAGCAGGACACCGCTGGTCAGAATACAGTCGGAGCCGATGCGACAGTTGTGAGCGATATGGACATAGCTCATTATATAGTTGCGGTCGCCGATTAGGGTCCGCGAACCTTCGCCGGTTGCCCGATGGACAGTGACATATTCAAACAGGGTGTTTTCGGTGCCGATCTGGACCGCGGTGGTTTCCCCTTGGTATTTTTTATCCATTGGTTCGGTACCGATGACAACACCGGTTTTAACCCGGCAGTGGTCACCGATAATAACCGCGCCTTCAAGTACACAGAATGGACCGATTTCCACCTCGGCGCCGAGCTGCGCCTGCGGGCTGATGATGGCGGTCGGGTGAATCAGCGGACCGCGCCGGTGACTGTTGCCGTGCATGCGAGTTCCGAGCCGACAAGCACCCGGCCTTCAAACTTATAGAGCCCGGCCCGGGAACTCAGCAGTCGGGCGTAAATCCGGAGCTGTTCACCGGGGCGGACAATCCGTCGGAATCGAGTCTGTTCAATGCCGATAAATAACGGGGTTCGCCCGGTGAGAGCCGGTTCCTGAATCAGAACCAGCAGGATGCCGGCCTGGGCGATTGCCTCCACCATCAGCACCCCGGGGAGGATTGGATTCCCGGGAAAGTGGCCCTGAAAGTAGAACTCATCAGGCTGGACTTTGCGGTAGCACTCAATCTCCTGGTGGTCAAACCGGGTAACGCCATCAATCAGCAAAAACGGTTCCCGGTGGGGAAGAAATGATTTGACATCAACTAACTGAGACACAGAGCCTCCTTTCGCAATATGCATCGCGAGTCTCCCTTTTATTTCTTGTTATTGCGAGGCAGGTAGTGCCGAAGCAATCTCAACCGCATCTGATTTGTTTCACTCCGCTCGCAACATGTTTTAACCTGCGGACAAATTTGATATTCAGACGGTGGCTCGGGTTAAAGGCAAAGATTTCTGCCCGGATTTGTCTGCCAAGCAGCGCCAGGTCGCCAAGAAGGTCAAGGATTTTGTGCCGGCAGGGTTCATTCGGGAACCGTAACCGGGCAGGGAAAAGCCAGCCGTCAACATTTTTCACCCGGAAGTGCAGGTGGCGCAGCAGGTGCTTTAGTTCCGGTTCTGCCGGGCCGAAGGTGCGTGCCGGGGCGATTTCCCGGATAAAGGTGTGCGGGTTTATCTGACAGCTAAAGAACTGTTTACCGGTAAGCGGATAGTCAATCAGGCAGTGGATTACGAGCCGCGGCGCCGGCAGGGCAATGATGATTCCGTTTGCCGCACAGACCGCAACTGGTTCGGTGAGCATTGCTGGCGCCCCTTGGTTGGCGCTGCCGAGTTTCAGCAGCGTCGGAACAAACAGGCGGCTGCTGCCGTCGCCAAAAGGCAGTTCCTGGTTGTTGAGCCGGACCGTCAGGTCGGTGATACCTAAGCCGGTGCAGGCGGCAAGGAAATGTTCCACTCCGGCCAGATTATGCTTACCCCGGCGCAGGACGGTGCAATGGTTTTTAACCGCGGCATAGCGGACTGCCGCCCGGATACAGGAGTTGAAGACAATACCCATTCCGGATGGTGCCGGCTGAATCTTCATCGTTGCCGGACTTCCCTTCCGGGTGATGCCAATGATACTGTATTCTTTACTCATCAGCGGTGACCGAACTGTTGCCACAGTTTTGCCCAGAAGCGCTCTACCTGTCTCTTCGGCCGGGCCGGAATTCCCCAGTAATGACTGCCGGGTGGTATGGAACGGAAGACCGCGGACTTGGCATAAATGACGCTGTTGGCGCCAATAATAATATGGTCGCTGATGCCTGACTGGCCAGCGATGATTACCCCATCTCCGAGCCGGGTGCTGCCGGCAATTCCGCTCTGGCCACTGATGATACAGTTTTCACCGATGACAACATTATGGGCGATGTGGACTAAAGCATCAATTTTGGTGCCCCGGCCGATGCGGGTTAGCCGTCCGGTCTTTGCCCGGGCAATTGAAACCAGCGGTCCGATTTCAACATCGTCCTCAATAATAACCATACCGTTATGTTCCAGGTGGTGGTAGGAGCTATTGACCTTTTGATACCCGAATCCTTCCCAGCCGATAACCGCTCCGGGACCAATGCGTACCCGGGCGCCGATGACCGTCTTTCCCATGATGGTTACCTGCGGTGCGATAAAGCAGTCCGGTCCGATTTCCACCTCGGGGCCGATATAGACCAGTGGGCTGATAAAGGTTGACTCGGCAATTCGGGCACCGGATTCAATCCGGTAGAGCCGGTGGTCGGTAGCGGGTGAATTCACCTATTATTCAAGTCCGGAGTAGAGCATCTGGACCACGCTGCTGACCTTTTCCCGAAGGGCCTCAGGGCGGTCGGCTTCACCTTCCTGGGTCCGGAGCAGGGTTCCGGCCCGGACATCAATCATAGACAATTGAAACTGGATTCGGCGTTCCCGTTTGGTGCATTCACCAAAGATGCAGTAATCGGCGTCCAGGGCGCGGGCAACATCAAGTGCGGGTTCAAATCCGACCTGCTGATTGCCATAGCCCCGGTTCTGAACTACCTCATCCACCTTACGGTCGGGGACAACCTCAACCTGGGACTTGGCGGCAACCAAAGCGTTAACAAACTGACGAATTCGGATACCGATTCGTTCGCGCCGCGCTTCATCAGTGGCTTCGTAGATCGGCGTGATGACAAAAATTTTTTTGGTGGCAACTTTGGTCGGCAGGGGTGCGTACTCACGATTTAACTCCTCAAGCACCAGTTCGGTGAGGTCAAGCCCGGATTCGGCAAAGATGATGCCCGCCTTGGCGGCATCAACGACCAGTGCAAAGCCTTCAATCTGAGCGACCTTGCGCACCGCGGAATCAATCCGGCTGACAATCGGTGCGAGCAACTCCTGATTTTTCTGGTCAATTTTCCCGCCGGTGCCGTAGATTTCATTTAGATAGCTGTCGTAGCGCCGTTTCCGGGACTCAACTTCGGCCAGTTTTGCCCGCCTGCCCTCTTCGGAAAGGGTCAACTGCTGGGATTCATACTCAGCCTTTGCCTTTTCGTAGTCGGTGCGGAGCGACTCGGCCCGGGATTCAAACTGGGCAATTGCCCGGTTTAACTCCTTTTTTGCCTCAACTGCTGCTTCGTATCGGGAAATGATGCGGTCGGAGTCAATGTATCCGACTTTGTATTCCCGGGCTGTGACTGAAGGAAGGAAAAAGGCAATAAGCAACAGCGCCAGGAAGGTGGCACTGGTTCGGTTATTGGTAATCAAATTACCGGGCTGGTTTAAGTTCATAGGCGGACCTCCTTTAAATTTTCTCTCCCCCAAGTGGGTCTTGTTCAGTAAGGATAGTACCGGTGATTGTGCCGTTTTGCTCGTTGTGGAGTAATACCTTCACCAGGGCACCAGGAGGGCAATTCGGCGGGCGATTAGAATAGGTAATCCGGAGATAGTTATCGGTGAGCGCCTTGCCGCCGGGTTCAAGAACTGCCTCACGCACAGTGCCGAAAAATCGTGCGGCGTAAAGCCGGCGCCGTTTTTCCGACCACTGGCGCAGGGTGTGGACCCGCTGCTGTTTGACCCCGGCAGGAATCGGGTCACCAGCAGTATAGGATGGCGTTTTAGGTCGTGGGGAGTAGGGGAATATATGGAGGTAATGGAGTGGGGTTGAGTCCAGAAATCGGCGGGTTCGTTCAAATGAAGATTCGTCTTCACCCGGAAAGCCGACGAGGAGGTCGGCGCCCAGACAGGCATCAGGTTTTACCGCAAGGATTTTTCTCAAAAGCCGGGCGTAATCGGAGGTTAGATACCGCCGGTTCATCCGCTGAAGCAGGGGGTCATCACCGGCCTGAAGCGGAAGGTGGAAGTGGGCACAGATTTTCGGGTCGGCAATCAGCGTCAGTAACTCATCATTCCATAGGTCAGGTTCGATTGAAGTTAGCCGAAGCCGAAATCTGCCCGGGACTCTTAACAGCTGGGCAAGAAGTCCGGCAAGGTCAGTGCGTCCGTGCTGGTAGCTGCCGAGGTTCAAGCCAGTGAGCACAATCTCCTGGTAACCGGAGCTGAGTAGTTGCTTGAACTGGTTGAGCACCTGTTCCGGCGGAACTGAAACCGGCTTGCCGCGCAGCAGCCGGACGATACAGTAACTGCAGGTGCGGTCACACCCGTCCTGAACCTTGAGCAAGGCACGACTGCGCGCCGGTAATGGTACCGTGCCGGAGAGCAACTTGCACTTTGCGCTGGTGGAAAGGACCTGGTCAACCCCGGGTATGGCGCGCACCAGTGCCGGCGCCCGGGCGGCAAGGCAGCCGAGCACAATTACCCGCGGTTTCGGTCGGAGCCGGCAGGCTGCGCGGATGACTGCCAGTGAGCGGCGTTCGGCATTTGCAGTTACGGCACAGGTATTAACATAGTATACATCCGGCACCAGGGTGTCGTCGGCGCTCAACGTTGCCCCTTGAGTCTGAAGCCAGCCGCGCAGACAATCACTCTCGGCTTGGTTCAGTCGGCAGCCGACGGTGGCGACGCGGACGAGTAAGCCCTTTCCCATCGACAGGAAGTGCGCGGTTTTAGAGGTCTTTAAAGTCCCGGAGATGGTCTTCAAGCGTAAATTTGTCTCTTGGCCGCTCCGGTTGAAACTCCTCCACTTCTTCCTTCTCTTCGCGGCGCGGCTGGAGTGCCTTCTCACTCAATGCCACCCGTCGATTATTCAGGTCAATGCGCAGGACCTTTAACTCCAGTTCTTCACCAATCTGATAGTTCTCACGGACCTTTTTGGGACCACCCCGTGCCAGCTGGCTCAGGGGCACAAAACCTTCAATTCCATAGTTCAATGCGACCACCAGACCCGGTTTTGGAATGTCAATAATCCGGGCGCGAATTACATCCCCTTCCTTCAATTCCTGACTCAGTTTGTAGAATGGGTCCTCCTGCGTCTGCTTTAGCCCGAGCGAGATTTTGCGGTTTTCCTTGTCAATTTCAAGAATGATAGTTTCCACTATTTGCCCTTTTTTCAGTTCTTCCCGGGGATGCTTAATCCGTTTTGTCCAGGAGATGTCGGCATTGTGAATCAATCCTTCAATACCCTCCTCCAGTTCAACAAAGGCGCCGAAATCCTTAAGCGACTTCACGCGGCCGGTTACCCGCTGGCCCACCTGGTAGCGTTCGTCAATCATCGACCACGGGTCGGGCTGGGTCTGTTTGAGTCCCAGGGAAATCCGCCGGTTTTCCTTATCAATGTTCAGCACCACCGCTTCTACCTCCTGGTCCACCGCCAGAATCTGTGCGGGATGATGAATTGTGCGGGTCCAGGACATTTCCGAGATGTGAATTAGTCCTTCAACCCCCTTTTCCAGTTCAACGAAGGCGCCGTATTCGGCAAGGGTGCTTACCCGACCCCGGACCCGGGAGCCGATTGGATATTTCTGTTCTACTTTCTCCCAGGGGTGTGGGGTTAACTGCTTCAAACCAACCGTAATCCTGCCGGTATTGGTATCGGCGGATAGCACTTTGACCTTCAACTTCTCACCTGGCTGGACCACCTCACTGGGATGCACCACCTTCACCCAGGCAAGGTCGGAGATATGGAGCAGGGCGTCCACGCCGCCGATGTCAATGAAGGCACCGAACTCGGTTACGGTTTTAACCGTTCCTTCAATTACATCACCGACCTGCAGCCGCTGGAGCAGTTCCTGGCGCAGTGCCGCCTGGCGCTCTTCCAGTAGCGCCCGCCGGGAGACGACGATATTTTTCTTGTGCCAGTTGACCGAAAGAATCTTTACCTCCAGCTCCTGCCCGACCAGTGCTTCCAAATTTGGTACCGGCCGGAGGTCCACCTGCGAGCCAGGTAGAAAGGCGTCCAGGCCGAGAATGTCAACTGCCAGTCCGCCCTTCACTCGGCGCAGCACCGTTGCCTTCACCGGTTCGGAACTCTCCGATTTCTGTTTGATAGTTTCCCAGGCTAATTGAAAATCTGCTTTTTTCTTGGAAATTACCGGAAATCCGTCCTTATCTTCAAGTGCATCAATGTAAACCTGGATTTTTCTGCCCTCAACCGCCTCATCGGGATTACGAAATTCATCCAGCGGCAGCACTCCTTCGGCTTTCAGCCCGATGTCTACCAGCACCGCATTCTGAACTCGTTTGATAATCGTGCCGGTAACTATTTCACCTTCACGATACATCGGGAATGAACTATCGTACAATGCCCGGTGCTCCTGGTTAACGCTTCCCGGGTTTAACTGGTAATCACTCATCTTCACTCTCCTCCTTAAACTCGGCAGCGCACTTACTCCGGCGCGCCGGCATTCCTTAAAATTTGGGCAACCTTTGACACCACCGCCGCCGGGGTTGAGGCACCAGCTGCCACGCCCACTCGTCTGAACCGGCACCAGCAATCAGGGTTCAGTTCATCTGGACCGGTAATTTGCACCACCGGTTTACCCTGCGCCCGGGCAATTTCGGCGAGGCGCGTGGTATTGGCGCTGTTTCTACCGCCAACCACGATTACCGCCTCCACCCGCTGCGCCAGACGGGCAACGGCTGCCTGACGGGCAGCAACCTCGGCACAGATGGTATCAAACACCCGGATTTCAGTATAACCAAAATTCAGCAGGTTGGCAACTGCTTCCTTAAACCGGTGCCGGTCAATTGTTGTCTGGGCAACGACCCCGATTTTCCGGCTGATGGCTCTGGCACGGGTGTGAGAGTAAACAACCGCCTGTTTACCCGCTGCCCCGAGGATTGCCTTTACCTCCGGGTGGTTTCTTTCACCGACCACCACGACCTGATACCCTTCGGTTGCGAGACGACGGGCGACATTCTGAACCCGGCGGACATAGGGGCAGGTAGCATCGACAATTTCCACTCCTTGTGCCCGGCATTGGGCGAGCACCGCCGGCGGGCAGCCGTGGGCGCGGATGACGAGTGCTCCATCCTGAAGTGCACTCAGACGGCGCACCGGTTTTATACCTTCATCAGACAGCTGACGGCGCACGTCCGGGTTGTGCACCAGTTGACCATAGGTCCAAACCCGGCCGAACTGCTTTAAGGCGTCGCGGGCAAGCCGGACTGCCCGCTCCACCCCGAAGCAGAAGCCGGTCGGACGGGCAATAAAAACCCGGGGCATATCAATCTGCCATTTCCCGGAACCGGTTTTCAAGCAGTCGGGTGAACTGCTGATAGCCGTTACGGTTGCGGTCAAAGCCGATAGGGAGAACTGGTGCGCCAAACCGGACTACAATCGGGATGGAGATTTCGGGTCGGGAGCGTAAACCCCTGCGGACAAAATCACGGTCCACCAGCCAGGAAATGATTGAGCGGTTTACGCCGGCAATAAGACAGGGCACCACCGGCACAGAATTCAACACCGCGAGCATGCCGACCCCGGGTTTAAAACTGCCCAGTTCACCGGTTGGGCTCCGGGTGCCTTCGGGAAAGAGTACCAGCGTTCGCTTTTTGCGTAGCAGGGTAGAACAGCGCCGGAGTGCGGCGATATCCATTCCGGCCCGGCTGATCGGCAGCGCATTCCATTTGCTGATGAGCCAGGCAAACGGTCGGTAGCGGAAAAGCTCCTCCTTTGCCAGGAAATAAATTTCCCGGGCAGCTGCCCAGCCAACTATCAGCGGGTCAAAATTGGAACTGTGATTGGCAGCGATAATTATACCGGTTCGGTTCCCAAGCGAATGCAACTCTTCCCGGCCACTTACCCGGAGTCGGAAAAAGAGCCGTGCCAGCGGATAGGTAGCAAGCCAGGCAAGCCGCCAGCGCAGTTTCATTTTTATTTATTTTTCATCCCGAAGCCGGCGTCGGGCAAGCGCGCACACCAGTGACACCTGTTCCTCAATTGTCAGATGGGTGGTATCAATCAGAATCGCGTCCGGCAGGCGGCGCAGTGGACTCAGCCGCCGCCCGGAGTCAATCCGGTCCCGGGTCCGGATATTGTCCGCCACCCTTTTTATTGAGACCGGTGTCGGGAGTTCGGCTTGACGTCGCCGTGCCCGTTCGATCAGGGCACAGTCAAGATAGATTTTCAACTGGGCATCAGGGAAGACTACACTGCCGATATCCCGTCCTTCACAAACGACATTTTTCCCGGCGGCGAGCCGGCGCTGCTCTGCCACCAGTTTCCGGCGGACGCAGCCGATTGCTGACACCGGTGATACCAGTTCGCTGACTGCGGGCTGGCGGATGGCTTTGGTCACATCCCGGTGATCAAGCAGCACCCGGAGTTGGTCTTGATGCCACTGCAGGTCAATCCGGGTGTCCTCAAGTAGTTTTTTCAGTCGGTGCGGGCACGCCGGGTCAATCCCCTTTTCGATGATTTTCAGGGTGACCGCCCGGTACATCGCCCCGGTATCCAGGTGAAAAAATCCCAGTTCCCGGGCAACCAGTCTTGCGGTTGTAGATTTACCGGCACCGGCAGGTCCGTCAATAGCGATGATAAAGCCGGTTTTAATACCGTCCTTCTTCACTCGGCTGACTCGCGCAGGGCGTACTGCTGGGCAAGCTGCAACTGGATGTGCCGGAGTCGGGAGGCGATGGTCTGGGCAACCAGCCGCATCATCACATAACCCAGTTTCGGGTCCTGCTCAAACAGCGCCTGCAGCTCGGCGACATCAAATTCCAGAAAGGTGCAGTCGGTTAATGTCCTGGAGCCGGCGGTGTAGTGCGGGTTGCCCACCAGTCCGGACCAGGCAAACATTTGTCCCGGACCCAGGGTCATAATCTGATAGGTCTGCTGGGCGACCCCGAAATCCAGATTCAGCACTACCGCCAGCCGGCCTGATACCAGAATGTAAAACTTATCTGCCGGCTGACCCTGAACATCAACCGATTCGCCGGCACGGGCCGATTTCAGCCGGGCAATCCGGGCAACCTGTTCCAGTTCCGCCTCATCCAGCCGGGCAAACTCCGGAATTGTTTTTAGAAATCCCTTGACATCCATTGTTGCGCCTAAAAATGCTCATTAATTGACAGATCCAGCACCCGGTTCCGCCGGGTTGCCGAATTATTACCCAAGATATCGCGGACGCTTACTCCAAGTCTAACTCGTTCCTGAAAGGTCCAGTAGATACCCAGATTCAGCCAGCCACCGTGCCAGCGGTTTTCTCGGGGCAGGTCGTTGAGTGCCGGGTCGTATTCGGCAATTACCTCCACATTGCCGGGTAGCAGCTGATTCAGCACCAGAAAGCCGTTAAACCCCTGCCACCAGTTAACCCCCAGTTCGGCATAGGTCCGGCTTGCCTCAATCGTCTTTCCGACCGCCAGATAAACTCCTTTTTCCTGCACGGTAAACTGTCCGGCTTCACAGTAATCATAGCCCTGGCTGTCAAAACCGAGGCACAAATCCGGTGCATAGCCCAGCTCGCGCAGCACCGCCACCCGGGCAAAGAGCTCAGGTCTTTCCCTTGACAGCTCCGGCGTCTGACTGCCGATAATGTGATTTGCACTATACGACATGCCCATAGTCAGGCGGTCAAACAGCCCGACCCCGAAACGGGCAAGCACTCCGCCTTCGCCCCAGAGCCGGATTCCGGCATAATACTCACCATGGGCGAGCGAAATTGGCACCGGCTGGTCAATGTGATACAAAATTGCGGTTGCCGGCATTATCAGGATTAAAGTTCCCAAAAGTATTTTCATTAAATAAGCATAAGTTAAAGATTAACTTAAGTCAAGCCGGATTTTTCTCGCTGCAAATCAGTAGCGCCAGTGGCCCGGCACCGATAGTTAAGCAGTTTTGCTCCAGCTAATGCCACCACCGGGTGGGCAATCCCGGGGTGGTGTCATCAGGGACAGTCAGTCGGGTAGTAATCAAGGTGGCTGGGGTTAAATCTTTTATCAGTAGTGGCAGGTTCGAGCCGGAGGCGGTCAAAATGATTTCCTGCCGGAGCGGGGGATTGATTTTATTCCGGATGTCGATAGTGATTTTGGTAACGATGGGTCGCACCGTGCGAGGCCTTTTACTGGTGTGAAATAGCCGGCAGCACTTCAGGTTTTGTTTCGAATCGGTTGGACTAAGTTATGATACGATCCCCCGGGATTTCACAGGTGTCGGCAGTGTGGGCGTCCAGCCATGCCAGAAGTTCGCTCAGTCGTGCCCAGGCAAGGCAGATGGCGGTGTCGGCAGCACCGTAGTAAATCCGGACCGTCTCCCGGTCTGATTCAAGAATTACCCCGCACGGGAATACCACGGCGTTGACATCGCCAATGCGTTCATAATTCATTATCGGTCCGAAAATCCATTCGGTGCCCCGCTGGACACAGCGCCAGGGCTGGTTCGGGTCAAGCAGTGCCAGTCCGACCCGGTAGATTGAGCCGCCGGGTGTATCCTTGACGCCGTGATAGAGCATCAGCCAGCCGCGCTCGGTTTCGATCGGTGGGGCGGCAAGCCCGACCCGGGAGGCATCCCACCAGGCACCAGCGCGTGCTGGCAGGACCAGGTGGTGTCGGCCCCAGTGAATCAAATCCGGGGATTGGGAGATGTAGATGTGAGCACCGAGTGCAGTGCTTGGCCGATGAATCATCAACCAGTAGCCATTAAAGCGCCGGGGGAGGAGGGCAGCGTCTTTGTCGGCGGGCGGCATCACCACTCCCAGCCGTTCAAACCGCTGGAAATCGGCGGTGAGTGCCAGCGCCACCGACGGACCGGCACGAGAGAAGGCGGTGTAGGTTACGGCGTATTTTTCAAGTTCCGGGACATAGGTGATACGCGGGTCTTCAATTCCCCAGAGCTCTTCTGGATGATTGACCGGGTCCGGTTCCAGGGTGGGGACCGGCTCAATCTGCCAGTTATCCACACCGTTGGCAGAACGGGCAGCACACAGATGGGAAATCCCGCGGCGGTCCTCCACCCGGCAGAGCAGCAGGGTGGTACCATCCGGCAGCAGTACCGCACCGGGGTTGAATACCGTGTTGATGGTGTAAGGCCAGTCCCGGGCAGTGAGAATCGGGTTTTGAACCGCGCGTCTGATGAGCAATTGACGGTCACCACTCATTTTAACGGTTTTCGGTTGGTGACTGAGCGGTGCGCATGGTAAGCAGGGCGGCAATGAAGGAGATGGTTGCTTCGGCGCCCTCGTTACCGTTCACGCCGTCCGGATGCAGGCCGTCGTGGCAGCCGCCGGTTGAGTAATCATATAGGGGCAGACCGAGGTCATTTCGGCCCAGAAACCATTCAAACGCCCGGCGCATCTCCTCGCGCCATCGTGCTTCGTGCGTCACCAGATATGCCTGATAGCAGGCTTCAACCATGCAGTGGGCTTCAATCGGCTGCTGGTCAAACCGCGCCCGGTTCCCGCCCCGGCGCCAGCCGGTATGAGCAATGGGCACAAAGTGCTGCTGCTCCGCAGTCTGAATCCGGACCAGCCAGTCCAGGGTTGTCAGACCGACGTCAATCATTTCCGGTTTGTTCAGGTTCCGGCCGGCAACAATCAGCGCCTCGCTCAGCCGGGCATTGGCATACGCCAGCACCGGTTCAAACCACTGCCAGTCGGGCGCGCAGTTCGCATGGTAAAGCTGGAGCAGCCGTTCGGCAAGCAGTTCCCGGAAACGCCGGGCATTGCTGTCGCCGGGGAACCGCTGACTGTAGGCGCACAGACCGAGCAGGGTATATGCCCAGGCCCGGGGGCTGGTGAACAGTTCCACCGCCGGCAGGCCGGCACTGAACAGGTTCATCGCCAGGGCGACAATTCCCTCTTCGGTTGCCGAGCCGACGGTATAACCAAGTGCCCAAAGGGCGCGGGCGTGGCTGTCTTCAGAACCGGACTCCTCCAGCCAGTGCCGGTCATAGCCGAGAAAGTTCCGGAACCGGCCATTCTGGCGGTTGAAGGCAAAGTCAACAAAGGCGAGGTAGCGGCGCAGCAGCCGGGTAAGCAGTGCCTTGTCAATGTCCAGCTCCCGGGCGCGCAGTGCAACCAGCAGGGCACGGGCGTTGTCATCGGTGGTATAACCTTCGCTCAGGTTGGGCACCACCCGTCGGGCGTGCTGGAGAATCCCCGTGTCGTCAGTCAGGGTCAAAAGGTGATTTAAGTTCAGGTCGGGCAGTTCAATGTCTAGCGGGTCGGCACTCTGCGCCGGCGGGTAAAGCACTGCCGGGCCGCGGCGCCGTTCCTCAGCCGCACGCTGAAAGCTGTTCAGATAGGCGCGGGCAACTTCTTTCCAGATCATCATCCGGCCAAAGGCATATGCCCGCTTGCGCATCTGATGACGCTCACTTTCCTGTTCAAACAGCTGGACAATCGTGCTGGCCAGGGCGGGTGCGTTCCGGAAGGGCACCAGTCGGCCCCGGTCTTCAGCCAGCATTTCCTCGGCATACCAGTAAGGGGTGGAAACCACCGCCTTACCGACTCCCATCGCATAGGCAAGTGTACCGGAGACAATCTGCTGGGGGTTGAGATAGGGGGTGACATAGATGTCAGCCGCTCCGAGGAACCGACAAAGTTCATCAATGTCCACATAGCGGTTATGGAAGATGATATTGTGTGCCACGCCCAGTTCCCGTGCCCGGCGCTGCAGGCTCAAACGGTATTCTTCACCCTGTTCCCGCTTGACATTCGGATGGGTGACGCCCAGCACGATGTAAACCACATCAGGAAAACGCCGGACGAGATCGGGCAGGGCGTCAATCATATATTCAATACCCTTGTTCGGTGAAAGCAGTCCGAAGGTCAAAATCACCCGCCGGCCTTCAACCCCGAACAGGTCTTTATAATAATTAGGGTCAACGAACGGCATATCCGGGATGCCATGGTGAATCAGGTCAATTTTGTGCTCGGGGACATGGTACTTATCCTTCAGAAACTGCGCCGCGCGCTGACTCATCACCACTACCCGTTCCGAGAGCTGGCAGATTTCCTCCAGCACCTGACGCTGATGCTCATCGGGTTCGCTGAGCACGGTGTGCAGGGTGGTCACTAGCGGCATCCGGAGCCGGCGCAGGGTTATGAGGATATGACTGCCCGCCGGTCCGCCGAAAATGCCATACTCGTGCTGGAGACAGGTCAAATCCACCCGGGTCATATTCAGAAACTCGGCCAGCTGCCGGTAGTAATTCTGATTGTTCTGTGCGACCTCAAACCGCACGCGCTCGGGATAGGAGTAGCCTTCGGGCACATCGTTAATGGCTGCCACCAGACAGTTCAGTTCCGGTGCCTCACGGTTAACCGATTCGCACAGGTCGGCGGTAAAGGTGGCGATACCGCAGCGCCGCGGCACATAAGTGCCGATGAAGGCAATCTTGCCGAATGGATAACGCGCGGGCATAATAATTCAGTTTAGGCAGTAGTTTTAAAATGTCAATATTTACCGACAGTTCAGC
This sequence comes from bacterium, assembly GCA_039793395.1. Taxonomy (GTDB): domain Bacteria; phylum Hydrothermota; class Tepidihabitantia; order Tepidihabitantales; family Tepidihabitantaceae; genus JAOABP01. The sequence goes on along the minus strand of JBAMLV010000006.1, from coordinate 8,913 downwards.
GTCCCAGCCCGGCTTTGACGAACATTATTCCCCAGGAGAGGGTAATCAGCCCCATAATCGTTGAGACCACCTGCAGCGCGGTTTCGCCGGTGAACCGGGTGATACGCGGGGCCTGGAGGAAAATGATCAGGGTAATCAGCAGGACGATAAGCACCGCACCGGCGGTCAGCAATCGGCCATAGTCGTGGACCGCAATGATGATGGCGGTGATGGATGCCGGACCGGTCAGAAGCGGGGTGGCAATAACCGAAGCAATTGCCTTTGCCGATTTCTTTGTGCCGAGCACCTGTTCGGTGCCGACCTGGCCCAGGGACATCTGGATGCCTAAAATTCCGAGGATGATGCCACCAGCGATCTTGAAGTCATTGATATCGGTATTAAAGAGTTTCAGGATGCTTTCACCGAATACCAGACAGACGAGTGAGATGGTAAGGGCAACGCTGACCGCAAGAATGGCGGTTTTGCGCTTCTCGGCCGGACTCATCCCCGCGGTGGCGCCGAAGAAGACAATAAAGCTCAAAAGCGGGTCAAAAATGACAAAAAACAGGATGACCAGCTGCAAAAGGGTGTATACCATTATCCTGAGCATATCGCCTGAGGGTAAAAAATCAAGGAGCAAAAATCAGACCAGAACGAGTGTTTTCCAATTGACAGATTCCAGGTCCGGACTATTAATCATTTTATGCTGATAACAAACCGGATTGAATTGCCAAAGGACATCAATGCGGCGGGCAGAGCGGGTGGTACCGGTGGATTTAAGGGAAAGGGAGATTGATTACCGCGGGACTTTGACTTTGTTTTTCTTGCAACCCTGCCGGTTGATAATTAGTCTATAATAATGTCTCAAAATATTAAAAAGGAGTGGCGATGGCGGAGATAAAGAAGGATGATATCCGGGAGATTCACGAGGAAATTGAGCGGGAGAGTCTGTTTGTGCAGGCGCTGACCGCGGAAATCGGCAAGGTGATTGTCGGGCAGAAGTATCTGATTGAAAGGCTTTTGGTTGGGCTTCTGGCAAACGGTCATATTTTGATTGAGGGTGTGCCCGGACTTGCCAAGACCTATGCGGTCAAGAGCCTTGCCGGCGCAATCAGCGCCCGGTTCCAGCGGATCCAGTTCACACCTGACCTGTTGCCCGCCGACATCATCGGCACCCAGATTTACAATCAGCGGACTGGTGAATTTACCGCGCGCAAGGGTCCGGTGTTTGCCAATTTTGTGCTCGCAGACGAAATTAACCGGGCACCACCAAAGGTGCAGAGTGCGCTGCTCGAGGCGATGCAGGAACGGCAGGTGACGATTGGTGAGGAGAGCTATAAACTGGAAGAGCCGTTTCTGGTGCTGGCGACCCAGAACCCGATTGAGCAGGAGGGCACCTATCCCCTGCCTGAGGCGCAGGCAGACCGTTTTCTGCTGAAATTGAAGGTGAGCTATCCAAGCAAGGAGGAGGAAAAGCAGATTATTGAGCGAATGAGCAGAGGGGTGGAGCCGAAGACCGCACCGGTGGTGGATACCAAAACGATTCTGCGTGCCCGGGAACTGTGCACCCGGATTTATGTGGATGAGAAACTGAAGGATTATATATTGAATCTGGTGTTTGCCACCCGTTTTCCCAAAGAGCACAACCTTGCCGACCTGGAACCGCTGATTCGCTATGGCGCCTCACCCCGGGCATCAATCTATCTGCTGACTTCAGCCCGGGCGCTGGCATTTCTCAAGCGCCGGGGTTTTGTGATACCCGAGGACATCAAGGAACTGGCTTACGATGTCCTGCGCCACCGGATTATTTTGACCTATGAGGCGGAGGCTGAAGAGCTGACCACCGACGACATCATCCGCCGGCTGCTGGAAGGGGTGGAGGTGCCGTAAACCAACAGGTGAAGATGAGGCCGGTAGCAGCACGGGTGGAACTGAGCCGCATCAGGCAGGTGGAAATCCGGACCAAGCGGTTGGTGAATACCATCTTTGCCGGTGATTACCGTTCCAGTTTCAAGGGCCGGGGTGTGGAGTTTGCCGATGTCCGGGAGTACCTGCCCGGGGATGATGTCCGGATGATTGACTGGCGCCTGACCGCCCGGTTCGGCAAGCCGTTTGTCAAGCAGTTTGCTGAGGAGCGGGAGCTGCTGGTGCTGCTTTTAGTTGATGCCTCGGGTTCCAGCCGGTTTGGCACCTGCGGTCAGTTCAAACTGGAGCAGGCGGCGCTGGTGGGGGCAACCCTGGCATTTTCGGCCATCCGGAATAACGACAAGGTGGGGCTGGTATTTTTTACCGACCGGATTGAGCGGTTTGTGCCGCCGGCAAAGGGCAGGTTCCATGTCCTGCGGCTGGTGCGCGACATCCTCTACTTTGAACCGGCGCACACCGGTACCGAGCCGGTTACGGCGCTAAATTTCGTAATGCATATTCTGAGACGGCGGGCGATTGTGTTTCTGATATCAGACCTGCTTGGAGCCGGTTTTGAGCCGGCACGGATTGAAAAGCCGCTGGGTGCGGTCAGCCGGCGCCACGATTTGATTGTCATCGGTGTCAATGACCCGGCCGAGGAGCGGTTGCCCGCGCTCGGGCTGGTGGAGTTTGAGGATGCCGAGACCGGCCGACAGGTGCTGGTCAATACCGCCAGTGTCCGGACCCGGCGGTTTGTTGCCGAGCGCTTACACCAGCGGCGTAATGCCGTCTTAAACCTGCTGCAACGGTTTGGAGTGGACTTTATTTCCCTCCAGACCGGTCAGGAGTTCACACCGGTGTTGCACCGGTTCTTTCAGGAGCGGGCACGGCGCTACCGATAGCCGGATGAAAATGGGTACGATGCAGCTACTCGGGCTGATTTTTCTGCTGCGCGGGGTGATACCACCGTCCGACTCCCTGGTGACGGATACTCTGCTGCCTAAGTTCAAACTGGTGGCTGATGGTCCGGTCCGGGTGAGCGCCCGGATTGTCCGCGCGCCACCGGTACTCACTCTTGGCGACCGGGTCAAACTCCAGATTCAGGTGCGCCATCCGCGCGAACTTGCGGTCTCACCGCCGGTGCCGGCAAATCCGGATGAACTGGTGGTCATTGACCAGCAGCATCGTATTGAGTATCAGGGACATACCGTGGTGGAAGTTTATGACCTGACCCTGGCGGTATTCACCATCGGAGAACAGAAACTGGCTCCTTGGCTGGTATATTATCAGGACCAGGGTGAAGCCTGTGCTGCCGGCTCGGATTCCATCCCCCTGAGGGTCAAAAGCCTGATTTCCGAGCGGATGCAGGACATCCACGACCTCAAGCCGCAGGTGAGTTTTCCGAATCTGGTGCCGCTCTGGATTCTGCTCGGACTGGCCGGTGCCGGGTTGGCAGGGTTCTGGGGCTGGCGCTGGTGGCAGCGACGGCGGCGTCAAGCCGAGGCGCTACCGCTACTGCCCCCATGGGATGAGGCGCTGCAGGCGCTGGACGCACTGCCGGTCTCCGAGTGGCTGGCCCAGAGACAGATTAAGCGGCTGTATTATACCGTTTCCGAGATTGTCAAGCGCTATCTCACCCGACGGTTTGGTTTTCCAGCAGTTGACCAGACCACAACCGAGATTATCCGGGAGTTAAAGCGGCGCCGGATTGCTGAGGGCGAGCGGTTTGCCACCTTCTTTCTCGATGCCGACCTGGTGAAGTACGCCAAATATGTACCGGTTAATCCGGTAGCGGTTTGCGACGATGCCCGGGAACTGGTTAGATTGACGATGCCGCAACCAGAACCGGGGATAACCGGTGGTGCCGGTCAAACTGGAGGGGGATAATGCTGCACTTTGCCGCACCGGGCTACTTTGCCCTGCTGGTGCTGGTTCCGCTCATCTGGTGGTGGGAGTTCAGAAAAAGGCGGACCGCAATGCGTTACAGTGACACCGGACTTCTACCCGAACCGGCGTGGTTTGAGCAGGCTCTCAGCCGGCTACCGCTTGCTTGCTACTCGCTGGCGCTGATTCTGGGCACGGTGGCACTGGCACGGCCGCAAAAGGGCAGGCAGTTTGAGGAACTGGAGACCAGGGGTATTGACATAATGCTCTGTCTGGACATCTCCGGTTCAATGCAGGCAATGGACTTTGCGCCGGGTGATCGGTTGAGTGTTGCCAAGGAACGGGCAAAGGAGTTTGTCGGCAAACGGAGCGGCGACCGGATCGGTGTGGTGGTGTTTGCCGCCACCAGTCTGACCCAGTGTCCGCTGACCCTGGACCACAACCTGGTGCTGGACATCCTTGACCGGCTGCGGTTCGGGATTCTTGAAGACGGGACGGCAATCGGGATGGGACTGGCAAGTGCGGTTGCCCGGCTCAAGGATTCCCGGGCAAAGGAGAAGGTGGTTATCCTGCTAACCGATGGTGTGAACAACACCGGTGACATTGACCCATTGACGGCTGCCCAGACGGCGGCGGCGCTGGGCATCAAGGTTTATACCATTGGCGTCGGCAGCAAGGGACCGGTGCCCTATCCGATTGACGACCCCTTGTTCGGGCGGCGGTTTGTGCAGGTGGAGGTTGACTTGGATACCGGAACGCTGCAGCGGATTGCCGACATCACCGGTGGCCGATTCTTTCTGGCGACCGACCCACAGGCGCTCAAACAGATTTACGACGAGATTGACCGGCTGGAGCCCAGCACCTTCAAGAGCCGGCGCTGGACGGTTTATCACGAACTGGGGCACCGGCCGATGTTGTGGGCGCTTTTGTCCCTGCTTGCCGGTGCGGTCAGCGGTCTGGTGATTTTCAGGAGGTTCTGGTGATTAACTGGGCGCTACCCCGCAATCTACTGTTTCTCTCTGCCTTGCCACTGCTGCTTTGCCTGTGGTGGCTTTTAGGACAGCTGCAGCGCCGGGTCTATGCCCGGGCGGTCGCACCGGTGCTTTTAAGCCGGCTCCGCACCGGCGGCAACCAGTTCCTGACCGGCTTGAAGCACGGGCTTTTCTTTACCGCCTTGGTGCTGTTTGTGATTGCGCTCGCACGGCCGCGCTGGGGCGAAAAACTACAATTATTCAAGAGCCGGGGGATCGCGGTGGTGGTGGCGCTGGACGGTTCCAAATCAATGCTTGCCGAGGATGTCAAACCCAACCGGCTTGCCCGGGCAAAGGCGGAACTGGCGGCGCTGATTGACGAACTGGCGGGCAATGCGGTCGGGATTGTTGGTTTTGCCGGTGATGCCTATGCGCTCTGTCCCCTGACCACCGACCTGGAGGCGGCAAAGATGTTTTTAGACATCATCAGTCCGGAAATGATGCCGGTGCCGGGGACTGACTTCGGCAAGGCGATTGCGGTGGCAACCCAACTGTTCAACCCGACCGCCTTGACTAAGGCGCTGGTGCTGGTGACCGATGGTGAGGACCTGGGCAAAAACACCGAGGCGGCGGTGCTGGCGGCAAAGGAGGCCGGGGTGCGTATTTACCCGGTGGCAATCAGCACCCCGGAGGGGGCGCCGATTCCGGAGCCGGGTCAGTCCGGAACGGTTTACAAGAAGGATGCAAGCGGCAATGTGGTCATCTCCCGGATGGATGAGCGGAAACTGATTCTGATCGCCCAGGCAACCGGTGGCCGGTTCTACCGGCTGGAAGGCTTTTCTGCCGACCGGCTGCGTGCCGAACTGGACCGGCTGGAAAAGGAGGAACTGGGCGGTGGTGAGTTCAGCGGTTATGTGGAAAGGTATCAGGGGTTTCTGCTTGCCGGACTGCTGGCGCTTTTTCTTGCCCTGTTCATTCCGGAGCGGAAAATAGAATGGAAAAGGTTGTTATGAGGCCAGGATTATTACGAATAATACTTTTGATGCTCTGTGGTCTGGTGATGCGGTCACAGGCTGATGTGCACGGGCTGGTGCGTCAGGGTAACGGGTTTTATAGCCGGCAGAAGTTTGAACAGGCGCTTTCCTTTTATCAGCGGGCAGAGGCGCTGGAGCCGGACAACCTCGGGATTCATTACAATTTGGGCAATACCTATTACCGGCTCGGGCGCTATGCCGATGCGGTTTCTGAACTTTCGCTCGCGACCGTGAACCGCAATCCGAAGGCACGGGCACAGGCATTTTACAATCTGGGCAATACGTTTTACCGGCTGAATCAACTGGATCAGGCGATTAATGCCTATAAAATGGCACTGCTTGCCAATCCCCGGGACTGGCAGGCAAAGGAGAATCTGGAGTTCTGCCTGAAGAAAAAACAGGAACAGCAGAGCAAGTCCGATTCCAGTCAGCAAACGCAATCAAATCAGCAACAGCAGCCCCAGCCGTCAATGGGCAACAGGGAGCAGAATCGGCCCAAGCCGCAATCTGGTGGAATGGACCGGGAACAGGCAGAGCGGGTCCTGCAGGCGGTTCAGAACCGGGAAAAGATGACCCAGGAGCAGGTGCGCCGGGCAAGAAGCAGACGCCAGGTGGAAAAGGACTGGTGAAGCGATGAGCAAGTGGCTGGTTCATTTGCTAATACCGCTTGTGCCCTTTGCCATCCTTGCCGGGGAAATCAATTTCAGTGCCAGTGTTGACCGGACAACGGTCGGTCTGGGGGAACCATTTCAGCTGACGGTTACGGTGGAAGGTGCGGATATCGGGTCGGTGCCCAGGCCACAGCTGCCTTCACTGGACGGGTTTGACAACCTCGGCTCCAGCCAGTCCCAGTCCACCAGCATCTCCATCATCAACGGCCGGGTCCAGCAGCAGTCGGCAATCACCTTTATCTACACGCTGGTGCCAAAGAAATTGGGTGAACTGACCATCGGGCCATGCCGGCTGGTTTACCGGGGAACTGAATATCAGACCGAACCCATCACCATCACGGTGGTGAAGTCAGCCACCAGACCGCAGACCGGACCAGGGCAAAAGCGCCGGCAGTTGAGCCCGTTTGACCTGTTTGAGGAGCCAGAACCGGTCGAGGAAGGGGACATCTTTGTTACTGCTGGTGCAGACCGGACCACGGTTTATCAGGGGGAACAGGTGACTGTAACCTGGACCATTTACACCACCCAGGAGATTGCCCGGCTGAACCTGAAGGAGGCGCCTGCGCTGACCGGTTTCTGGGCAGATGACATCTATCAGCCGGAAAAACTGGAGTATCAGACGCGGACTGTCCGGGGCAGGCGGTATTATGCGGCGGTGCTGAGAAGAACCGCACTCTTTCCAACCCAGAGCGGTGAACTCCGGGTCGGGGTGATGAAACTGGAGGGCGAGATGTTGAGCCCGGGCTTCTTCTTTGCCTCTGCCCGGCCGTTTGCGGTCAGTTCTGAGCCGGTGAAGATTACGGTTAAGCCCCTGCCGGCAGCCGGCAAACCGGCATCATTCACCGGCGGGGTCGGCAGTTTTGAGGTGCAGGCGAGCCTGAGCAGTTTTAGCTCCAGTAATGGTGAACCGGTGAACCTCGTCATCACCATCGCTGGCACCGGGAACCTGGGCTTAATTACTGCGCCCGCACTGCCCCAGATTTCAGGCTTGAAAATTCTCAACCCGGAAACCAAAGACAATTTCAGTTATGCCGATGGCCGGCTTTCCGGAACAAGAAAGTTCAGTTATCCAGTTCTGCCGACCGCTGATGGCAAATACCGGATTCCAGAGATTGAACTGGGTTTCTTTGATCCGAAAACTGGCAGTTATTACACCAGAAAGACGCCGGCGCTGGAACTGGTGGCAACCGGTGTGCCCACGGCTCTTGCCGGGTCAGAAACTTCAACCCCGGGCCTGCGGGTTCTGGGCAGCGATATCCGGCACATCAAGACCAAAACGCCTGGCAGTGACGGTCTGCCGGCTCCGGGCTGGCTGGAAGTGATTGTTTATCCGCTCGGGATAATGGTGCTGGCTGCCGGCGCACTTTTGGGCAGGCACCGGCAGCGGCTCCTTCTGGACACCGGCTATGCGCGCCAGCGCCGGGCGCTCGGTCAGGCGCGCCAGCGTCTGAAACAGGCAGAACAGGCGCTCCGGCACAACCGGTTAAATGAGTTTTATACGCTGATCCGTCAGGCATTGCTTGGCTTTACCGGTGACCGGTTCAACCTGGAAACAGTCGGGTTGACCAGCGGTGAACTGAGTGCGGCGCTCAACCGGCTCGGGGTTGACCCGGTCCTGATTAACCAGCTTCTAAAGACAATCAACCAGTGCGAAGTTGCCCGGTTCTCACCGGGTGCGAATGAATGCGACCCCCACACCCTGCTCCAGCGGGCACGCGAACTGATAAATTCAATCCTGAAGTCGGTAAAATGACCGTTTTACTAACGCTATTCTGGGCGCTGACCGGACCGGCATCGGACCTGTTTGCGCGGGCAAATGCGGCTTATGAGGCGGCAAGATTTGAAGAGGCGGTGGTGCTTTACGATTCAACTCTTTTGTATTGCCGAACCGCAGCGGTTTATTACAACCGGGGTAATGCCCATTTCAAAGCCAACCGCATCGGTGCGGCGATTGCCGATTACCTCCGGGCGTGGTCGCTTGGCCCCCGGGACCGGGACATTCGCTATAACCTGAACTTTGCCCGTCAGTTCCGGGTGGACAAAAACCAGAACCCGGAAGGGCTGTTGTCCCGTGTCAGCCGTTCTGTCTTCACCTTTTTCAACCCGGCACAGGCACGGCTGATAGCGGTGCTCCTCTTTTTCCTGGCTGCACTTTTTCTTGCCGGCTTTTTCCTCTTGCGCCACCGGCAACTCTTGATTGCCGGATTGATGCTGGCGCTGCTCTTTTTTTGGGCGCTCGGCTCGGTTTTCTACTGGCGCGGGGCAACCAGTCCGAACATTGTGGTGGTGATTGTGCCCGAACTGATACTGCGCGCTGGTCCCGGTGATGAATATAAAGAGATTGCTGCGGTGCATGACGGACTGGAGGCAAAAATAGTTGAGCGCCGGCAGGAATGGTTGCTTATTCAGATTCCGGGTGGGCTTGGCGGCTGGGTCCGCACCGGCACGGTTCAGCCGGTGTTTGAGTAG
>JBAMLV010000005.1:0-1024 GCA_039793395.1 bacterium | reverse complement strand
CTGAGAGTGAGGTTGCGGCTGAAGGGGTTGGGAGTGAGTGCGAGGAGCGGGGCTGCCGGGTGAGGCGTTGTCTGGGGTTCGGTAATCGCAACATTGCGGTCAAACCAGGATTGAGCGCTGTCAGCATTTGCCCGGGCGCTGCTCTCGTCTGTGCCGCCAACAAAGGCGACTGCAAAGCGGTAGTTCTGGCCAATATTGAGGTCAAACGGTCCGGCTGATACCAGGACCGACCAGTCGTAGGCACGGTTGGAGTTGCGCTGGACGATTGTGCCGTTAAGAAAGCGCCATTTCATATTGTCGGTCATTGCCGAGTCTGGATAGACATAAATCGCATGGTCAACACCGGAAAGGTTGGCATAGGACTGGGGGGCGAGGATTTTGATGCCGACCGTGGGATTTGCGGATGAGGACTGACGCATATAGGTGAAGCGACGGATGGTGTCCGAGAAGAGGGTGTTGGCGGTGGAGGAGGAGCCGATGTCAAAGTCAGAGAAGATGCCGGCATAAAGACCGTTGACCGGGTTTGAGCCCTGGTTGGTGATGTCAAATACCATTACCACAAAGTCGTCATAGCCCGGGAGAGCACTCATATAGGTGTTCTGGGTGATTTTTAACCCTTTGGGTGCTGGATGACCGGCATCGGAGTAGGAGCCGCGGAAATGCTCATCACCAATTTCGGGCGGGGTGACCGGTCTTAAGCTGTCAATCGGTCGGAGGTCGGTGTTTGTGGGACCGGAAGCCGGGTTGCCGTAGTGGTGGTCAGCAACATAGGAAGCCGAGTTGCCGAGGGCAAAACTGGCATAGTAGAGGGCACTGGCAGCGCTTTTAGGATAGCAGAAGCCAGCACCGGAGCCGTCCGGGATGTCAAAGCCGATTGAGCCCTGGCAGGAGATGGTCAGTTTGCAGTAGCCGGTGTCGTGAGTCATCAGGAGTTGTCCTGGAACTGGCGGCTCACCGATTATCAGTCGGATACCGATTCTGGTTGCGTAGTCCGCACTGTCACCGGTGACAAACAGGGTGCAGG
>JBAMLV010000004.1:0-49741 GCA_039793395.1 bacterium | reverse complement strand
AAGCTAGGGGAGCAAACAGGATTAGATACCCTGGTAGTCCTAGCCGTAAACGATGCACACTGGGCGTGCCCGGTTCTGGGCGTGCCGCAGCTAACGCGTTAAGTGTGCCACCTGGGGACTACGGCCGCAAGGTTGAAACTCAAAGGAATTGACGGGGACCCGCACAAGCGGTGGAGGATGTGGTTTAATTCGATGCTACGCGAAGAACCTTACCTGGGTTTGACATGCCGGTGGTAGTGACCCGAAAGGGAAGCGACCCGGGATTTTCCCGGGAGCCGGCACAGGTGCTGCATGGCTGTCGTCAGCTCGTGCCGTGAGGTGTATGGTTAAGTCCCACAACGAGCGCAACCCCTGCCCTTAGTTGCTAACCCGTAAGGGTGCACTCTAAGGGGACTGCCTCCGTCAAGGAGGAGGAAGGTGGGGATGACGTCAAGTCAGCATGGCCTTTATGCCCAGGGCTACACACGTCCTACAGTGGCCGTTACAATGGGTTGCGACGTCGCGAGGCGGAGCCAATCCCATAAAAGCGGCCATGGTTCGGATTGCAGGCTGCAACTCGCCTGCATGAAGATGGAATCGCTAGTAATCGCAGATCAGCATGCTGCGGTGAATACGTTCCCGGGTCTTGTACACACCGCCCGTCACGCCATGGGAGCCGGCAATACCTGAAGTCCCTCGTTAAGAGGGCCCAAGGTAGGGCTGGTGACTGGGGCGAAGTCGTAACAAGGTAGCCGTACGGGAACGTGCGGCTGGATCACCTCCTTTCTACGAGTTTCGCACAACCCGGGCACGCTTTAATGTGTTACATTCGGAGAAATAAAAAGAGTGAAGGCCAGGCTTCGGCCTTCATTTTTTATTTGGGTGTTTCTGTTCGGCTGGCGGAGATGCGGGGGGCGCTGCCAGGCGAGTGAGGATTATGAACCGGCGTTCAATACCGGTAAAGGGCAACCGAACCGTTTCGGTGGCGGCAGGCTTCAGGTTCAGCCGTTTGAGCAGCCGGGCATTCCGTTTCAGTTCCGTCTGCCAGTTTTCAGACTTGTAAATTATCAGCCTGCCTCCCGGTTTCAAGTGGTGGTAGCAGTTGCGCAGGGTCCGGCTTAAATCCGCAGTCAGCCGGCTGAGGAGGATGTCACAGTTAAGCGGCGGGAGTTGTTCCGAGCGGGCACAGAGAATGCGGACATTTTGGGGGGCAAGCCGGGCACTGGCGGATTCCAGAAAGTGGCACTTTTTCTGAATTGATTCAATCAGCAGGAGCTGTAAATCGGAACGGACAATTGCCAGCGGAATTCCGGGCAGACCGGCACCGCTGCCGATATCGGCACCGACCGCCTTTTCCGGGATAAACCGGCTAACGGCAAGGGAGTCAATAATATGATAGGTTAAAATCCGGGCGGTGTCCTGGCGGGAAATCAGGTTGATGCGGGTGTTCCAGTCGGCAAGCAATTCCTGATAGACGAGCAGACGGGCGAACTGGTCCGGGGTAATTTCCAGTCCGAGCTGACGGACGGCAGCGGCAAACGCGGGATAATCCGGCTGCCCCGGAATCACGGCTGGGGGTCCTGATTTTCGCTGATGTAAATGTCGGTTTCAAGATAGTCGTTGAATTCGGTCCAGCGGACCCCGCGGTTTTTCTCCATCGCCACCCGGAAAATTGCCAGCCGGGAATCAAGGTAGTCCAGAAAGAAGACCAGAAAGGCTTCAGGAAATTTCGGGGTCTTGGGGGCACCGAATTCATGTTCACCGTGATGGGCAAGGATGATGTGCAGAACCTTTTTGGCCAGGTCGGACGGGAAGTTAGAAATTTCCCCGATTTTGTCGGCGACCAGTTGATAGCCGAGCACAATATGGCCGATGAGTTTCCCTTCGTCGGTGTGTTCAATCGCCTGACCAATGGTGTATTCCTGAAGTTTGCCGATGTCGTGGAGGATGCAGCCGGTCAATAGCAGGTCGCGGTCAATTTCGGGATAAACTTCGGGCAGATGCTGTGCCAGCCGGCACATCATTACCGTGTGTTCCAGCAGTCCGCCCAGCCAGGCGTGGTGGACCCGAACTGCGGCTGGCGCCTGGGTAAACTGTTCCCGGAGGTTACGGTCGCTGAAGAGCGAATCAAGCAGGGCCCGGAGCCAGGGATTTTTGATTGAGTTGATGAAGCCGAGCAGTTCGTTCAGGAGTTCCTCGCTGCTAAATCGGGAGGTCGGAAGAAAATCGGCACGGGAAACCTGGACCGGCTCCACCGGATAGACCGCATTGACTGTAATCTGAAGTCTGCCCTGGTAATCACCGACCCGACCCTGCACATGGCAGAAGCTGCCGTCGGCAATGTAGTTGAGCCCATCTTCAATCTTGTCCCACATAATCGCCGGCATGGCACCAGTCCGGTCCCGGATTTCAAAAGTGAGAAACTGCCCGCCGTCACGGCGGTCCTTTAAGTCCCGGCGCGAGCACCAGAAGACATCGTTGACAATCGTGCCCGCTTTCAGGTCCTTTACGAACTGACGCTTCATTACCAGATTTTACAGACTGAAACCGAAGCTCAGACGGTGGGAAAAGCCGAGCCTGCCCATCGGCACAAAGGCATAATCAATCTGATACCGGTCATAGTGAATCCCGAGCCCGGCGGTAAACCCGGCAATCAGGCCGCCGGCACTGGTATCGCTCCAGTCTGCTCCCTGGGAATTGTAACCGCCGCGCAGGACCAAATACCGGCTCACCCAGCCTTCAAGCCCGAAACTGAAGCGGAAACGGTCGTCCAGCGGTTTAATGACACCAAGGCCCAAAAATAGCGGCGGCACCGGCTGCCAGCCGGCACCGAGAGCAAACTCGGCCGGCAGCGGGTCGCGGTAATCACCAAAGGGTTTCACCTGCAATCCGAGATGGCGGGCAGTGAATCCAAACTGGAGATGGTAAGCGGAAAAGCTATAGACCGCGCCGGCACTGGCAATGACCCCGAGGCTGAAGAAGGTGTCAATATTGCCGTAAAGTCCGGCGATGCTCAATCCGATGATCAACGGGTCGGTAATCCGCACTGCCCCGGCAAGGCTCAGGTCCGCATAGGAAGCGCCGAATGTGCCCAGTTCTTCCCCCTGCTCGTTCGTCCGTTTCATCGTGCCGGAGTTGAGGTAATACAGGCCAGCACCGATCCCCTGGCGCTCGGAAAGATGCTGAGCGTAGGCGGCAGAACCGGCGTTGATACCGGCTGGATAATTGACATAGCTGAACTGCCCTTCGGGTGTGGAGAGATTGAGAATCTGCGCCGGGTTGTAGTAAAAGGCAAATGCTCCCGTGCTGCCCGCGGGATTGAAACTGCCCAGCGCAACCTCGCGTGCGGTCGGTGAAATCCGCAGGAAGTCAAAGGCGGTGCTGCCAACCGCCGGATTAACGGCAATCAGGGCACAGACGAACAGGATATTCATCAATATAGGTTAAACCGGTCCTGCTCCATTGTCAAGTTAAGCCGGCACCGGGCGCGAGGCGGTAAGATTGCTCAACGGTTATTGACAAGGCAATGGTGCGGGTTATATTTATAACCTTATGAATGCAATCTGGTCCAGGGAACCAATCCGGTGGAGCGAAGGCACTGCCAATTTATTTGGTATCGGCCGGCTGAAGTCGTTGGAACCGCTCTTTATTGACCGCAGTATCTACAATAAACTGGTCGGGGCAAAGGATGAGGCGGAGTTTCTCCGGCTGCTGGCGGAAACCCGTTATCAGAAATTTATGGACCAGGAAGCGCTCAGATACCCGGCACTGATATTTTCCCGCGCCGAGCAGGAGGCGCTCAATTTGAGTCTGGAGTTTGCAAAGGAGCGATGGTTCCGTTACCTGCTCATCCTGCCGGTGTATGTATTCAACCTTAAATTAGCGCTTAAGCGTCAGCTGGCACCGGCGGCGCCCGGAGAAGGGCTGGAGGAATGGAAGCCGGCACTGTCGGCGGTTGTGCCCCCAGAAGTTGAAGCCAGTTTCAGCGGTATTGCCGCTCGGGCATTAACCCGGGCGCAGCAGAGCCAAGACCCGTCGGTTATTGATGTGCTTTTGGACCGGGCAGAGGCGGAAACGGCGCTGAGAATCAGTGCGGGGTTTGATTTTGCCGAACGCTATTACCGGCTGTCGGCCGACCTTTTAAACCTGAGACTGCTGCTGCGGCTGAAACTGCTCGGTGAAAGCTTATCGGCGCCAGAAACGGTGCTGGTTGCGGGCGGCAGTCTGCCGGTCCGAATGCTCGTCGGTCTGGAGTCGGCATCAGTAGAGGAGTGGAAAAACCGGTTTTCCGGGACTCCGTTCCGGGAACTAGTTCAGGCTGGATTTGATGCCTTCAGTGGTAACGGACTGTTTGCCGTGGTTGAACGCCGGTCCAGGGAAATTCTGATTGAGTACATAAACCGGGCGCGCTATGTTGTCCTTGGTTATGAGCCGGTTTTCCGGTTTTACCGGCTGTGGGAAAATGAGTTGACCAACCTCCGGCTGATTTATAGCGCAAAGGTGGCAGGGCTGGGACCGGATATCTGTCAGGAGCTGGTGGCTGATGCGGACTAACCGGTCAAAGGTTGCAGTAATTGGCAGGGAGGAAGTAATCCTGCCGCTGCGGGGTGCGGGACTGGATGTTTTCCCGGTTGTTGAGGGAACGGATGTGCGGCAACAGACCGAAGCGGTTATCAGAAGCGGTTATCAGGTGATATTTTACACCGATGATTTGAGTCCGGAACTACAGCCACTGCTGGAGCGCTATTCCCGGGAAACCCTGCCCTGTCTGGTTGCCTTGCCGTTTACCGGCAGGAAGGTTGAGTTTGACCCGTTGCGCGAAGCGGTGCGGCGGGCGGCTGGAGCGGACCTGCTGGGTTCAAAGCCGGAACGGGTTACCGGTCCAACAGGAGGTGGCGATGAGTAATGAAGGGCAGTTTTCACCGGGTGTAGTTGTGAAGGTTTCTGGTCCACTGGTGGTTGCCAGCGGGATGGCGGGTTCAAAGATGTATGATATGGTCCGGGTTTCCGAGCAGAGACTGCTTGGCGAGATTATTGAACTTGCCGGTGATGAGGCGGCAATTCAGGTCTATGAGGAGACCGCGGGGGTTGGTCCGGGAGAGCCGGTGTTTCCCAGTTTTGAACCGCTGTCAGTGGAGCTGGGACCCGGTATGCTGGCGAGCATTTACGACGGAATTCAGCGGCCGCTGGATGTGATTCGCACCGTTGCCGGTGACTTTATCAGCCGGGGAATTGAAATTCCAGCGCTGGACCGGAAGCGCCGGTGGCAGTTTGTGCCGGTTCTGGAAAAGGGCACGGTGGTTGAGCCGGGTGATGTCATCGGTGAAGTTCAGGAAACAAGTTTGATTAGTCACCGGATTATGGTCCCGCCCGGTATCAGCGGTGAACTGATTGAGATTCGAGGGGGAGAGTTTACCGTTACCGAACCGGTGGCGGTGGTGCGGACCGAAAACGGGACCAGGAGTTTAACGATGATGCAGCGCTGGCCGGTGCGCCAGCCTCGACCGGTTCGGGAAAAACTACCGCCTTCAGAGCCGCTGCTGACCGGTCAGCGGATCATTGACACCTTTTTCCCGATTGCGAAGGGGGGAACTGCCTGTGTACCCGGACCGTTCGGTTCCGGCAAGACGGTAATTCAGCATCAGTTTGCCAAATGGTCGGATGCGGAGATTATCATTTTTGTCGGCTGTGGCGAACGGGGAAACGAAATGACCGATGTGCTGATGGAGTTTCCGGACTTGAAGGATCCGAAGACCGGTGAGCCGCTGATGAAGCGCACCGTGCTAATTGCCAATACCTCCAATATGCCGGTGGCGGCACGGGAGGCATCGGTTTATACGGCAATTACCATCGGTGAGTATTTCCGGGATATGGGGTATTCAGTGGCACTGCAGGCAGACTCCACCTCCCGCTGGGCTGAGGCAATGCGGGAAATTTCCGGCCGACTGGAGGAGATGCCCGGTGAGGAGGGTTATCCGGCATACCTTGCCGGCAGAATTGCCGAGTTTTATGAGCGGGCAGGACGGGTGCGGTGTCTGGGGAAATATCAGGGGCAGGAGCGGGAAGGGACCCTGACTGTAATCGGCTCGGTTTCACCACCGGGCGGTGACCTGAATGACCCGGTGGTTCAAGCAACCCTGCGGGTGGTTAAGGTCTTCTGGTCGCTGGAGGATAAACTGGCGTTCCAGCGCCACTTTCCGGCAATCTCCTGGCTGCGCTCCTATTCCCTTTATGCCGAAACGCTTGCCGAGGCGTTCGCGCGGATTGCCGGTGAAGATTTTGTGGACAACAGTCGGCAGGCGCTGGCGCTGTTGCAGCAGGAGGCAGAACTGGAGGAGATTGTGCGACTGGTAGGAAAGGATACGCTGGGCGGCACCGAGCGGCTGATTCTGGAGACCGCCCGTTCCCTGCGAGAGGATTTTCTGCACCAGAATGCCTTTCACGAAATTGATACTTACAGCTCGCTAAAAAAACAGGCGCTGATGCTCGGTATTATTCTATTATTCTACCGACAGGCCGGGGCGGCATTAAGCCGGGGAGGTGACATCAGTAAAATTGAGCGGCTGCCGGTGAGGGAACAGATTGCCCGGATGAAGTATCTTGAGGAGTCGGAGCTGGACAAAAGAATACCGGAAATTGCCCGGCAGATTGAAACTGAACTGAAGGGGGTATGATGATTAAGGAATACCGGACGGTGGCGTCAATCGCCGGACCGCTGATGCTGGTTGAAGGGGTGAGTGGAATCAAGTATTCGGAACTGGTGGAAATCCGCCTGCCTTCGGGTGAGCGCCGCCGGGGTCAGGTGCTCGAGGTGGAGAAGGACCGGGCGCTGATTCAGGTTTTTGAAGGGACTCGGGGGATTGATGTGCCGCAGGCACGGGTGCGGTTTCTCGCCCGCGGGATTGAACTGGCAGTTTCCGAGGAGATGCTGGGTCGGGTATTTGATGGATTGGGCACGCCCCGGGATGGCGGGCCCCCGGTTATCCCAAAGAAGAAGCTGGATATTAACGGCGCACCCATCAACCCCTATGCCCGGGAGTATCCAAATGAGTTTATTCAGACCGGGATCTCGGCAATTGACGGACTGAATACGCTGGTGCGTGGCCAGAAACTGCCGATTTTTTCGGGCACCGGTCTGCCGCATAACCGGCTGGCGGCTCAAATTGCCCGTCAGGCACGGGTGTTGGGTAAGGAGGAGAAGTTTGCAGTTGTGTTTGCGGCAATGGGCATTACCTTTGAGGAGGCGGAGTTTTTCATTGAAGATTTCACCCGCTCGGGTGCCATTGCCCGCACGGTACTGTTTCTTAATCTGGCGAACGAACCGGCAATTGAAAGGATTGCCACTCCGCGCACGGCGCTGACCTGTGCCGAATATCTGGCATTTGACCTCGGGATGCATGTGCTGGTGATTCTCACCGATATGACCAATTACTGTGAAGCCCTGCGGGAAATTTCGGCGGCGCGCAAGGAAGTACCGGGACGCCGGGGCTATCCGGGTTATCTCTATACCGATCTGGCATCAATTTACGAACGGTGCGGAAGGATTAAGGACCGAACCGGTTCCATCACGATGGTGCCGATTCTGACGATGCCGGAGGATGACAAAACCCACCCAATTCCCGATTTAACCGGATACATTACCGAGGGTCAGATTATTCTCTCCCGGGCGATGCATCTGAAGAATGTTGCACCACCGATTGATGTCCTGCCCTCACTTTCCCGGCTTAAGGATAAAGGCATCGGTGCTGGCAAGACCCGGGAGGACCATGCAGACCTGTTCAATCAGTTATATGCCTGCTATGCCCGGGGTAAGGAGGCGGAGGAATTACAGGTAATTTTGGGAGAAGCCGCCCTTGCCGAGATGGACCGGGTATACATTAAGTTTGCCAGAGAATTTGAGGCGCGCTACATTTCCCAGGGAGAATACGAAAACCGGACGATTGAACAGACCCTTGACCTGGGCTGGGAGCTTTTGGCAATTTTTCCCCGCGCCGAACTCAAACGGGTGCGGCCGGCATTTCTGGAGAAATACTCCCGCGGGAACTGAGCGCAGCGGTCAGATAACCGCTGAGCGTTTTTATGATTGCGGCATCACAGCCAAGTGTCAATCTGAGGTGAACGCAGGAATCTAAACAAGGTCTCTTACTTCGTTCGGAATGACCTTTTCATGTCAAATTGCCACCTGCCTTCAACCGAGCGCATTGACCGAGGAATGTGCATCCGTTCGAGTCACTTGCAATGGCACAATCTCAACCGCAATCAGTTCCCTTCGCTGCACTTCGGACTTCGGTGTTACCGCTTTCGGAATAAAAAGGCGTCGCACCGGTTAACATATAATCAAATAATAACTTACCGGACGCCACTGCGGATTACTGACAACAAGCAGATGAAACCGGCAGCGGCTGAATTGACTAATCTGTTGATAATGAATGAATTATTACATTTATCACCACCTGGCACACAGTTTGCAATCCTGATTTTGGGTTGCATCTGAAGTTTGTGGGTTGGGAAATGAGGGAAAAGGTTAAGGGGGTGAGTGAAGCACCGGAGTGGTGACCCTGTCCGGGCTGGTGCAGAAAAGGCTCGGTCTCCCTTTCCTGAAGTGCACTCCCGAACCGAACCGGTCGGTTGAGTTTCACATCCGGTTCATACCACACCTGTCAGCCTGCTTATATAAAGGTGAGTGCGCAGAAACCCTGCACCAGCCCGGACCCTTTCAGTGGTCAGGCTTCCTTTCCCGCTCGTATATCTGCCGGACCCGGAGGATGTCGACACTGACCTGCTGCCGGAGTGCGTCCGGGCTGGAAAACCGCTGCTCAGGCCGAAGGTGTTCAAACAGCCTGAGCGTTATTTCTGTCCCGGGCAGGACCTCATCTATGAAATCCAGCAGATGAACCTCAATGCTCCTTTCCCTGCCGTCAAATGTCGGCCGGAAACCGATGTTCACCGCACTGGCAAAACGCTTGGTTCCGATTGTCGTCTCTCCCGCATAAACCCCTTCTGCAGGAAGCAATTTGTCCGGTGAGACCGGTAGAAGGTTGACCGTGGGAAAGCCGAGTTTTCTGCCGGTGCCGGTGCCTTTGACCGTCCTGCCGGTAATGGCATACGGTCTGCCA
The DNA here is from genome assembly GCA_039793395.1 of bacterium. GTDB lineage: Bacteria > Hydrothermota > Tepidihabitantia > Tepidihabitantales > Tepidihabitantaceae > JAOABP01. The sequence goes on along the minus strand of JBAMLV010000004.1, from coordinate 40,646 downwards.
AGCAACTGATTTGCCAGCCGGATATGGCCCAAAACCAGATGCTCCCTGATTCTGGTGCTCCTCACCGGCGCACCCAGATGCACCACCTCGGGCACAACCTCAAACCCAACCCGATGCTCATCCAGAATCCTTTTCAGCAGCTTGATGTCGCCCCGGGCATCTCTGCCAAACCGGTGGTCGGTACCGATGACCACCCATCCCGGCTTGAGCCGCAGGATGAATTGGTTTATAAAATCCTCGGGTTCCAAGTTACGCAGAGTGTGATTAAACTCCAGCACCTCCACATATTCAATCCCCAGTTCAGCCAGCAGTACCAGTTTTTCATCAAGCGGTGTCAGTAGATAGGGAAAATCCGGATGGAGCAGTTTTGCCGGATGGGGCTCGAAGGTTACTAGCCCGGCGCAGCCCAGCCCCTGCCGTGACCGGTCCAGCACCTGCCGGATAATCGCCTGATGGCCCAGATGAACCCCGTCAAATCCACCGATGGTCAGGACCATTATTTATTTCATCTCCCCCGGCTCTGCCGCATAAATTATCCGTTCCGGTATCAGCAGCCCGGCTTTAACCCTGACCAGGGCGATAAAGTCCTGCTCCGGACTTAGCACCAGGCACAGTTCAGTCGAAGGTACGGTATCATTCTGGTTCAGAGTTAGTTTGCCGCCGTTGCGGAGCCTTTGCGCCTGTTCTCGTGTTACCACCAATTGTGCTAGGTGTGCCAGCGCCTTCTGTTCTGGCACAAGCAAGCGCCCAATTCCCGGACCCGCATTCAGCACCGCGCTCAGGGAATGGCTGTTCTCGAGAGTGAACTCGCCAATTCTGGTGCGCACCAATGCGCCAAGAGTGGCGGCTGAACCCAGCTCCCGACCGATGTCCCGGGCAAGTGCCCGTACATAGGTGCCGGCAGAAACCCGGCACCACACCCGACAGACCGGCGGGTTCCATTCTTCCAGAATCAAAGCATAAACCGTTACCAGCCGCGGTGCCGGTGCCGGTGCCCGGCCCTGACGTGCCAGTTTATAGAGCGGAGTGCCGTTCTTTTTGAGTGCGGAATATTGTGGTGGCACCTGGAGCAGTTCACCCTGAAACCGCGCTAGCCGCTGCCTTAACTCCTCAGTCTCAAGTGCCGGCACCGGTGCAGTCCGAATTACCCTGCCGGTGATGTCATCGGTATCAGTCTCAATCCCGAACCTGATTTCCGCCTGATACTCCTTCGGCAGATCGAGCAGCCGGCTGATTCTGGTCGCCTCATTCACCAGCACCAGCAGCACACCGGTTGCCATCGGGTCCAAGGTACCCGCATGGCCAAGCCGCTTTGGCTTGAGCACCGGCTTCAGTTTTCTGATAACATCATAGGAGGATATCCCCGCGGGTTTGTTGATGTTCAGCACCCCGTGCACGGCAATGCCAGACCGGACCATTCAGTTGTCCGGTTCGTCATCAACCCGGGGTTCTGGTTTCGGCGCTGGTTTCAGTTCGTCCAACAGCTTGCTAATCCGCTGCTCCTGTGCCAAAATTTCGTCCAGGGCAAAGTGGATTTCTGGCAGAAACTTCATCTTCAGGCGCCGCCCGAGTTGATGCCGGATAAATCCCCGGGCATGTTCCAGGCGGGTGAGCGACCGCTGACGCTCCTCCTTACTGCCCATTGCCGAAAAGTAAACCGTGGCGTTGCGCAAATCCCGGGACAGCGAACAGCGGGTGACAGTTACGAAACCGATTCCCGGGTCAGAAATTTTCGTCAGAATAATGTCGGCAACAATATCCCGAATTGCATCTGCCACCCTGCGCTCCCGATGCTGCATACCAACATTTTAAAACTGAGACCACCGCAGTCAAATTCTGCTCACCGGCGTCACCTGCCAATACTCGTTAACCCCGAGTCCGATAACCCTGAACCCCAGGACTCAACGGTTTTGATTGCCTGCACAATATGCTGCCGCCGGGTTTTTTCGTCAACCGGATTGCCCACACCGTCATAATGACCTACTACTGCCACCCGCACCGGATGGACTTAATCAAAAAATGGTCTCGATTTTCTGAAAGAATTTTAACCCGGTCCGGTCACCATGCCCACACAACAATCGGCACCCGTCGGTACCCGAAGCCGCTCCAGCACCGGCAACTGGGTCCTGCCATGTTACAGTTAATTGCGGTCACAAATTTGTGCTGCCTCCGCTCTCCCAATTTTTTAAACAGGGTGCGTTCGCGGTTTACGGCGTCAGCCGGAACCGGTCGCGCGGGAAGAAACTCGCCTCCCGAATGTTGGCAAGTCCTAAAAACTGCTGGGTCAGCCGTTCGGTGCCGATTGCCAGTCCACCATGAGGCGGCACCGCATACCGGAAAATCTCCAAATAGAACTCAAAATTTTCCGGGTTCAACCCGAAGTGGCGCATATTTTCAATCAGCAGGTTGTAGTCGTGAATCCGCTGCGAGCCAGTAGTCACCTCCAGCCCCCGGAACAGCAAGTCAAAGCCGAAGGTGTATTCCGGGTCTGACTGATCCCACATCGTATAGAATGGCCGGGCGCGCCGCGGATAATGAGTGATGAAGATGAACTCCGAATTGTGAACTTGCTGCGCATAATCGCACAACTGCCGTTCCGCCGCCGGATCCAGGTCTACCATTCCGCTGACATCCCGGCCATAGTCCTTCTGAAGCACAGCCAGCGCGTCACGGAAGTGGAGATAGGGGATAGGCCTGAGTTCGGGTAGTTGTGCCTCAAGCAGTTTCAGCTCCTCGGCACAGTTCCGTGCGAGGTTTTCAATCACCTGCGCCAGCAGCCGCTCCTCCAACCGGGTGACATCCAGAAACGAGTCAATGAACCCCATCTCATAGTCCATAGACAGGTATTCGTTAATGTGCCTTGATGTTGCATGATCCTCAGCCCGGTAAACAAAACCGACCTCAAACACCCGCTCAAACCCTGCACCCACCAGCATCTGCTTGTAAAACTGCGGACTCTGTGCCAGATATGCCCGCTGCTCAAAATACTGAATCGGAAAAAGCGCAGTTCCGCCTTCGGTGCCCGCCGCCACAATCTTGGAGGTGTGAACCTCAAGAAACCCCTCATGGCGCAGAAACTCCTGAAATGAACGGACGATCTCCGCCTGAACCCGGAAGACCGCACCCAGCTCCGGATTACGCAGGGCAAATGCCCGGTGGTCCAGAATTGCATCCAGTTTCAGATTCAACTTCTTTTTGGAACGCGAAACCTCAAACGGCAACGGCGCCACCGGTGCCACCAGCACCCGGATTGATTCCAGTTCCAGTTCACATCCCTGACGTGCCTGCGGCTCCGCCTTTACCCTGCCAATCACTTCAACCACCGACTCCCGCTGAATTTTGTCCAGTTCAAACCGTTCTGGTTCGCCGGTTATCGCCTGCGCAATCCCGCTCCGGTCCCGCACCAGCACAAAGGAAATCTTCCCCAGCTGCCGGATGTGATGAACCCAGCCCAGCAGCCGGACCCGTTCCCCGATATGACCGGGTAAATCCCGGGTGAGTGTCCGTTCCATAAACTTCAATTTACCCTGAGTTATCCCTCAGTCAAGAAACGGAGCGTCCCCGGGAATTTGACCATCCGGAAGTTCAGATTATTCTGTTAATAATGTGCCTCGGTCTGCTGCTCGGACTTTTCGGTCTTCTGGAACCGGTTGTCGGCCCGAATGATCTCATCAAGGGGATGACACTGACCCGCAGTTCAGCAGCATATTCCTACGACTCACCTGCTGCAGAAACCGCGCTCTGCCGGCTCGTCCGGTTGGCGGTCAACTGGGTGGTGATTGAACCGGTATGGTGGATGGATGATACCGGCTCGTCAGAAATCTTTCCCCGGCACGGATTCTCTCCTGATGATGACGAAATCCGGCTGATAATCAGCCGGGCGCACCACCAGGGCTTGAAGGTCTTTCTCAAACCCGAGGTTCACTGCCTTTCTGGAAGGCGGCAGTTAGAACACAATCCCCACGACCACCGCTGGTTTAACGCCTACCGACGGTTCATCCGGCACTATGCGGGACTTGCTGAAGAGGCCGCCTGTGAACTTTTTGCGGTCGGGGTAGAACTGGACCGGACCGCGGACGAACCCTGGGAAATGGCAGAATGGCACAAAACAATAAACCTAGTCCGGCAGGTTTTTAAAGGCAAACTCACCTATGCTGCGGACTGGCGCACCTGGCGTCTGATTCCTTTCTGGAATCAACTTGACTACATCGGTATCAACGCCTATTTCCCACTGACCGGTCACCTGCCGTCATTTCCCATCGGCTCGGTTGATTATCTTGCCTGGTTCTGGAAAAACCGGCACCTCCCAGAGATTGAGGCTTTTTTGAAAAATTTCAGGCGGTTAAAACCGGTGCTGTTTACCGAGATTGGCTACCGCAGCGTTGCTGGCTGTTATCTAAACCCCGATGATGACACCTGTCCTGGACCATTTGACCTGAATGCCCAGCGGAATTGCTGCATTGCCGCCTATCACGCTCTCTGCGGCAAGCCCTGGTTTGCCGGCTGGTTCTGGAGGGACTGGCCCACCGACACCAATATGACCCCGGAAAACACCGATTATTCATTGCCGGGTAAGGCAGCTCAGGAGGTGCTGCGCCGGTTTAACACCACACTTGCCACTCATAAGGGGTTCTGTTTTCCCACCACCTACGACTCTACCTATTTCTTTCCCCGCACCTTTCCAGCACTGGACTCGCTGACAGCGATTGGTGCCAACTGGATTGCCGTCAACTCCCGCTGGCTGATGGCGGACACCGGTCCGGACTTTGACACCATCAAGCCGCTCTTTGGTGAATCACCGGTTGACAGTTCCATCCGGATGCTAATTGATTCGGCACATGCCCGTGGGCTGGCAGTTGCGCTCAGCTGTTATCTTGCCTGCTCCACCCGCGTCTGGTGCGGACTGCACGACCCCGGTCCTGATACCGCGTGGTTCCGGGCCGAGTCGGCTTATGTGGCACACTGCGCCCGTCTGGCAGAGGAAAAAGGGGTAGAAATGCTCACCATCGGTCTGGAAATCAACCGAACAATGGACTCACAGGAGGAAGCCCGGCTCTGGCGCCACAAAGTTATCCCGGCAGCACGGGAACTGTATTCAGGACCATTAGCCTACGGTGCCTCCTGGGACCCGGTCCATCCTGATTTCTGGGATGGTATTGACCTGTGCGGCATCCATCCCTACTATCCGCTGGTGAAACCTGAGTCCTATTCCGGAATTTATCCTGCCGACACCGCCCGCAATCAGCGCCCGAGGATAAAGGAAATTCACCGGCTAAGCCCGCTTTCCTGGGAAAAACTGCGCATTCCTGCGCTGGCTGAACTTTATCACCAGATTCACAAACCGGTTCTTTTCACTGAAATCGGCTATCGCTCTATCGACAGTGCCGCCTTCGGCACAACCGACACCTGGCAGGCCTGGACCGCAGTCCAGCACAAACCGACTGCCAGCAACCTCTATGCGGTCTTTTTTCTGTCTGACACCCGGACCGGCTATATCGCCGGCGATTCGGGCATAATTCTCAAAACCACCGATACCGGCTTTACCTGGACCCGCTGTCCGGAATGGACCGACCGGGCGCTCTATGCCCTTGACTTTCCAGTTCCGGAAACCGGCTATGCAGCCGGTGCCGCCGGAACAGTACTGAAGACCATTGATGGCTTTGTCCATACCCGGCACCAGACGATTGATGAAGAAATTAATTTTTATGCCCTCCGTTTTCCATTTGATACCAGGACTGGTTACCTTGCCGGCACAAAGGGAGCAATCTTCAAGACGAGCGATGGCGGTACCAGCTGGCAGCGTCGTTTCTGCATTTTGAGTTCCGGTGAAACCCTGCGCACCACCCTGCGTGCACTTGACTTTGTTAGCCCCAGGACCGGCTATATTGCCGGCGATTCGGGAACAATCCTTATGACTACCGACGCGGGCGAAACCTGGCACCCGCTGGCAGTTCCGGTGAGGCTCAATCTGAACGGTATGGACTTTATCTCCCCGGACACCGGCTTTGTTGTTGGCGACTCCGGTCTCCTGCTCCAGACGACCGATGGCGGCGCCAACTGGCTAATTTCCACCTTCCGGACCCGGGAATGGAGCTTTAATTCTATCTCGGTCCCGGATTACGACTCTGCCCGGTTCATCGCCGGCACCCGCGGCATCATCCTGCGTGCCGGGACTGCTTGGCAGTTCAACGGCAGTGTCCAGCACTCAAAAACTCGTCTGCCACTCCACAGCATTCAGGTAAGGCGCCAGCCCAAAAACGGCTATTACGAACTGCTCGGCTTTGCGGTCGGTGACTCGGGCACAATTCTCAGAACCGCCACCGGCGGCAGAATGAGGGTGGACTTCAATGAGCAGACAAACTGCTATCAAGCGGCATTCCTTGCCTTCTGGCGCAACCCGGAAAAACCCTGGCCCAGACCTTGGTTCTACGGCTTTCACTTCTGGAAATGGGAGACCGACCCCACACCAATGGACATTGAACACGAACTGGTCATTGATGACTTTACTCCTCAGGGCAAAAAAACACAAGCAGTTATCCGACAGTGGTTTGAACGCTATTCCCCTGAACGACGTTCCCGCACCAGATAAATCATCGGTAGCGATACCAAAGTAACGATGCCCTTGAGAATGACATTCGCCAAGAAAATGCTCACCACCACCGCCAGCGCCATCCGGCCGATGAACGCCAAGAAGCAAAACAGCGCCGAGTCCAGGGGCACACTCACCGCATTGGACACCAGCACCCGCAGATACTGACGTCGCATCCCCATCCGGTTGATCCACAGCTGATAGATTTCACCGTCCACCAGTTCGGACACCACCTCGGCAATGATTGAAGCAATCACAATCCGCCAGACCGGAGAGAGCACCAAACCGAACTCCATCTGGGGACCGACATTTTTATCCGGCGGCAGCCGGGCAACCAGCCAGAAAAGCGCGGCCATAAACAGATTGATAACCCCGGCGGCAATAATCACCTTACGCGCAATTCTGATTCCCGCAGTCTTGTGCACCAGGTCCCGGAGGGTGAAGGTAAAAGGGTAAATCAGAGTGCCGGCATCAATGCTGAAACCGGCGAGAAACACAATCCTCAAACTGGCAATGTCAGAAAGAATCTGGGCGGCGATATAAGCCGCGGTCACCAGCGCCACGCCCGAAAGCACCCGTTCACTCAGCTGCCGATTTTCCATCACCGATGTCAACCGGATAAGTTATAATGCCCGGCTTGAATGTCAACTCCAGCTCTGAATTTTGACTTTGCGACCGGTTATGCTATTCTTTAAAACTGTGAATATCACCTTCCCGGCTGAGCGGTCTCGTGCAGACTTGGTGCCGGTAATACCGGAACAGAATCTTACCCCGCGGCAGATTGTTGCTGAACTGGACCGTTACATCATCGGCCAAGTTCAGGCAAAGAAGGCAGTGGCGATTGCCCTGCGCAACCGCTGGCGTCGAAGTCGGATTCCGGACCGCCTGCGCGAGGAAATTCTGCCCAATAATATCATCCTCATCGGACCAACCGGCGTCGGTAAAACCGAAATTGCCCGGCGGCTCGCCCGGCTCGCCCAGGCACCGTTTGTCAAAGTTGAAGCCTCCAAGTTCACCGAGGTCGGCTATGTCGGTCGGGATGTGGATTCGATGATCCGTGACCTGATGGAAATTGGCGTCAATATGGTTCGGGCGGAGAAAACCCGCGAGGTGCAGGCGCGGGCACAGGCACTGGCGGAGGAGAAATTGCTGAAACTGCTTCTGCCCGATGACGCCCTGCGTTCACCCGGCGCCCGGGAACGATTCCGGGAAAAGCTGCGCGCCGGAGAACTGGACCAGCAGCTGGTGGAAATCAGAACTACCAGCCAGACTACACCGCTCCCCGATGTCCTTGCCCAGTTTGGCGGTGATGAACTGCTTATTCAGCTTCAGGATCTGCTTAGTCCGGCACTACCCAAGCAGACCAAGCGCCGGAAACTGACCGTCGCTGAGGCGCTACGGGTGCTGACTCAGGAAGAGGCGCAGAAACTGATTGATATGGATGAAGTGATTGCCGAAGCAAAACGCCGGGTCGAGCAATCGGGCATCGTGTTTATTGACGAGATTGATAAGGTGGTGAGTGCCACGCCGTCGACTGCCGGTCCTGATGTCTCCCGGGAAGGTGTGCAGCGCGACCTGCTGCCAGTGGTTGAAGGGTCGAATGTTTTGACCAAATACGGAATGGTGCGCACCGACCACATTCTCTTCATCGCCGCCGGCGCCTTTCACAAGGTAAAGCCTTCGGATATGATTCCCGAACTGCAGGGACGGTTCCCCATCCGGGTGGAGCTCACGCCCCTGACCGCTGCTGACTTTGTCCGGATTCTGACCGAGCCCGAGAACGCCCTAATTAAACAGTATGCGGCGCTGCTGGCGACTGAAGGAGTCAGCCTGACCTTTACTCGCGAGGCGATTGTTAGGATTGCCGAGATTGCCTATCAGGTTAATACCGAAACGGAAAATATCGGTGCGCGGCGCCTCCACACAGTAATGACCACCGTGCTTGAGGACATCCTTTTTGCCCTGCCTGACCGTAAAACTGAAAAGGTGCGCATCACCCGCAGATATGTGGAAAAGAAACTCCGGGAGATAGTTGCCAACCGGGATTTAAGCCGGTATATTTTATAATAACGATGAAAAAAGACCTGACTTCAATTGCCGATTTAAGTAAACAGGAAATTATTGAACTGCTGCAGGAGGCGGCTCAACTGAAGGCGGAAATCAGCCGCCAGGCAGTATTGCCGCTCGCCCACGGGAAAATGGGCGTCCTTATCTTTGAGAAGCCCAGTCTGCGGACGCGCGTGACCTTTGAACGAGCACTCCATCAGCTTGGTGCCACCAGCACCTATCTCAGCCCATCCGATGTCGGCCTCGGTGTTCGGGAAACGGTACCGGATGTCGCCCGCAACCTGTCTCGCTGGATTGACATCATCATCGCCCGGGTTTTTGAGCACGAAAAAATCACCCAGCTGGCTCAGAATGCCACCGTGCCGGTCATCAACGCCCTGAGCGACTTAGAACACCCGTGCCAGATTCTTGCCGACCTGCTGACCATTGTTGACCACCACGGGACTCTGGACGGAGTCATCGTTGCCTGGACCGGTGACGGCAACAATGTCTGTCATTCACTGATGCTCGCTGCCGGACTGCTCGGTTTCAAACTCAATGTCGCCACCCCGAAGGGTTTTGAACCGGCAGCCGATATCACCGCCCGGAGCCGGCAGCTTGCCGAAAGGAGCGGTGGCGAAATCAACCTCACCTATGACCCTTGTACTGCGGTCGCGGATGCCGACTTTGTCTATACTGATGTCTGGGCATCAATGGGCCAGGAAAGTGAGGCCGAAGCCCGGCGCCAGATTTTCCAGCCCTATCAGCTGAACCGTCAACTACTGGCACGGGCAAAGCCGACCGCCAGGGTTCTGCACTGCCTGCCGGCACACCGGGGCGAGGAGATTACCGATGAGGTGCTTGACGGTCCACAGTCACTGGTGCTTGACCAGGCAGAAAACCGGCTCCATATCCAGCGGGCAATCCTTGCCCGACTGCTGAAAAATGACTGACCCGGAAATTCTGATCGTCGGTGCCGGCCCCGCTGGTATGACTGCGGGCATCTATGCCAGCCGGGCTGGCCATTCAACCCTGATTCTGGAAAAGGAAATCACCGGTGGTCAGCTGGCAAAAACTGCTACGGTTGAAAACTACCCTGGTTTTGCCGAGCCGGTCAATGCCTACGACCTAATACAGCGGATGGAAACGCAAGCACGGCGCTTCGGCTGTCAATTCCAGCAGGCAGAAGCCCTAAAATTGCAGACCAGCCCCGGGGGCTTGAAAGTTCTGACCACCAACGGCACGGTCAGTCCCGGGGCCCTGATTATCTGCTCCGGCACCCAGCCCCGGCCGCTAGGCTTGGAAAACGAAAAGGAACTCACCGGTCGGGGTATTTCCTACTGTGCAATCTGCGATGGCCCGCTTTACCAGAATCGAGAGGTGGCGGTAGTAGGCGGTGGTGATTCGGCACTGGAAGAGGCTGAATACCTCACCCGGTTCTGCTCCCGCGTCCATCTGATTCACCGCCGGGACCAGTTTCGGGCAGCAAAGGTAATTGAACAAAAGGTCCGCCAAAACCCGAAAATCATCCTTCATCTTTCCTGCGTTGTCAGGAAAATCAATGGCACCGAGCGACTGAACGGCCTGGAAATTGAGGAACTGAAAACCGGCAACCGTCAACTGCTGGAAGTTGCCGGACTTTTCATTTATATCGGACTCATCCCCAATACCGCTTGGTGCCGGGAGGTGGTACTGGTTGACGCAAACGGCTTTATCATTACTGATGAGCACCTGCAGGCCGGTCCCCCCGGCATCTTTGCTGCTGGTGATTGCCGGCAAAAAACCGTGCGTCAAATTGCCACCGCGGTTGGGGACGGCGCAATCGCGGCAACCAGCGCCCATGACTACCTCACCCGCCTTGCCGGTTAGGTTCCCGGCACTGCGACGGAACTGGCCTCCCGGCTAAACCAGTTATCATACCCCGATGCGCATCGTCGGCTTTATCCCCAGCTCAATGATTGACTGGGATGGGAAAATTACCTCGGTGCTTTTCGTTGCCGGCTGTAATTTTGCCTGTCCCTTCTGCCACAACGCCCCGGTTGCCGATGATGACCCGGCACTACCTGAAATTCCCTTTTCCGAAATCAGACTCAATCTGGAAAATAAACTCGGCTGGCTGGACGGAGTTGTGGTCACCGGCGGTGAGCCGCTGATGCATCCCGAAATTTTTGACCTGCTTGCCGCTCTGAAAAACCTGAACCTGAAAATCAAACTGGATACCAACGGCTCGTTTCCCTACCCGCTGAAACGGGCAATTGCCCTCAAGCTGGTAGATGCGGTCGCAATGGACATCAAAGGCCCGCTGAATAACCGGTATGCAACTGCCGTTGGCAGGAGACTGCCGAGCCTTGCCCATCTAAAAAGAAGTATCCGCCTGCTGATCAAGAGTGGCATTGAATATGAGTTCCGGCTGACGCTTGTTCCCGGTTTAATCAATCCTGAAGACATTACGGAAATCGGCAGCGACCTACGGGGAGCAAAACTGGCGGTACTTCAGCAGTTTGTGCCAGAAAACTGCCGATCTCCGGTTTACCGCCGAAAAACACCCTATTGCCTGAAGGATGCGCAGCGGATGCAAACTGAACTTGCCAAGTTTGTAAGTGTAGTCAGAATACGGGGTAAATTCCTCTGAAATTTAATATTGAATACCTGCTCAAAGCCGTTTAGGACCGCACCTTCAACCTCCTCCCGGATGACCGGACGCTTCAACTCAATCGCAATTGCGGTCATCAGTTCGGGTTTGAGACCGCATGGGTTAATTAACTGGAAACCGCTCAAGTCCGGACCGAAATTCAGCGCAAAGCCGTGGAGCGTCACCCCATTCCGGACCGCAATTCCGATGGAAGCAATCTTATGCTCACCAGCCCAGACGCCAATCATCTTTTGCCTGATGCCGGCTTTAATGCCAAATTGGCTAAGTGCGATTATCAGCGCCTGCTCAACATTCTCAACAAACTGACGCACTCCTAAAAGACCGTTTTTCAGCCGGAATATCGGATAGCCGATCAACTGCCCCGGTCCATGATAGGTGATATCACCGCCCCGTTCCACCTGATACACCTTGATACCAAGTCGCGCCAGCTCATCCTCACTCACCAGCAGATTTCTACGCTCTCCCCGGCGCCCGAGCGTCAGTACCGGCGGATGTTCCAGCAGCAGGAGGCTATCCCCGATCTCATCCCGGACTCGTGCCGCCCAGAGCCGCTCTTGAAGACCGAGTCCCACTTGGTAGTCAACCGTGCCTAAACTCATCAGATAAGCCATCAGCGATTAAGAATGTGAATTGCCCGACCCAGCACCGCTTCTCCGGCTTCAAACAACAATTCACTCATCGTCGGATGGGGATGAACCACCTGACCCAATTGCTCTGCGGTTAGACCCAACTCTACCGCGACCGCCGCTTCGGCTATCAGAACATCCGCCTGAGGTGCCAGGATGCTTACCCCCAGAATTCTGCCGGTCTGCTCATCAGCGACCAACTTGCATATCCCTTCACTCCTGCCCAGGGTCAGCGCCCTGCCAACTGCACTTACCGGCACGCGACTCACCCGCACCTTCAACCCCAACCGTTCTGCCTGCTCACCTGTTAGGCCGACCGTTGCCAGTTCCGGGTCGGTATATACCACCAGCGGGATTACCGGCTTACGCTCCACTTGCCGACGCACACCGGCAATCACTTCGGCAAGGGTTAAACCCTCTACCATTGCCTTGTGGGCAACTAATGGACCACCCCGCACATCGCCAATCGCATAAATCCCGGCTACATTCGTTTCAAATTCAGCATTCGTTTTAACAAAACCGCACTCATCCACTTCCACACCCGCTGCCTCCAGTTTCAGTCCATCAGTCAGGGGCTTTCTGCCTGCCGCCACCAGAACCTTATCAGCATCAATTTCGCCTGAGCCAGCACCATCTTCCCAGCACACCCTTGCCATGTTAGCCAAAGACACACAGTTCACACCTTTAACCCCGAGCCGGAACTCAATCCCCTCCCGTTCTAACAGGCGTTGGAGCATTACTGCCAGTTCCCGATCAGTTCCGGGCAGAACCTGCTCACACATTTCTAACACGGTCACTTTAACGCCGAGCCGGTTAAAAATGGTGGCAAATTCAAGCCCAACCGCACCGGCACCGACCACCGCCAGCGTCCGGGGCAGTTCCACCAGGTTGAGCGCGCTGTTGGAATCAATGATTGTCCTGTGGTCAACCACCAGACCGGGCAGGACCGCCGGCTCGGAACCGGTGGCAACCACCACCTTGAGAGCAATGACCTTCAGTTCCTCCTCACCGGTGACAAGCACTGTGTCCGGACTTTCAAATTGTGCCCGGCCGCGAATCAGTTCCACACCATTTCCCTTGAAAAGAAATTCAATTCCCCGGCTCAATCGCTCAACAATGCGGTTTTTCCAGGAGCCGAGGCTCACCAGGTCAATTTCCGGTTTCGGAAATCGGATACCAAGCGTCCGTGCCTCTGCTGCATTGCGGATGATGGAGGCTGAATGTAAAAGTGCCTTTACCGGAATACAGCCCCGATTCAAGCAGACACCCCCAACCCGTGCCCTCTCGGCAACTATTACCCGCTGCCCTAACTGCGCCAGCCGGATGGCGGCAACATATCCTGCCGGACCAGCACCGATTATCAGGATATCCGCAGTCTTACTGGTCATTAATCCACCCTATTACCACAATGTCCCCTTGATAAGTTCGGAGGCAATCACCAGCCGCTGAATCTGATTTGTCCCTTCATAAATCTGAGTGATTTTCGCATCCCGCATCATCTTTTCCACCGGATAGTCTTTCATGTAGCCATAACCGCCAAGAATCTGAACCGCATCGGTCGTTACCCGCATCGCGGTGTCCGATGCCATTACTTTTGCCATCGCCGCCAGCCCAGAGATGTTTTTTACCCCGGCGTCTGCCGCCCGTGCCGCTTCGTATACCAGCGCCCGGGAGGCTTCAATCTGGATTGCCATATCGGCGAGCATCAACTGAACCGCCTGAAAGCTCACAATCGGCTGGTCAAACTGAATCCGGGTTTTGGCATACTCCAGCGCTTCCTCCAGCGCACCTTGAGCAATGCCCACTGCCTGCGCACCGACCCCCGGACGGGTGCGGTCAAAAGTCCGCATTGTCTGAACAAATCCAAGCCCTTCCCGGCCGCCAAGCAGATTTTCAGCCGGTACCCGGCAGTCCTGAAATACCAGTTCTGCAGTTTTGGAACAGCGGATGCCCATTTTGTCCTCAATCTTACCGAAGGTAAACCCCGGCGTCCCATCTTCAACAATAAATGCGGAGAGCCCGCGCGCACCCCGTGACGGGTCGGTTGAGGCAATGACCGTGTAAATTCTGGCGACACTCCCGTTGGTGATAAACTGCTTAGTACCATTGAGCACATAGTAATCCCCCTCCCGCCGTGCCCTGGTCTTCACATTGCTGGCATCGGAGCCGGCTTGGGCTTCAGTAATGGCAAACGCTGCCAGTTCACCGGCGGCAAGCCGGGGCAGGTATTTCCGCTTCTGCTCTTCGGTACCGGCAAGAATAATCGGAAAGGTCCCGAGCCCGCAGGCGGCATAACAGAGCGCCACCGCACCATCAATCCTTGACAATTCCTCAACCACCAGACACATCTCCAGAATGCCGCCGCCTAATCCGCCATACTCTTCCGGTATATAGATACCCATCAGCCCCAGTTCTGCCATCTCCTTCATCAGTTGATGCGGAAACTCACCGGTCCGGTCCAGCTCTGCCCGCACCGGCTTGATCTTCTCAGTCGCAAACCTTCTTGCCAGTTCCTTAATTTCCTTCTGGGTTTCAGTAAAAAAATACTCCATCTGCCTGCTCCTTTTTGCCTTTATAAATCCTGTTGCATCCTTGCCCTGATTTCCCGCACCACCCTTAAAACTCCCGCTTTAAGCAGCAGTGCCGTCTGACGGTAAAATTCAATTGATTTGCCAAGCGGATCAGCAATCTCAATCTCACGGTCCGGATAGCCACCGAGTAACTTTATTTTCGGTCCTGCTGCCGGCGCCAGTTGAATCAACCGGTCACGGTGTCCGGATTCCATTACCAAAATCAAGTCGGCGCGATTGAGCATCTCTGGGTCAACCGCTTGTGCCTGGTGATTACTGATGTCCACCCCGAGTTCTGCCCCTGCCTGCTGGGCAAGCGCCGCAGCCGGTGCCCCCGGCTGCGCCGCAATGCCGGCGGACTCAACCTTCACCGCCAGACCGGCAAGTTCCAACCGCAGCAGCGCTGCCGCCAGCGGACTCCGACAGGAGTTACCGGTACAGACCACCAGAATTTTAAACTCCTTGCGCGGCTCCGTCATTTTCGGATTTGCTTCGCTCCGCTCGCAACATGCCTTTTGCGCATTTGGCATCTATGCACTTAATCCGAGCCGGCGCAGACCCCGGGCACCGATGTCGTGTCGGTAATGCATACCCGCAAAATAAATCAGCCCGACCCGGTAATAGGCGCGCTGCCGGGCTTCCGTTAGTGTCCTGCCCAGACCGGTAATGCCAAGCACCCTGCCGCCACTGGTTACCAGTCGGCCGTTGTCCAACCTGGTGCCCGCGTGAAAGATCAGGGTATTCTCCCCATCATCCACCTGCCCGGAAATCGGCAACCCCTTTTCATAATTCCCCGGATACCCCGGACTGGCAAGCACTACGCACAGTGCCCAGCGTTCCGGTTCTGGAAATTTTACCGGTGTATCCGGCAGCATCCCCTCGGCACACTGACGACACGCCTCGGCAAAATCACCATCAAAAAGGGGTAAAATCACCTGCGTCTCCGGGTCTCCAAGCCGGCAGTTAAACTCCAGGACCTTCGGTCCCTCACCGGTCAGCATCAGACCCGCGTAGATAGCCCCCCGGTAATCAATCCCCTCTTGGTGCAACCCTTTCATCAGCGGTTCAAAAACCAGGTTTACCACCTGCTGAAAAACCTCACCGCTCACCGCTGGCACCGGTGCATAGGCACCCATCCCCCCGGTATTTGGTCCCTGGTCATTATCTAACAGGCGCTTATGATCCTGAGACGGTACTAAAAACCGGACCCGCTTCCCGTCACACAACCCGATTATTGAAACCTCTTCACCGACAAGACACTCCTCAATCACCACCCGCCTCCCCGCCATGCCCAATTTGCCCTCCTGCATATATTCCACCAACACCTGATGCGCCTCCGTATAACTGTTCACCACCGCCACCCCTTTTCCCCCTGCCAATCCGCCCGCCTTGATGACCACCGGCATTTCAGCCCTCCGGACCCAGGCATCCGCATCCTCAAACCGCTCAAAACACTGAAACCGGGCGGTTGGAATACGATATCGCTCCATCAGCATCTTGGCATACAGTTTATCACCTTCCAGCTGTGCCGCGGCGGCTTTCGGACCGAAAACCACCAGCCCGTTTCTCTCAAACTCATCCGCTATACCCGCAACCAAGGGCGCCTCCGGGCCGACAATGGTCAAATCCACCTTCACCTTCCGGGCAAAACGAACCAACTCTGGAATGTTCAGCGGCTCAATTTCCACACACTCGGCAAGCCGGGCAATCCCGACATTACCGGGCGCACAGAAAACCCGGTGCCCGAACCGGCTCACCGCCCAGACCAGTGCATGCTCCCGGCCACCACTGCCAACAACCAGAACCTTCATACAATCTTGAATTTATCCACCCATCAACAAATGTCAAACCTGTGGTAAAACAAAAGGGGGCGCACCCGCGCCCCCTGCTGAACACTCCTGCTGCTACCGCCGCCACTGACTCCCGAACCTACCGCTCCGCTGCGCATCATGGCGGAACATCGGCCAGTCGCTTGGCATCACCGTGCCTTGTGGTCTACCCGCAACTGCGTAAACACCGCCGTTTTCCGTCGCGAGATAGATTATACCATAACGGTCAATCACCGGCGAAGGCATCAGGTCAAGCGTCAGCGGTCGCGGCTGCGGTTTGACTCCGCCCCGTCCCGACAGGGACCGCCGTAAGATTGTTTCCCAGAGCACAGCACCCGAACCCGCATTTACCGCCACCAGTTTTTCGGTCACCGAATCCACCGATGAAACTATGTAAACTACCCCATCGACGGTCAGCGCCGGGGAACTGGTTATGGTGGCATTGCTTTGAATCAGCGTCCGCCACTCCAGCCCTCCATTTGAATTGACCTTATAAAGATAACCGTCATTGCAGCCAAAATAGATGTTGCCCTGCTGGTCAATCACCGGTGATGAAACAATGTCCATCGTGTCCACCGGGCAATAAATCCACCGTAACCCACCAGATGCTGAAACACTGACCAAGTTACCCTCCTGTGTGCCGAAATAGATGTTACCCTGGCCATCAACTGCCGGTGATGAACTGACACTCGCATTGGCAAAGAACCGCCAGGAAAGAGTTCCATCCGGAGCGAGGCAGGTGACATAACCAGAGTCATCAACCACCACCACCCTACCATCCGGCATAACCGAGGGTGAAGAAAACACCTCGTCACTCAGTGGATAACTCCATACGACCGAATAAGTTGCACCCCGGTCTTCAAGTTTGTAAAACTCCTTACCCTCAGTTGCTAAATAGATACTACTGCCATCAATCGCCACCGAAGCCGAAATGCCATTCACTCCGACGGTCTCTGGAAAAACCCATTTCAAATTACCACTAACACTGAAAGCCATCAATTTGCCGTTCTCATTGCCGATATAAACCGTCCCGTCTGAACCGACCGCCGGTGTTGCCCAGAACTCTTCCCAGGTCCCGTCTCCAACCTGAATGTAAAGCGTCTCTGCCTGATAAGGGTCAAAGGCAAACAGCCGGTTATCAGTCCCGCCGATGAGAAGCGCCGGCCTGAACTCCGAACCGGTATTCACCATCCCTAATGCCGGTGAAGAAACAAACTCATCAATTACCATCTGCCAGATAATATTGCCCTCAGTAACAACCTGAAAATAGAATGGCGCTGATGTGTCTGATAAAAGCCCGAGAGAATCCTGAGCCACTGCCCGGACATAGTAGGTTCCGGGTTGAGTAAACCGGTGAGAATCTAATCCCCGATGTCCGCTCGGTCCCAAAGGTGTCCAGCCGGAAACCGTTCCATCGCTGTATATGAAACTGTACCGGACCCGGTCACCCTGGGGGTCAATCGCACTCGCATAGAAGCGGTAAAACGGACCGTCTGCCACACCCCGTGACGGACCATTTACCAGCGGCACCAGCGGTGCGGTGTTTTCCTGCTGGGCATAAAACTGCTTGACCGGTGAAGTGTCCGATATTAAGCCATTTTTATCCCAGGCAACACAACGGATATTCTTAATTCCCCGATAAAAATAACGCACCGAATCAATTACCGTATCACCGGAGGCAACCAAACTGCTTACCAGACTCGTTTGACCTTCATCCCAGAGGAACTTGACCTTAACCGAATCCCCATCCGGGTCAACCGCTACCGCCTTGAACACCTGCCATTCACCAACCCAGCCCGAGTCCGGACCAACAGGCGCCCCGACCACCGGCGGTCTATTGGCACCGATTACCACCTGGACCAAAAGTGTATCTGACCACTCCGGGCTGAAATTCCCCTTTTCATCCTTTGCCCGGACCCGGACACCGTATACCCCTTCCCCATTCCAGATGTGACTGATAAACACGGTATCCCCGGAACGCATTAAGATGGTGGTGTCCATTGAACCATCAGCCCAGTCCCAGATGTAAAGCACCCGGTCGCGGTTCGGGTCGGTGGTAACGCTGCGGTATCTTCCGGTATCACCCGGACTCAGAAGTGTCGGGCCTGCCGGTTTTGCTGGGATTGCCGGCGGTTTGTTCCGACAGCCAATCCCCGCAAGCACTATGCCGGCGAGGACGACCAAAATCATCGGCTTTTTAACCATTGCTCCTCCTTTTATGGTTTAAATGGTATTATTCAACTTAATTTTTTATTTCAACAAAAACATTCTGCCTGACCCGCTCCAGATAGGACCTGAGGCGGGTGCTGAATTCCTGCTGCTCCAGGTAATTACGAATTGCATCCTGCATCTCGGTTAAACTCAAATACCTCTCCACCTGTTTGTTAAGAACCTTAATGATATGGAAGCCGTGTTCCGAAAGAATCGGCTCGCTGACCTCGCCGGTGTTCAGTTTCTGGACAACCTGAGCAAAAGGTGGCATTAACCCCTCGATGTAGAATTCACCCAGATAACCGCCATTCGGTCCGGTTTCCGGGTCATCGGAATAGACCTTTGCCAGTGAGTCAAACGGCATACCGGCACGGAGGCGTGCCAGCACCATAAGTGCCCGGCGCCGTGCCCGGAGCGTATCTGCCCGGAGCAGGGGAACGGCAAAGTAAATTGTGCGCAAGTGCACTCGGTCTCCTTTTTCTCCTTCTTTTTTGACGAGCCAGTAACCGGTGCGACCACGGAAAGGCGGTGAGACCTGTCCGGTTTTCAGCTGGGTTAATACCAGCTGTAACTCCGGTATAAGCTTAGATAATGAACGCCAGCCCCAGTCTCCACCCCGGTCCCGGGTGGACGGGTCTTCGCTAAATGATTTCGCCAGCGTGGCAAAGTCCCCCCCCCGATTGAGCAAATCGGCAACTTCCCATGCTCGGGAACGGACCGCATTTTCAATTGAGTCTGATGGCTTGATTACAAAAAGAATATGCGCCAGTTCCACTTTACCCGGGACGCGGGCAATTGAGTCCCGGTGCTCATTATAATACCGTTCAACTTCGGTCGGTGAAACATAAATGGAGGTCAGGCCCGCCTTCTCCAGCAGTCGGCGGGAAAGCATATTCCGGCGCATCTCCTCCGCCACCCGCTCTCTTAACTGACGCTCGGTCAACCCCTCAGACTCCAGGGCGGCATTAAACTCCGCTTCGCTGCCAAACCTTTGTTTCAGTATATTCAACTGCTCCTGAACCGCTTCATCCAGCTCCTCCCGACTGACCTCGATTGACTCCCGCTGTGCCTGTTCGGTAAGCAGTGCCTCATCAATCAGCTGGCTCAAAGCCTTTTCCCTGATGGCCGAATCCGGAGTAACGGTGTCACCCGCCATCAGTTGGTAATAGATTGCCAGCTGCTCCACCTCACTCTCAAGAATCGGCCGCTTACCGACAACGGCGGCGATGCGGTCTGCCGGACCAGAAGCCACAACGCCGAATGAGCACAATAACAGAAGCTGTGCCGGAATCAGCCGCCTCATTTTTTACTTATCATTCTTACCGGCTGTACTCTTCGGGTTTAAGCACAATTTTTGCCCGGCTACGCAGACTGTTCAACAAACTGTCCAGGGTCAAGCGCCGGCGCTGGTCTTTCAATGCCTCGGAAATGTAAAGCTGGGTGATTTCGTTCAGGGTCGGATTTTCATTGAGCGTCTTCCGCTCCAGCACCTTGATAATCTGATACCCCATTTGGGTGGCAAGCACCGGGGAGATTTCACCCGGCTTCAGGCTGAACACCTTTTCTTCATCCGCCAGACTCCAGCCCAGCGAAAAACCCACCCCTCGTGTGGGATAACCCGGGACACTGGTCACCGATGTATCCATTGACCGCTCCCGGGCAAGTTTCACAAAGTCGGCACCGGCTTTAAGCTCCATCAGCGTCTGCTCCGCATATGCCGAATCCGGCAGGACCATCACCTGCAGCTTCAAACCGGTCCCGAAATCTGATTTGTGCTGCTGGAAATAAGCCAGCACCTCCGCCGATGACGGCCCGGAACTTTCGGTAATCCGGGAAACCAGTTCTGATGCCAGATACATCCGCTCAACCCACGCCAGTCCGGAAAGCACCTTCTCATCCTTGAGCATCCCCCGGCGCACCGCCTCATCTGCTAACAGTGAGACGGTTACCATCCGGTCAAGAATCTTCGGCAGATTTTCCGCTGAAACCTCGGCACGCAACTGCTCAGCGGCATAATTTACCTGGGGAACGGTCAGCCGGTCCCGCTGCACCATGCCCACCACCTTGCCTTTGGGCGTATGCAGTCCTGCGGGTGACTGCTGGCAACCTAACGACAGAACCAGCAAACCGGCAATCAGACATTTTCTTATTACTGTCATCATCGCTCCTTTTTTACTTTCAACCGATCAATCACTGACTGAACAACCTGCTGATTTATTTTAATCCTGGCCCGGCTTCGCAGTTCCTGAACAAATTCCCGGAACCGGCGCTCCCGCGCCTCAAGGAAAAGGTTATTCCTGATGAGTGGGGCGACCGCGGTCCAGTCATTATCCGGATAACGCTCGCGGTGCGTCTCATAAAACTGCCGCACCTCCTCATCGGTGATACTTATTTTGTTCGTAATCGCCCGGTTATACAGACTCTCGTAAAGCAGTTTCTGACGCCACCGGCTCAACTGCTCCATTACCCGGGGCTGACGGTCGAGCCCCCGGTTCAAACCATCCTCATACATCAGGTCGTCCTCAATTGCCCGCTTGATGGCATAAGTCCGGACCGCCGTGTCCAGTCCGGCAGGAAAGGTGCGGGCGATATGCAGCAGCCTGCCGACCTTCACATATTTACTTGAGTCCCGGACCGCCACCCAGATTTCCTTCTCCTCCTCAGTTATGGAATCCACCGACTTATGGAAGACCCGCAGTCCGGCTGGATTATAGACCAGCCGGCGGCGCAACTGCTGGACATATTCTATTGCCGCCTGCCGGCGCCTGGAGATTTTCAATTGCTCTTCAAGCTGCTGTCTTGATTCATTGAACGGCGGTGGTGGCGGATCCACCGGCCGGCGGTCAAGCAACTGGACAATCTGATAACTGGAATCAAAAAACACCGGCTTCGTCCATTCCCCGGGCTTCAACCCCAGGACCGCGCTCCGCAGCGGCTCCTCAATAAAGTATTCTTGTATATAACCGAGGTCCCCGCCCTGCCCCCGACTCGGATGAATGGAATATGCTTTCGCCAGCGTGATAAAATCCGCTCCGTTTTCCAGCGCCTGATATAGCTGCTCGGCGGAATCTTTGTCCCGCACCGCAATCACCCGGCAGTGAACCTCATACCTCAGCAAATCATAAACCCGTTGCAACTCCTCTTCCGAAACCGGCTTGGTTTTACGCTCCACATCCGCAAACAGTTCATAAATCACCAGCCCCTTCTTCTCCAGCTCCAGCGGATAGGCAATCACCGAATCCAGGCCCAGCCGTTCCGCCTCCTGAACAAAAAGCGCCCGATTAATCAGCCCCTCCAGCGTCTGACTGACCACCGTTGATTCGGTTCCGGGGTCAACGGTCTGGGGCAGCGCCTTGGTCAGCTCATCAGCGGTAATTGCTACCCGGTTAACCACCGCCACCACCTGACCCCTTTTTCCCCCGCAACTGAACAAAAGCACCAGGGCAAGAACCAGCCTCATCATTGCCAGACTCCGTTCATTAACCTGTCGTTGCCAGGAGCGTAGCGACGAAGCAATCCTGCTCGCAACATTCATTTCAATACGATATGCCCCTCCTGACAAAAGTCAACCGCTCACCTCAATCCAGCAGTACCAGTTTCCGCACCTGATTCCCCCCGTCACCGGTTTTAACAAAATAAACTCCGCTAACAACCCGTCTGCCCGCGGCATCGGTTCGGTGCCACCAGAACTCCCTGCCTGCCGGCTGAATCCTTGCCACCACTCTGCCGTCTGGCTGATAAATCTCAATAACCGCTGAACCAAGCCCGGACACGCGGAACTGCACCGCATTTTTACCCGGATTCGGCTGGACAAACAGTTCCGGAACCCTACCGGCCAGCAGTCCCGGTTTCAGTTCCTCAATCCCCACCGGTGTGACATAGCAACTGTCTAAAATCCAGTTGTCCGGGTCCGGAGTTATGCTCAACGGTTCAGACAAAACCCGCACCGTATCAACCCGAACCGAGTCCTGAATATCCAGGGTCAGAACCAGGCTGTCCTGCCGGCAGTTCAGTCGGATCGGATAGGGAGTGACAAATACCCGTCTGGAGTTGGTGTCATTCTCCTGCACCATCCGGATGAAAACATCCCAGGAGTCCTGAACCGCCCTCTTTCCCCACAACAGCCGGAACTTCGGATAACCCCGGTCATAAACCCACTGCTCAAAGAAGCGGTCCAGGTCCCTGCCAGTCTCCCGGGCAACAACCCGCTTGAAATCCTCGGTCACCGCTGTGCGGTAAGCGAACGAGTCGGCATAAACCCGCAGTGCCCGGAAAAACACCCCGGGCTGCTCCCAGGCGGTATCTTCGCAGACAAACTGCAACATCCGCAGAACCCATGAACCCTTGCAGTAAATTATCCCGTAATTATAGATTTCCTCCCAGGGCGGATTGTAAATTGGAAAGTCCTGTCTTCGGTGCTGGGTGAAATACTGGCGCGCCTTGCCCGCAATATAATTCTGAAAATATCCTCTGCCGTTAAGATGCCCCATATAAAGACACTCAGCCCAGGAGGCAAAACCTTCATTAAGCCACACATCCGCATAACCCTGATGAGTAACCATATCTCCCCACCACATATGGGAGAGTTCATGCGCGATGGTTGCCTCACCACCGCCAGCAATATAACTCGGATGAATCATCACCTGGGTCTGATGCTCCATCCCTCCCCAGGGAAACCCGTAATAACCCGGGACCAGCCCAAACCTTTCAAACGGATATTTACCAAACCGCTCCGGAGCGGAAAAAAAGATCAGCATATCCGGCACCAGCCGATAACCGGTCCGGGTTAAAGCCGAATCTCTGGGCCACATAAAATAAACGAGCGGCACGGTATCGCCTGCCGGCGTAACTACCACAGTATCCCAGCGGGTAAACCGGGAGGCAGAAAAGGTCATCAGATAGGGGGCAATCGGATAGGAGTGGCGCCACCACCAGGTAATTTTATTTCCCGGTGCCGGTGTAACCGAATCCAGCATCCCGTTGGCACAAGCCTGAAAGGTGTCGGGAACGGTGAGGTTTATCTCACATCCCCGTTCCGCCTTATCATTGGGCCAGTCCCAGCAGGCAAACCAGTAATGATTGTCCCGGGGGCAACCACAGGTCATCGCATGGGCATGCAGCACCGTCGGCGGCTGGGCAAAGAAAAAACCCTTCGGCGGTGCATCCGGCTGACGGTGAAAGAAGATTTCAACCACGGTGGAATCACCCGCAGGAACCGGCTGATTCAGATAAACCCGCAAGCCCCCCGGCGGAGTATCAAACATCACCCTGGCTCCAGCCTGCCGAACCGAATCACCCACCAGCCCGGCAAAATCAAGCGTAAAACTGTCCAGTTCGCTGACATTGCTCTTAATTGCCACCCGCTCCTGGCAGAAATAGCCAGCACTGTTCATCGGCAGGTCAAAATTCAGGTGATAATGCCGGACATCATATGAATGCACCGAATCTGCTTGCAGCCAGTAGCCAGCGCTGGGCTGCGGATGCTCAACCAGCGGCTGAAAACTGTCCCCGCCAGAAAAACCGAAAAAACTCAACAGTAAAAAAAGCGCACCCATCATCTGCTCCTTTTATTCAAATATACCCAAACCGCGGGGCAACGCAAACAATTTGACTCTGGCGCCACCGATATTAAAATTATCACCGTGCGCCCCCGCCTTATCTTTACCCTCCTCTGGCTGCTCATTCCTGCTCTGACCCGGGCGGAGTTTATCAAATTCCCCTACCTGCAAAGTATCACCGATACCAGCGTGAGCATCTGCTGGCAACAGTCCGAACCCGCACCCGCAAACTTGCACTACGGCCTGACCCCGGCAATGGAGCAGATTCTGACCGACACCAGCCACACCACCCTGCATCAGGTGAGCATCACCGGTCTGCTCCCGGATACCCTCTATTTTTATCGGGTAATTGCCCTCTTGGACTCCAGCCCGGTCCGGCAGTTCCGCACCCCGGGAACTCAACTCCAGCGGTTCCGGGTGGTGGTTTACGGTGACTGCCGCACCGACAGCGCCACCCATCAACAGGTGGTCAACCGCATCCGCCAGCTGAATCCCGCACCGCTTTTGCTATTTAACTCCGGTGACCTGACCGATAACGGCTCCGACTCCTGTTACCAGATTTTTTTCAACACCACCCGGGACCTCCTTGCCGGTCTGTGCCTGTTCCCGGCACTGGGCAATCACGAACTGGGCAACATCAGCAACTACTTCCGGCTATTTGTCCTGCCCGAAAATGAGCGATTCTACTCCGTCCGGGTGGCAAACACAATTTTCATCATCCTGGACAACTATTCTGACTTTCAGTCCGGCACTCCCCAGTATCAATGGCTGGTTGAAAAACTCCAATCCGCCAACAACGACCCGACCATCGCTCACCTGTTTGTCATTTTCCACGAACCACCCTACACCACCAGTGCCGGTCATTCAGGCAACCAGGCGGTCCAGCAATATCTCTGCCCGCTTTTTGAGCAGTTTGCAATTTCAGCGGTTTTCTGCGGCCATATCCACGCCTATGAACATTCGCTGGTGAATGGCATCCATTATTTTATCACCGGTGGTGGCGGCGCACCGCTACACACCCGATGGCTCAACCCCGCTCCCTGGACCGTCTACCGCGAGGCGGTCTATCACTTCCTGATTATTGATGTCCGGGCAGATACCGCCACCATCTACGGTGTCCGGCTTGACGGCACTCAGTTTGACACCACCCGGCTCATCAACCAACAGGGAATCCAGCATCCGGAAACACCGCTCCCCCCATCACCATCACTGCTCCTCACCAGCCCCACCGCCAACCGGACAAAAATCACCATCATTTCATCCCGGACCGCCAAAGCCGTGCTTTCAGTTTATGATGCCAGCGGCCGAAAAATTTATCGCCTCAACCCCCTGAACCTGAAACCCGGGGAAAACAGTCTCACCTGCCCTCTGCCCGGTGCCGGTCTTTATTTTCTGATGCTAAAAACCCCGGACCAATTCTGGTCCAGCCGAATGCTCATTTTATAACCCGAACAGCCGACGCGCAATCTGCACCGCATTGGTCGCTGCCCCCTTGCGCAGATTATCCGCACAGACCCAGAGACTCAAATCATATTCGGTTGCCCCCGGCCGCACCCGGCTCACCAGCACCTCATCCCGGCCCCGACAGTCCCGCGGTGTCAGCACCCGCTCATCATCCCCGAACCTCACTCCGGGTGCCCGCGCCAGCACCTGGCGCGCCTTCTTTGGCTCAACCCGATTTTCAAACCGGCAGGTGATAGCCAGACCATGACCAACACTCACCGGCACCCGCACACAGGTGGAATTAATCACCAGCCCGGGCCTGCCCAGAATCTTTCTGGTCTCAAAAACGGTCTTCTTCTCCTCGGCGGAAATGCCCTCATCATCAAGCCCGCCAATCTGCGGAATCACATTATCGGCAACCTGCACCCCGAACGGACTGCCATCGCTATCCGGCTCCTGACGCAG
This sequence comes from bacterium, assembly GCA_039793395.1. Taxonomy (GTDB): domain Bacteria; phylum Hydrothermota; class Tepidihabitantia; order Tepidihabitantales; family Tepidihabitantaceae; genus JAOABP01. The sequence continues at coordinate 14,656 of JBAMLV010000004.1, read as the reverse complement.
GGCAACAAACTCGGTCTCATAAAAAAACTGCTCCAGCCCTGCCCGCCCTGCACCCGAAACCGACTGATATGATGCCAGAAAAACCTCCTTCAACCCGAACTCCTTATCCAGCGGATGCAGTGCCACCACCAACGGAATGGTGGTGCAGTTCGGACTGGCGATGATATTTCTGTGCCCCTGCAGCGCCTCGGGATTCACCTCCGGCACCACCAGCGGCACATCCGGCGCCAGCCGGAACTCACTTGACTTGTCAATCACCGGACACAACTCTGCCACCGCCGGCACCAGCTGCCGGGCAAGTTCATTCTCCAGACAGAAAAAGGCAACATCCACCCCCTGAAAACCCTCCACCCTCACCTCGGCAACCTCATAATCCCGCTCCCGGAACCGGACCTTTGTCCCCGCACTCCGTGCCGAGGCAAAAAGCCGCAGCTCCTCAATCTGCCCGGCAAAATCACTACCTTCCAGCACCCGCAACAGCGTCTCACCGACCAAACCGGTTGCACCCGCAATCGCAATCCTTTTCATCATCTCTAAGGATAAACCAGCCCTGACCGGATGTCAACTCCGGACCCACCAGCCAGCACCCCCTTGAACGCGCCCCAAAAGGACCTGCTCGGCAGCATTGAATATCATCCCCCGCACCACCAACCCGACCCAGACCTGAACTCCAGCAACAACCCTGATAAAAACCATACCGGACACCCTCAACCCGGCACCTGACCCCACCATCCCCCATACCGTCCCCCCCACCGTCCCCGGAACCGCCCACCCCCTGGCCAAAAATCTGGCACCAATTCAGATAACTGCTGTGATTTTAATAACTTGTCCGCAATAAACTGCTAAACAGTAGAAATTGCCATAAAAACCCGCTTTCTTTTTTGACTTGGCAAGCGCTGGCTCATAAAATTTGGCGTGCATTCCCGGGTATCACTCCGGCAACTCGCACTGGTGTTTGCCAAAATCGGCACGCTCGGATTTGGTGGCGGGGTCGGCATGCTTGCCCTGATCCGGCAGGAGATAATTGAAAAAAGGCGCTGGATTGATGACACCGAACTTTCCACCGCGGTGGCGATGGGGCAGATGCTGCCCGGTCCGTTTGTCTCTAACTATGCTGAATACATCGGCTATCGGCTTGCGGGTTTAAAGGGAATGGTGGTCAGCGTGGTCAGCCTGCTTTTGCCGGGCTTCCTGCTGATATTGATACTCGGTTATTCCTATTTCCGCTTTGGCAATCTGCCACTCATTCAGCGGCTGTTCAGCGGCATTCAGCCGGTGATTCCCGGGATTCTCGCCTGGGCAACCTGGTCAATTGGCCGGGCAAACATCCGCACTGTCCGCACCGGTATCATCGCTCTCATCGCCGGCATCGCCCTTTTTCTGCGCGGTGATGTCCTGCTGGTAATCATCGGCGGCGGTCTGCTGGGGCTGTTATTCTTTAAACCGGCGAGTTCATCCCGGATCTGGGGAAGCGGAATTTTGCCCTTGCTGCCGCTAACTACCAGAACTAAAATTCAACCGCTCCTGCGCGCCGGTGAACTGGCACTGGTTTTTTTTAAGATGGGCACGGTCATCTTCGGCGGCGGTTTTGCCGCCATTCCATTTCTTCAGCATGAGGTGGTGGAACTCCGCGGCTGGCTCACCAGCCAGGAGTTTGTGAATGCGGTTGCGCTTGGCCAGTTGACCCCGGGACCGGTGGCGATCATGGCGACCTTTATCGGTTATCGGGTGCTGGGAATTCCCGGCGCGCTGATTGCCACCATCGGCACCTTTCTGCCTTCTGGCCTGATGCTGCTCGGCTTGATCCGTGGTTATGAGAAAATCCGTTCCAGTCCGCTGATTCAGGCGTTCCTTGCTGGTGTGCTGCCCGCGGTGGTCGGCATGCTTGCCGTCTCCACCGTGTTTGTTGCCCGCAGTGCCGTTCACGGGCTCGCACCGGCACTGGTTGCGATACTCAGCCTCCTGCTGCTGCTCCGATTCCGGATTGAGCCGGTCTGGCTGATTGCCGGCGGTGCCTTACTCGGTCTGGTTCTGCCTTGACAATTATCGCTGCCCGATTAAAATAACCGTCAATGGTGGCACCAATTTTACTCGGTCTTTTTTTAATTACCGGGGTTGATATTGCCAGTCCGGCAGGAAATTCCAGCCTGCGTCTGCTTGTTGCCAGCGACCGGCAGGTGGTGATTGAATTTGCTCCGGAATCGGTCGGTCTGGCACCTGACCGCAGTTCGGTGTTTATCTCCGGAACCGAACCGCTCGCACTCCCGGGCGAACCGGACCTGCCCGGAATCCGGCTTTTGGTCGGCTGTCCCCAGACCGGCACCGTCCGGCTCCAGACCATTGCTGAACCAGTAAAAGAGTTTTACGATGTCCGGCTCCGGCCCGCACCCGCACTCAACGAACAGCCGGTGGTTCCCGGCACCGCCTTTCAGCAAAACCGGTTTTTCCCTGAAGCCTGGGCGGTAATTGAAACAATTGAAACGGTCCGCACCATCCGGGTTGCCCGGCTCCGGCTCAATCCGGCCCAGTTTAATCCGGTGCTCGGCCGACTGCGGGTTGCCCGAATCCGGGTGGTGATTGACTTTTCCACTCCGGCGCAACCGGTTTTCCGTCCTGACCCGCTGGACTCAATCCTTGCCCGGACTCTGGTCAACGGTGCGCAGGCGGTCAACTGGAAAAATCCGCTGCCAACCGCCGATTCAATCAACTTTTTCAACCGGTTTGATGTCTGGTGCCAGGTCCGGGTTGAGACCACCGGCATTTACCAGATTACCCCGGCCGATTTGCGCTCTGCTGGCTTTAACCCGAATCTGATTGACCCCCGAACCTTCCGGCTCTACACCCTCGGTCCCTGTCCGCTGAACGGACCATATCCGGACACAATGATTGAACTACCGCTCTATGTTTCCGGAGCAGAAGATGGCGTGTTCAATCCGGAGGACCTCATCCTTTTCTATGCCCAGGCACCATCCTGCTGGAACGACTCACTGACCCGCTGGCAGGAAAACTACTACACCCGGCACCGGACCCTCTGGCTCACCTGGGGCAGAGGCGCAGGCAAAAGAATGCCCGAACTTGCGGCAACTGCCGTTTCACCGTTAAACCGTGCCCGGAACAAGGTGCGGGTTGAGCAGGACCTGCTCTGTCCCGCACGCGGCGGCTTGCTCTGGGTCTGGGAACGGTTCAACGAGCCGGATAAAAAAAGTTATATACCGTTTACCCTGCCAAACCGCGACACCCTGAAAAGCCTGACCGTCCGGTTTTACGCCAAAAGTGAGACCCCCAGTGCCACCGTTCACGCGGTCTTGAGCCTGAACCGCTTTCCCCTTGACACCATAACAATCCGGGCACAGAGTCAGGCCTGTCCGGCAAACACCTTTGTCTTTGAAAGCCTGCCCCTGGTGGCAGCTGCCCCGACCGCCCGGACCGACACCCTCGGCTTTGAACTCATCGGTGCCGGTGATGTTTATCTTGATTATCTGGAAGTGGATTACATCACCCGGCTGGAACTTACTCTTGACCAGCCCGAACTTGAGTTTTACACCCCCGGACCGGTGGAGCTCAATCTCGGCGGTGCCGACCAGACCACCGTCCTGCTTGATGTTACCAGCCCCTGGAATCCGGTCCGGATTACCGGTATTACCGGCCGGGAACTGCGATTCCAGGCGCCAGCACCATTCAACCATTTTTTCTGCGCCCGGCGGTCCGCCTTCCGCAAGCCAGTGCTCTTACCGCGCACGCCGGGCCAGCTGCGCACCCCGGCAGAAGCGGCTGACTACTACATCATCTGCCCGGATGAGTTCCTGGCAGCTGCCCGACTGCTGGCTCAGTATCGCGACCGCAACATCCCGGGCATAGAAAACGGCCGGGCACGGGCGGTGCCGCTTACCAGTATCTATGACGACTACGCCTTCGGAATGCAGGCACCGGGAGCAATCAAGGCATTTCTAACTGCCAAAAGACCCGCCTACGGCCTGCTGCTGGGTGATGCCACCTACGATTACAAAGACAACCTGAAAATCGCACCGCCGCCGGGTGTACCGGCATACGAAATCGGCTTTGACCTTGACTATGAGGTGTATAACCCGCATGTCAAGGCACTGGATGCCTGGTATGCCGATTTTGACGGTGAGGGTTCGGGTCCGGATATGATTCTTGCCCGGCTCACCGCCCGCAGTCCGGTTGAGGTCCGGCGCTTTCTGGACAAACTCCGGTTCTACGAAACTCAGCCGCTCGGCTTCTGGGCACGCCGGTTTTTGCTCCTCGGCGATGATGAATATCAGGGTTCGCTCAATCGACCGGAAAGTTTTGTTCACATCTTGGGTTGTGAGGGCATCGCCCCGCTCGCCACTGACCGGCTGGAACTGGAGAAAATTTATCTCACTGAATACCGGCTGGAAGGCACGGTCAAGCCCAGGGCAAATGCCGAACTTATCCGCCAGCTCAACGCCGGTGCCCTGCTCTGGTGCTTCTTTGGCCATGGCTCCGGTTTCCAGTTATGCCACGAGCGGGCATTTCATATCAACGATGTGCCCACCGTGCACAACCAGGGACGACTGCCGGTTGCCTTTTTCGGCTCCTGCGGTGTCGGCCGGTTTGACGACACCCGTTATGAGGCAATTGCCGAAGAACTGGTCCGCGCTCCGGAAGGTTGTATTGCCACCATCGGCGCCTCCAAGGCAACCTATTCCAGCGGTAACGAGGTCTTTGCCCGGGTCTTTTTCACCAAACTGCTTTCCCAGCCCGAACTACCGCTCGGTGCCGCCTTCTATCCTGCCTGGCTCACCAGTTCAGGCAACCTTTACATCCTGTTTGGCGACCCGCTCACCCGGGTCAGGCTGCCGGAGGCAACCCTGCCGATTACGGTATCCCCGGACACAATCAAACCCGGCGGCTTCATCAACTGGTCGCTCCTGCCCGGGTTTGCCGGCTTTTACTCCCTGCGCGCGAGCGAAGCCCCGCGCAACCGATTCTACCAATCGGATGTCGGCACCATCAACTATATCCTGCCTGGTCCGGACATCTTCCGCCTGGAAGGCAGGTTTCAGGACTCGCTTGGTGGCAGCTTCATGGTTCCCAGACTGGCATTTCCCGACACCGTGTTTGTGGATAACGGCTGGTTTGCCCGCATTCGCGAATCCTGCCAGGTTCGCGGTCTGGTCTGGAACGAAAACTCGGCACTGGTCTTCAACTCCCGGCCCCTCTACCTCAGCCCGGAACTGCTGCCCGCCAATGACCGGGAACCGCCGAATGTCCTGCTCTTCGCGGACAATGTCCGCCTCCTGCCGGGCGACACCACCCGGGTGCCGAAACGGTTCCGGCTTAACGGCAGGCTGACCGACCCTTCCGGCATCCTGCTCCTGCCGGGCCAGACCTACAGCCTCAGCCTCTACCTCAACGAACGCAGCGCCCTGGTCAGCCTCCTTGATTATTTCCACTACGACGACAACCAGGGCAGTTCTGGCAGTTTTAATTTCCCGCTGGAACTGGAGCAAGAAAAGGACTCCCTCTTCTTTATCTGTGCCGACAACTGCCTCAACGGCCGGGTTCTGGTCCACTACCTGAAAACCGACCTCCGGGAAGAACTGCGCCTTGACTCCTGTTTAGTTTACCCCAATCCCGCGAGCAACCGGGCATACTTCACCTTCATCCTTTCCCGCCCCGCAACGGTTACGGTCAAAATCTACACCATCTCCGGCCGGCTGCTCCGAACCATCGGACCCCAGCAGTGCCATTTCGGTTACAACCAGATTGAATGGGATACCCGGGACCGGGATGGCAATGCGCTGGCAAACGGCGTGTATCTGTATAAAATTGATGCCCGCACCGACGAAACCGCCGGCAGTTCAGTTCACACCCGCACCACCAGTCATCGCGACAAACTGCTCATCCGCAACTGAGAAAATACCTTGCCGACCGGCCCCGCCCCTTAAGCACCAGCCGGCCCTTCTTCACCAGACCGGCAAGGATATAGCCTGCCTGATGGGGTGAAACCCGCAGCAGGGTGCGGACAATCTCATTGGTGATGAACCTCTCCTCCGGTGGTCCACCCAGCTCCTCAAGATAACTCAAAATCGCCGCCTCGGCATATGCCGACTCTGCCCGGTGAAACGGGTGATAACTGAGCGACTTCCGCAGCCGGGCATAAACCCGCTTTGACAGCCGGTAAACCCTGCCCTTCTTCTCCCCAAACTGCTCCAGCAGACCGCGATTGACCATGGAATTAAGCACCTCATACGCCTCCTTATCCGACCGGCCAAGAATCTGTTTTGCCTCGGCAAGGTCCACCTCCCGGTTGCGCTTCAGCCAGTTGAGGATGAGCAAATCGGGCAGCCGGAGTTCCCTGCCCTCCTGCTGACACCGGACAACAAACCGGGCAAAGGTCTCATCCAGCCTGCCCTCACCCCGGCCCGAACGGATGGTCACCCGCACATAGTCGGCACCGGCTTCATAAACCGGCGGCTCCTTACCATAAGCCAAAAGCACCTGAAACATCCGCCTGACCCCCATACCCGCCCGCTCCACCAGCCCGATCCGCTGCAGCACCTGTGCCAGATACGGATTCCGGCTGATTGGCTCATGGCCAACGATATTCTCAGCCGAAACATCGGAAACAAAACCGCCGGGCGATGAAATCTCCAGCCGTTCTGGATAAAGGCGCACATAAACCGGACTGACGAGCGTGTAATCCCGATGGGTAAAGGCATTCAGCAACGCCTCCCGGTAAACCTCCACCGGATAATCCGGAATCTCAAAATAAAACAGCCCGAACTTCAGGGTGTAAATCCGGTTGTGCGGCTCAATCGCATTCCGGAGCTCATCCAGCAATGCCAGCAGCGGCTTGCCCTCTTCCAGCCGGCGCTCATATTCCACCTCGCTCTTCATCTGCAGGAAAATCGCACTGTGCCCCGGCACCAACTGGCGCAGCACCTCCTCCTGGCCGCAGAGCAAAAGTCCGGCAACGGTCAGCCGCCGGTCCGGGCTCATTGCCCCGATTGCCACCAGCAACTCCTCGGCGCTCAGCGCATTCTCCTGACGCCGGGTAGTGACAATCCGGCGCAGCCGCTCCACCTCCAGCGGGTCAACCGCCTCCATCCCGGCATCAAGCACCCGGGCGGTCAGGTCCTCTCCCGGCACCATCATCGGCTCCAGAAACCGCGGGCTTCCCGCTGCAGTTTCTGCTTCAGCGTCCGCCACCAGTAGGTCTTCTCCTCATACCAGCGGACCGTCCGCTCCAGCCCGGTTTCAAAATCAACCGCTGGCTGCCAGCCCAGTGCCTGAATCTTACTTGTGTCCAGCGCATAACGGAAGTCATGCCCGGGCCGATCAGCTACCAACTCAATTTGCTCCTCTCCTTTCCCCAGCAGCGCACAGATTTTCTTCACCACCTCAATATTGGTCCGCTCCGCACCCGCGCCGACATTGTAAACCTCACCCGCCTGTCCCGCCAGCAGCACCAGCTCCACCGCCCGTGCGGTATCCTCAACATAAACCCAGTCCCGGACATTCTCACCCCGGCCATAAACCGGCACCTTCTTGCCCTCCAGCAGATTGGTAATTGCCAGCGGGATAAGTTTCTCTGGATACTGATACGGCCCATAATTGTTTGCGGGCCGGATGATATTGACCCCCAGACCATAGGTGTGATAGGCAGCCAGAACCAGAAGGTCGGCGCCCGCTTTTGAGGCGGAATAAGGGGAACGGGGTGCCAGCGGTGAACTCTCAGTCCATTTTCCCGTCTGCCCGAGCGTGCCGTAAACCTCATCGGTGGAAATCTGAATGAACCGGTTGATTTTCTTCTCCCGGGCACAGTCCAGCAGCACCTGCGTGCCGACGATGTTTGTCTGGATGAAAACCGCCGGCTCAACAATTGAGCGGTCAACATGGGTTTCCGCGGCAAAGTTAATTACCGCACTGCACCCCTTCATTGCCGAAAGCACCACCTGCGGCTCCTCAATCCGGCCATGAATGAACTTATAACGCACATCACCCGCAATATCAGTTAGATTTGCCGGATTACCCGCATAGGTCAGCGCATCCAGATTAACCACCTCCCAGTCCGGATGCCGGTTCATAATATACCGGATGAAATTTGAGCCGATAAAACCGCACCCGCCGGTTACCAGAATCCTCATCATAAAATCACCCCCTCACTCCAGCCAGAACCGGTGGTCCGCCTGCTCCTCATAACGGATTTCATCCACCGCCTCCTGCCGGTTCAAACCGCGATAAAGCCGGTCCGGAAAATTCAGCACCAGCCCGGCACAGTGCCCGATATTCTTATACGCATGAACCACCCCGGGTGGCACAATCAGCATCCCGGGACTGCCCGCACCCATTTTCAACTCCAGGCGCCTGCCCGCAGTTGGTGAATCCGTCCGATTGTCCCAGAGCACCACCAGAAAATCTGAAGGTCCGGCAAACACAAACCAGTCGGTCTGCTGCCGGTGCTCATGCGGACCCCGCACCATACCCGGCAGTGTTGAGGAAACATAGCCCATCACCGGCTGCCTTATCCCCGCGATACCCGACCAGTCCGCACGGAAAACCTCACACAACCAGCCCCGGCGATCCTGGTAAATCACCAGCGGTGCCTGCCACACCCCCTTAATCGCCAGTTCCTGAAAATCCGGCTTCACAACTCCACCTCACTGGAATCGGAAAGCAGCAGCCGCAACTCCTGCCTCATTCCGCCTTTTCCCTTCAACCGCACCTCCCGGCCCATAAGGCTCTGCACCACCCGCCTGACCCCGGAAATCATACACCTTTCCATAACCACCGAATGCTCAATCCAGGCATCAACAATCACACTCTCCGCACCAACCGACACAAACGGCCCGATGACCGACCCCTCAATCCGCACCCGTTCCCCGATACTCACCGGTCCAAAAAGTTCTGAACCCTTCACCTCAGCACCCGGACCAACCATCACCGGACCATACACCGCCGAATCCTCCACCCGCCCCTCAATCCGGTTTTCACAAAAGGTTGCCAGCACCACCTGATTGGCATTCAGCAGGTCATCCTTCTTGCCGGTATCCAGCCACCAACCCCTGAGCACCACCGGAACCACCCGGCCACCAGCATCTGCCAGCCCCTGAATCGCATCGGTTATCTCCAGCTCCCCGCGAGCGGAAAATGACAGCCCCTCAATCGCCTGATGAATCCGGGCAGAAAAGATATAAACCCCGACCAGTGCCAGATTTGACGGTGGCACTACCGGCTTCTCAACCAGCCGGACCACCTGCCCGTCCTTCAGCACCGCCACCCCGAACCGCCGCGGGTCATCAACCTCCTTAAGCATAATCAGCGCATCCGCTTTACCGGTTCGGAATTGCTCCAGCCCTGCCTGAAGCGGGTCCTGCACCAGATTGTCACCTAAATACATCACAAACGGCTCATCACCCAGAAACCCCTGGCTCACCTGCACCGCATGCGCCAGCCCTAACGGCTCCGCCTGCATAATATACTCCACCTGCGCTCCCCACCTGCTCCCGCTACCCACAAACTCCCGCACCGCCGCCCCGGTCTCGGGTGAAATCACCACCCCGATTTCCCGGACTCCCGCGGCTGAAAGATGGTCCAGCACATAGCCTAAAATTGGCCGGTTTGCCACCGGCACCAACTGCTTCGGCAGGGTATAGGTCAATGGCCTGAGCCTGGTTCCCCGTCCGCCGCACAGCACCAGTCCCTTCATACCAGTCTGATTATCCGCCTTCTGCTCGCCACTGTCAAGAAAATAACCTGCCCGCAAATATGCTTGACATCCCGAAGTCATAATATTATAATTAGTTATGCCCATTTACGAATACAGTTGTTGTTCCTGCCACCATACCTTTGAGGAACTAATCCTCCGGGCGGACGACGAAAAAAAGCTCGTCTGTCCCCGATGCGGCAGCGGCAAACTCAACCGGCTCTTCTCGGCATTTGGTGTGGCAGGAGCGGAAAAAAAGGTTAAAAGCACAAACTCCGGCTGCAGTTCCTGCTCCAGTCACAACTGCAGCGCCTGCTCATAAGGAGGGAATTATGACCATTACCAAAGCTGACCTGGTGGAAACAATCTCCCGGCAGATGGCACCCGCCATTACCAAGCGGGATGTCGCCCGGATTGTTCAGCTTTTCCTTGACGAACTTTGCCGGGCCCTACAAGAGGGCAACCGGGTTGAACTCCGCGGGTTCGGTGTCCTCACCACCAAACTGCGCAAACCGAAGGTCGCGCGCAACCCCCGGACCAAGGCGCCGGTCAACCTGCCCCCGCGCCGGGTACCGGTGTTCAAGGCTTCGCGCCTGCTGAAAAACAGCCTCAGTCAAGTGCAACCATAAAAAGGAGCCGGATAATGCCCTGTGGCCGAAAAAGAAAACTGCGCAAAGTAAAACGCCACAAATTCAAGAAAAGACGCAAGGCACTGCGCCACAAGAAAAAAATCCGCTGAGCAGCTCACCGCTCGCCCGGCTGACACCCGCAACCCCGGCTGAATTCAACCCTTGACCTGCCGGCATTAAATTGACTTCAGCCCGGCGCCGGTTAGACTGAAAAACGAACCTATGAACCCCGACGCCGGCGCCCCCAGCCACCACCCGCCACCCGGCGACAATACAGTCCTGATTGCGCTGGAACTGCTCTTTCTTTTACTCATCATTGCGCTCCTCCGACTGTTCTTCTCCCCGGCATCAACCGGTGCCACCACCGTAATCATCGTCTGGCTTCTCCTTGCCCTTGCCAGTTATTTAGTCGGCGAATTTGAATCCACCGCCCGCATCAACTATGGCTTGACCACCCGCACCCAGGCCGCCTTCGCCCTCACCTATGTTGCCTACGGACTGGTCCGCCACCTCTGGTCCTGGTGCGAAGAACTCACCGTCTCCTTCTGGCTCGGATTCTGGTTCTACCTCACCTTCATCGCCCCGCTCATCGGCATCCTCATCCGCCGCCTCTTTCCCCAGCCGGTTCTCTTCGTTACCGACTTCAACCAGCACAAAAAAGACCTCCTCCGCTGGTGGGGCTTTGACTGCCTGGAAACCATCCCGATTGATACCCTTACCGAATGGCTGCGCAAAAACTCCGAACCGGTCGGCAGAGTCCGCAACTATCACCTCATCGTCGTTGACACCACCGAGCTGCGCACCGAACAACTGACCTCCAGCATTGCCCCCAACTACTTCATTGACTTCATCGGCATCCGCTCCTTCAAAATGTCTGCCTACCTCTTCGGACCCCATCCCCGTCCCATCGGTCCATTCATCACCGAAGGCATCAACCGCCGCCTCAAACGGCTGATTGACATCCTCATCGCCGGCACCGCCCTGCTCCTCTTAAGCTGGCTGATGCTCATCATCGCCCTGCTGGTCAAAATCACCAGCCCGGGTCCGGTCTTCTACCGCCACCGCCGGCTCGGCAGAAATATGCGCCCCTTTGATGTCCTCAAATTCCGCTCAATGTATATTGATGCCGACCGGCGCCTGGAAGAAATCCTCCGCGCCGACCCCAGAAAACGGGCAGAGTTCCAAAAAACCTTCAAACTCAAACACGACCCCCGGGTCACACCCATCGGCAAAATCCTGCGCCGCACCTCCCTTGACGAACTCCCCCAGCTAATCAATGTCCTTGCGGGCGAGATGAGCCTCGTCGGACCCAGACCGATTGTTGAAAAAGAAATCACCTACTACCAGGACTACTCCCTGCTCCTCTTCCGCGTCCCACCCGGCATCACCGGCTTATGGCAGGTCTCGGGCAGAACCGACACCACCTACGAACAACGGGTCCAGCTGGACACCCGCTATGTCCGTGAATGGACCCTCGCTGGTGACCTCCTGATTATCCTCAAAACCATCCCGGCGGTCCTCTCCCGCAAAGGCGCCTACTAACCATCTCCCACCCATCCCCAAACCACCCGCACAACTCAAACGGCAAAATTTGACTTTTACCCGCCAATCACTTCAATATCACCAACTTGAGCCAGCCAATGATACTTGAACCCCGGGACATCACCGCCCTCCGCCTTGCCGAAACCCGCCCCTTCTACTTCCAGGACCCGCTCCTGACCTCTGCCGGCTTCACCCTCACTGAATACCGCCAGCGCCTCAACCGCCTCACCACTGCCGGCATCATCCGCTCCTTCCACCTCACCCTGTTCATCCCCCCCCTTTTAGGTGGCAACTGGGTCTGGGCTGGTATTATGACCAGAGCCGACCAGCCCTACGAAACCGCCCACCAGCTCATTGACCGCATCCCCTTCATCACCGAAATCCTCTTCAACACCTGCTTCCCCGCAAACCTCGGACCAAACCTCGCCCTCCTCCTCTTCTCCCGCGACCTTGAAACCGAAACCCGCTTCATCCAGACCCTTCCCGGCGTACGCGAAACCCAGGTATTCAAAATCAACGAATACCCCTTCCCGGTCTCCCTCCCCCTCTCCGGCGAAGAAAAGGCGCTCATCCGCTTCCTGCTCCAGCACCCTGATACGGATGCGGAAACCATCGCCGCTAACTTTGGCCAGAGCCTCAACTGGATCCGGGCAAAACTGGACCGCCTCCTCTGGACCCAAGACAACCGCAACGGCATAATCCGGATTCAACCCTCAATAAACTGGTCAAACGCCGAAAACTTTGGCCACTTCCACTTCCTCCTGGAAACGGGCTACCGCCCCGACCAGCTCGCCCCCCTCATTGCCGACCACAACTTCACACTCATAATGTCCGGCACACTCATCAGCAACCGCTACCTCGGAGTAGAAGCCGATGTCTGGGGCATCGCCGACCTATTCCAGCGCCTTGAATTCCTTGAACACCTCCACGGAGTTCGGGTTGCTGCCCTCATCTACAACCAGGAGGTTTTAATCAACGACCACTGGGTCAGCCGCACCATCGGCGCCTAAAACCACCGCCCCCAACCTCCTCCCGACACCCCTTTGGACAACCCTATCAACACCGCCCAAACCCACTACCCCCACCCGGCTCAAAACCGCACCCCAAACCCTTACCCCCACCATCCCCCCAACCGTCCCCCCCACCGTCCCCGGGACTGCCCACCGGGTGCAAAACTCACGAATAAAAATTGCTTCTAACTATCTAAAAAACTGTGCCTTACAAGGAATTTCCCATCCCCTGGACCCCCCTGCTACTGCCATCCGCCCCACATTACTGTCATTGCGAGGAGCGAAGCGACGAAGCAATCCCATCCCGACAGAGATTGCCACGGCTCCTGCGGAGCCTTGCAATGACACCCCCTCCCGCACCTTGTTTTGTTGGCAGTGTCATCATAACCGCACCGAACCGTCACGCTCTTAACTCATTGCTCTGCCCGTAGTTCCTGATTTATTAATCTCCCCCGGCTGGTTATTTTTATTCTGAAAATCCTACCCGTGTCATCTGTTTCCGCGTCAATCAAGTTGTAGGCAATAAGCCGCTCAACCTCCTCGCCATAATCATCAAAAATCCTGTCGCACTCTTTGCCCGAACGGGGTCGCCCATCGGCAAGCAGGTTTAGCAGTTCTCGTTCTTGTCCCCTGGGAATGTAAAACAGCGGGGGCAAGGTGACCACATCGTTAAACTCCTCGTTTAAGTAATAAACTTCAGCACCGGTCATAAATCCGGCAAGGGCACAGGCAATAACATGCGCCTTAAATCCGCCGGTAGGATTAAAAAACACCCGGTAGCCCGCCTGCCTTTTAGCTTTTGCCAGTCTGATTAAATGGTTAAGCATATCCACAATGCCGGCACTAAAACTTTTAACCCGGTCTTCGCCCTCATAGGTTTCCATAAAATATCCGGGAAATTCCTTTGTAGTATAGACGGTAAAACTATTATCGCGCATAAATCTTTCCAGGGCTCTTACGCATATCTCGTTGACCGGGGTTTTTGTTCCGGTAAAGTAAACTTCAATGCGGTTTTTAGTATTTTTAATTTTCCTTAAAAAGGAGTTGAGTTCCGCAGAATTTTGGTAAGGGTTGTTTTTTACAAACTCATAAATTTCTTTTAATTCTCGGGGAGTGGCAAGGATTTCACCCCAGAATTGATTGTCCGCAAGTTTTCGGTTTTTAAAATCGTCCCGGGTTTTTTGATAGTTTGTGATTATGCTGGCACCAACATTAATGATATGAAACTCGTTCATATTATTACCTCCTTATTGAAACATCCCATACCCTAAAGATGTTTTGGCGCCGATGCCATAATTTCTCAGGGCATCTTTTAATAGAGTTCTGGCTTTATTCAGCAAGTCCTCATCTTTTGAGGCAAGATAAAACTGGAATTTTGTTTTTTCATCAACTGTTAAAAATTTTATAGGAACTGGATTTTGCCAGTCAGTTGGTGGTTTATCGCCTGTATAGTAATCTGGATAGTGAGGATTCATAATATCTATTTTTAATCTTATGTCTTCATCTGGATAGGCATCAAAGAATATTACTTCTCCTTCTTCTTTTTGAGTGCCGAGGATTTTGATTAAGTCTTGAAAGGCTATGTTATCTATGGAAACATTTAAACTTTTGTCGCCATTTTCTAACTTTTTTGAAACCTCTTCTATTGAATCTTCTATCCCTGAATTCTTCTGTTTCGCTAATTCCTCAGCAAACTTTAAAACCGCCCGGTGCCTTGTTACCCCTTTGACCGCACTCCCGGGTATATAAGGAATTCCATAGATATGATGCAGTGTCATTGA
>JBAMLV010000003.1:0-50319 GCA_039793395.1 bacterium | reverse complement strand
TAACAGCGGATAAAAGGGAAATCAGAGATTTCCCCCAAATTGCCTTCGGCAACTTTTTTAGCCGCAATACATTGCCCGAAAAACGAAATATTGAAATTGCATGCCAGTCTTTTTTGACACTCACCGGTTATAAGGTATAATTTTAATTCAAAAGTTTAAATGGAGGTCTAATGGCAGGAGTTCTGGAAATCCGCTGGCACGGTCGCGGCGGTCAGGGTGCCAAGACCGCAGCATTGCTTTTTGGTGAAGCGGCACTGGAAACCGGTAAGTTTATTCAGGCGTTTCCGGAGTACGGTCCGGAGCGAATGGGCGCACCGGTTACGGCGTTTAACCGGCTTTCGGATGGACCAATCTGGAGCCATTCGGGAATTAAGAATCCAGATGTTGTGGTGGTGCTGGACCCGTCGCTGATTGAACCGGCACGGGTTACCGAAGGACTGAAGCCGGAAGGGATTTTGCTGGTGAATACCGCGGAGCGTCCGGAGGTGCTGCGGGCACGGCTGGGTCTGCCGGCAACGGTGCGGGTTTATACGGTTGATGCGTCAACGATTGCGCTGGAGACGGTGGGCAGGGATGTGCCGAATACACCGATGCTCGGTGCGCTTGCCCGGGTAACCGGGGTGCTGGAACTGGAGCCGATGCTGGCGGCAATCCGTTCCAAGTTGAGCGCAAAGTTCCGGGGTCAGGATAAGTTGGTGGAGGATAATCTGAAGAGTATCCGGCGCGCCTATGAAGAGGTGAAGGGTTTGAATTGAAGGGAGAGGTAATGGCAGGGAAGTTGAAAGGCTGGCAGGAGTTACCCTGTGGTGCAATTATTACCGATCTGCAGGCGGTGAAGGAGAATAAAACCGGGTCGTGGCGGAGTCAGCGGCCGGTGTGGAGCAGGGAGAAGTGCCGGCAGTGTCTATTGTGCTGGATTTACTGTCCGGATTCGGCGATTATGGTAAAGGACGGTAAGGTGGTCGGGAATGATTATGATTACTGCAAGGGGTGCGGGATTTGTGCGAGTATCTGTCCGGCAAAGGCAATTGTTATGGAAAAGGAGCGGAAATGATTCTGGCCAAGACCGGTAATGAGGCGCTTGCCTATGCGATGAAGCAGATTAATCCGGATGTGGTGGCGGCATATCCGATTACGCCGTCAACCGAGATTGTGCAACTTTTCTCCAATTATGTTGCTGACGGTGAGGTGGACACCGAGTTTGTGGCGGTGGAGAGCGAGCATTCGGCAATGACTGCGTGTATCGGTGCGGCGGCGTGCGGGCGGCGGGTGATGACCGCCACCGCATCGCAGGGGCTGGCACTGATGCATGAGATGCTGTTTATCGCTGCCGGACTGCGGTTGCCGATTGTGATGGCGGTGGCGTCCCGTTCCCTTTCTTCACCGCTGAATATTCACGGTGACCATTCAGATTCGGTTGCCTCGCGGGATTCAGGCTGGATGCAGTTTTTCTGCGAGACGGTGCAGGAGGGTTATGATACGCTGATTCAGGCGGTCCGGATTGCGGAGCAGGCATATCTGCCGGCACTGGTGGCAATTGACGGGTTTATCCTTTCCCACTGTCAGGAGCGGATTGAAACACTGGAGGACCAGGCGGTGCGGGATTTTCTGGGCCAGCCGAAGCCGAATTATAATCTGCTGGACTGGCGCAATCCGGTTCTGGTTGGTCCGGCAACGCTTCAGGATTACTATTTTGAGTTCAAGCGGAGCGAGATTGAGGGGATGAACCGGGCACTGCCGGTGATTGAGCAGGTGCAGGCGGAGTTCGGACGCCGGTTTGGCCGGTATTATTCGGTGCTGGAGGAGTTTCAATGCGCGGATGCCGAGGCGGTGCTGGTGGTGATGGGTTCGGCATGCGGGACCTGTCGGGTGGCGGTGGAGAGGTTGCGCCAGCAGGGGAAGAAGGTGGGAATGGTGAAGTTAAGGGTGTTCAGGCCGCTGGTGCATTCACTGCTGAAGAAGAGCCTTGCCCGGTTCCGGACGGTCGGGGTGCTGGACCGGGTGGATGCGGTCAACGCTTATGGTGGACCGCTGTTTACCGAGATTACTTCGGTTTTATACGACCTGCCGGCGCGGCCGAGGGTGTTCTCCTATGTTTACGGTCTGGGTGGCAGGGAGTTTACACCCGAGGATGCGATTGGAGTTTATGAGCAGGTGCTTGCCGGTAAAAAGGATGAACTGGTAACTTATGTGGGGGTGAGGTGATGATGTTGAAACTTCAGGACCTGGCAAAAAATCAGGAACTTTTTTCGCATGGCCATCGTGCCTGTGCCGGTTGCGGTGAAGCGCTGGCGGTGCGGCAGATTCTGCTCGCCGCTCAGCCGCGGCCGGTGGTGACCACGATGGCGACCGGCTGTCTGGAGATTTTTTCCTCAATTTATCCGCACAGTGCCTGGCAGGTGCCGATGATTCACACCGCATTTGAGACGGCGGCTTCAACCGCAGCCGGGGTGGAGGCGGCATTGCGGTTTGCTCAGAAAAAGGGGTTGATTCAGGATGATATCCGGATTATCGCCTTTGCCGGTGATGGCGGGACTTATGACATCGGGCTCCAGGCACTTTCCGGCGCGCTGGAACGGCGGCACCGGTTTCTGTATGTCTGCACCAATAATGAGGCATATATGAATACCGGGATTCAGCGGTCATCTGCCACCCCTTATGGTGCGGATACGACCACCTCACCGGCAGGCCGGGTGCTGCCGGGTAAGGTCCAGCACCGGAAGAACATTATGGAGATTGTGATTGCCCATGAGGTGGCTTATGCCGCGCAGACGACCGTCTATTTCTGGCGCGACCTGGCAACCAAGGTGCAGAAGGCGCTGGATGCACCCGGACCGAGTTTTTTGAATGTGCTGGTGCCCTGTCCGCTGGGCTGGCGCCATCTGCCGTCAGAAACCGCCCGGCTTTCAAGACTGGCGGCTGATACCTGCTACTGGCCGCTTTATGAATATGAAAACGGGCGGTACCGGATGACTTATACACCGTCAAAGAAACTGCCGCTGGAGGAGTTTCTGAAGCCACAGGGCCGGTTCCGGCATCTGTTCGGTTCGGAATCAGGGCAGCGGGTGATTGCCGAACTGCAGCGCTATGTGGATGAGGAGTGGGAGCGGCTGCTGAAAAGGCAGGCATGTTTTGGCGGTGAGGAGGCTAAGGCTTGACATCAGTCCGGCCGGGTGTTAAAATTTCGGTGTGGGTGCAACGCGGCGCGCTCCGGTAACCAGCCGGGTGTTTGTCCGGGTGAACGCCGAGCAGCCGGCGTGGCAGCTATTTCCACCGCCAGTCCAGGAGGATAAGGTTGAAATCGGGTTGGACCTTGCCGAGCTGGTACACCAGCGTCCGGATTTTCTGAATCTTGCCGAAGCCGGAACTTCACCGTTCCGGGTGGCGTTGCCGCTGTCGAAAATTGTCGGTGTGCGTTCCCCGGTGCTGATGGCGGTTCAGGAGTCCGGGGGCCTGTTCATTGTCGGCTGTCCAGATGAGAGCGGTCCGGATGCCTATACCACGCTGGTTGCCGATATTCTGGCAGCCAGCACCAAGCTGTGGCGGATGAGCTATGAGCAATTTTCCCGCCTGTTTGCCGAGTCCGAGGGGACAAGTCTGGAGGAGTTGATGCTGGAGCGGAGCAGTGCGGACTGGGAGTTTGACCGGTTTCAGCCGGTGGTCAGTGCCGGGCTGGAGCGGGGGCGGTTCCCAATTCTGATTGTCACCGCCAGACCCGAAGGTGAGGTGAAGCAGGTGCTGGACTATCTGAACGGGATGAATCTGACCGCGGTGCCGGTGAGTTATTCGGTCTGGTCAAGCGGCGGGATTGTGGTGATTGAGCCGGTGCCGGCAGCCGGTGTGGCGTTAGCAGCGGGAGTGAAGCCGGCACCCGGTCCGGCGCCGGGGGGCGCTCCGGTAGCAGAGGTGAGGATCGGGAGCAGTGCCGAACCGCTGCCGGCACCTGAGGCACCAAAAGAGTCGCCGGCAGTTCAGTTCGGAGCCGGTGCGGTGCCGACCGAACCGGCGAAAAAGGTTGCCAAGCCGCCTTCACCTGGCTCCAAGCCCGGGGTGATGTCGGGCAAGCGGCCACCACCAAAGCCGAAAAACAGTTCCGGAGGCGGGAGATGAAGCCCTGTTTTATCCGGGCGCGGCAGGTGGTGACCGGCTGGCTGGAGGTGCAGTTGCCGGGGGTGGAGCAAACGACCGAGCTGCCACCTGAGTTTTCCCTGGCAGAGCTGCTAATTCAGGCACCGGAGTTTGTGGGTATGGCACTGGGCACCGAAATGGCGCGGGCAATTACCGTCATTCCGGGTGCGGTGTCAAGAAGGGTGTTTGTTGCCGTTAACGAGCAGGGTAAGATTACCATTATCGGCTGTCCGGACCAGAAGGTGGAAGGGGGTATCAGTGCAATGGTGGGCGACCTGCTTGGCGCCACCGGCCGGCTCTGGCATCAGCCGTTTGCCACCCTTGCCCGAATGTTTGGTGACCCGGAAGGAAGGGAGTTGCTTGAGCAGATAAAAAGCCGGACCGGTGCGATTGCGGTTGAGCAGTTCCGTGTCGGGGTGGAGCGTAGTCTGCAGGAGGGCAGGTTTCCGATGGTGATTGCGGTTGAACGGGTGGATGAGGCGATTGAGCAGATGATGAACTATCTTAAAGAGATGAACATCCAGGTGCGGCTGGTGACCTGTGATTACCGGCAGATTAACGGGGTGGAGGTGGTGATTCCGAAGGTTGCCGGTGAGCAGGCGGCTGAGCCAGCTCCAGCACCCAGACCGGTCAGCACCCCGTATCTGGAATATACCCCGACGGTGACCACACTGGGGCGGGAGGAGACGCAACCGCCGAGGGTTTATGAGCCATTTCCAACCGAGGGCACCACCCCGAAACAGCAGGCAATTCTGGAACGGCTGGTTTATATTGACGATTTAGGATTAATCCGGCGCGGGTTTGAATACTTTACCCCCAAGGCGATCCGGCGGCCCGAAGCCGAAGGCACAGTGGTGATTGCGGTTGACCCATCGCGCTGGCCATTTCCCAGGCCGGATGAGGTGGTGGTGGTGGTCAGGACCGGGCTGGAACATCTTGCCGGCTTTCTAAAAATGAAGCAGCAGGAGGTTGAAG
The DNA here is from genome assembly GCA_039793395.1 of bacterium. GTDB lineage: Bacteria > Hydrothermota > Tepidihabitantia > Tepidihabitantales > Tepidihabitantaceae > JAOABP01. The sequence continues at coordinate 45,216 of JBAMLV010000003.1, read as the reverse complement.
ATTTTCTTAAACTGCTACCCCGGGATGAGAAGAAGGAGCACCGCGGGGTGGTACTGCTCTGGGCACGCAATGTGTATGAGGCAAATCAACTGGTCAACGAACTCAGGGCACTGAAGGAAGTTTCCCAGACCGGTGTCCGGTGAAGCCCGGATTGCTCCTGCATATCTGTTGCGGTCCGTGTGCGTCGGTGGTTGTTCAGCGGCTCAAGGAGCGGTATCAGTTAACCGGCTTTTTCTACAATCCGAACATCTTTCCGGCAGAGGAGTATGAACGCCGGCGGACAGCCGCGGCGAGGGTTGCGGACTACTGGCAGATACCGTTAATTACCGGTGAATATGAGCACGACCGGTTTCTTGAGGCGGTTGCCGGACTTGAAGCCGAGCCCGAGGCCGGGGCGCGCTGTCCGGTGTGCTTTGAACTGCGACTGGGAGTAACCGCGCAGCAGGCAGTCCGAAGCGGGTTCGGCTTTATCGCTTCAACGCTGACGGTCGGACCGAATAAAAATGCGGCGCTGGTTAACTCAATTGGCAGTCGGGTAGGCGCAGAACTGGGCATCGGCTTTGTTGCCGGCGACTGGAAGAAACAGGATGGGTTCAGGCAGAGTGTGGAAATTTCTCGCCAGCTTTCACTTTACCGTCAGCATTACTGCGGCTGTGAATTTTCTCTTAGAAATCGGCGCGGGGCACACCACTGAAGGCGGTGCGCCCCGCGAACAGGGGTTCCGGTTCAGCGGGTGAGGATCAGTTTGGTTTTCAGGTGCGTGGTGGTTGATTTCAGCCGGCAGATATAGACGCCCGGTCCAACCGGTTTTCCGGTCCCATCTTTGGCGTCCCAGTACCAGTTGCCTTTACCCGGAAGCGTGCGCACCAGCCTGCCGGCTTGGTCATAGATGCTGATGGTGCCGGCGATGTTGTGGTCAGTGACAAAGCGGATTGTATTCTGGCCCGGGTTCGGGCAGGCGTAAAATCCGGTGCGAACCGGGAGCGGGCTGCGGTTTTCACTGATTGCGGTCGGGGTGCCCGTGGTGTATTTGACCGCCCGGCCCGGAACAATCGGTGCGCTGCCATGGTGATAGGTGCCGTCAAAAAGACACTGAATAGCAATCGTCTGGCTTGGGTCCTGAATGCCGACGGTGCTGGAGATGTAGGAGTTGGCAGTAAGATACTGCACGATTATCTGGTTGTCACCGGTGGGGGTGGGGATGGTCGGGTCGGAGATGATGATTTCGAACTTATCCCACTGGCCGCTACCCAGATAATAGACCGAATCCCATTCGACAATGAATCGGTGATTGGTGGCATCGTGATAATACCAGACACCGTTGCCAGAAGGGGGATACAGGTCATCCCAGTTGGCACAGACCACACCGGGCAGGGTGGTGGTGGGCAGAGCTGAATTGTAGTAGGCGGACACAGTGGTATAACCCGGGGCAACCCAGCCGTTGGAGCAGATGGAAATCTGATTATAGTTCGTGCCGTAAAACTGCCAGGTGAAGGGCAGGTCAATCTGAACCGTCTGGTCATCGCTGAGGGTCAGTCTGGTGCCCAGGTTGTTTATCTCCACCCAGGAGAATTCCGGATGCTGAGCATAGGCGGTATCAATATCGTCATAAGCCCAGTAGAGCGGGGGCTGGCGTGGTCCGTCCGGAATCGGGTCGGTCATTACCACCTCACCGACAACCAGCCGGAAATAGATGGTATCACAATAACCAGAGCCGGAGACCAGAAGCATCAGTTGCACCGGAGTTTCCTTGGGGATTGCAGGGTCAACCTGAATCCGGAACGGGTCGGTGCTGTTGCTGCGGGTGGAACAGGCCGGGATTGAGCCGTAACTGGCGATTGAGTCCAGAATGACGAACCGGGAGTCCGCGGAGCGTAGCCGGGCACTGACATTGTTAACGCCCTGATTGCCGATATTGCGCAGGGCAATAATCAGACCACCGGTTTCGCCCGGGTCAAACCGGCCATTGTTGTTGCCGCCTGGTGGTGAATCCAGGACCGTTCTGGTGCCGAGCAGAATGAACGGACCGGAGTTGTTGTTGATCAGCGAGATGTCATCGGCGGAGACCTCCGCCACCGGCGTGCCTCAACCGCTGTGGGTATAACTCCAGAGGGCAACCTCAACGAAGGCAACCGCGGCGGGGTCAACACCGGGCAGGTTGTTGGTCAGCTCATCGGCGATGTTGAGCTCATACCGGGTCCAGTCCGGGCTGGTTATCGGGTAGAGGCTCAGGACCGGGGACGGCACCCAGGTGGCATAGGTGGAGTAATAGTATCTGGTTTCACCAAGGAGATTGGTATCGGTATCGTAATAGCAAACCTGGAAACAGGCAGCAGGCCAGCAGGTGGAACTGCCACCACTCTCGCTGAACTTTGCCCAGAAGGAGAGTTGCAGAGCAACTCCCGGCACCGCCACCCGCTGACTCAGCCTGGTCCAGCCCGGGTTGTCATACTGATAAACCCAGGCTTCAAAATCCGGGTCTGGCTGATATTCGGTGCCGCGCAGGACCTGATGGGTCCCGAGGCCAGAGTCGGTCTGGGTCCAGCCAATGGCAAGTTCCTGCTCAAAGTCACCGTTAAGCAAAAGTTCCTGGCTGAAAACCAGACCAAGCATTATTAAAGGGATAAGCAGCAGACTTTTAAGGCGCATATTGCCTCCTTTGGTAAAATTATAAATCTCAGCGATTAGCAGTCAATAAGAGCGTGAAACTTTAACTTGACATTGGGACAGACTTTTTAATACTAACAGGAGTGACCATTCAGGAGTTTCAGAATTTAATCCGGGACATCTATCTGGTGAAGGACCGGCAACGGGGTGTGGATGGCACATTCCGCTGGCTGGCAGAAGAGGTGGGCGAACTGGCACGGGCATTGCGGCACACCAGTCAGCCGGCAATGGAGGAGGAGTTTGCGGATGTGTTCGCCTGGCTGGTGAGTCTGGCAAATCTCACCGGGGTTGATATGGAATCGGCATGTGCCAGATACCGTCCGGGCTGTCCGAAGTGCCATTCAATTCCCTGCCGGTGTGCGGAACCAGGAGTTAGTGAAAAAAGGAGTGAAGTGGAATGATTAATATCATTATCTTCGGGCTGCTGACGGCCGGGATGTCGCCGCCGGTAATTCAGGTGCGGGATACACCTAACGATGCCGGGAAGAGCATCACCATCCGCTGGCAGTTGCCGCAAGAAGCCCGGCCCGAAGCGCTGATTCTGGAGCGGGTCCAGGAGGGGAGCGGACCCGAGGTTCGGGCAACGCTGCCCGGTTCGGAAATCGGGTTTGTGGATGAAGGGGTAATTGACCGGCAGCATTATCGTTACCGGCTGGCAGCGGTGAGTGGGGCAGATACGGTCTGGAGTGACTGGTCGGCGGTGGTGAGCAGTTCACCGCAGTTTTTCAACTGGGCCCGGGTTAACATCCTGGTGGCGATGGTTGTCTTTTTTGCGCTGGTAATTTACTTTATTGAGCATGCAAAGGCGGGGCGGTATCTGTTTGTGCGCCGGATTGCCGGTCTGGATGCGGTGGAAGAGGCGGTTGGCCGGGCAACCGAGATGGGCAAGCCGATTGTCTATGTGCCGGGTCTGGGTTCGGTGGCGGATATCGCCACCATTGCCTCGCTGAACATTCTGGGTGAGGTTGCCAAGAAAACCGCCCAGTATGATTCAGCGCTGCTGGTGCCGAACCGGGATCCGATTGTCTATACGGTGGCGCGGGAGGTGGTCAAGGAGGCTTATACCCGGGCGGGCCGGCCGGATGCGTTCAAGCCGGATAACATCTTCTTTGTCACTTCGGAGCAGTTTGCCTATGCGGCGGCGGTTGACGGTCTGATGGTCAGGGAAAAGCCGGCAACCAACTTCTTTTTAGGGACCTTCTGGGCGGAGTCGCTGATTCTTGCCGAGACCGGTGCGACCACCGGTGCAATCCAGATTGCGGGCACGGACTCGGTTTTTCAACTGCCGTTTTTCATTACCGCCTGCGACTATACCCTGATCGGCGAAGAGCTTTATGCGGCATCGGCATATCTTTCGCGCGAGCCACTCCTGCTCGGTTCCTTAAAGGGACAGGATTACGGCAAGTTGCTGATTATCGTTATTATCATCCTCGGTTCGGCGTTGCTACTGCTTTCCAGAATTCCGGCGCTCGGTTTCTTCAGCAATATCATCAATTTCTTTAATATCAGTTAGGAGGCGGAATGCGCAGGACTTTACCGCTGGCAATCTGTCTGGGGATGGGGATAGTGATGATGGTGCAGTTTTTCATTCCCCATCCGGTTTCGGTCGCATTTTACGATTTGACGACCAAGTGGATCAGGATTGTCTCGGCGTTTGCGCTGGTGCTCGGGGTTGGCAGTCTGATTCTTTACCATACCGACCGGCTGCGGCGCCGGCGCCCGGGCTGGGAATACTCAATCGTTACGCTGGTGGCGCTGGTGGTGACGGCGGTTATTGGTTTGGGCTGGGGGGTGAAGCCGGGTTCACCTCTGCAGGAGGTGCTGTTCAAGAATATGCTCGTGCCGCTTAATGCCTCAATGTTTGCCATTCTTGCCTTTTATATGGCATCAGCCGCATATCGGGCGTTCCGGGCCCGGACCAAGGAGGCGGCGCTTTTGCTCATTGCCGCTTTTGTTGTGATGTTAGGGATGGTGCCGGTGGGGGAGGCGATCTGGCGCAAACTGCCCGAGGTGGCGGAATGGGTGCTTTCGGTGCCGAATATGGCGGCAAAACGGGCGATTGTCTTCGGAGTGGCGCTGGGTGCAATTGCCACCTCCCTCAAGGTGATACTGGGCATTGAGCGGGGTTGGCTCGGAGGAGGTAAGGGATGAAACTCTTTGAGAAACTGCTCCGAATTGACCGGAAAATCATCTTTATTGTGATGGCGGTGCTGGTGCTTTTTCCTTTGCTGAAACCGCTGGGGCTGGGGGTGAGTTCCGGACCACGAGCAAAGGCGGTGTTTGATGCGGTGGAGGCAATACCCCCGGGCAAGACGCTGCTGATTTCGGTTGATTTTGACCCGGCATCAATGCCGGAACTTTACCCGATGCTGGTAGCACTGATGCGTCATGCGTTTGCCCGGAATGTCAGGGTGCTGCTCTGTGGACTCTGGATTACCGGTGCTGGGCTGGCGGACCGGGCGGTGACTGAAATCCCGCCGGAGTTCGGCAAGAAATACGGTGAGGATGTGGTCTATCTCGGCTGGAAAGCCGGGGTGGATGCGGTGATTCTGGGAATGGGCGAGAATATCAAGAATGTGTTTCCGGTTGACTATTATGGCCATCCGCTTGATTCGCTGCCGATGATGAGGGAGGTCAACCGGTTGCGGGACATTCCCTTTATGGTGGCGATTTCCGCGGGCACGCCCGGTTTTGCCGACTGGCTGCTTTATGCCCAGTCCCGATACGGGATGCGGGTTGGTGCCGGGGTGACCGCGGTCTCGGCAGCGGATGCCTATCCCTATCTGCAGAGCGGTCAGTTGACCGGACTGCTTGCCGGAATGAAGGGGGCTGCCGAGTATGAGGTGCTGGTACAGAAAAACGGCTATTCAAAAGCCTATATGCCGGCGGTGGCGGCGATGGACTCGCAGTCGCTGGCGCATATCGTAATAATGGTGCTGGTGATAATCGGCAATGTGGCATTTTTTGCCACCCGGCGACGAAGGAGGTAAGATGCACATCTCAACCAATATCTGGACCTGGGTGGCGGTTATCCTGACCTTCGGGATTTTCTCATTTCTCTGGAAGGATAACCCGTTTTACAAGTTCTGTGAGCATCTGTTTGTCGGCATTTCGGTCGGCTATACGATTGCCCTTACCTGGTATAACTCGGTCTATCCGGACTTAATAACACCGCTGTTCCGGCAGGGGAAACCGCTTTACATAATTCCGTTTGTGCTCGGGCTGTGCTACTTCTGCCGGTTCATTCCCAAACTTTCCTGGCTGATTCGGCTGCCGATGGGATTTGTGCTCGGCTGGGCTTCGGGCGTGGCAATCCCGGCATACTTCCAGACGAATATCATCAAGCAGATACAGGGAACGCTTTTGACCCCGGCAATCTTTGCCCGCTGGGATGTTTTTCTCTGGACGCTGATCTCATTTATCGGCGTCATCTGCTCGGTGCTTTACTTTTTCTTCTCCCGGGAACATAAGGGCGCGCTGAAACTGGCGTCGGAGACCGGGATTATCTTTCTGATGATTGGTTTCGGGGCTTCGTTCGGCTATACGGTGATGGCGCGGATGTCGCTACTCATTGGCCGGTTCCAGTTCCTCCTGCGTGACTGGCTCGGGGTAATCAGGTAAGCGGTGCCCGGCTGCGGTCGCGGGTTGTCATTTTTCAGCAGGAGCGCGGTGAAGCGGTTCGGCTGGCGGTGCGGGCTGGTCCTGGTGATAGCGGCGCTGTCAGCGCCCGCGCAGTATCTTCCTGTGGATTCAAGGCTCTATGAGGATATTGACCTGCTGAAAACCTCAGGTTTGATTAGTTCGCTGCCCGCCACCAGCCGGCCCTGGACCAGGGCGGAGTTTTACCAACTGCTGGCAGAGGCGGAATCACTGGCAGGAGCACAGAGGCTTAATCCGGCACAAAGGGCAGCGCTGGAGCGGTTGCGTCAGGAGCTGAAGGTCAGAAAGCCGGTGCTCAAGTTGCCTCTGGAACCGGACACAGTTGGTGTTGACCTTTTCACCCGGGCACAGTTGAGCGGTGAGTGGCAGCAGCTGGCATTAGGATTGCGGTTTTACAACTGTCCGGCAGACCGGTTTTTCTTTTATGAGCAGATTGAGCCAGTGGTTTTCAATCCCGCTCAGAGCCGGATTCGGGATTCTTCGGGCTGGCACAATCCGGGCGCGCGGGCGGTTGCCTGGCATGACCGGTTGTTGTGGCAGATGGAGCAGGCTTATTTTGGATTCCAACTTCCCTGGCTCCGGTTGGTGTTTGGCCGGGACGAGCAGGTGTGGGGTCCGGGCTACAAATCCGCGGTGATGCTTTCAGACCGGGCCCCGGCACTGGACCAGGTACAGATAGTGTTTGACCGTCACCGGCTGAAATTCATCAGTTTTACCGCCCTGCTTTCCCGCTGGAATGACCGGCACCGGTTTATTTCGGCGCAGCGCCTGGAACTGAAAGCCAGCAACCGGCTGGTGCTTGCCGGAGCGATGTTCAATGTGTATACCTGGGAGTCGGCATGGGACTTTTCGGGAATGCTCAATCCGCTCCTGCCGCTTTACTTCTCGGTTGCCAATTCGGGCCATGGCGACAATCTGCTGGTCGGTGCCGATGCGGTGCTCTATCTGCCCCGGAGCAAGGTGTATGCCCAACTGCTCGTTGACAACTTTGAGTTCAACACCCGCCGGGATGCACCGAACTGTGTTGGTCTCCAGACCGGCTTTTACTGGGCACCTTCGCTGCCCTTTGACTTCCGGGCGGAATATGTGCTGGTAACCGCATTTACTTATTATCACCGGCTGCGGGACATAATGTTTGAGAACTATTCGGTGCCGCTCGGTCATGAAATAGGACCGGATGCAGACCGGTTATGGGCACGCTTCAAGTTTCTGCCTTTAACCGGGCTCAATCTTGGACTCGGGGCTGACTACACCCGGCGTGGCTATTATAACCGGGGTGATTATGCCCGGCTTGCCTATGATATGGAGGACACGACCTTTCTGCGTCACCACTATCAGTTTCCGGCACGCGGCTTTGATTACCGGAGTGGTGCGCTGCTGGAGGAGGTGGAAAAAACCTTGCGCATCGGACCGGAGATTGAACTTGTCCCGCGCCCGGAACTGAACATTACCGCCAGGGTATGCCTTGCGATCTGCCACAATGAGAACGGTGTCATTGGCGTTAATCGCACCGGGCCCGAGTTTCTGTTCCGGATTGAATACCGTTACTGATGTCCGAGCACCGCCTGAACCTGTTCAATCCCGATTTCACCGGTGCGGTGGATTGCCGGCGGCTGGCAGGTGAGGTCAACAATGGTTGAAGGGATGCCACTGCCGCAGTTGCCGGCATCAATTGCCAGGTCACAGCCCTGAACAATTTCCGGGGCAATTAAGGCAAAGTTATTTGTTGCCGGCTGGCCACTGGGATTGGCACTGGTGCCGGCAAGCGGGGCGCCGAGCCGGCGTGCGATTGCCTGAAACACTGGATTGGCGACGATTCTGATGCCCACCGTTTCTCCGCCCGCGGTGACTATGTCCGGGACGATGGCTGAACGCTTAAGAATTATGGCGAGCGGGCCCGGAAGAAAGGCGGCGATCAGGCGTCGGGCAGATTCCGGGACCTCCCGGGCTACGAATTTGAGCTGCTGTTCATCGGCACAGTGGACCAGCAGGCGCAGATTAAGCGGTCGCTGTTTCAGGACAAATATTTTTTCAATTGCGGTTGGCTGCCGGATGTCAGCGCCGATGCCATAGACCGTTTCGGTGGGAAAGATAATAACCCCGCCCGAACGCAGAACCGCAACCGCCTCACTAACCACACCTTCCTCTGCCGGCAGGATGCGCATGGTGTTACAGCGCCCGGGTGATGGCGGCGATGGTCAGCGTCTGACTGTCAATTTCAACCGTGTCCCCTGTTTTTTTGCCCAGCAATTTTTGGGCAAGTGGTGATTGAAAGGAAATGACCCCCATTTCGTGGTCCGCATCCCAGGGTCCTAAGATCGCATACTCAACGGTGGTGCCGTCAGCACGGACCAGCCGGACCCGGCACCCGACCTGAACTTCATCGGTGTTAATCCGGTCTGGTTCAATCACCCGGGCACGGCTCAGGTCGCTCTGCAACCGGCTGATTTTCTGCATCAGGCGCGCCTGCTTCTCCCGGGCGGCTTTGTATTCGTAGTTTTCCGAAAGGTCGCCGAACGCCCGGGCACGGGCAATTTCTTCACTTGAGCGGGGCAGTTCAATCCGGGTCAGGTGGTTCAGTTCTGCCTTTGCCCGTTCCAGACCCGCATCCGAAGTCCAGATGATGTCAACCGGTTCAGGCGGATTCAGCCCGGCAAACCGGCTGGTGATGATTTCCCTGATTTCATCCTGCTGGAATGGTTCAAGGGTCCGGCTAACTTTCAGCCGCTCCTGGAGACGCCGGGCATCGGCTTCGTCCATGGTGCCGAGCGCGGTGCGGAGCAGCTGGTAATCATCGCTCATCAGGATTTTTCTTGCCTGATTGCGCCGGCGGCGCTCGGGGTCGGTTTCCATAATGTCCAAAAGCCGGTGCAGGACCTGGCGGCAAAAACCGGAAGGGGCATTTTCAGCCACCACCAGAAAGGCGTCAGGATAGGCACGGTAATCGGTCAGCACCTGATTGACGAGCGCCTGCCATTTTTCCGGTGGAAGCCGGTCTTTAATCAACTGGCTGGAACGGCGGTCAGTGCCGGCAAGGAAGATGCGGGCATAAAGCTCCTGCCAGTCTGTGCGCCGGTGCTGGAAAATCTGTTCCAGCAGTTTTTTCCTTTCGGTGGCGGTGCCCAGCGCCTGAAAGGTGGCAAGCAGTTCCTCAGCCGACTGCTGAGCAATTGCATCCGGGTCCAATCCCCGGGGTGCGGTTCGGCTCGGCCGGGCCGGGGTAGTGTCTTTTTCCATTGGCTGTTCCTGCCAGTGCCAGGTGCGCGGCTGCCGGTTAGTGGTTTTGATATGGGGATGAATTGCCAAGCCCTTTTTCGCCTTTTCCCAGAAGTTAGGGTAACGGTCGGCGCCAAGCAATGGCTCAAGTGCTGCCTGAATCTCCCCGGCGGTTGCCGGCTTGCCGATGTCCCGCAGATAAAGCGCCACCAGTTTAGCCGGGTCCTCGGCTGCCAGTTCTGCCAGTTGTGCGGGATGGTGTTTAAGCAGATAAAAGAAACTGTCCGGGGTAAGAAAGCGGAACCGGTTGGCTGCGGTCTGGATGTCAAGAGTCAGTTCCGCACCGGTGTCAAATCTCACGGTAATCCGGTCAAACAGCAGGTCCAGATTGCTGACCGTGCCCGGGCCCTGCTCGTGGTCATAAACCATTCTACCGGGCAGCAGCAGGAGATAGCGGTCAAACCGATTGAGCGCCTCGGCAAGCGGTTCACCATAACCCAGACCCGACTTCTGGAGCAGACGTTCCAGCAGCGGTTCTTCGGGATAAAGATTATGCAGACAGCGGCTGAGTGCCCGGGTCAGCCGGTCGTCATCCGGGGTTAGCGGCACCAGCCGGCGCAGGACCCGCAGTTCATCAGCAAACCGCCTTTCTTCGGCAAGGGAGTCGGCAAGGACCCAGAGCAGGGTGGTGGCAAGTTCAGGTGTTGCCCAGCGAACGGCAAGTTCCACCAGTGATAGCAGTTCATTCAGATTGACACCGGCACCCAGCAGTTCCAGCCAGGTGCCTTCCAGTTCTGAATACTGCTTTTTCCCCAACTGGGTGCGGAAAAGTTTGAGCAGTTCTGCACTCATTTTTCACTTCCCTGAGGATAAATCAGGCGCAGACCCGGGACCGGCTGATACCAGCTGACCAGTTTGAACCGGTGGCTGGATCCCGGAAACAGCCGGAGCAGGCAGTAATTATCCGAAGGCAGATAGACCGCAATTTCGGTGGTGCCGGTGCCAAGAAGCAGCCGGTCCTGATATAATTGCAAATCAAACTCGGGCAGCGGGGCATTGCTGTTACCGGTGATAGTGCATAGCCAGGTCTGGTGCCAGGTTCCGGCTGGAACCACACCGCCCGGGTCTTCAGGCCCGAGATGGACGCTGGCAAGAAAATAGTTCAAACTCAACGATTCCGGAGAAAAGTCGGTCAGATAAAAACGGCACTGAGCTACCGAGCCGGAGTCGCGCATTGAAAAGGTCTGGCCGGTGTAGCGGATACTGTCCCAGCCATAACCGGCATCACCCTGACAGTTCAACTCACTGAGCAATAGGGTGTCGGTAAAGACCGGAATGGTGGACACGGTTTCGCGGGCAAAAAGCTCATTATTCCGGAACCGGGCAGAAACGGTGTAATCACCGGTGGTGCCGAGCGGGTCGTGGACAAAACTGTTGCTGGTGGTTGAGTCCAGAAGCAAAAACCGGGTGGAGTCGACCTGTCGGAACCAGACCACATAACGCACCGAATCGTGATTTTGGCCCGAGTCCCAGCGCAGGCGGACAAAAATACCGAATTGGGCATTGAGCCGCAGATCCCGCGGCTGTTTAAGCGGTGGAAAATCAATCAGCACCGGGGTGGTTTCGGACCACGGGCTAGTCTGTCCGGTTTCATCTTTTGCCCGGGCGCGCACCAGAAACCGGCCCCGGTGATGATAGGTATGGGCAACGGCAATGGTGCAGCCCGCAGGGTAAAATCCGGTCCAGGAACTCACGGTGTCGCCGAAGTCAAACTGCACCGCAACCGGCAGATTAAACCGGTGCTGAACCACGGTGGAAAAAACCAGTGCGGTATCCGGATAACAGACTGACGGACCGGCGGGCTTGGACGGGGTCAGCGGACCAAAGAAGTTGACCTCCACCTCCACCGGCATTGACCGTTCCGACCGATTGCCCTTTTCATCCCGGGCTTGCACCTGCACCGGATAAATACCGGATTCCGGATAGCAGTGGCACATAAACATCGTGTCGCCGCTGCGGATTTCCGGACTGGTCTCCGGTTCACTCCCATCACCCCAGTCAAAGAGATAGCAGATATGGTCGTGATTCGGGTCGGTGGTTATCGCCCACCAGCGCAATGTTTCCCCGGGCTGACCCGCATTCGGACCACCCACAACCGGTGTCCGGGGCGGTCTTTCCTGGACACAGCCAGAGACAATAAATAAACTCACACTTATCACCCATCGGCGCATATCCGCAAGCAATAGATTAACCACTACCTGAAAACAGTCAATATCAGAAGCACAGCAGTGCGAGTCCCTTTTATTCTATCTTTGCGTCCGATTTCTCTTCGGTCCATCCGTTCTCATTTTTCAGTCCTCGGGTCCTCATTTCCCCGGTTCTTGCGTTCTCATTTTCCGGTCATTGCGAGGAGCGATAGCGACGAAGCAAACCCGATCAGTTTTCCCCCATAATATTAATATTAGAGTCTTAACCCGGGCAGAATTTAACTGGCACAGGAGGAAAATGAGCGGAATTAACGGTGTAAGTTTCGTTTTTTCATATAGTTGGGAACTTTTTGCCGTTAGTGTTGGATGGAATGAGGGGCTGCCCCGGGGTATACCCCGGGGGTGACCCCCGGGTTTTTGGTGTCCGCGGTGTTGCCGGTGAATTTTAATTTGAGGTTGAGTCGGGCGTTGGTGGTTTTTCCTTTGGGAGAAGGGCGGGAAGAATCAGGTTTGAGTTGTGTCCGGGGTTAAAGGTTGACTTTGGCTCGGGTATTAATAGATTATTGAAGCGTGGTTAAGGCAGAAATTTGCGTTTTCGGAGGGCTAGCCTAACCTGGTAAGGCAGCAGACTTGAAATCTGCCGACCCTTGAACGGGTCTTGCGGGTTCGAATCCTGCGCCCTCCGCTTAGCCGGTGGCTTTTATGTCAGGCCGGTGTTTTGGTTGATAATCAGGAGAGGTGGCCGAGCGGCTGAAGGCAACCGCTTGCTAAGCGGTTATACCCCTAACCGGGTATCAAGGGTTCGAATCCCTTCCTCTCCGTTTTTTGTTCATACCGGAGAACGGTGTTGGTAATTATGGAAAATGAGCAGGTCCGGGTGAGAATTGCGCCCTCACCAACCGGTGCCCTGCATCTTGGTCTGGCACGAACCGCACTTTACAACTGGCTATTTGCCCGGAAAAATCAGGGGCGGTTTATTCTGCGGATTGATGATACCGATGAGAGCCGGAATCAGCCGGAGATGCTTTTGCCGATTCTTGCCGGGTTGCGCTGGCTCGGGCTGGACTGGGATGAGGGTCCGGAGGTGGGAGGTCCGCATCAGCCGTATTTTCAGTCGGCACGGCGTGAGGTTTATGAGCAGGCGGTGCGCCGGCTGATTGAATGTGGAGCCGCATACCGGGATTATGCGACCCCGGAGGAGATTGCTGCCGAGCGGGAGCAGGCACGGCAGGCGGGCAGGACCTTTCGTTATAGCCGGCGCTGGATGGCAGAGACGGCAGCGGATGGTGCGCGGTTTGAAGCCGAGGGCAGGAAGCCGGTGGTGCGGCTGAAGATGCCGGTAGCCGGGAAACTGGTGGTTGATGATTTAATCCGGGGACGGGTGGAGTTTGACCTGAGTCTGGAGCAGGACCATGTGATTGTGCGCCAGGACGGAAGTTTTCTTTATCATCTGACCAGTGCGGTTGATGATGGGGAGATGGGGATTACGCACATTATCCGTGCCGAGGAGCATCTGTCCAATACCCCGCGCCAGATTTTTATTCTTGAGCATCTGGGCTACCGGTTGCCGAAGTTTGCCCATCTGCCGTTTGTCGCCGAGCCGGGGAGTAAAAATAAGTTGAGCAAGCGGAAGTTGAAGGAGTATCTGAAGAAGTCGGATTTTGCCGAACTGCTGGCACGGGGTGAGAAGATTGCCCGGCGCCTGAATCTGAAGACCGTGCCCGAACTGTTTAATCCGGTGGTGGTGGATTTTTATCAGGCGACCGGGTTTATTGCCGAGGCGCTGGTGAACTATCTGGCGCTTCTGGGCTGGTCGTATGATGACCGGACCGAGTTTTTCACGCGGGCAGAGCTGGTGGAGCGGTTTTCGCTGGCAAGGGTGGTGCGTTCACCGGCAAGTTTTGACCCGCAGCGGCTGATGGCGTTTCAGGTTCATTATATGATGGAGTTGCCGGTGGCGGAGCGGACCGAGCGGGTGCTGCCGTTTCTGGTTAAAGCCGGACTGGTGAGCGCACCGGTGAGTGACGCGGTGCGGGCACAGGTGGCGGCGATTGTTCAGGCGGCGGGGGACCGGATTAAGGTTGCCGGGGATATTCTGGATTACGATTATTTTTTTGTCGCGGATGAGCAGGTGGTTTACGATCAGACGGCACAGCGGCGCTGGCTGGGGAAGAGGGAGCAACAGGCGTTGCTTGCCCGGGTGCGGCCGGTGCTGGCGGGGGTGGCGGAGTTTGAGCCGGCGGTGCTGAAGGAGGTGCTTGCCCGTTTTGCCCACAAGGAGAATGTCAAGGGTATGATGCTGAGTCAGGCGCTGCGGGTGGCAATTACTGGCCGGGATTACGGGTTTGCCATTGACGATGTGCTGGCAATCTGCGGTAAGGAGCGGGTGCTGAGCCGGATTGACCGGCTGCTGGCGCAGGTCGGGAGAGAATGAGGGTACTGGTGCCGGTATCCGCTCCGATTTTGACATCGGTTTTTTCGGTGGTTAATATTTAGTTCGGTGAGCAGGAGTCCTGAGAAGAAGTCCGGACCGGATTTTATCCGGCGAATTATCAATGAGGACCTGGCTTCGGGCCGGTTCCAGCCACCGGTGGTGACGCGGTTTCCGCCCGAGCCGAATGGTTATCTGCACATTGGCCATGCGAAGTCCATCTGTCTGAATTTCGGGATTGCCCGGGAGTATGGCGGGCGGTGTCATCTGCGGTTTGATGATACTAATCCGGAGAAGGAGGAGGCGGAGTATGTGCGTGCGATCATTGAGGATGTGCGCTGGCTCGGTTTTGACTGGGGTGAGCATCTGTATTATGCCTCGGACTATTTTGACCGGCTGTATGAATGGGCGGTGGAACTGATTAAGCAGGGCAAGGCTTATGTGTGCGATTTGAGTCCGGAGGAGGTGCGGCAGTTTCGGGGGAGTTTGACCGAACCGGGAAAGGAGAGCCCTTACCGGAACCGGTCGGTGGAGGAAAATCTGGAGTTGTTTGAGCGGATGCGCCGCGGGGAGTTTCCAGACGGCTCACGGACGCTAAGGGCAAAGATTGATATGGCGGCACCAAATCTGAATCTGCGCGACCCGGTGATGTACCGGATATTGAAGGTGCCGCATCACCGGACCGGTGATAAGTGGTGTATCTATCCAACCTATGACTGGGCACACGGTCAGTCAGATTCAATTGAGGGAATTACCCATTCCATCTGCACCCTGGAGTTTGAGGACCATCGGCCGCTTTATGACTGGTTTCTTGACCAGCTGGGGGTGCATCATCCCAGGCAGGTGGAGTTTGCCCGGCTGAACCTGACCTGGACGGTGTTGAGCAAGCGCCGGCTGCTGGAACTGGTGCAGGAGGGGTATGTCAGCGGCTGGGATGACCCGCGGATGCCGACCATTGCCGGACTGCGGCGCCGGGGCTATACGCCGGAGTCAATCCGGAATTTCTGTGAGGAGATCGGAGTGGCGAAGGCAGATACGGTGGTGGCAATTGAACTTCTGGAGCACTGTCTGCGCGAGGATTTGAACCGGCGGGCTGAGCGCCGGATGGCGGTGCTGAAGCCACTGCGGGTGGTGATTGAGAATTATCCCGAGGATAAGGTTGAGGAGCTGGTGGCAATAAACAATCCGGAAGACCCGGGTGCGGGCACGAGAATGGTGCCATTTTCCCGGGAGCTGTTCATTGAGGAGGATGATTTCCGGGAGGAGCCGCCACCGAAGTATTACCGGCTGGCTTTGGGGCGGGAGGTGCGGCTGCGCTATGCCTATTTTATCCGCTGCGTCGGGGTGGTGAAGGATGAAAACGGGAAGGTTAAGGAGCTGCGCTGCGTTTATGACCCGCAGACCCGGGGTGGTGAGGCACCGGATGGCAGAAGGGTGAAGGCGACAATTCACTGGGTTTCTGCCGCCCATGCGGTTGAGGCTGAGGTCCGGCTTTATGACCGGCTGTTTATCAAGCCGGACCCGGATGATGTTGAGCCGGGTAAGGACTGGAAGTCAAATATCAATCCGAACTCGCTGGTGGTTTTGAAGGGCTGTAAACTGGAGCCAAGTTTGAAGTATGCCCGGCCCGGTGACCGTTTTCAGTTTGAGCGGCTGGGTTATTTCTGTGCCGATTTAAAGGACTGTAAACCGGACCGGCTGGTATTCAACCGGACGGTGGGGCTGAAGGACACCTGGGCAAAGATTGAGCAAAGGTTGAAACAGTCAACATCGGAGGGGGGATGAGTTTTCTGGAGAAACTAAACGCAAGTGCAGCGGTGAAGCTGCTTGCTGGTGCGGTCATAAAGGTGCAGCGTAACCCGGAAGGCAGATGGCAGTTGGCGGTGGAACTACAGGGTAAGCCAGAGCACTACGGATTGCTGGCGGTTCATTTCGGCAGTCAGGTGCTTGCCCGGTTTCCAAAGAGCGATTCCGCAGGTTATGCCCGGGCGAGTGAACTGGCGCGGATGATTAATCTGATTGTCAATGAAGGGGTCTGGCCCGGTTCCAATCTGATTCGTTATGCCGGTGTGGAAGAAATGCTAAAACTGCTGCCAAACGATGCGTTCACCCCGGGCGAGACCATGACCGCGGCACTGATTGTTCAGACCGGAATGACTGAGCCGACTCTGGTTTTTGAGGAGCCGGTTCAGTTGAGTGCTGAAGGGCTGATTTATGCGGTAATCGGGCTGTGGCAGGCGGTGGTTAATGTGCTGGATAATGAGGGGGTGGAGCGGTTGGACCGGATGTTGAGGTATTTCAATTCGTATCTGGACGATGGTATCACTCCTGGGGATGCATTAGCCGCCCAGAACCTGGCAAACCGGGCGGTGCGCGAAGCCACCAGCCGTTAAAATCGGGTTTCGTTCTTCCTATCGTTCCGCTGGCGCCGGCGTTCGGATCGGAGTTCAAAGATGGTGTAGAGGACCGGAATGAAGACCAGCGGTAGAAAGGTGGAGACGAGCATTCCGCCGATAATTACCCGGCCGAGCGGTGACCAGAGTTCCGAACCTTCACCGATTTGAAAGGCAAGGGGCAGCATGCCGAAGATGGTGGTGAGTGAGGTCATCAGAATTGGCCGGAGCCGGACCCGGCCTGCCTCTTTGACCGCCTCAATGAGTGGTAAGCCGTGTTTGCGCCGGAGTTGATTGGTGTAGTCTATGTAGACGATGCCGTTGTTGACGACAATCCCTACCAGGATCAGGACGCCGAGGAGTGAAATTACCGAAATGGTGGTCCGGGTGATGAACAAGGTCCAGAGCACACCGATGATGGCAAAGGGCAGGGTGAACATAATGATGAACGGGTCACGCAGGGATTCAAACTGGGATGCCATAACGACGAATACCAGGATGATGGCAATCAGCAGGACCAGGGCGAAGTCACGGAAGGTTGAGATCATCTCTTCAAATGAGCCGGAGAGGCGGATGTCAAAACCCGGGGGAATCGGGATTGGCCGGATTGCCCGGCTGACGCGGGTGGCAAGCTGACCGGCTGAGATACCAACATTGCGGGCGGTGATTTTGACCACCCGCTGGTTATTTTTGCGCTCAATTTCAATCGGGCCGGTGCCGGTACGCACGGCAACAAGATTTTTCAAAGGAACCGGTCCGGTGGGAGCGATGATATTCATTCCCAGGATGTCCAGCAGTTCATTCCGCTGTTCTTCAGTCAGCCGGATGAAGATGTCGTATTCCCGGCCCGCAAGCCGGAAGGTGCTGGGGGCGTTTCCCTGAATCTGGGTGCGGAGGGCAGAGCCAATCTGATAGGGTGTCAAGCCGTAAAGTGCCGCCTTCTGCCGGTCAATGAGGAGCTGGATTTCGGGTTTGCCCGGTTCGCGACTGGATTTAAGGTCGGCAATGCCGGGGATGGTTTCAATGGCGGTAATCACCTTCCGCGTGAGGCTGTCCGCAGTTGTCAGGTCGTAGCCGGTGATGTCAATTTCAATGCCGGCAGTGACACCAGCCATAGCGGTGAAGCTCCGGTCAGTTACCCGGACCTGCAATCCCGGGATGCGGGCAGCATAGTTGCGGATTGCCCGGTCAATTTGTTCAACCGAATGTTTTCGCTGGCGCCGGGGTTTGAGGATAAGGTTGAGTTGACCGGTGTGGGAACCGGTGACTCCGCCAAAGATTGCCTGATAGCCGGTGCCAGAACCGAGCTGAACCGCCACCCCTTCCAGGTCCGCAGACCATTCTTTGAGGATGTAGTTTTCCAGCTGGCTGACCGCACGGTCGGTGGTTTTCAGGTCGGTGCCGACTGGCATCTCCACCGCATAGGAGCGGAGTTGACTTTCCTGGGCGGGGAAGAACTCCCGGCCGATGAACGGCACCAGGATAAGGGAGCTGATGAGGAGGACAACTGAGCCGAAGACCACGAGCCGGCGGTGGTTCAACGCCCAGCCAATCAGTTGGGCATAAATTTCTTCCAGCCGGTGGTAAAACCGTTCGCTCCAGGCTTTGATGCCTTTCCGGGCGCCGGTTTCAGGCGGCGGGAGATAGCGGCTGGTCAGAGTGGGAATCAGGGTCAGGGCGATGACCAGCGAGGCACCGAGGGCACCGACCACCGCCCAGACCAGTTCGCGGAAAAAAACCTGCATCAGTCCGCGCACCAAGAGCAGGGGCAGGAATACGACCACGGTGGTGAGGGTGGAGGCGGTAATTGCCATTCCCACTTCACTGGTACCGATACTGGCGGCTTGGAACCGTTCTTCGCCCTTTTCCCGGTGCCGGAAGATGGCTTCAAATACCACAATGCCATTGTCCACTACCATTCCGACCGCAATTGCCAGTCCAGCCATTGAGAGGATGTTGACTGAGAAGCCGAGGATGAACATAAAGAACAGGGCGAAGAAGACCGAGAGCGGGATGGCAAAGGCGACAAAGGCGGTGGCACGAATCCGGCGCAGGAACAGAAAGAGCACGATTATGGCGAGGATGCTGCCAAGCAGGAGGTTGTTGACCACATTGGAGATGGAGCGGGTGATTTCCCGGGAGCTGTCAAACAGGATTGCGGCATCAACCCCGGCTGGGAGGGTGGATTTCAGGCGGTTGAGTTCCTGGCGGGCAGCATTTGCCACCCGGACGGTGTTGGCATCCGGCCGGCGCTGGAGCACGACAAATACGGTGCTGCCGCCGTTGTAGCGGGCAACGGTGGTTTTTTCCTCTGGGCCCCAGGAGATTTTGGCGATGTCCTTCAGGAGAATGGGCGCCGTGCCTTTCATTCCGACAACGGTGTTTTCCAGTTCCGAAGGCTGGGTGTATTCACCAACCAGCCGGATGAGATATTCCCGTTCATCACTGCTGACCGAGCCCGCCGGGAAGTTGAGATTTTGTGCCAGCAGGGTCTGGTTCAGGAGGTCAATTGAGATGCCAGCCGCAGCCAGTTTACGGAGGTCAACCTTAATCTGTAACTGGCGCTTGGTGCCGCCGCTGACGATGGCAGAGGCAACACCCGGAACCCGCTGGAGCGCATCCGCCAGGTCGTCAGCGGCATCGCGCAGGGTGAGCGGGTCAATGTTGCCATAAAGCCCGATCTGGAGCACCGGCATCATTGAGGCGTCCAGTTTCAGCACAAATGGCCGGGAGGCGGCATCCGGTAGCTGAGCAACCGCCATATCAAGCCGGTCCCGGACATCGGCGGCAACCGCATCAAGATTTGTGCCCCAGGCGAATTGCAGTTGAATGATGGAGATGTTTTCCAGTGAGCGGGAGGTAATTTCTTTAAGATTGGAGATGGTGCCGACCCGCTGCTCAATCAGTTTTGTGACTTCAGATTCTACTTCCAGCGGACCGGCACCGGGATAGGTGGTGACGATGATGACCGAGGGCAGGGTAATCTGGGGGAATACATCCACCGGCATCCGCGAGACCCCGACGACGCCAAAGATGACAAGCACAAGAGAAACGAGAATGGTGGTGACCGGACGCCGGATTGAGGTGTCGGTAATCCTCATTTTGCCTCCGACTCCACAACCGTAACCTGCTGACCATCGCTTACCCGTTCCTTGCCGGTGGTTACCACCTGGTCACCAGGATTCAAGCCGCTGGTCACTTCAACCCATTCGTCGCCCCGGATGCCGATGGTGATGTTACGGAATCGGGCAATACCGTTTTCCACCACCACTACCCGTGATTCGTCGGTGGTGAACAGGGCGTTGAGCGGAATGGCAAGGCAGTTATCCTTCTGTTCAACGGTCAGGCGTGCCATTCCCGCCATTCCGGGAATGAGCCGGGATTTGGGGTTGGGGATGGTGATTTCTACGGTGGCAGAGCGGCTCTGCGGGTCAATGATTGGTGAGACCTGCGTGACCGTGCCGGTGAAGGTGGTTTCCGGAATTGCCGAGAAGCTGACCTCGGCGCGGGCGTTGCGGCGGACATAGGGCAGGTCGGCATCGCTGACAAAAGCCTTCATCTTTATCCGTTCGGAATAGCGGGCAATTGCGGCAAAGGGCATTGCCGGCGTCACCATCTGTCCCGGTTCAACATAAATTTTCCCCACGACGCCGGTTATCGGGGAGCGGACCGGACCGGGTTTGTAGTCCATTCCCGGGATGTCGTTAAGCACATAAGCGATGGGTTCGTCGGTCTGGACCGGGCTGCCTTCGGGCCGGACGATTTCGGTGACCCGGCCGGTGATTTTGGAGCTGACAATCACCTGCTGTTCCCCCTGGAGGATACCCAATAGCTGAATGGAGCGGGCGACCGTCCGGGGTTCAACGGTGAAAACGCTGACACCGGGGGCAACCGATGCCATCGATTCTCGGGTGCGGTTACAGCCGGTTCCCAAAAGAACAAGCATAACCAGAAAAGTTATAGTTATAACCGGTGAATTGATATGGCGGTTCATTTCTCCTCCTTAAAATTTTCCAATTGCGCGCAGGAAACGGGCGCGGGCAATCTGATAGTTCGCCAGCGCGGTCAGATGAGCAACCCGGGTCTGGGTAAGTTGCAGTTGGATGTCAAGGAACTCCAGGTTGCTCAACAACCCGTTTTCATAACGCTGTTCTGCCAGTTTGAAGGCTTCCTGTGCCAGCGTGAGATTTTCCTGCTGATAGGCGATGTTGCGCCATTCCTGCAATGCCGCTGCCCGGGTGGCTTCCACTTCCAGCCGGATTGCCTGTTCAAGCTGCTGGACCATGAGCCAGGACTGACGGAACCGGGACTGTGCCTGCTTAAGTTTGTGCAGGTTGGTCAGGCCAGTAAAGAGCGGGAGCGAGATGCCGATGGTGGCGTTCCAGTCCCGGCCCCACTCATTCCGGAACCCAACCGGTTTCTTGTAGTCATAGTTGGCGGCGGCGAATAAAGTCGGCAGATTGGCGGTTCGGGCAATCCGAACTCCAAGGTCGGCAATCCGGAGCGCCTGCCGGAGCTGGATGAGTTCAGGCCGGTTCCGGAGTGCGGAGTCGATGGCGGTATTCAGGTCAATGGCAAGCGATTCGGGGGTCAATTCAGTTTTGAGGCTCAGGGGTGTTTCCAGATTAACACCAATCAGGTTGCACAGGGCAGAACGGGCAAGCCGGGCGCCGTTCTCAACCTGGTTCATTTGATTGGCAAGATTGGTTAGGCTCAGCCGGGCGCGCATCAGGTCCAGACGGGTGGCAAGGCCTTCGTTATAGAGTTTTTCCGCCCGGGCAACATGGCGGGCGAGCTGGTCATAGGATTCGGCAAGTAGTTCCCGGCTCTTTTCAGCAAGGAGTGCCTGATAAAAGGCTTCGATCGTCTGGTTTTTTAACTGCTGTTTTGCCTGTTCGTAAGCTGCCTGCTGAATTTCAAGCGATAGGCCGGCAATGCGGTAGGCGTTGATGAGCTTGCCCCAGGTGAAAAGCGTCTGCTGGACTGAGGCGCGGACGAGGTAGTTATTCTGCGAGCCGAGCGGAATGGTCATCGTATCTGCTCCCACCGGCAGGGGAACGGAGTCGGTGAAACCGATAATCTGACCGTTCGGGCCATAAACCCGGAGCGGCAGTTTGCGGTAAAGCGGAGTGACCATTTCAAACTCGTTGAGCGTGCCCAGTCGGGTGTAGCTGGCGGAGAGCGAAATCTGGGGTAGAAAACTGCCGAAGGCAACCGCCTTGCCAGCAGCAAGTTCCAGCAGTTTTTCCTGTTGCTGCTGAAGCGAGTAGTTATTCTTTAGCGCAAGTTCAACCGCGAGGTCCGGGCTCAGGACCAGGGTATCGGCGTTAAGCTCAAACGCTAACAGAGCAACACCGGTTAAAAAAAGGGTTTTCAATCGTAATCGGCTCATTTTCCCCCTTTCGCAGGAAGGGTGATACCGTAGAAAAAAAGGTCCAGCGCCTGTTCAGGCGCGGATTTCATCTGCAAATATCGGGAAGTGAGCAAAAGCCCGGAACGGAAGGCATTGAGAAAGTTCAGGGCGGCAAGCTCGGCTTCCACCGGCCGGAATGCATGTTCCTTAATCCCCTGCTTGATTATCCGGGCAACGGCGTCAATCAGCCGGTGCAGTTCAGGCAGTATACTTTCCCGGAACCGTTGTCCAAGATGGCAGTGTTTCCGGCTGATTTCCGGGAATATCAGGTCCAGCGCCCCGGGATAGGAGCGCAGTTTTTCGGTCCAGATTTGATAAATCATTGTCAGTTTGGCGCGGGCATTGAGTGGTTGCCGGTCGGTTTCCATGACAATGGTTACCGCCTGGCTGATGAGCCAGCGGATGATGCCGACATAAAGGTCGGGTTTATCCTGGAAATAGAGATAGACCGTGCCCTTGGCGACCCGGGCGCGGCGCGCGATGTCGTCAAGCCGGGTTTCGTAATAGCCCCGGGAACAGACGGCTTCAAATGCCGCCTGAATAATCTGTTCCCGCTTTGAAGTGATTTTTCTGTTCATTGAACTGACCGGTCAGTCATTATACAATGGATGAAACTCCGTGTCAACTTTTTCTTGACCCGATGCCGGCACGCGGTAAACTGACGCAAAAGGAGGTAATGGTGATACAGGAAATTCCGGCCGATAAACTGCAGGTTGAAGAGTTCATTAACCGGCAGGTGGCAGAAATCCGCCGGTTGGTTGGTGACGGGCTGGCGGTCAATGCTCTTTCCGGGGGCGTGGATTCGTCAGTGGTGACCATGCTCGGCCATCGGGCGCTGGGTAACCGACTGAAGAGTTATTTTATTGACAGCGGGCTGATGCGGGAGGGCGAACCGGAATGGGTGGTGAGTCTGTTTGAGCGGCTGGGGGTGGAGGTGGAGCTGGTGCGTGCTGCCGATGAATTTTTCTCGGCACTGCAGGGGATAACCGACCCGGAGGCAAAGCGGGAGGCGATTACCCAGACATTTTATAAAAAGGTTTTCAGCCGGCTGGTCAGGGAAAGTGGTGCCAAATTTCTGCTGCACGGAACTAATTACACCGATGTTGAGGAGACAATTGCCGGGGTTAAGCGCCAGCACAACATCCTGGCACAACTGGGGATTGATACGCAGGCGGCTTTCGGTTACCAGGTTATTGAACCGCTGGTTCAGCTGCGTAAGTCCGGGGTCAGGATGGTTGCCCGGGCGCTGGGTTTGCCAAAGGAAATTAGTGAAAGGCCGCCGTTTCCCGGACCGGCACTGGCGGCAAGAGTGATTGGTGAGGTAACCCGGGAACGGGTGGCGCTGGTGCGGGCGGCAACCGCAATTGTGGAGTCCGAGCTTAAGGACTCCGGGGCATTCCAGTATCTGGCGATTCTGCATCAGGACCGGGTAACCGGTATCCGGGAAGGCAGGCGGCAGTTCGGTTATCAGATTGAGGTTCGGTGCTGGGAGAGTGCGGATGCGGTGGTTGCCGAACCGAGCCAACTTGACTGGGACAAGCTGTTTTTAATTGCTGAACGGATTACCCGCGATGTGCCCGGGGTGGTGAGCGTGACTTACAATATCACCCGCAAGCCACCGTCAACGATTGAGGCGGTATAGGGGCGATCAGTATTCCGGCGGCAGATTTAAAAGCTGGGCGTAGGAGAAGACGGGACCATCCTTGCAAACATATTTCGGACCGATGTTGCAGTGGCCGCACTTACCGATGCCGCACTTCATCCGGTTTTCCAGCGAAAGGAATACCTGGTCGGGCTGGAACCCGAGTTCCCGGAGCACCGGATGGGTGTATTTGAGCATTACCGGCGGGCCGCACACGAGGGCAATCGCATTGTCCGATTGCGGTGCGACCTCCTTCAGGACATTGGGCACCAGTCCTTCCCGGGTGGGCCAGGTGGCGCGGTTGAGCCGGTCGACACAGAGCACCAGTTGCAGGTCCGGGCTCTGTTCCCAGACGCGGATTTCCTCTTTGTAGAGCAGTTCCCCGGGTGAACGGGCGCCGTAGATAGCAATAATTCTGCCATAACGGCGGCGGTTTTCCGGGTGCAGCAGATGGGCGATGGTGGCGCGCAGGGTGGTGAAGGAGAAGCCACCGGATATAATCACCACATCCTTACCCGCCATCAGGTCAAAGGGATAAGAGTTGCCCCAGGGCCCACGCATGCCGATCACCTCCCCGGGTTCAAGTTCGTGGAGCGCGGTGGTAAACACGCCAATCCGTTTGACGGTGAATTTGAGCAGTGGCTCGTGTGGTGCCGAGGCGATGCCGAATGGTGCTTCGCCGACTCCGGGAATTGACAGAAAGGCAAACTGACCGGGGATGAAGCTGAACCCGGCACGGTCGGCTTCGTTGATGAACGCCAGGTCAAAGGTCTTGAGGTCCCGGCCGTCATTCTCAATCGTTACCCTTTCAATGCGCATCGGTAAGGGTAGATAGGGATTAGGGTTCATAGTTTGGTTTTTTCCGTCTCGGTGCTGATTTGCTCCACCGTCTGGCGGATGTCAATGCCTGCCGGACAGTAGTGGATGCACCGGCCGCAGCCGACACAGGAAATTTCACCAATCTGCTCCACCGTGTAATAGAATTTGTCCATCACCCGATTGCGGTAACGGGCGGCCGGGTCAAGCCGGGGGTTGTGGCCCGAGGCATGTCGGGAGTAAAGAGTGAACTGGCAGGAGTCCCAGACCCGGTAACGGACCGTTTTGCCGCGGACGGTTTCATCGGTGATATCAAAGCAGTGGCAGGTCGGGCAGAGGAAGGTGCAGACTCCGCAGTTGATACAGTTGAGGGCAAGTTGCTGCCAGACCGGTCGGTCATAAGCGGCGGGCAGTTTTTCCTTCAGGGTGCGGGTGTCGATGCGGGTGGTGATTTCGGCTTCTGCCTGGTGCCGGAGGTGCCGGGCGGTTTCCAGGTCACGCTCAGCTGCTGGTGGGAAGGTGGTGACCAGTTTTTCTCCCTTTTCGGTAACCGGCTGAGCCAGATAGCCGGTGCCAAGCTCAACGAGCAGGAGGTCCAGACCGGTGGTGGCGTGCGGGGAACCGCCGAGCCCAAGACAGAAGCAGGTGGGCGCGGTGCGGTTGCAGGCAACACCAATTAGAGTGACTTTTTCCGCCCGTGCCCGGACATAGGGGTCGG
This sequence comes from bacterium, assembly GCA_039793395.1. Taxonomy (GTDB): domain Bacteria; phylum Hydrothermota; class Tepidihabitantia; order Tepidihabitantales; family Tepidihabitantaceae; genus JAOABP01. The sequence continues at coordinate 20,053 of JBAMLV010000003.1, read as the reverse complement.
TTCTGTCTTCACCGATAAAAAACTTCTTGAGGATTTCAATCGCCCGGGCATCACAGGGCCGGATACCGAAGAGGAGCAGTTCTGCTGGGGGCTCGGGTTCAACCGGGTTGCCGTCCGGGTCAAATTTCAGCATGATTTCGCACCGGGGGAAGATGAAACCCTTTGCCGGTTCCGCGGTGTTTACCTCCTGGAGCCAGACATCGGCACTGGATTTGATTCTTTCCCAGCGGGCACCGGTCCGGTCCTTTACCGGGGCGTAAACGCAGGTCTCCTGAGCCAGGTGGTCAAGTAACTGGTTGAGTTCCTCCGGGTTGAGGTGCCGCGGTTTCATCGGATAAACTCCTGAGGGTCGTCGGGTGCAAATTGGGTGAGCGCAGGGGGGTGATTCAGGTCGGTGCCGGCAATAGCATTAAACCGTTCGCGGACCGTTTTCGCAACCCGGCGATTGAAGCGCATCAGGTCAATTCCCATCGGGCAGGCACGCTGGCACGCACCGCACTCAACACATCTGCCTGCCATATGGAGGGCACGGATGAGGTGGAACACCATATTATCCGAGAGGTTCGGGGTTTTGCCGAGCAGTTGGGGCATTGAGGCGTCAACAAAGCAGACCGGACAGTAGCAGTTCGGGCACACCTGACGGCAGGCATAGCAGCGGATGCACCGGGTGATGTCCTCACTCAGCACCTGCCAGCGCTCATCCGGCGAAAGGCGATCAAACTCCTGGTCCGCGCGGGTGACCGCCGGGTCCGGTTCCGACACCGGCACCGGCTCGCCAACCATTTCGTCACCAATGACCGGATTGGGATACCGGCACACAGTGCAGGCGACCGACTTGCTACCGTTTTCAATCACCCCCTGACAGCCGACTCCGAGGATGTAAAGGTTCGGGCGCTGGAGCTGATTTTCCTGGAGCAGGACCACGATCGAGCGGGATTCGCAGCCACGGGCAACAACCGCCACCCTGCCCCGGTCCTTTACCTTCAGCAGGTAGGTGGCAAGGTTCTGGGAGCAGGTGGAGTCAACTGTCAGCTGGTCAGCCTGTTCCGGGGTGGTGGCAAATAGCGGCTGGCTGATGTCTGGTCGGGTACCCGGACCAAATCCGATGACCATTACCACCTCACCGTTTTTTAAAAGCTCCTTTGCCCGCCGGCGCAGCAGCTCAACCTTTTCCATCAGTACTGCTCCTTGCGCAGTTTCCGGTTCGGACCGAGTTGTTTAACCTTTTCGGTTACTTCGGTGACCAGCCGGGCAAACCGCTCGCCTTCGGATGCGGACACCCAGGCAAAGGTCACCCGACCCGGTTCAATCCCACAGAACTCCAGCAGGTCGTTTAAGACGGCAAACCGGCGCCGGGCAACAAAATTGCCAGTGAGGTAATGGCAGTCACCAGGATGACAGCCGGAAATCAGCACTCCGTCCGCACCCTGCTGCAGTGCCTGTAAAATAAAAAACGGGTCAACCCGGCCGGAACAGGGGACCCGGATGACCCGAATGGAGGGGGGGTAGTGCATTCGGGAAATGCCGGCAAGGTCGGCACCGGCATAGGAGCACCAGTTGCACAAAAACGCCACAATTTTGGGCTCAAAAACATTTGCTTCCGGCATTCAGAACTAAAATTATAATTATTGTTTAAGGGCTGTCCAGTTTAACAGCAAACCGTTTTTTTCGGAAAACTCAGGTTCAGCGGTATCGGAATTGACAGATTAGGGCGACCGGTTATACTCAATAGATTATGGATGGGCTTGTGGCAATTTTGAAGGAGTTGTCCAACCAGACGCAGCAGTTGGTAAAAAAACTGGTTGCATACGAGCGGCTGTTGAACGAGCCGGTGCCGAACGCTTATGAACGGGAGCGCCTGCTGAACGAGGTGGAGCGGATTGGTGCCGGTTTTGCCGGGAATGAACTGCGCCAGCAGTTACTGGACTGGGTTCAGGCAGAGCGGTCACGGGTGGAGGAGGCAAAGGCGGAGTTTCGGTTTGAATTCGGAAAGAAACTACTGCTGGGACTTGAGGGCAGCGGTCTGGAGGTCGGGGGTCAGCTGCCGCTGGTGCGGGCGGGCTTTTTTTTCATCCGGGCAGATTTTGTCTCGGGCCGGGCAACGGTCTACTGGGGTCCGGAGATTGAGCAGTTGAAAACCGGGGTAAAACTGGAGCCGCTGGCGCTGGCAAAACTGGTGCGGGCATACTATGAGAGTCTGATCCGGGACGGGATTAAGGAGCCGCAGGAGTTTCTCAGCCGGTTGTTTGAGGGGTATCGGCGGGTGTGCCATGCTCGGGACCTAACTGCGGGCGAGCGGATTCTGCTGATTGACTTGCTGGCAGAACTGGTTTTAATGATGCAGCCGGAGAGGTTTCGGGTGAATCCGGTAAAGGAAAACTTTGTTGACTATCCGCGGGTCAGGTTCAGTTATGACCTTTATCTCCTCCGGCGTTCCGGGGTGCGGGTGGTCGGTGGTCAGGAGTTAAGGCTGACGGTTGCCAACTTTGATGCCACCACCCGAAAAACCAAGGCGCTCTGGGTGCCGGACAATGAGGCCGGGGAGGGGACCTATTACTCCTATATCTCATTTGTGCCGGTACGGGAGGTTTAACCGCTCAGGAGTTTAACTTTTGCGGGGTGGCAATGGATAAGGAACTGGCACGGGCAATAATTAATAAGCTGGGGTCAACCGGGACACCGCCGGAGTTCGGGGTTGAGGCATTTACCGTCGGGCTGGAGCGGTATCTGCGGGTGATTGAGGATGAGTATCTGAACGGCATCCTCAAGTTTAATCTGTCCAGCTTCAAACTGATCACCGGTAATTACGGCGGTGGCAAGACTCATTTTCTCTATTCGGTGCGCAATCTCGCGTTCCGGCACAACTACTGTGTTGCCTATGTGAGCTTGAATCCGACTGAGTGTCCATTTGACCGGCTGGAATTGGTTTACAAGTCGGTGGCGCTAAATATCACCGCACCCCAGCCGACCGATGCGATTATGCCGCTGGGCGAGAAAGGGATTGACTCGGTTATCCGGCGCTGGGTGGCGGAATGGCGCCGCCGGGAGGAGCGGGTGGAACGGCTGGCAGGTTATCTGCTGGATTTGCCGATGACCGATTCCACCAGTTTCTTCAATGCGGTCCGCGGGGCATTTCAGTCACTCCTGGCTGAAGATGCGGACGGGTTCCAGGCGGCGGTCCAGTGGCTCAAGGGTGAGGAGGTGAGCCGGGAGACCCGGACTCAATTCCGGATTTCCGAGCGGATTGACAAATCCACCGCTTTCCGGATGCTGCGGTCGCTGATCCAGTGGGTGCATGCGATTGGCTATCGGGGGCTGATTCTGCTCTTTGACGAAGCCGAGCGAGGGATATCAATTTCCTCTTCCCGGGACAAGCGCCGGGCGCTGGACAATCTCCGGCAGGTGGTTGACGAGTGTGGCAACTCCCGGCTGCCCGGGGCGATGTTCTTCTATGCGGTGCCGGACGACAACCTGCTGCTTGAGGGCTCGGGGCCGGTTTACGAGGCGCTGAAACAGCGGCTGCGGAGTGTCTTTTCCGAGACGAACCCGGTTGGAGTACGGATCAATCTTGAGGAGCTGGGAATGGAACCGGAGGAGTTCCTTGCCCGGCTGGGCGAGCGCCTGAAATGGCTTTTTGAGGTTGCTTATGAGCAGGCAATGACCGGTGCCGAACGGACGCTGACGGTGCTGGCACAAAAGGTGATTGAAAAGTCAATACTTGATGTCAGCTATCGGCGGCAGTTTGTGGTTGCGGCGGTGGAACTTATGCATCAGCTGCGTGCCCGTCCGGATTTGAAGGTGACCGAGCGAGATGTGGAGCGGCTGCTCCGGCAGACCAGCCAGCGTCTGGACCGGCGGGAGAAGGAAGCGGTGGAGCATGAAGAGTTCTAAGCTCGTTTCCCATCCGGTGTTCGGCGAGGGGGAGGTAATTGACAGCCGATGGCAAGGGACCGAATTGCTGGTGCGATTTCAGACCGGTCTGCGGCTGTGGTTGCCGAAGAGCCGGGTGCGGTTTCTGGTTGAAGTTGACGAATCGCTCCTGGATGAAGCGGTTGCCGGGGTCAGCGGAATTGATCGGGTAAGTGCCTGCCGGATGATTGAGGCGTTCCGGCTGGGCATTGTGCCACATCAGGATGTGGAGCTATTCACCTTTGGCCGGGATGAGGAGCTGAAACTGATTGACCGGACGCTGGACGGGCTGGTCCAGGGCAGGGGCGATGTGTTGATGCTGGAAGGGGAGTACGGCACCGGCAAGACCCACCTGCTGGAACTGGTGCATCACCGGGCGCTGAAGGCGGGGATGGTTACCAGTCTGGTGCAGTTTGACCCGGTTGAGGTTTCGCCGCACCGGCCGAAGCGGGTTTACCGGGAGCTGGTGCGCAATATCCGCCTGCTGCATGATGGCCGGGAGTGCGGTTTCCGGGAGTTACTGCGGATGGCGACCCAACTGGATTTGAGTGACCATGTTTTTTTTGGTCCGCTCCTACGCAAACTCAGGCGTCTGGATAGTGGTTCCCGCGAAAACGAGGTCTTCTGGCAGTGGGTGGAGGCGGAGAGCACCAAGGAGTATGCGACCGAGATGCGTTCACCATACCGGGTAAGGGGGGCGCAGGGTATTCCCGCGCTTTATGACTATTCAACCGCTGCCGACTTCTACTGCAATATCATCTGCGCTATTTCCTATATCAGCCGGCAGCTGGGATTAAAGGGGCTGGTGCTGTTATTGGATGAGGCGGAGACGGTAACCCGGCTCTGGGACATCGTTTATCTTTCCAAGAGCATCAACTTTATGGAAGGGCTGGTGCGGATGGCGCTCAATGATCCCCAGCTGCGTCAGGTTTCCGACCGGCTGATTCACAATCAGGTCCGGCCTGTGCCCTATATCTATCGGGAGCCGGCGCTGCTTCTGATTTTCGCCACCACCCCATGTCCAGGAGAATACGGCTATCTGCGGCTGGTAAATTCGGTGCGGCACCGGGTTGAACTCCGGCCCTTGTCGGACCAGGCCCTGGCGAATGCCTGGGCGACGATGGTCCGGGTTTATGAACGGGCATATCCGGGTTTCAAACTGGATGTTGCCGAGCAAAAGCGGATGCTTACCGCCGCGGTAAAGCGGAGCGGAACCGGGGTGCGGACCTTTATCAAATTCTGTGTTGAGGGGCTGGATGTTGCCCGGCTGCGCCAGTCCGGGGTTCTGCCGCAGGTGGCGGTGGCATAACTCGCTGCGTGTCGGACCGGGGAATGCAATTCTGATGGAAAAGCGGACACAACTGGAGGCAGAGCGCGAGATAAAAAAGGCGCTGGTCCGGACCTGGCAGGCTTTCTTTGGCCGGTTCGGCAGACTGACGCCGGTTCAACTGGAGTCAATACCGGTTGTTCTCGCCGGTAGTAATGCGGTGATAATTTCTCCTGCCGCTTCGGGCAAGACCGAGGCGGTGGTGGCGCCGGTGGTGGAACGGCTGCTGGCAGCAGGGTGCCGGGGTTTTTCGGTGCTTTACATTTCACCAACCCGGGCGCTGGTTAATGACCTTTACCGCCGGCTGGTTGAGCCGCTGGAATATCTGGGTTTGAAACTGGACCGTAAGACCGGCGACCATCCGGCAGTTGATGAGCGGAAACTACCGTTTATGCTGTTGACGACACCCGAGTCGTTTGACTCGCTGCTCTGCCGGCATCCACGGATTTTCCCGCGTCTGAAGGCGGTGGTTCTGGATGAGATTCACCTGCTGGACAACAGCCCGCGCGGTGACCAACTGCGGGTGCTTTTGGAGCGGCTGCGGCTGATAAATCCGGCTATCAACTTTTATGCGCTTTCGGCAACAGTGGATGACGAGCGGATCGGCGAGCGGTATTTCCCGGACGGGGTGGTGGTCAAGGTATTCTGCCGTCGGGAGCTTGATGCTGAACTACTGCCGGGCCGGGGCGACTGGGCAAAGGTGGTGCTGACAAGGCTAAAGCAGCAGGAGTTGCGCAAGGTGCTGGTGTTTTTCAATGCCCGGTCGCTGGCAGAAGCCGGGGCACGGCTTTTTGACCGCCCACCATTTTCCGGCCGGGTATGGGTGCACCACGCCAGTCTCAACCGGCAGGTCCGGGAGGAGGTGGAGGCAAAGATGAATCAGGAGCGGACCGGCATCCTCTGCTGCACCTCAACACTGGAACTCGGGATTGACATCGGTGATGTGGATGCGGTGGTGCTCTTCCGGCCGCCGTTCAATGTCTCCTCTCTGCTCCAGCGGATTGGTAGAGGCAACCGGCGCCGGGGCAACGGGCTTTATATGATCGGTGTGTATCTGGACTCCTGGGAGCGGCTGCTGTTCGAGACCTTTATTGACTGCGCGCGCCAGGGTGAACTTTATGAAAAGCGCTATACCCCCTGTCTGGCGGTTATTCCCCAGCAGATTATCTCCTACTGCTTTCAGCGCCGGCGGATTGGCACCACCCCGGATGCGCTCCAGCGGATTTTCAGGCCGGTTTACGGCACCAGCCGGGTGGTGGAGCAGGTGTTTAATCAGCTGGTAGCGAGCGGGGTGATTCAGGCGGACCACCGGGGTTTGTTCTTTACCGGTCCGGCGATTGAGCGGCAGGTGGAATCCGGAAGGATTCATTCCAATATTCAGGAGAAGAGTTTCGGGCAGTATCAGGTGATTGATACCACCAGCGGTCAGGAGGTGGGTTCGGTCTTTTTTGTGCTGGAGCGGTTTGTGCTTGCCGGTCGGTCATGGGAGGTGGTTGAGCGCCGGGAGAAGGAGAAAAAGATTCTGGTGAAGCCCAGAGCGGCGGTGGCAGCGGGCACCAAAGTTTTTGAAGGCACCGGCACTGGTGGCTACTACTACCGGATGGCAGAACTATTGAAGCGCCGGCTGTTTCCCGGTCTTGGTCCGCAGGAGTTTCCCTACTTTACTGAGGGCAACCGGGCGTTCATTTTTCATCTACTGGGCGACACCTATGGCAGTCTGCTGGCAGCGGCGCTGCAGGCTGAAGGGGTAGATGCCGAGGATATGGGCGGCAAGGTGCTGGTGGTCAGTCTCGACGCCCCCGGACGCGGACTCAACCGGTTTCCCCTTCCTGGCCGGGAGGCAATCAAGGCGGTGGTCCGCCAGCATCTGGCAGAATTTGAGGACCGACTGGGTTCGGGTGCATTCTTTGATTACCTGCCTGAGGAACTGCAGATTGAAGACCATCTGCTGGCCCTGGACATTGACGGGCTCTGGGAATATCTTGACTCCTGGCAACTGGTGCGGATGGAGCCGGCAGCGGTGCGGGCACAGATTGCCGAACACCTGCCGGAAATGGTAACTGATGAATAGACTGCTGGTAATTGCCTATTACACTCCACCGCTCGGTCTTTCCGGGGTGATGCGGGTAACCAAACTGTGTAAGTTTCTGCCGGATTTCGGCTGGGAGCCGGTCATCATCACGGTCAAGCCGGTGGCATATTATGCCTCAGACCCGGGCTTACTGGCGGACATAAACCGGGCGCGGATTGTGCGGACCGGAAGTCTGGACCCGAACCGTCTGCTTATGATTGTCCAGCGCCTGCTCCGGGCTGAAGCAACCCCCCGGGTGCCCCGCAGCATCAGCGGCAGGTGGCTTAATTCCATTCTGGTGCCCGACGCCAAGGTCGGCTGGCTGCCGTTTGCAATTCGTGCCGGCAGAAAGGCAATTCAGGAGTTTCACCCGAGGGCAATTTTTGCCACCGCTCCGCCCTGGACCGCGCTGGTTGCTGGTACCCGGCTCAGTGAGGAGTCCGGCCTACCCTTTATTGCTGACTTCCGAGACCCTTATCCTGCCGGGTTCGGTCTTCCGCCGGTTTATCAGCGGCCGGTGCTGAAAAAAATCCTGAAAAAGATTACCGCTCAGGCGCGACAGGTGCTGGCGGTCAACTCCGGAACGGCCGCGGGCATAAAACGGCTGCTGCAACCGGAACCGGGCCCGGTGATTCAGATTCTGGAAAACGGATTTGACCCGGACGAGTTTACGGTTGAGCCCGAGCGGCTGGAGGGCTGGGCGTTGCTTTATGCGGGCAATCTTTATGAAAACCGGGAACAGATTGCCGGACTGCTTGACGCCCTTGCCCGGGTGCCGGAGGTAAAATTTTACCTTGCCGGCGATACCGACCCCTGGAGCCGGAAACTGCTTTCGGCAAACCGGCAGGTGGTGCTTTTGGGCAGGGTTAAGCATTCCCGGGTGTGTGCCTTGATGAAAGGGGCGGATGCCTTACTTTACCTCGGTAAACCCGGACAGCCGGTTGGACTGAAACTTTACGAATATCTGGGTGCGAATCGACCGGTGATTGTCTGGGGAAAAGAGACGGACGAAGCCGCGGCGCTGGTCCGGGAGTTTGGTGCCGGTCTGGTGTGCAATGAGCCGGTGGGTTTTCAGCAGGCGGTTGCTGAAATCCAGGCGCTTGGGGCACGGTTCACGGAAATTTCCCGGGACCGACTCAACCGCCGAATTCAGGCACACTGGCTGGCAGAACTGCTTAACCAGACCATTATCGGCTGAGCCTAAGCGGTCCGATGGAACCCATCAGGTTGTCATTTTACACCGTTACGTCTCACCCCGTGCCTTTTCAAAAAATAATGGCGACTGCCAATGCCTTTTTTCCTTTTAGTCATTCCGAGCCCGCAGGGCGAAGGAATCTGGATCGGGTTTACCATTCGGATTCATCAGGTTCGTCAGAATTGTAGTTAAAGTTTTCCATTTCGTCGATGTCGATGATATCGTTTTCCATCTCTTCGTCCACGCCGAAAAAAGTGTCCTCGGGTTCAGCTTCTTTGTCGAAGGAAACCGAATCGGTGGAGCAAGGTTTACCCTTTAACCGGACTGAACGTTTTTTCCGGGTCTTTTTCTTTGCTCTCATCTTCATCCTCCTTCTTCCATCTTGCTCAATATCGTTCCCAATGATGCTTCATTAGCAGTAAAAATTATCAAATCCCGGTTCTCTGTCAAGCAGAACCACCGCAGTTATTTGACAGTCGGCGGGTTTATCAGGAAAATTAGTTGTGGACCGGTTTGTGATTCGCGGTGGCCGGCCGCTACGGGGCACGGTCCAGGTAGCCCGGGCAAAGAATGCGGTTCTGCCACTGCTTGCCGCCTGTTTGCTGAGTGAGGAGGAGTGTGTAATTGAAGAGGTGCCGCTGCTTGATGATGTCCGGACGATGCTGAAGTTGCTGGCAGCGATCGGGGTTCAGGTGGCGCTGAAAAACCGGACGGTCCGGGTCAGGGCGGCGGGGCGGCTGAATCCTGAAGCACCCTATGATATCGTGCGGAAAATGCGTGCCAGTTATTATGTGCTCGGACCACTACTTGCGCGGTTCGGGGACTGCCGGGTTTCGCTGCCCGGGGGTTGTGCCATCGGACCCCGACCGGTGGACCTGCACTTAAAGGGAATTGCCGCGCTGGGCGCGCGGGTAAAGATTGAAAAAGGGTATATCCATGCTCATAGCCGGAGCCTGCGTGGAAACACGATGATGCTTGAGGGGCAGAAGGGTCCGAGTGTCGGGGCGACCATCAATACGATGATGGCAGCAGTGCTGGCACGAGGGGAGACGGTAATTGAAGGGGCGGCGTGTGAACCCGAGGTGGTGGATGTGGCGGAATTTCTCAAGCGGATGGGCGCGGTGATTGAAGGGGCGGGTACGCCGACCATTACCATCCGCGGAGTAAAGCGGCTTCAGGGTGCACGGCATACGCCGATTCCGGACCGGATTGAAGCCGGCACCTTTGCGGTGGCAGCGGCAATCACCCGGGGGCGGCTGGAAATTACCGGCTGTCAGCCGAAACATCTGACCGCAGTAATTACCAAACTTCGGGAGGCGGGGGTTCAGGTGGAGACCGGTGAGCAACAGCTGCAGGTTGAGGCAAGAGCCCGGCCGAAGGCGGTTAAAATATCCACCGCACCCTATCCAGGATTTCCAACCGACCTGCAGGCACAGTTTACCGCGCTTTTAAGTGTGGCTGAGGGCACAAGCACAGTTACGGAAAATATATTTGAGTCCCGGTTTCTGCACTGCCTGGAACTTAACCGGATGGGCGCTTCAATTGACATCACCGGAAATATGGCGGTGGTGCACGGGGTGGAGCGACTGGAAGGTGCGCAGGTGATGGCATCGGACCTCCGGGCATCTGCGGCGCTGGTTCTTGCCGGGCTGGCGGCACGCGGGCAGACCGAGATTCTGCGGATTTATCATCTGGACCGGGGTTATGAAAGGATGGAAAGGAAGATTGCCCGACTGGGTGGAGATATCCGGCGTGTCGGTTCCTGAACGGAAAAGTCAGGCGGTAAAGGTCCGGGGACTGGTTATTGGCGGCGGGGCGCCGGTTAGAGTCCAGTCAATGACCAAAACCAGAACCGATGATGTCCGGGCAACGGTGAGGCAGATTCGCCGGCTAACAGTTGCCGGCTGTGAACTGGTGCGGGTGGCGGTCCCGGATGAAAAGAGCGTGAGCGCACTCCCGGAAATCAGGAGACGGGTTGAACTGCCGCTGGTTGCGGACATTCATTTTGATTACCGGCTGGCACTGCGGGCAATTGATGCCGGGTTTGATAAAATCAGGATTAATCCAGGGAACATCGGCGCCCGCTGGCAGGTGGAGGAGGTAATCAGGGCAGCCGCGGACCACGGGGTGGTAATCCGGGTCGGGGTGAATTCCGGTTCCCTGCCGAAAGGGATAACTCACCGGCATCAGGACCGGGTTCAGGCAATAATTGAAACGGTGGCGGCTGGACTGGAGCCGTTTGAAAGGCTGAACTTCCGGGCGGTGGTAATTTCTGCCAAGACCACCGAGACCCGGGAACTGATTGCGGTTTATCAGCAGTTGAGCCGGCTTTATTCCTATCCGCTGCATCTGGGTCTGACCGAGGCCGGACCGGCACCGGAGGGGGTAATTCGTTCAATTGCGGCAATGGCACCACTACTGCTTCAGGGGATTGGTGATACGATTAGAATTTCCCTGACCGCTGACCCGGTGCTGGAGGTGGTTGCCGGTTATGAACTGCTGGCAGCCCTGGGATTACGGCAGTGCGGGCCGTTAGTGTATTCCTGTCCGGGTTGCGGCCGGACCAGGATTGATATCTGCCGGCTGGTCCAGGAGACGAAGCAAGCATTAAAGGGAATCAAGGTGCCAATAAAGGTGGCGGTGATGGGCTGTGTGGTTAATGGTCCGGGCGAAGCCCGGCATGCCGATTTCGGAATTGCCGGTGGTGTGGGCAGGGGGGTGATTTTTGCCCGGGGCAGGGTCGTGCGGACAGTAGCGGAAAAACGCCTGGTTTCCGAACTGCTCAGGGTGATCAGCACCGGGCTGGAGTCAAAAGCGCAATGAGAGCAGCCATTTTTCTCCTGACCATGTTCTTGGTTCTAACAGGGCAACCGGTGGGCGCCTGCACGATCGGGGTCTTTGGTTCGGGGGTGACCGGCGATGGCCGGGTGATTCTCTGGAAGAACCGGGATGTGAGCAATCCGGACCAGGAGATGGGCTTTTTTCAGGGTCCGCGCTTCAGGTTTATTGCCAATGTTTATGCCGGCGAGACGCTGGATGTCTGGGCCGGAATAAATGAAGCCGGTTTTGCGATCATGAATTCCAACTCGTATAATCTGAGCGGGGATGGGGATGGTGCGGATGACGGTAAGATTATGCGCCTGGCACTCGGGAGTTGTGCCACGGTTGAAGATTTTGCCCGGTTGCTGGACTCGCTCAACCTCGTCGGCAGAGAGACACCGGCAAATTACGGGGTATTTGATGCCAGCGGCGATGCCGCAATTTTTGAGGCAGGCAATACCTTTTATCACCGGTTTGACGCTGACCAGGATACGCTCGGTTTTCTGCTCCGTGCCAACTTTTCCATCTCAGGTGGACCGAGCCGGCTTTTAGGTAAGAACCGGTTTGAACGGGCAATGGCGCTCTGTACCACCTGGCTGCGACACCACAAGTTTTCAGTTGAATTTATCATCCGGGTGCTGAGTCGCGATCTGGGACAAGTGGGGTTTGACCCATATCCATTGCCTTTTTATGGTCAACTCGTGCCCCTGCCTGCCGGCTATCTGCCGATTGACACGACAATTGCCCGGGCGACCACCCGGTCGGTGGAAATAATGGTCGGACCCAGGCCCGATGCCAGTTCCAATACCGGGATGATGTGGGTGCTGCTGGGTTCACCACTGGCAACCCTGCCCATTCCATTGTGGGTGCGTGGTGGGATGGTGCCCGAAGAACTCAATGGCAAAAACACCGCCATTATCTGCGAGGAGGCAAAGCGGCTGTTTAACTGGCTCTGTCCAGACCCGGACTTTCCCAAGGCGGTCAACACCTTCCGGCTCGTCCGCTGGCTGGAATTCATAGCGCCGCGGGAAGACAGTATCTTCCGGGTGGTGGCTGACAAAGAGCGTTCCTGGGGAGTGGTCGGCCCGGATGAGCAGTCAGCCGCGGAACTAACCGCAGCGGTCTGTCAGCAGGTTATCCGGACCTACCAGGATTTCTGGCAGGAGAACGAAACGGAGAAAAGCGAGATAATTTTAACCACCACTCAGCCAGAGCGAGCAGCCACATTCGGGCGCCTGCATACCGGTAATGCAGTCCGGATTTACGATGTTACCGGCCGGCGCATTACCCTGCCCGCGACCGGGATTTTCTTGCTGATTGAAGATAACAGCCGGAAAAAGTTTATCCAGTTAAACTAACCGGAAAGCGCGGCGCCGAATGCCGCGGCCAGCAGTGGAAACCGGGCGATCTGCACCGGCAGGCGGAGCGTGCGGGTAAGTGCGCGCTGCATACCGGTGTTCAGGGCGGTGCCACCGGTAAACAGCACCTCGGGCACAACCGGAACCCGGGCTGCCAGTGTGGCAATGCGCTGTGCCAGTGCCTGATGCAGACCGGCGATAATATCGGCGCGTGGGGTGTCAGCAGCGGTTAGGGAAAGGATTTCAGTTTCCGCCATCACAACACAGAGGCTGGAGATGGTGACCGGCTGCTGGGAACCGGCACTCAGCTCACCGAACTGTTCAATCGGGATGTCAAGGGAACGGGCGATAAATTCAAGAAAACTGCCGGTGCCCGCGGCACAGCGGTCGTTCATCACAAAATCCTGAACCAGCCCTTCGGCATTCAGGCTGATAACCTTGGAGTCCTGGCCACCGATGTCAATTATCGTCTGGCATCGGGGGTGCCAGTGCCGGATACCCCGGGCGGTGGCGGTGATTTCGGTTACGGTCTGGTCGGCAATGGTTACGGAATGGCGGGCATAGCCGGTAGCGCAAATCCGGCTGAGGTCCTTCCTTTCCAGTTGTGCCCGGGTCAGCGCCTGGTGCAGGGTTTTTTCCGCCGCAACCCGGGGCTGCATTCCGGTGCGGCTGACCGCACTGCTCACCAGCCGGTCTTGCACCGGGTCATAGATGACCGCCTTGGTGTTTGCCGAACCGACATCAATTCCCGCAATCAGCATCACCGACTCCGTTTCCGCCCGGGCGGGAATTCATACTCACCGGCAATTTTACCTGCCCGGACAAAGGCGGCAAGATTTTCTGGCGGTGTGGCGATCGGCACCTCACAACCGGTGGCACAGACATAGCCGCGGGGTGCGGTCTTGCCTTTAATGACCATCTCGGTAACCCGGGACTCAATTTCTCCTGGCCGGGCAAGCCAGAGGGTGGTGGTGTCAAAGTTGCCGATCAGGCGGACCCGGGTGCCGACGGTGTTCAGGGCGCAGTCAAGTTCAATCTGATCAATGCTGAGCAGGTCAGCACCGGTTTCCGGCATGATGCCGATAATCCCGCTGGTGGCACCGCAGATGTGGAGCACCACATCCAGGTCATAGCGATGCCAGAAGTTAATCACCTGCTGCTCATAGGGCAGGGCGAACTGCCGGTAATGCTCTGGACTGAGCACACTGCCTGATGCCAGCGGGTCAACAAGAATCGGCAGGGCCCCGGCACGGATGACCGCCCGGGAAAAGGCAATAACCGCGCGGGTGGCAAGGGTCAGCAATCGCTGGACCGCATCCGGATTTTCAACCAGGCCAATGAGCAGGGATTCGGGTTCAACCAGTTGCTGGGCGGTGGTAAACGGTGCGGGCACATAGGCAAGCACCGGGACCCGGTCCGCTATCGCCTGATAGGCATAGTTGATGGCATCAAGGTAAACCCCGAGCCGGCCAAAGTTCCGGTCGGGCAGTGCCGGGATTGCGGTCTGTAACCGGTCAAGCGAACGCTGCGCCTGCTCAAGGTCTTGCCAGAGGGGCTGGTTGAGCACTGGCAGGTCGGCTTCGGGATAGCGGTATTCCGAGCCCAGGGCTTCGGCAATGATGCCGACTTCGGAAAAGATGGAGATGAAGTCGGTCTGAAAACGCTCCTGCGCCCTTAACTGGCATTTTGCCATGGTGATGCCATCGGTGTAGTAGTCCCGGAGCGGCACCCCAGCGAGTGGTGCGGCGGCGGAGGTAAGCAGGGGGAATACCGGCACCCGGTCCTGAGGCTCGTCAATCACCAGCAGGCTGAACCGTTCGCGCGGGTTCAGAATTTCCGGCATCGCCGGCTCCTTAACAGCTCAAGAAAAGCGTCAATCCGGGTCCGGGTTGAGCGGTCAATTTCCGGGTGGGGTGGGGCAACATCAAACTCCAGGACGGGCATCGTCAGTTTTTTCTTCACAATTTCAGCAATCAGTCTGGACTCCATTGCGCAGTGGGAGCCACCAAGAATTCCGGAAATGACCAGCCCTTCTGCCTGGTGCGCCTGTGCCGCACTGATGAGCAGTGCTGCCCGTTCGGCAGTGGTGCCGTTGAGCGAACCGTTCAGATGGGAAAGGGCGATGGCGGTCAGCCCCGGAACCGATTCGTCCAGCAGCGTTAACGCCTGGTTGATCACATACTCGGTTGCCACGACCCGGGCGCCCCGGTCTTCAATTAAGGTTAGCAAAAGCGGGTCCGCTGGCGGTGTGAGCCAGGCGAGGCGCAGTGCATCCGGGTTATTCACCGGCTGGCTGGTCTGCCGGCGGTATTCAGCCGTGGCGGTCAGGTGGCGGAGGATTTCGGTCCATTCACTGATGTCTGAATAGTAATGCAGACAGCCAAACTCCACCAGCATCATCTCCAGTGCGGGCAGAACCGCATCCTGATAAGCAAGCCGGCGCAGCCGGGCGGTCAGGCGCCGGACCTCATTGGCGCGCTGGACACTTTTGGCAAGCATTGATTCGGTGAGCCGGATGCGGGTCAGGTCTTCCAGGGCGCTGACCGCGCGGCGGTATTCGCTCACCAGTAGATTTACCAGCGCTTCGGTATCATCGGGCAGACGGAGCGGGGTTTCAATCCAGAGGCAGTTGCCGGTCATCCGCGCCACCAGACTTTCCACTCCTGAATAGTCATCACAGGAAGCACCGGTGGCGGCAAAAATCAAATCCGGGTCCGGGAAATAACTGTGTTTAGCAAAGGCACCCAGTGCGGCACGGGAATAGCAGGTGGCTTCACCAATTCCGAGCCGGGCAGCGGTGTCCAGTAGCACATCGCTTTCCATGGCAAACGGAGTCCACCACCAGCAGTCCGGATAAAACGGAACACAGCCGGGAAAGGCGTTAACCAGCACTGCCAGCGGTCCGAGGTCGCCCATTACCGCAATCACCTTTCTGCCGCTCTGACGGGCACGGAATAGCCGTTCTGACTCGTTATTGACAAACCCCCAGAGCCGGAGCGCGGCCAGGGAGTTATCAAATTTCAGCCGGCGCAGGTGACGGGCACCGTAGATGGCAAAAACCTGGGGTGGAAACAGGTATTTGGACCAGGCTTCGGTATTGGGTGGGAAGTAATGGAATTTTTCAATCAGCTGGTCCGGAATTTTCTGAAACAGGTCGTCCCATTCTTCAAAGGTAATCCGGTCGGGCGCCGGGTCCTGATAGCCAAAATTTAATTCGTTCATCGCTTGAGTGAACACAGCATTTCAACAAACGCCTCAATCCGGGTGCGCAACTGCTCGTAATTCTGCCGGGAGTAGTCGTGGTCAATCTCCAGCATCGGCAGGCCGGTCCAGCGCCTGAGGTCCCGGGCTTCAAACCGCCAGGGGTCGCAGTAGAGCAGGGTCTGGTAAACAATTCCCTGGACCCGGCGCTGCTCAATCAGTTGCTGGATGTGCTGATACAGCCGGTCGTTTGGACGGCGGCAGGCACAGGGGATGCGCCCAAAATAATAACGGGCAAGTGCGGTCAGCGGCTCAGCGGTGGTTGCAACCTCACCCTCCACCAACCGGGCACCGGTGCAGATGACATCGGCAACAATTGCCGCCCGTTCCTCAATGAGATTGAGCAGGTCCCGGTCCGATTCGGCAACAATACTGCCGGCAAGGAGCAGGCGGGGTTGGCATTCATCAACCGCGGGTGGGGTGGGCGGGTTGATGATTTCCGAAATCAGGGTTAAGGTCTGTTCCGGTGCCAGCAGGGTGGCAAGGGCAATCAGGTCAAAAAAACGGCTGGTTTTCAATCCGGAACCGGGAACAGCACGCAGCATTTCCAGGGCGCGCAGTTTTGAGCGGAGCTGATTTTCGGTGCTGATGGCGGCAAGCAGGCGTTCCCGGTCCGGGGTGGTGCCGGTGAGGTGGCTCAAAAATTCGGTCAGCCGGTTCAACTGGCGGGTGAACTCGGCAATCCGGGAGGGCACCGGTTCTGAGGTCCGGGGCAGATAAAGCTGGAATACCGGAATCCGGACCCGGGTTGCCACCAATTCCGGCAACCGGCGCATCATATCGCAGGTATTGACAAAAATAACACCATCCAACTGCTGATACAGCGGGTCGGAGTTAAAAAGCCCCAGGCTGCTTTTACAGAACGGGCAGGCATCAACCCGCAGCAGTTGCTCGCCGGCAACCGATGAGGGATAGTCAGCCCGGGCAAGCCGGACCGGCACCGCACCGGCAGCCCGGACAATTTCCACCGGCACATAAAGACAGAAATAGCCGATCAGCCTTGTGCCCCGGCTTTTCAATTCCTGAAGTTCGTTCAGGCGGTGCTGGCGCAGAACGGTCAACGATTCCGGCTCATTTATTCCCATCTTTTTAACTCCATTCCGGAGACAAAGAGTGATTCAAACTCGGGCTGTTCTGACAGAACCACCTCTTCACAGCGCCGGGCGATGGTCCGGGCAAGGGGCACAATTTCAGGGTTGGTTACGGCTTTGATGGCGCCGGCAAGCGCCAGGTTTGGATGCTGACGGATTATTGCGAACCTGACCCGGGGCAGGATGCCAATAGTGAATGCCGATTCCGGATTTATCCGGTTGCCAAACCGGCCGGTGATAATCAGCCGGTCAATCCGGTTAAATTGCTGCTCGGTGCCGAACCATCTTTTCAGCAAAATCCGGATACCGGCAGCGATTGCCGCCTTTGCCAGTTGAACCTGCCGGAGGTCGGCCTGGGAAAGGTAGAGCGCACGCCCGTGGTCTTCATAAATGGTCAGCCGGTTGCCCGCTGCCAGCCGGCCCGAAGGCAGAATCAAGCCCGCCTTCAGACCGCTGGCGACCACATCCAGCACCCCGGAACCGCAGATGCTTTTTGGCTTCAGCCTGCCCGCGGTTTTCAATTGCCACCTGCCGGTTTTATACTCAGCAGCGACCACCGCCCCGGGCTGGAAAAGGGAACCGCATTCCAGGGTTGCCCCTTCAAAAGCCGGTCCAGCAGCGGTGGAGCAGACAAGCAGGCGGTCGCGGTTGCCTAAGATTAGTTCGCCATTGGTGCCGGCATCAATCAGCAACGCCGGTTGCTTATGCCGGTAAATACCGCTGGCAATGATTGCCGCGGTGCAGTCACTGCCGATAAACGAGCCCAGCAGCGGCAGGGTGCGGAGTCGCAAGCGGTCAATCCGGCTGGTGAGAACCTGCTTCAGGGGCAGGCGGGAGCGGTAGGGATAACTGCCCAGTCCGGCTGGACTCTGATTAAAAAGAAAGTGCATCATCACCGTATTGCCGACCGCGGTCACCACCCGCCGCGGGTCAATCCCTGCCTCCTGGATAAACTGCTCAAGCAGTGCTGTGAGCCGGATTTTGCGCACCCGGGCTGCCTGAGCGATGCGGCTAATGACATCGGCGCCAAGGCGTGCCTGGGGATTCAGCTGGGTGGTGGTGCGGACTGCCCGGCCCTGCTCCGGGTCAACTGCGGCCAGGGTGATGGTGGTGGTGCCGATGTCAGCGGCCAGGACCAGATTGCGCCGCCGGCAGGTGCTAATGCGCGCGGATGCTGGTGCTGGATTTTCTTCAAGTTCCACCATTACCGGTGCATCCGGGATGAACTGGCAGGCAAGCACCAGCCGGTTGTTGACCTTAACCCGGCACTGCCCGCATTTGCCCTGGCCACCGCATTCCCCGGCTAAAACCACTCCCCGGTCAATCAGCAGTTCCCGCAGGGTGTGCTTTTTCCGGGGCAGGATTTTTATGAGCATCGCCACTCCCGGGCAGTGCGGACCAGCGCGGTGATGTTTTCTGCCGGGGTATCAACCGGCACATCGCAGGCTGAGGCAAGGAGCAGTTTCGGCATTCCGTCCGCAAGACAGCGCGCCGCTGCCTGCTCGACCATCGCCGGCGTGCCGGACGCAAGCAGTGCGGTTGACACATTGCCCATAATCACCACTTCCGGTCCCAGCCGTTCCCGAACCATTGACAGGTTCATTTCATCCAGGCTCAGAATGTCAGCACCGGTCGGGGCAAGCAGTTTTAGAAGCCGGCTGGTATCGCCGCAGATATGCAAGCCGGTCCAGACGCCAAGGGTATGAGCGGCATTGGTCAGTTCCTGCAAATAGGGCAGGGCAAACCGCCGGAACTGCTCCGGACCGATGATACTGCCGGAAGCCATCGGGTCACCGATAAAGGGCACACCGCCGGAGTTGACGATTGCCCGCAGATACCGGAGCTGATTTTCGGTTGCCAGCCGGAGGTAATGATGGGCAATTTCTGGTCCATTGACCAGCAGTTCCAGAAACTGCTCCGGACCGCAGAGGAAACTGGCAAGCGTGAACGGTCCTTTCAGTGAGACCACAACAAACACCCGGTCCTGTGCCTGCCTCACCAGCCACCGGGTGGCATTCAGCACCACCGGCAGCCGGCAGTCCTTTTCCGGTTCGGCAAGCCGGGCACTTACACCTGCGGGCTGAAGGAGCAGTGGCGGTTCATCCGCAAGAATTTCAACTGTGCTGCCCATTGCCTCGGCTTCAACCAGCACATCGGTAAACACCATTATCAGGTCATATTCAAACCGCTGATAACAGTAAAACAGAACCGAACTCAGCACCTGGGGGTCGGTGATTGCCCGGTGCAGTTTTTCGCCGGCAAGCCGGGCGGCATAATTGGCAACCACCATCGGAAAAACCAGCGGGGCAACCGGGTCGGCTTTTAACTGTTCACTTGGGGTGTTAACCAGCTGGACCAGCCGTTCCCTTGGGGTGCTCACTGCTCAATCAGACGCCGGATTTCGGCAATCGCATTATGGGCATCCGGTGCATAACCGTCGGCGCCAATCTGCCCGGCAAACAGCGGGTTCACCGGTGCGCCTCCAACCAGCACCTTTACCCGGTCCCGCAGTCCGGCTTGCTTCAGCGCCTCAATTACCTTTGCCATCACCGGCATCGTGGTGGTCATCAGCGCCGATAGCCCGATAGCGCTCACCCCATCCCGGACCGCATTGACAAACTGCTCAACCGGCACATTCCGGCCCAGGTCAACCACCTGATAGCCGGCAGCCTGTGCCATCACCCTGACGATATTCTTGCCGATGTCGTGGATATCACCCTGGACCACACCCAGGGCAATCCGGGCACGGTTCGTGCTGACCCGCGGCAGTCGCTCCTTCAGGATGTCAAAACCGGCATACATTGCCCGGGCGGCGGCAAGCACCTCGGGCACAAAATACTCCTGACGGGCAAACTTTTCCCCAACCAGCCGCATCCCCCTTGCCAGCCCCTGCTCCAGAGCGACATCAGCCGGAATTTGCTGGTCAAGTGCCACCGCACACAGCCGCACCACCTCATCCCTTGCCAGTTGCACGACCGCCGAAGCCAGCCGATTGAGCACATCCTGCTGATTGTTCATTGT
>JBAMLV010000002.1:26540-67297 GCA_039793395.1 bacterium | reverse complement strand
CCTGCACCCTGTTTGTCACCGGTGACAGTGCGGACTACGCAACCAGAATCGGTATTACTTTGCGCGTGGGTGAGCCACCGCCCCAGCCCGGGACGATCATTTGGGGCCCGAAGGTCTGTCCCGGAATGCCGACCGACTGGGGGCTTTACGGTCTAACTTACAACAGTTCGGATAGCCTGCTTTACTGCCTGTATTTCTTCAGCAATACCGCCTATAAATACAGCTCGGATTCGTTCCTGCAACTGCGCGGAACCATCACCCTGCCTGAAGATTCGTGCACCGATATTGATTACTGCGCCTATGATAACACCTTCTGGCTCGTGGCAAACCCATCCAAGCGGGTTTACAAGATTACTCCGACCGGCTCGGTTATCAGGTATTTCACCGTTCCCCAGGCTGAATATCCGTGCGGCGTGGTTGAGCATGAGGAGAGCCATCTGGTTTATGTGAGTGACCGGCGGACCACCAATCAGCAGCGAATTTTTGTTTATGATACGCTGGGTAATATCCTGGATACCATCATTCATCCGGTGGCGGGTTATTACGGAACCAGATGTCTGGCACTGGATTACCGTTCACCCAGCCATCCGCCTTCAATCCTGAATATGTATTCCTGGTTTGATGCCGGCGGGACCACCCTTGACTCCTGTGCGATGATGGAACTGGACCGGGAGAATGGCACCCTGCTTAACCGTTTTCGGTTCAGCAATACCGAGTGGAATATGCGCGGGATTGAATGCGACCCGAGGGACGGCTCCTACTGGGTGACGATTATGCAGTATCTTTCCGGCTCAAATAATATGATTTTGAAGGTGGTCGGGTTCAATATGGGCAATGTGAATGTGGAAGAAGGTCCGGTCTATCCGAGCGCGGTGCCCGGGATGCGGGTTACGGTCAAGCCCAACCCGTTTAGCAGCCGGACCGCGCTGGTGGTGACCCTTGTCCGGGCCGGCAGGGTAAGCCTTCAGATTTACGACAATGCCGGCCGGCTGGTCCGGACGGTGGCAAAGGAACAGCCGGTGACCCTGAGTCAGGAGTTTTCTTGGGATGGCAGGGATGAAAGTGGTCAGGAAGTGGCGCGCGGGGTTTACTTCTTCCGGGTGAAGGCGGAGCAGAGCGAAACTTGGGGCAAGCTGGTGCTGACCCGATAAATGAAAGGTGATGCCGGCTGTAACCTGACGCCAAACTTGACCGGCGCAGGTTAATTATTATGATAAAGGACAGATAAAGGCAAATGCCGACATAGCTCAGCCGGTAGAGCAGAGGTTTTGTAAACCTCAGGTCGGGGGTTCGACTCCCTCTGTCGGCTGAGGTTAATGGACGGGTTCCCGAGTGGTTAAAGGGGGCAGACTGTAAATCTGCTGGCGAACGCCTACGGAGGTTCGAATCCTTCCCCGTCCATTTTGAAAATTTAACCCGCTTTTGCGGGCGTGGTGTAATGGTAGCACAACAGCCTTCCAAGCTGTTTGCGTGGGTTCGACTCCCATCGCCCGCTGAGGGGCGTGTAAATAAGAATAAGAAATAGTTGACAAAAGATAAGTTATAATTATAATTAATGAACTTTTGTGTTGCCCATGTAGCTCAGTCGGCAGAGCACTTCCTTGGTAAGGAAGAGGTCGCCGGTTCAATTCCGGCCGTGGGCTGAATAATTGGCTATGAGCGGGTGCTTTGGCAACCGAGTTCTTGCTATGAGATAAGGAGGAAATGATATGTCAAAGGCAAAGTTTGAACGCAAAAAGCCGCATGTTAATGTCGGGACGATCGGTCATGTGGATCACGGGAAGACCACGCTGACTTCAGCGATTACCAAGGTGCTGGCAACTAAGGGGCTGGCAACTTATACCACCTATGACCAGGTGGCAAAAGCCAGTGAAGCCCATGGCCGCCGGGATGAAACCAAGATTTTGACGATTGCGGTTTCTCATGTTGAGTATGAGAGTGAAAAGCGGCATTATGCCCATATTGACTGTCCGGGTCATGCCGACTACATCAAGAATATGATTACCGGGGCCGCACAGATGGACGGGGCAATTCTGGTGGTTTCGGCTGCCGACGGTCCGATGCCCCAGACTACCGAGCACATCCTGCTGGCGCGGCAGGTCAATGTGCCGGCAGTGGTTGTTTATTTAAACAAGGTGGACATGGTTGACGACCCGGATTTGATTGAACTGGTCTCCGAGGAGATTAAGGATATCCTTAATAAATACGGATTCCCGGGCGATCAGACCCCGATTATCAAGGGTAGTGCCCTGAAGGCATTACAGGAGGAATCCGGTCCGAATGTGGATTCAATCTGGGAGTTAGTCAAGGCGCTGGATGAGTTCATTCCCGAACCGGTGCGTGATATTGACAAACCGTTCCTGATGCCGATTGAAGACATCTTCTCCATCACCGGCCGCGGCACGGTGGTCACTGGCCGGGTGGAGCGGGGAGTGCTCAAGCCGGGTAGCGAGGTTGAGATTGTCGGTTTCGGTAAGCACGACAAGGTGGTGGTTACCAGTATTGAAATGTTCCGGAAGATTCTGGATGACGCTCGGGCGGGTGACAATGTCGGTTTACTGCTGCGGGGTGTGGGTAAGGATGAGGTGGAAAGAGGCATGGTGGTGGCGGCGCCCGGTTCAATCAAGCCGTACAAGAAGTTCAAGGCTGAGGTTTATGTTTTGACCAAGGAGGAGGGGGGCAGGCATACCCCGTTCTTTACCGGTTACCGGCCGCAGTTTTATATCCGGACGACCGATGTCACCGGTACGGTTCAGCTGCCACCGGGCGTGGAGATGGTTATGCCCGGCGACCATGTGACCATGGAGATTGAGCTGATTACGCCGGTGGCGCTGGAGCAGAACTCCAAGTTCGCCATCCGGGAAGGCGGCAGAACCGTTGGTGCGGGAACGGTGGTGGAGATTATTGAGTAATCACCATGCGCGTATTCGTTACCCTGGCTTGCTCGGAGTGCAAGAACCGGAATTATCATACTGATAAAAATAAGAAGAAGACACAGCGGATGGAATTGAAGAAGTTCTGTCCCTTCTGTCGGAAACATACAGTTCACAAGGAGGTTAAATAGGCCAGTAGCTCTAACGGTAGAGCGGCGGACTCCAAATCCGTAGGTTGGGGGTTCAAATCCCTCCTGGCCTGAAAATAAAATGACACTCGGGAAGAAAATAAAAGAGTACATCAAGGATGTTATTACCGAATTGAAGAAGGTTTCCTGGGTCAAGCCGAGGGAACTGTGGACGACAACGCTGGTGGTAATTGCCTTTTCCGCGGTGCTGGCGGCTTTTATCGGGCTGTGTGATTTTGTGTTTTCCCGGCTTTTGGCACTGATACTGCGTTAGGTAATGGAAATTGCGTGATGAAGTTTTTTGTGGTGCATACTTATACCGGTCGGGAGAAAAAGGTGAAGGAACTGCTGGAAAAGGCGATTAAGAGTCAAGGTAAGGAGGCGCTGTTCGGTCGGGTGATACTGCCGGCAGAGAAGGTTGCCCGAGTCCGGAAGTCAAAGATTGTTACCGAGGAGCGGCGCTTATATCCGGGATATATTGTGGTGGAGATGGAACCGGTGGAGGAGGCGCTAAAGCTGGTGACCTCAATTCCCGGGGTTACTCATATTCTCGGCACCAAGCAGCAGCCACTGGCGCTTTCCGAAGATGAGGTAGCGGCGATTTGCGAGCAGATGGAGAAGGGACGGGACCAGGTTGAGCCGGAGGCGCCGTTTGAAAAGGGCGAGACGGTGAAGGTGACCAAGGGGCCGTTTGCCGGCTTTACCGGAACGGTGGAGGAAATTATACCCGAACGGCGCCGGGTCAAGGTGATGGTGACCATTTTCGGACGGCCGACCCCGATTGACCTTGATTTTCTTGAGGTCCAGCCAATTTAGGGAGGAGTTTGCATGATGACGAAGAAAGTTCTGGCAGTGGTAAAATTACAGATTCCGGCAGGACAGGCAACCGCGGCACCGCCGGTTGGTCCGGCACTGGGCCAGCACGGCGTTAACATCGCCGAGTTCATCCGGGCGTTCAATGAGGCGACCAGGAAGGAACCACCGGGAATGCTGATTCCGGTAATTGTGACCATCTATGCCGACCGGAAGTTTACCTTTGTTACTAAGAGTCCGCCCGCCTCGGTGCTGCTGAAACAGGCAGCAGGACTGGCAAAGGGTTCAGCCGAACCCAACCGGGTCAAGGTAGGAGTAGTTTCCCGGAAAGCAATTCGGGAGATTGCCGAGAAGAAGATGAAGGACCTCAATGCCAGCAGTCTGGAAGCGGCGGTTAAAATCATTGAAGGGACGGCCCGTTCAATGGGGCTGACGGTGGAGGATTAATGAAGCACAGTAAACGGTATCAGGCAATCCGGCAGAAGGTGGACCGGCTGAAAAGTTATTCGCTGGCAGAGGCGGTGAGGCTGGTGAAGGAAAATGCCAGTGCGCGGTTTGATGAATCGGTAGAGGTGGCGGTGCGACTGGGAATCGACCCCAAGAAGCAGGAGCAGACGGTTGCCGGAACGGTGAGTCTGCCGCACGGAACCGGCAAGAAGGTGCGGGTGCTGGCGTTTGTCAAGGGAGATAAGGTGGATGAGGCAAAGGCCGCCGGTGCCGATTATGTCGGATTTGAAGACCTGGTGGAAAAGATCAGCGACGGGTGGACCGATTTTGATGTGGCGGTGGCAACTCCGGATACGATGCCGGCGGTCGGGAAATTAGGTAAGATTTTGGGACCGAAGGGGCTGATGCCGTCACCGAAGACCCAGACGGTAACCTTTGATATCGGGGCGGCAATCCGGGCTTTGAAGGCCGGGCGCATCAATTACCGGAATGACAAGACCGGTAATGTTCATGCGGTGGTGGGGAAGGTTTCGTTTACCCCGGAACAGCTGATGGAAAATATTCAGGTTTTTATCCGCGAATTAATGAGGAATAAACCGGCAACTGCCAAGGGGCAGTTTATTCGCAAGGTGGTTATTTCTTCCACTATGGGTGTAGGTGTGCGGGTGGACACCAAGGAGTTCAGTGAAACTGCCAAGCGTGAGGTTTAACATGCCAAAGGATGAAAAGGTCAAATTCATTGAAGAGCTGAAGGAAAGGATAAGGAGTGCAACCGCCCTTTATTTCATTGATTTTACTGGTCTGACGGCGAATGATTTCAACGATTTCCGTCAGCATGCCCGGCAGCGGCGGATGACGGTAAAGGTGGTGAAGAATCAGCTGGCACTGCGGGCGTTAATGGAATGCGGTGTTCCAGAACGGATTGCTGAGGTGTTGCGTGGGCCAACGAGCATGGTATTTGCCACTGAGGACCCGGTGGCGCCCGCCCGGTTTCTGAAGGAGGTGACCAGGCGGTTAGTCAATCTTAAATTTAAGGGGGCCTTTCTTGAGCATGCGATTTATACCCCGGAGCAGTTTGACCTGCTGGCTTCGCTGCCGACCAAGGAGGAGCTGCGCGTGGAGCTGGTGGGGGTGTTGAATGGACCGATTGCCAGGCTGATTTGGGTTCTGGAAGGTATGTTGAGCGAACTGGTGTGGGTGTTAGAGGAGTTGTCGAAAAGGGGCGCCGGGGCTGAAGGTGCTGTATGAAAATTCAGCAGGCCGAGGGATTTCCCCACCGTTTTTTAAGATTGCTGCTTCTAAGCATGGTTGATAAGGTTAAAAGATAAGGAGGAAAAATGTCTGAGGATAAAGTTCAGCAGTTAATTGCGACCATTGAAAGTTTGACCGTAACGGAACTGGCGGCTCTGGTCAAGGAGTTGAAGGAGAAGTTTGGCGTGACCGCACCGGCATTTGTTGCCGGAGTGGCGGCTCCTCAGGCAGCTGGCGGCAGCGCCGCCGCTGAGGCGAAGGCGGAGGAAAAGACCGAGTTTACGGTGACACTGGTCTCGGTCGGAGACAAAAAGATTCAGGTTTTGAAGGAACTGCGCGCCCTGACCCAGCTGGGTTTAAAGGAGGCCAAGGACATAATTGAAAAAACGCCAAGTGTAATCAAAGAGAACGTCAGTCGCGAGGAGGCTGAGCGCCTGAAGGCAAAACTGGAAGAGGTCGGCGCCAAGGTAGAAATCAAATAGGTGGATGATTGACCAGCTGGTCGGTTGATGGCTGCCGTTGAGCGGTAATGAGGTAATTAGGGGAAGCGTGCAGTTATAAAGGGGAAAGAGTCCCATGAACATAAAAAAACAGAAGAACTTTGCGAAAAGCCGAACGGTGCTGGAAGTTCCTGACCTGCTGTCCCTTCAGCGGGAGTCATTTACCGAGTTTACTCAATACAATGTGCCTTCCGAGGAGCGGAAGATCCAGGGGCTGGAGGCGGTATTCCGGGAGATGTTTCCGATTGTTGATGAGCACAAGAATTTCCGGCTGGAATATGTCCGTTATCAATTCGGCGAGCCGCGCTATTCACCTGAAGAGGCAATTGCCCGCGGAGCAACCTACGCCCTGCCGCTCAAGGTGGTTTTCCGGCTGGTGAAGCTGGGCTGGAAAAAGGACAAGGTTGATGAGGCACCGGCTGCAGATGTCAGGGATGTGATTGAGCAGGAGGTTTACTTCTGTGAGTTGCCCTGGATGACCGCCAATGGTTCGTTTATCATCAATGGCGTGGAACGGGTGGTGGTGAGCCAACTGCATCGCTCTCCCGGGGTCTATTTTTCAGAGGAGGAAGAGGAGCTCTCGGCCTTGCTGGTGCCGTTGCGGGGCGCATGGTTTGAGCTGGTGATTGACAAAAATCAGACGCTGATGGTAGTGCTGGACCGCAAGAAACGGATTTCAGCCGGGACATTTCTTCAGGCACTGGGATACCGGCATGCCGATATTATCCGGCAGCTTTTTAAGGTGGAACGGAGGAAGTTCAGGGTTGGGGATGTGCTTGCCGCTGATCTGATGGGTACGGAACCGGGAAAGGATGATGGCGGGAGCGGGGGCGCGGTTCTGCTGGCGCGAGCCGGCGAGCTGATTACCGAAGGGGTTTTGGAGTATCTGACTGCGAAGGGGGTTACTGAGGCGGAGGTGATAATTCCGGGACAGGCCGGGATTGATATTATCGTCAACACACTGGCGGCGGACAAGTCAACCTCTAAAGAGGATGCGATAAAGAGAATCTATTTACGGCTGCGGGGAATTGCACCGCACTCAATGGATATCGCTGAGAGTATGATTTCGGCAATGCTTTTTGATGTTCGCCGGTTTGATCTGGGCCGAGTCGGACGGTTGAAACTGAATCAGCGCCTGTGGATGAGAAAGCCATTGAGTCAGACCGCCCTGGATGCCGGTGATATCTTTGCAATTATTGCGCGGCTGTTGAATATTGCGGCGGAGGCGCAATTTGCGGTAATTAAAGTGGAGTGCGAGGGCAGGTCGGACGGAGAGAAAATGGTCAGCCTGCTCACTGAGAATGGTGCCGCTCCGGACAGCCAAAATTTTTATGAGCGGCGTAGGCGGATGGAGCTGTGGTTTAAATCGGAAGAGACCGGGAAGCTGGCGGCGGCGGTGCTGAAGAAAAACGGTTACCGGCTGGAGACGCAGATGCTGAGGTATCAGCTGGATGATGTGGACCATCTGGGCAGCCGGCGGGTCCGGCGGGTGGGTGAACTGCTGGAAAACCAGTTCCGGCTTGCCCTGACCCAACTGGCACAGAATGTCCGGGAACGGGCGGCATTTGTGGACGATACCCAGTTACAGCCGCAGGAGCTGGTTAACACTCGGGTGGTTGCCAACGCGGTCATGCAGTTTTTTACCCAGAGTCAGCTGTGTCAGTTTATGGAGCAGACCAACCCACTTGCCGAGTTGACTCATAAACGTCGGGTTTCCACCCTCGGTCCGGGCGGCTTGACCAAGGAAACCGCCGGTTTTGAGGTCCGGGATGTCCACTATTCACATTATGGACGGCTGTGCCCAATTGAGACGCCGGAAGGTCCGAATATTGGTTTAATTGCCACCGTCGCCACCTATGCACGCATTGACCCGTTCGGATTTATCTCCACACCCTACTGGCCGGTGAAGGATGGACAGGTGATAATGGGCAAGGGGAAGGAGGTTTATCTGACTCCGGACGAGGAGGACAATTATACGATTGCCCAGGCGACCAGTCAACTGTTGCCCGACGGTCGATTTGCCCAGCGGGAGGTTGTCTGCCGGCGCAAAGGCGATGTGGTGATTGTGCCGGTGGCAGAGGTTGACCTGATGGATGTTTCGCCCAAACAGCTTTTTGCGCCATCAACGGTGATGATACCATTTCTGGAACATGATGACGCGGACCGGGCACTGATGGGTGCTAATATGCAGCGTCAAGCCGTGCCCTTGCTCGTTCCCCAGAAGCCGCTGGTGGCGACCGGAGTTGAGGGTAAGTTTGCTACCGAATCGGGCGCGGTGGTGCTTGCCGAGGAAGGCGGGATTGTGACCAAGGTGGATGCCAAGCGGGTTATCATCCGGAGCGAAAAGGGACTGATTGAGCATCGGTTAATTAAATACCGGAAGTCCAATCAGTACACCTGTTTGAATCAGCGACCGGTGGTCAGGGTCGGCGACGAGGTGAAGAAGGGGGACCTGCTTGCCGATGGTCCGGCAACGGACGAAGGGCAGCTGGCACTGGGAAGAAATGTGCTGGTCGCATTTGTTCCGTGGCGGGGATATAATTATGAGGACGCAATAATCGTGTCCGAGGATTTGCTGAAGGAAGATGCCTTTACTTCAATTCAGATTCTGGAGTTTGAAATTCAAGCCCGGGAAACAAAGCTGGGGGCGGAGCAGATTACCCGGGACATCCCCGGAGCGACCGAGGAGGAGTTGAGGAATCTCGATGAGTTCGGGATTGTCCGGATTGGCGCCGAAGTCGGGCCGGGTGATATTTTAGTGGGCAGAATTACCCCCAAGGGCGAAACCGAATATACACCGGAAGAGCGGCTGCTGCGGGCGATTTTCGGCGAAAAGGCGGCAAATGTAAAGGATACTTCCCTGCGGGTTGAACCCGGGGTCTTCGGTACGGTCATTGACCGGAGAATTCTGTCGCGCAAGCTGAAAGACCCGCTCTCGCGGCGGCTGGAAAAGGACCGGCTGGCGGAGGCGGAGCGCCGTTATGAACTGAAGAAGGAGTTTTTCCGCCAGCGCCGCGATGAGAAACTGAAGGCAGTGCTCAAGGGGCATAAGGCAGCAGCCAACGCCCGGACGAGTAGAGGGGAAATTATCCACAAAGCCGGGCTGGTAATGACTGAAGAATTCCTGAATTCGGAAAATTTTTCCAGCGTTGTCAATTTTGAACAGCTGCTGGTCAATCCTAAATTGCAGGATGAAATCAGGCAGATACTTAATGAGTATGATGAGGCGCTGACCCGTGCCCAGCAGGAAAGAAAGGCGGAGGAGGAACGGGCAAGTCGCGGGGATGAACTACCGCATGGTGTCAACCGGTCAATTACCATTTTCATTGCCCAGAAGCGCCGGTTGTCGGTAGGCGATAAATTTGCCGGCCGGCACGGGAATAAGGGAGTAGTTTCCAAGATTCTGCCGGTTGAGGATATGCCGTTCCTGGCCGTCAACCCGGAGACGGAGAACAGTGAAACGATTAAGGAGATGCGCGGTTTGCCGGTTGATATGGTGTTAAATCCGCTGGGTGTGCCCTCACGGATGAATCTCGGGCAGGTGCTGGAGGCGCATCTGGGATGGGCAGCCAGGGTGCTCGGCTATCAGGCGGTGTGTCCGGTATTTGAGAGCGCCACTCCTGAGGAAATTCGCGAGGAGCTGACCCGGGCGGGGCTGCCGGCGGATGGTAAAGTTGTGCTTTATGACGGCCGGACCGGCGAGCGGTTTGATGGCAAGGTGACGGTCGGGGTAATGTATATGATGAAATTGATTCATATGGTGGATGACAAAATCCATGCCCGTTCTACCGGAAAATACTCACTGATTACTCAGCAGCCGCTTGGGGGCAAGGCGCAGTTTGGCGGTCAGCGGTTCGGCGAGATGGAGGTCTGGGCGCTGGAGGCTTACGGCGCTGCCCATGCCCTTCAGGAAATGCTGACCATCAAGTCCGACGATGTTGAAGGCAGAAGTGCCCTTTATGAGGCACTGATTCGCGGGAAAAACCCGCCGCGGCCCAAGGCGCCGGCTTCTTTTGCCGTGCTGATCAAGGAGTTGCAGGGACTGGGTCTGGAGTTAATTCCCGAACGTGAGAAAAAAGTATAATGAATGGCAGTTGAGGAGGGCGGATGAGCAGTGAAAGAGATTTTGTGTATGATTTTGATTCACTAAAATTACGGATCGCCTCGCCGGAAACGATCCGCAGCTGGTCCAGTGGCGAGGTGATTAAGCCTGAGACAATCAATTACCGGACCCAGAAACCGGAAAAGGACGGGTTGTTCTGCGAACGGATTTTCGGCCCGGTAAAGGACTATGAGTGCAACTGCGGTAAGTATAAGAGGGTGCGCTATAAGGGCATAGTCTGTGACCGGTGCGGAGTGGAGGTTACAACCTCAGCGGTCAGACGACAGCGGATGGGGCATATTGAACTGGCGGTGCCGGTGGCGCATACCCTTTTCTACCATGTGCCGCCTTCGAAAATCGGGCTGATGCTGGATCTGACAATCAATCAGGTGGAAACGATTCTGAATTACGAGGTTTATGTGGTGGTGGAACCCGGTGCCTCGCCGTATAAGAAGATGGACCTCCTGGATGAGGATGAATATCAGGAGGCGGCTAAGAAAAAATATGAGGGCTTTGAGGTGGACAGCGGGGCGAGCGCGCTTAAGCGCCTGCTGGCCGGAATTGAACTTGACGACTTAGCGGCCGATTTAAGGGCGCGGATTAAACATGAGAGTTCCAGGCGCTTCAGTTTACTGCGCCGGTTGCGGGTGGTGGAGGCTTTTCGCACTTCCGGGGCCCGACCAGAATGGATGATTCTTGATGTGCTGCCGGTGATACCGCCGGATTTGCGGCCGCTGGTACCGCTGGAAGGGGGGCGTTATGCGACCTCTGACCTGAATGACCTTTACAAGCGGGTAATTGTGCGTAATAACCGCCTCAAACATCTGATGTCCATCCGCACTCCGGAAATCATTCTGAAGAATGAGAAGCGGATGCTTCAGGATGCGGTTGATGCGCTGTTTTTGAATGAATCCAGACCGAGGCCAGTCCGCGGCAAAGCCGGGCGGCCATTGAAGTCGCTGTGTGAGGCGCTGCGCGGGAAACAGGGAAGGTTTCGACGCAACCTGCTGGGCAAACGGGTTGATTATTCTGGCCGTTCGGTGATTGTTGTTGACCCGACTCTGAAGCTCCATCAGTGCAGTCTGCCGAAGGAAATGGCGCTGGAGCTTTTCAAGCCGATGATTCTGCGCCGGCTGGAGGAGCGTAAACTTGCGGACAGTGAACGGAGTGCGAAGTTGATGTACCGTCAGGAGGCACCGGAGGTGTGGGAGGTGCTGGAGGAGGTTACCCGGGACCATCCGGTGCTGCTGAACCGAGCACCGACATTACACCGGGTGTCAATTGAGGCATTTTATCCGATACTGGCAGAACACCGGGCAATTGGGATTCATCCGCTGGTCTGTCCACCCTTCAATGCCGATTTTGATGGTGACACGATGTCGGTTCATGTCCCGGTGACGCCGGAGGGGATTCTGGAGGCGGCGGTTTTAATGCTGGCGCCACATAATATTCTGTCGCCGGCGCACGGCAAGCCGTTAATGGTTCCATCCCAGGATATCGTCGCCGGGATATATTACATTACGAAGGCAAAAGTCGGTGCCCCGCAGCCGGTCGGTATCTTTGACGATTTCCATACGGTGCGTTCGGCATTTGACCTGAATGAACTGGACCTGCATGACTGGATAAATTTCCGGTATAACGGGAAAATGGTGGTGACTACCGTTGGCCGGGTGATATTCAATGAGGTGCTGCCAGCGGCCCTGCGGTTTGTTAATGAGATTGTTCCCAAGGACAAACTCGCGGGATTGATTGACCGCTGTGCCCGGACGCTGGGGTTGGATGTAACGGTCCGACTGCTGGATGACCTCAAGGACCTCGGTTTTGAGATGGCCACCAGGTCCGGTTTGTCAATCGGCATGGACGATGTGGTGGTGCCCCAGGAGAAGCAGAAAATCCTTGAGCGCAGCGAAGAGGAGGTGCGGCGGGTTCAGAAGGCGTATGACCGGGGGTTGATGACCGAGTCGGAGAAGTACAATAAGATCGTCAATACCTGGACCCTGGCAGCGGCGGAAGTGGAAGAGGCTTTAATGGAGCGGCTTCGCCAGGACCAGGCGGGGTTTAATCCGGTTTTTATGCTGATTGATTCCGGTGCCCGCGGTTCCCGGACGCAGGCGGCGCAGCTGGGCGGGATGCGGGGGTTGATGGCAAAACCGCAGCGGAGAACGGTTGGGGAAGAGGTGATTGAAACGCCGATTAAAAGTTCATTCCGGGAGGGGCTGTCGGTCTGGGAGTATTTTATTTCCACCCACGGCGCACGCAAGGGGCTTACCGATACCGCGCTGAAGACCGCGGAGGCAGGTTATCTGACCCGGCGGCTGGTTGATGTGGCACAGGATGTGGTGATTACGATGGAGGACTGCAGGACAATCGTTGGTCAGGAGGTGACCGCCCTGCGGGAGGGGGGTGATATTATTGAGCCGCTGAGTGAACGGATTGCCGGGCGGTTTGCGCTTGATGATATTGTCAATCCGGTTACCAATGAGGTGATTGTTCATGCCGGCGAAGAGATTACTGACCAGGCGGCAGAGGAGATAGAAGATTGCGGTATTGAAGTGGTCCGGGTGCGCTCCGTTTTAACCTGTGAGGCACCGAACGGGTTGTGCGTCAAATGCTACGGCCGGAATATGGCGACCGGTCGGATTGTGGAAATCGGGGAGGCGGTCGGGATTATTGCCGCCCAGTCAATCGGCGAACCCGGAACGCAGTTGACCCTGAAGACGTTCCATGTCGGTGGTGTGGCGGCACGGGTGGCGGAACAGACCAAGGCAGCGGCGCGCTTCAATGGCAAAGTCAAATTTGAAAATCTGGTTGTCAGCCGCCGGAGCGACGGGGAGTTAACCACGCTGGCTCAGGGCAAGATGCTGCTGGTGGCACCGGAGCGGCAGGTGCCGTTTACCGTGCCGGCCGGGGCTATTATTCGGGTTGAAGACGGGCAGGAGGTGAAGGAGGGGGATGTCCTGTTTGAGTGGGAGCCCTATTCAATTTCCTTGCTTGCTCAGGTCAAGGGGAGAGTTCGGTTCCGGGATATCGAGGTTGGCCGGACCCTGCGTGAGGATATTGATGAGCGGACCGACCGGATGCAGCGTATCATCATTGAAGACCGGGTCCGCCGGCTTCATCCAATGCTGGAGATTGTGGATGATAAGGGTAAGGTGACCGACCGCTGTCCGCTGCCGGCGGGTGCCTATCTGATGGTTGAGGATGGTCAGCCGGTGGTGCCGGGTGATGTTCTGGCGCGGCTGCTGCGGGAGATGGCAAGAACCAGGGATATTACCGGCGGGCTGCCCAAAGTGGCGGAACTTTTTGAGGCAAAGCGGGTGAAATCACCGGCGGTAATTTCGGAGATTGATGGCACGGTTGAAGTCGGTGAGCCCAGAGAGGGGAAGCGGCAGGTGCGGGTTATCTCGGACGGTGGTGCGGTCAAGGAATATGAGATACCCTACGGTAAGTATCTGCTGGTTCAGACTGGTGACCGGGTAAAAGCGGGTGATAAGCTGTGTGAAGGTTCGGTTGACCCGCACGATGTGCTAAGGGTCAAGGGCTGGCTGGCGGTCCAGGATTTTCTGACGAACCAGATTCAGGCAGTTTACCGGTTGCAGAAGGTCAAAATCAATGATAAGCATATCTCAATAATTGTCCGTCAGATGCTGCGTAAGGTCCGGATTGAGGATGCAGGCGATTCCAGTTTTATTGAGGGTGAGATTGTGGAGCGGCGCCGGGTAATTGATGAGAATGAAAGACTGCTATCCGAGGGTCTGCGGCCAGCCAGTTATCAGCCGATTCTGCTGGGTATTACCCGGGCGGCACTGCTGACCGAAAGTTTTCTGTCGGCGGCATCTTTCCAGGAGACCACGCGGGTGCTCTCGGAGGCGGCGATTCAGGGCCGGGAGGATAAGTTGCGCGGATTAAAGGAGAATGTGATTGTTGGCCGGCTGATTCCGGCGGGCACCGGTTTCCGGGAGTTCAGCCGGATAAAACTGGTGACTGAGGAAGTGAAGGAACAGGAGGCGGCCTGAGAGCGATGGGGGGATAAATTTGCCATTAAAATCAATGTTGAATATAATTAGTAGTAAAGGAGTAATATGCCGACAATTAATCAGTTAGTGCGGAAGCCGAGAAAGAAGGTCCGGGCGAAGTCCAAGACACCGGCGTTGCGGGGTAATCCCCTGAAGCGCGGGGTGTGCACCCGGGTTTACACTACAACACCCAAAAAGCCGAATTCCGCCCTGCGCAAGGTGTGCAAGGTGCGATTAACTTCGGGTTATGAGGTGACCGCCTACATTCCCGGTGAAGGGCATAACCTTCAGGAACATTCAATTGTGCTCGTCCGGGGCGGCCGGGTGAAGGACCTGCCCGGAGTCCGGTACCATGTGGTGCGCGGCGTTTATGACTGCAGTGGGGTTGAGGGCAGAAAGCAGGCCCGGAGTCAGTATGGCGTGAAGCGGCCCAAGCAGTCCGCAGAATAAGGAGCGGTAAATGGCGAGGCGAGGTAAATACAAACTGCACCGGGTGGCGCCGGACCCGAAGTTTAACTCGGTTTTAGTTGCCCAGTTTATCAATAAATTGATGTGGGACGGCAAGAAGACCGTTGCCCAGCGGATTTTCTATGAGGCGCTGGCACTGGCAGAGAAGAAGGCGGGTGAAGACGGCTTCGGTCTTTTTCAGAAGGCAATTAACAATGTGAAGCCGGTGTTGGAAGTGCGGCCGCGCCGGGTCGGGGGCGCAACTTATCAGATTCCGATGGAGGTGCCGCCCCGGCGCCGGGATGCGCTGGCAATCAAGTGGCTGGTGGAAGCGGCTCGGGCGCGGAGCGAGTATACGATGATTGAACGGCTGGCAAATGAACTGATTGACGCCAGCCGGAAGCAGGGCGCTGCCTTTAAGAAAAAAGAGGACACCCACAAGATGGCGGAAGCCAACCGGGCATTTGCCCATTACCGCTGGTAAACCGTCTGCTGCCGTCAGCGTTCGGGGTTGGTTTTTAAATCCAGGACATTCAACAGTAACTGAGCGGTGCCGTTGAAACTGTCCGCGGTCAGCGTATAACAGATGTCAAGATGACCGGGCTGGCCGGTCCGGAGGTTGAGGATGTCCCGGCTGCGCTGCCAGGCGATTGCCGGCAGGACGATGTTGCCGGCACGCACCCGGAACTTCAGGTGGTCACGGTTTTTCCCGATGCGCCGCGGGTAGCCCACCACTTCCAGACCGGTGGAGACAAATACCGGTTCCGGGTTGTCCGGACCGAACGGCTGAAGCCGGGCGAGATACTCCATTAACTCCGGGGTGATTTCCCTGAGTTCGGCCCCGGCCTCAATTTTCAGGGTTGGCTGAAATATTGATGCCGGAAGTTCAGCCGCATAGTCGTTGATTGATTTTTCAAAGTTGGCAATCTGCTCGGGTTTGATTTTTATGCCGGCAGCATAGCGATGGCCACCGAAGTTAAGCAGATGGGCGCTGGTGCGGTTGAGCGCTTCGTGAAGATTGAACCCGGAAACTGAGCGGGCCGAGCCTTTGCCGATGTCCGGATAGAGGGTAATCAGGATACAGGGGCGCCAGAACTCATCCACCAGTTTGGCGGCGACGATCCCGATTACCCCTTCGTTCCAGTTGGGGTGAGCCAGGACCAGAACCCGGCGCTCATATTTTTTTGCCAGTTCAATCAGGCGCCGGGCTTCGTTGAGAATCAGGTCTTCCTGCTGCTGGCGGGAGCGGTTGAACTCTTCCAGCTGCTGCGCCAGTCCGCGGGCGGTGGTTTCGTTATCGGTCAAAAGCAGTTCCAGGGCGGTGCGGGCATGCCCGATGCGGCCGGCAGCATTCAGGCGCGGGGCAAGTATGAAGGCGATGTCGCGGGTGGACAGTTTTCGAGGGTTCAGCCGGCTGAGCTCCATTAACATCCGGATGCCAGGGCGAGCAGTCTTGTTTAATGCCGCAATTCCCAGCCAGGCGATAATCCGGTTTTCACCCACCAGCGGCACAATGTCAGCAATGGTGGCAAGGCCGACCAGGTCCAAGAGTGAAATCAGTTCTTCCCGGGAACGGTTGGTAGCAGAGAGCAACTGCCAAGCAAGTTTGAAGGCGACACCGGCACCGGCAAGTTCGCGGAACGGATAGCCGGAATCGGCACGCTTGGGGTTAACAAAGGCAAGTGCCGGGGGCGGAACCGGTCCGGGTTCATGATGGTCGGTGACGATGACATCAATGCCAGCATTGCGGGCAAGGGTCAGATTTTGAATATCGGTTGAGCCGCAGTCATTGGTGATCATCAGGCGGAAGCGGTTTTTAATGGCAAATTCCACGCCGGCACGGGATACACCGTAGCCTTCGGTATGGCGGTGGGGCAGATAGTAGTTTACCGGCACGCCCAGCCACTTCAGGACGGTAATCAGGATTGCCGTGCCGCAGATGCCGTCAACATCGTAGTCACCGTAAACGAGAACCGGCTCTTTTTTTATTACCGCTGAGAGGATTCTTTCGGTTGCTGGACCGATGTCCGGCAGCGTATCCGGACGGTGCAGTCGGGCAGGTGAAGGGTTGAGGAACTCTTCACAATCGGCCGGGGTTCGGCAGCCACGGTTGTAAAGCAGTCGGGCGATGAGCAGAGGCAGTCCGGTGGCATATGCCAGTTCGGCAATTGCCGGCGGTTCGGGGGCTGGCAATTGCCAGTTGTGTTCCGGCTGAATCAGGGACACAGGTTGTTTATAGCAATCGATGTGCCCAAGTCAAGTTTAATGGCAGGAGTAAAACCAATTTGGGTGATTTTCCCGGTTCATACTGATAAGTCGTTTAATTCTAAAATGGTTAATAGAAAATACCAAAATCAAGCGTCTGGTGGGGGGACTGCCAGTTTGAGGGTGGGGTGAAGGGTGGAGGGAGCGGTTCGGTTGGCGGTTTTGAGCGGGGTGAAAGGCGGGGTTGGAGCCGGGGTTCGAATGCCGGTGGTGGGCGAGGCAGTGGCGGTGATTTTGACCGATGTGATGGCGGGTATTATCGTAACTGCTCCAGCTGCAGCAGGGCGGAGCGAGCGGCATCGTGGTCCGGGTCAAGTTGCAAAGTCAGGGAGAGATATTTTTTGGCGGTTGCGATATCACCGATGCTGACATTGACCAGCGCAATCAGATAGTATGTTTCCGGGTTATTCGGGTCGATTTTTAATGCCGCCTGATAGTGCTCAAGCGCCGCGGGAAAGTTCCGCCGGGCAATGCCGATGCGAGCTGCCGCAAGATGAATTATCTGTTGGGCATCAGGGCTGTTGCCGGTGGTATTCAGTAGCTGTTGAAATTCCCTTTCCGCTTCGGCAAGCCGGTGCATTCCGGCATAAGCCTGGATCAGGCTATAGCGGGCAGAATATTGTCCCGGGTAGTAGTGGAGGGCTTTGTTGAGCGCCTGGATTGCCGGTCCGGGCTTTTTCAGTTCCAGATAGATATTGCCGAGTTGAGTCCAGGCTTGGGCGGAGTACACATTCCGGTTAATCGGGACGAGGTTGGATCCGAGATAAATCAGGGCGGCGGTGGTCAGAACGGCAAAAAGCAGTTTGAATTTGCGTTGTTGCAGAAGTTGCCAGCATTCAGTAACCGCGGCGGCGCCGGGGATTAAAAGCCAGGGCAGAATCGGCGCCCGCAGCCGGGACAGGACATAAAACAGGAGTGCGGACATTAGATAGCCGCCGATAAATAAGTAAACCGGCAGTAGCCGGTAACGGATTTTCCAGCAGAAGCCGATGCCGAGCAGTGCGAAACTGAGGACCAGCCCGAAATTGATGAAGGCAAACTGTAAAGCCCGGGATGCGGGGCGGACCGTTTCCGGATAATAGTTATTGGGGACCTCATAATTGGCAAAAAAGAGCAGGAGTTTGCGGCTGAGCAGCTTCAGGAACCGGACCGGCTGGGAGGTGATGAACTGGATCCCCCTGCTGGTCCAGTAGGCGGATGCCCGGGACCAGCTGAGTTCCTGACCATTGACATATTTTGCGGTCTGCTTGAGGCGCTGATGGGAAAAGCCGATACCGGGGTTGAGTTCGGCAACCGGTTGCCAGGTGCCGTCAGCGGCCGGGTTGTTGCCGAAATAAAAGTTAATTCCGGAGTGGGCGGTAAACAGGACCGGGTCCCGGGCGACGAGATAATTTCGTACCGGAACGGTGATGATGACCATTAAGCCGGCGATGGCAAAGATGAGTAACGAGCGGAGACGGGCGCGCTCAAACTGTTTGAGCCAGAAAATCAGCCCGGGCACGATGAGGAGCATTTCCGGCCGGCAGATGATGAACAGTCCCAGCCCGATGCCCGCCAGCAAAAAGTGCCACCATTTTTTATTCGCGGTGAGCAGCAGATAGATTATCAGCAGACTGAGAAAGATGGTTATTTCAACATAGAGCAGGGTGCCGGTGTAGAAAACGAGCACACCACAGAGGCTGAAGCCGATGCCGGCGATGAAGGCAACCCGGGGGCTGCAGAGGCGTTCGGTAATCATCAGCAGCAGGTAGCAGGAACCAGTCGCCAGGAGTGCCTGGAATAGTTGAACCACCATTACGCCGGGGCCGAATAGTTGATAGAGCAGGGCGAGGAGATAGGGATAAACCGGCCGGAGGAAAAACACCTCCCGGCCGAAGAAGCTGTGCTGGCTGATTTCCAGTGCCCAGCGGTGGTAAACCCAGGAGTCAACCACCTGCGGGGTGATCGTGGAAAATGGACGGTTACGCATTTCCAGAATGAACCACA
Organism: bacterium; assembly: GCA_039793395.1. Taxonomy (GTDB): domain Bacteria; phylum Hydrothermota; class Tepidihabitantia; order Tepidihabitantales; family Tepidihabitantaceae; genus JAOABP01. Next base: position 48,409 of record JBAMLV010000002.1, on the reverse strand, counting down.
ACCGGATGAGTAAGGTGATTATTACCGGAATTAGCCGGAAGGGGAGTTTTTTAATTAATGCAGTGGTCGGCGGGGATTTTTTTGACATTGATTTTTCAGGTTTCAGGGTGCCAGCGGCAGCTGGAGCAGCAGGATAAAGGTGGCGATGGTGAGTGTTATCAGGGTGACGAGGATGCCGGTTCTGAACCACTGGCTGAAGCTGATTGACTGACCGGTGGCTTTTTCGTAGGCACCGATTGCCACGAGATTGGCACTGGAGCCAATCATCGTGAGATTGCCGCCATAGCAGCCGCCAATCAGCAGGCTCCACCAGAGGATGGAATTGTGGGGCAGGCCAAATTGCACGAGCGTCTTGACGATGGGAACCAGGGCGGCAACGATGGGCATATTGTCAACGAATCCGGAGGCGATACCGGAAAACCAGAGCAGCAGGATGAGACTTGAGCCGGTAAGGCCGGCCGGACCGAGCCAGGTGGTGATCGGCAGTTTGCGGGCAACTAACAGCAGCAGGTAGCCCAGTTTGGTGGTCACACCGGTATGTTCCAGGCAGGCGGCATTGGCAAAGAGAAACATAAAAAACAGTACTGTCCACCAGTCAATGCCCCGCTCAATCAGCTGTTTACCCCGTTCCTGTTCGGTGAAAATGACAAAGGCGAGTGCCGCTACCGGCGCCGCCACCAGCATCGTTCCCTCTTTTAAGCCGAACCAGTGTTCCAGCCGGGCATGCAGGACAATCAGGGCGATGACACTCAGAAACACAACCCAGCCGAGACGCAGTTCTGCCGGTCGGACGGTGAAGTCCGGCCGGTCATAGATTCGAGATTGGGAAGGCAGCCGATGCCGGAAAATTAACAGGCAGAGAATCATGGTAACCGCACCGGCGATTAACGATACCGGCGTTGCCCAGCGCAAGAAGTTTTCAAAGGTCAGGTTGCCGGCAAAGGCGATATAGACGCCAATCGGATTGCCGACCAGGGTGAGTGCCGAACCGACATTGGTGGCAAAGACGAGCGCCAGCAGGTAGGGCAGCGGAGAGGTCCGGTTCCGGCGGGCAAGCTCCAGGGCCAGTCCGAAGGTCACAAGGATAGCGGAGACTTCACCCGCAAAACCGGAAAGGAGGGTTGAGAACAGCATCAGGACGACGAGCATTAGCCCCGGGGAGTTTCCCACCTGACGGGCAACACCGGTAACAATCATCCGGAACAGGCCGATGTTTTCCAGCCATTTGATTAACGCCATCATCGCCATGATAAAGAGCACGGTCGGAATGGACATGTATTCCACTGCCAGTTCAATCTCCATTACCCGGAGCAGAAGCAGCAGAGCAATACTGACCGCAGCGAGGGCAAGCCGATACCGCCAGAAGAACATTGTGCCGAGAATCATACCGATAAAAATAGCGCCGGTCAGTGCCTGCCGGGACAACCAGGGTTCGGTGTTAAATTTGATTAAGCCCAGTTTCTCATATATGCCGGTCTGAGGCAACTGGATTGCCGGGAATAATATCCTTCCCAGGCTGTAGACCGCCAGCACCGCCAGTAACAGCAGCACCGGGGTTCGGTAACGCCAAAATAGCCCGGGTCTGCTTTCAGTGGTCAGTAAGCGGAAGAGTTCCTGCCGGGTGCGGGCTTTGAGCAGCCGCAGGCGCTGTTCGGGATTGTTTAATATGCGGGCAATTTCCGCGAGCAACTTGAGGTATTCCTGCCGGTGCGATTCGGAGGCAATGATGATGCAGACCAGTCGCACCGGCTGGGAGTCAATTGCCTGCCAGTCAACCCCCTGGCGGATGCGGATAAATGCGACCAGCGGCACAGGAAGGTCGGCGGTCAGGATGGCATGCGGGATGGCAACACCATTACCCAAACTGGTGGAGCCGGACCTTTCCCGGGTGAGGAGATGCTGGACAATGGTTTCGGGTTCAATGCCAAACTGTGCCAGCCGGCTGGCAGCCGCCTGAAAGACGGTTGCCGGAGAATCGGCTTGCGGCAAGTCCAGTATCAGGTCCGGACGGAGGTATGCTTTGAGCATGAATTAAGGATTGCTTATCAAAAGCAGCGGGCAGGAGAGATTGGGCAGCAGTTCTTCCGGGAGGTGGTAGTCGTGGTCAGCCAGGATACTGACCGGCAGAATAATCAGGTCGCAGCGGGTGCTGGTGGCAAGATACTGAAGGTTGTCAATAGTGGCCAGGCTGGCGACTACCGACGCCCGGATGCCGGACTGCTTGAACTCTTCCTCAATCCGGTAGATATTCTGCCAGCAGCGCCGTTCGTAGTCTTCAGCCCGGACGGCCTGACGGGTAGCACCCTCGGTGCGCGGAGGGGGACAGCCATCAAGCGGACTTATTCCCGAAATTAGAACGGTGCTGTTATGGTGACGGGCGAAGTTCAGGACGGTTTCCTTTTCTTCCTGTTTTTCACTGATGATGTAGAGAATCCGGGCAAACATATTTTCCTCCTTTTTCTTACGGTGCCGAACGAATCTGAATTAACAGGGCGGTGGTTGCGATAATCAGGGCGGTGAGGGTAACAATTGCGCCCACCCCGAACCATTCCCGGAAGCGGATATGCCGGCCACTGAACCGTTCAAACGCACCAACAGCCACAAGGTTGGCAGTGGAACCGATAACCGTCAGGTTGCCGCCAAAGCATCCGCCGAAGAGCAGTGCCCACCATAAAATTGAGGCATGGGGCAAACCGATGCGGAGCAGGTCTTTGACCACCGGCGACAGGGCAGCCACAATCGGCAGGTTGTCAACAAATCCGGATAAGAGCCCGGAAAACCACAGAAAGATGACGGCAGCCGGCTGGGCAAGATTGCCGCTACTGCCCGTGGTTCGCTCTGCCAATTGCAGGAGCAGATAGCCCAGTTTGGTGGTCACGCCGGTGTATTCCAGACAGGCGGCATTGGCAAAGAGAAACATAAAAAAGAGCAGCGTCCACCAGTCAATACCGCGTTCTACCAGCACCCGGCCCTTTTCCTGTTCGTAAAACACAATAAAACCGGTAACCGCCAGGGCACTTGCTACCAGCGCTGTCCCGTCACTCAGCCCCAGCCAGATCTCAAACCGGCGGTGGAGTGCAATCAGCATGACAACGGTAATAAAGGTTATGATGCCGACGCGCAGTTTGACCGGGTCAATAGTACCGGTGTTTTTCCCCAGTTCCCCGGAATCAAGCTGGTAGCGGGTGCCGAAGAAATGGCGCCGGTAGAGGAGCAAACACAGCAGAGCGACGACGATGGCGGTGAAAAAGGAAACCGGAGTTGCCCAGCGTAAAAAATCTTCAAAGGATAATCCACCGGCAAAGGCAATATAGACACCAATTGGATTGCCGATCAGCGTCAACGCCGAACCCACATTGGTGGCGAATACCAGTGACAGTAAAAACGGAACTAATGGTGCCCTGGTGCGACGGGAAAGTTCCAGTGCCAGACCAAATGTTACCAGAATTGCCGATACTTCATCGGCAAATCCACCAAGAATAACGGAAAAGCCCATGAGCAGTAGAAGTAGCAGCCACGGGATACCTTTTACCTTTTCAATGGCTTTGACAACGATGAAACGGAAGACACCGATATTCTCCAACCAGCGAACGATGACCATCATTGCCATTATGAAGAGAATCGTGGGGATGGACATAAACTTGACGGTGTGTTCCAGGTCCATGACACCGGCGATGAGCAGTGTTCCTAAGGCGGCGGCAGCGAAGGCGACGCGAAAGCGCCAGAAAAGGAGCGTGCCGATAACCATTGCCAGAAAAAGGGTAACAGTCAGCTGCTGCCGGAAAAGCCAGATTGATTCGTTGAAGTGGAGGTAGCCCAGTTCAGCATAAATACCTTCGGCGGGAAGACGGATTAGCGGCAGCAGGATGCGGGCACCAATAAAAATGACGGCGATGATTCCGAAAAACAGCAGGAGCCGGCGGTTGCGCCGGAAGAAGTTTTGATGGGGCGGATGGGCGATAATCCGGGCCGCGGCGGCAGCATCCGTCGCTTTCAGGGCGGCGGCGCGGAGATGGGGAGTGTTCAGACTGCGGGCGATTTCGGCAAGCAGGGAAAGATAAAGGTTGCGGTCGGCTTCCGGTGAGACCAGACATACGAGCAGCTGTACCGGTTCGTTATCGATTGAATTCCAGTTGACCGGGTGTTTTAAGCGGACGACAATCGCGGCCGGCTGCTTTATGCTGTCACTGGTGATGTGGGGGAGCGCGAGACCGTGGCCGACGCCGGTGGAACCAAGATTTTCGCGCTCCTGAAGTTGCTGAACAATGGTCAAGTCATCATCGGCAATGCCCGCTTTTACCAGCTGCCGGGCGATTTGGCGGAAGATTTCTCCGGGATTCAGGGGGGCGTCAATATCCAGTGCCAGCTCCTGCCGGACAAACCGCTCCAGTTTGACCACTTAACACTTCCGGTTGAATTTTGAGGTTGATATTAAGGAACGCGCCATAAAAGTCAATCACCCCGGGCTGATAATCATTCAGTGCAGTTCCACGAACCGCGGTTTCGCAAATACCACCTGACCGACATCAGTGTCAATTCCGCCCTGAATTATGACTTCAATTTCCTGACCGACCGCACTGCCGCCGTTTTCAACAACCACTTTGATACCGCCGTCAAGATAACCGATGCCTTCATTCCGTTCCTTGCCCCGTTTTGTAATTTTAACTTTGAGAACTGTGCCGGGAAGATAAGAAGGGCGAAACAATTCAAAAAGTTCGGCGGTCGTGATTACGGTAATGCCATTGGCAGCGGGTTTTAATTCTGGACGAATGGTAATCAGGGTGGCGCCATATTTACGGGCAATGTTCAGCAGTTCCTTTACGGTGGGCATCGGCAGGGTTTTTAATTTTAGCCCCCGGATTTGCTTGAGCTGTTCAATATGCTCTCTCGCCCGCTGAACTGTATATTCCGGCTCCCCAGTAAGGGTCTTTAGTTCCGGCAAAAGCAGTTTGCCGTTTAAAAGTCCGAGTTGCAGAAACCTGACAATTCTGGGGTCGGCGAGAGTGTTGAGGTCGATGATAAAGGTTTTTGCTTTTTGAAAGAGCATAAAAGCCTCCAAAGCGGTGGTTCATTTTTTCAGTCCCAGGTTTTTCAGCGCGGCATTAATTGTATCAACAGGCACGATGTCAATGCGGGTCTTTTTAAGTTTCGGAGCACCGGCTGAGGGCAGCAGTGCTCGCTCAAAGCCCATTCTCTGTGCTTCATTAATCCGCGCCTCAGTTCGACTGACAGTTCGGATTTCACCCGCCAGTCCAACCTCACCGATAAGAACGGTATCTACTGGTAAAGGGATGTTCCGCACGGCGGAAGCCAGGGCACAGATTACACCCAGGTCCACTGCCGGCTCGGTCAGTTTTAATCCGCCGGCGACATTAAGGAAGAGGTCCCGGTTTCCTGGACTGATGCCGGCACGGCGTTCCATAATGCCAATGAGCAGTGCCAGCCGGCGCAGGTCAAAACCGGTCGCCACCCGCTGTGGTATGGGGAAAGGGGTGGGAGCAGCGAGCGCCTGGATTTCAACTAACAGGGGCCTGGTTCCTTCAACGGTGACCACAACTGCCGAGCCAGAGACATCTGCCCGTCGGCCGGTGAGGAAGAATTCCGAGGGGTTTGGAACTTCCATCAGTCCGCGGTCGGTCATTTCAAATACACCGATTTCATTGGTTGGACCATAGCGGTTTTTGACCGTGCGAATTATCCGGTAATTCAGGCCGGATTCGCCTTCAAAATAAAGAACCGTATCCACCATGTGTTCCAGTGTTTTTGGTCCGGCAATCATGCCGAATTTGGTAACATGGCCGATTATGAAGATGGTAATTCGATTTGCCTTTGCCAGTCGCAGCAGTTCGGCAGTGCATTCCCGGACCTGAGCAACGCTGCCCGGTGCGCTGGTTAATTCCGGGCTGATGATAGTCTGAATTGAATCAATCACCAGGACGCCGGGGTTAATCTGCTCAACACCGGCGATGATTTCATCCAGCGCCACCGTTCCAAGTATATAGATGTTATTGGCGACTGAACCGAGCCGTTCGGCACGCAGCCGGATTTGTTCACCGGATTCTTCGCCGGTAACATAGAGCACCGGTATTTGCTGCTCTCCAAATTTCGAGCAAACCTGCAGCAGCAGGGTGGATTTACCTATCCCCGGTTCGCCCCCCAGGAGCAGCAGTGAACCGGGGACGATGCCGCCACCGAGCACCCGGTCAAGTTCCTTAATGCCGGTACTCCGGCGATCTACCGGACTGAGCGACAGTTCGGACAGACGCCGGGGAAGGGAACCGGGGGTGGCGATTGGTTTCGGAGCGGATTTTTTTTTCGCCGGTAGCTCTTCTTCCACCAGTGTGTTCCAGGACCCGCAACTCGGGCAGCGGCCAAGCCAGCGGGGTGATTCGTAGCCACAATTCTGACATACAAAGTGGATCCGGTTCATCTTAGATATCAATTTCAATTTCACCTTCGGTATCGGTCCGGGGTTCGTGGGGATAACGGGTTTCAACATTTTCAAATCGCATATACTGGTAAAGGAAAACCAGTTTGATGCTTCCGGTTGGGCCATTGCGATGTTTGGCGATAATCAGGTCGGTGTCCCTTTTTTCCTCCTCGGAAAGATTATCCCAGTCTTTTTTCTTATATTCGGCCGGGCGATACAGAAACAGTACAACATCGGCGTCCTGTTCCAGCGCGCCCGATTCCCGAAGGTCAGATAGCAGTGGTTTTTTGTCTTCCCGGCGGTCCGGAGCGCGGGAGAGTTGAGAAAGGGCAATGACAGGAAGATTGAGTTCTTTTGCCATGGCTTTGAGCGCCCGGGAAATCTCAGTTATTTCCTGCTGCCGGCTGTATTCCCGGCGCCGGCCGGTGTGAGGTTCCATCAACTGCAGGTAATCAATAATTACCATCCCGAGGTCCGGGTGGTCACCTTTCAGTCGCCGTGCCCGCGCCCGGATTTCCAGTGCATTCAGCGCCGCCGAGTCATCAATATAAAGTCCTGCTTCTGAAAGCCGGCCAACAGCAGCAGCAATCCGGGCATATTCCGGATTGTTAAGGTCGCCGCGTCGTAATTGATTCAGCGTTACCCGGGCTTCGGCACAGATGAGGCGCTGAATCAGGCTTTCAGTGGACATCTCCAGACTGAAGATGGCGACCGGAACCGGCTTGCTGACCCGGGAACTGGCATTAACAGCGAGATTGAGGGCAAAGGCGGTTTTTCCCATTCCCGGGCGACCGGCGATGATGATGAAGTCGCCAGACTGAAAGCCACTGGTGAGGTTATCAAGGTCTCTAAATCCGGTTTCAACCCCGGTAATGTGCTGTTTTCGGGTGCGTGCCAGTTCAATCCGCTCCATTTCCTGAAGTAGCCGTTCGCGCACCAGTGTAAAGCCGCGGCGTTCACCCGCCTGTCGCAACTGAAAGATTTTGCTTTCTGCCTGTTCCAGCAGTTCTTCCGGGGTCTTCCCTTCGTCGTAGGCATCCTGGACAATTTCGGTTGCGGTTTGAATCAGTTGCCGCTGGATTGCTTTCTCCAGCACCAGTCGGGCGTGTTCTTCACAGTTGGCGGAGGTTAATACAGTATCCTGAAGCGCAGTTAGAAAGGGCTGACCGCCGATACTATCCAGTTCCTTCATTCGGCGCAACTCGCTCGCAACCGTAATGATGTCATAGGGCATTTTGGTTTCAAACAGATTGAGCATTGCCTCATAAACCCGGCGGTGGGCGAGCGAATAGAAATGTTCGGGTTTAAGAAAGTGCATTACCCGGGGCAACGCTTCCTGGTCAATCAGAATTGCGCCCAGAACCGCTGCCTCGGCTTCAAGCGCCTGGGGTGGTTTTCGTTCTGTCCGTTCCGGGGTGCTGGCCATCTTCAGCCGGCTCCTTTGTTTTTATGCTGATAAAGGTCAGCGATAATTTTTACCAGTTGAACCGCGAATTCCGATTTACTCATTTCTGGAAACCGGCGGGTTCTTCCAGAGTGGAAAATAACGGTCGGGCAGATGGTCGGTGCGCCGGCAGTGTTGACTGGATTGGCAACAATCAGGTCCAGTTTCTTTTCCTGAAGTTTTTTTCTTGCCCGGGTAAGGCTATCATCCTGTGCAAATCCGATGGTCAAAGGCCGATGGGGTGCTGTGCTTACCAGTTGCAGGATATCTTTTGTCCGTTTGAATTTGATATTCAGCTGCGCTTCGTGGATTTTTGACCGTGCCGTCTTTACCGGTTGATAATCGGCAACCGCCGCACACATTATTAAGATTTTTACCCCGGGCAGCAGTTTCAGAACCGTCGCTGCCATTTCGGCGGCGGTTCTCACCCGGATGGCGTCTGGTGGTAATGGCACCGTGACTTCCCCGGCAACAAGTTTAACATCAGCACCGGCAGCCATCAACACGCTGGCAATTTCTGTTCCCAGCAATCCCGAGGCACGGTTGGTGAGCACCCGGACCGGGTCCAATGGCTCTTCGGTTCTTCCGGTGGTTACCAGCACAGGCACACCTTTTAAGTCCGGCAGCTGGTTCAGACTGATACTACACAGTCGGAAGATAAGTTCGGTCGATGCCATCCGACCGGCACCAGTTGTGCCACAGGCAAGCGCGCCCGTTTCGGGGGGGATGAACCGGTAGCCCTGGTGGGTAAGTTTTTGGACATTTTCCTGCACAACTGGATGGAGCCACATATTGGTGTTCATCGCCGGAGCGAAAAAGACCCGGCCGGCACGAACTTTTTCCTGAGGGATGGCAAGCAGGATTGTGGAAAGCAGGTCATCCGCAATGCCGTGGGCAAGTTTGCCGATGATATTTGCCGTTGCTGGTGCAATAACCGTCAGGTCCGGTCTGGTTGCGAGGTCAATGTGTTCTACCGAACCAGTGCCCACCCGTTTGCTGGGGAAAAGTTCAACCGCCACATCCCGGCCGCTGAGGGCACGGAATGATTCCACACCAATCAGTTTCGCTGCCGAACGGGTGAGGACGACGGTTACATTCCATCCATTTGAACGGAATAGGCGGAGCAGTTCCAGCGACTTGTAGGCGGCGATACTACCGGTAACACCCAGCAGTGCTTCCACCATTTTTGCCACGTTACCCCGGCAAAAACAGGCAAATCGGCTTATGAGCGTTGCCTGCCGGCGGTGGTTTTGTCACCGGGTTGGCTCTTTTTAACAGTTGCTCCCGGGGCAACCGGCTCGCTTCTTTTACTTTCGCTGCCGGTTCGCAAACTGGTTAACGCTTCCAGTTCCGCTTCCGTGAGCGGGGCATGTTTTAATTCGCCGCGCAACAGCCGGTACAGAGCGTATTCATAGGGATTGGTCGGTAACCGAATTTCATCCCGGCTGATGGCGTCAATCAGTCGCCGCACCTCAAGGGCGGCAATATTCAATGCCAGATATTTGTTCGGATAAACCTGCCACAACTGCTCAATGGATACCGACTTCATTCAAGCCTCCTTGGAGATTTAGAATTTTACGGCTCGTCCGGAGTCGTTCGGCGTGAATTATTTTCAGCACATCCCGGACTGCCTGTTCAAGGTTATCATTAATTACCAAATAGTCAAATTCGGGAATACGGGCAAGTTCCTCTTTAAGCGCCTCCTGTCGACGCTGCAGCTCCGCTTCGGTTTCTGTTCCTCGCCGCGTCAGACGGTGCTGGAGTTCGGTAATGCTGGGCGGCAGAATGAATATGCTTACGGTTCCGGGCAGTGCCTTTTTACAGGAGCGCATACCCTGGATGTCAAGGTCGGCAATAACATCGCAGCCGGTGCGAAATGCCTTCAAGACCGGTGCTTTCGGGGTGCCGTAAAGATAACCGTAAACTTCGGCGTACTCCAGGAACCGACCGGCGGTGATCAGCCGCCGGAACCGGCTTTCGGACAGGAAGATATAACTTTTCCGGTTTACCTCATTCTTCCTGGGCGGTCGAGTAGTTGCCGATACCGAATAGACGATGTTTTTATCCCGCCGGACCACATTGCGGCAAATTGTGGTCTTGCCCGCACCCGATGGCGATGACAAGACGACCAGAAAGGGGCGGTGCTTTTTATTCCACATTACGCACCTGCTCCTTGAGTTTTTCAATCTCGCCCTTGATTTCAATTGCGCGGCGGGAGATGACTACATCCCGTGCCTTGGCTGCCAGGGTATCAGTTTCCCGTAGCATCTCCTGGGCGATGAAATCCAGTTTCTTGCCAGAAGTGGTACTGCTGCGCAGTGCTCGCAGGAACATACTGCAGTGGCTGCGAAGCCGGACACACTCTTCGTGGATATCCAGCCTTTCAGTAATATAGGCAACCTCTTCAAGAATTCGTTTCGGATTTGGCTGAATGTTCATATTTTCCAGCTGTTCCTTCAGATTTTCCCGCCGTTCCGCAACCCGGCGCGGCACCCGCTTTTCGATTGCCTTTAGTGCCCGCCGGATTTTTCCCACCCGGCGGCGTAAATCCCTGACCAGCGCCGCACCTTCAATTTCCTTCATCCGGTTCAACTGCCGCAGCGCCTCAGCGATGACCTTGCGACTGGTGCGCCACAGCCGGTTATGATTAACGGTCTCTTTCCGGTTGGTAATCACACCGGGTAGACTCAATAATGTCCGGATGTCGATTTCTCCATTCAGTTTGAACCGGCGTTTCAGTTCCTGACACAACCGCAGATAACTTTTTACCGCTTCCCGGTCCACGGCAATGGTGGTACTGACCGATGGTGCGTCAATTGTCAACTGTAACTGAATATAGCCGCGCCGGATTTTCTTGCGAACCATCTCGTAAATGTCGCGCTCATAGCCGGCGAGTTCGGGGGGCAGTTTCGGGATCAGTTCAAAATATTTGTGATTTACGGAGCGAATATCAACCGCCAGCCGGGTTCCGGTGCCAGCCACCATACCATCGGCACGACCTACCCCGGTCATACTTCTGATCATATTTTATTCCTCCAGCATAATTGTCACCGGTCCGTTATTCACCAGTTCCACCATCATCCGGGCACCAAATTTCCCGGTTTCTACCTGAACACCAAGATAACGCAATTCTTCAATAAAACGCTGATAAAGCACCTCGGCACGCGCTGGCGGACATGCATCGGAAAAGGATGGGCGCAGGCCGTGTTCAGTATCGGCGTAAAGTGTGAACTGGGAGACTACCAGTACCGCGCCCCCGGTCTCCAGAAGCGAACGGTTCATTTTTCCGCTTTCGTCATCAAAAATCCGCAGACGCACCAGTTTTGATGCCAGCCGCTGCGTCTTTATTTCATCATCCTGTTTGCCAATTCCCAGAAATACCGCCAGCCCGGGGCCAATTTCGCCGACGCAGCGGTCATTAATTGAAACCCGGGCACGTGCCACCCGCTGTAAAAGTGCCCGCATCACCGGTTTCCTTTCAGGTATTTTACCAGCAGCCGTATGACCTGAGCGGTGTTTTCTGCCTTTGAGGCGGTCAGCACATTTCCATCCGTTACCACCGGGCCAAATCGGTGCCGGGCGCCGCCCGCCTTCAACACATTAATACAGTAAAAATCCGGATAAACCGTTGCCCGCCGGTTCCTTAATACCCCGGCCCGGGCAAGTATCACCGGTGCCAGTTCAATGGCAACCACATACCGGCCGGCAGCGGCAAACTCCTGACAGCACCGCCATAGCAGCGTATCATGCCAGTAAGCAGTAATACCGGATCCGTCAACCAGGACCAGGGCGGAAAATTCAGCCGGTCGGAGCTCGGTTAAAGTTTTCTGCGGTTTAACGGTTAAGCCATCGATACCCTGAGCGGCGGTGGTATCACTTGATACCACAATCGCAGGGATACCGAAACGTTCAAGGATGCGTAACGCCGCATCAAATTCATCATCCCGGAAAAGGCCGTGGGGGATAAAAATCGCAACCGCGGCGGGACCGACCGGTAGTTGACCAGTGGCTGCCGTTCCATTGCTGGTCAAGGCATAAGTCAGTAATATACCAATTAACAGCCGAATAATCACGCAAAACAATAATAATTAATCGCCGGTAAATGTCAAGAAAAACGGTGCTTCCGTTATTTAACTGATTGATTTAGCGATGGTTAAACGGAACCGGTAATTATTAACTGCCGGTGCGGTTTTCTGATGATGGTGAAGGAGTTTTTTAAGGGGGTGAATGGTTATTACCGGTTGATACCGAATATAACGGCGTTAGACAGGTTGATAAGATGACGGTTCTCCTTGCCCGGTAGTGCATAATGACCGGGCAGAAACTGTTTGAAAACCGGGGGTATCAGAAGCGGAAGTTCGGAGCAAGTTGAAAACAGAAAGTACAGGTGATCAGGTTTAAGCTGAACCAGCTCGCTCAGTTCTTCCGGCGAGAAAGTATTACGGTCGGCAAAGCAGACTTCAAAACCAACCGAATGAAAGCCAGCATTTCGGTAAATATTAAAATCTTCGGCCGGAATATGCTCGTTGACAATTCGGATGGTGATATGGTCGAAGGACAGTTCTTTCAGAACTTTTGCCCGGTAAGCATCCACGGAACCGGCCGAAGTTATCAGTGTTTGCTCCACCGGGATGATTGACAGATGGTCATAAAGTGCCTGCAGGAGACGATACAGCTGGTCCAGGGTTAAGAGGGATGGCTCACAGCCGCCAAAGTAGACAGTGGAGAATGTGCGTTTTCGGTAGTTCCGGGCAGAATGCATAATCTGGCTGACGGTTGCGGAGACATATTGTTCAGCGCTTTCGGCGGTGTATTTTACCGGTTGAATGCCAAACCGGGGGTCCGGATATTGGCCAAATGGCACGAGGACGGTAATTCCATTTTCCGGCATTGTCCACTAACGGACCAGGCGGCCAATGCGGTTGAACCGGATTGCCCAGGGGGAGAGAATGATCCGGGCGATGTTGGGTGCGGCACTGGAGGAAAAGTATAGGACTAGCGGTTTGCCCCGGATGTAGCGCAGTGCCAGCGGTCCCCAGAACCGGCAGTCTTCGGAGTTGTCACGGTTGTCTCCCATTGCGAAGATGTGCCCCGGCGGCACAACCACCGGCCCGAAATTATCCCGGACAAATGGCGAGAGTTCCGAGCGGTAAAAACTGCGTTTGAGCCAGAGGTTTTGAAAATCGGGTCGCAATTCCGCCGGCAGGGGCGGGGTGGTGTAATAAAACTTGTGAACCGCATACGGTGCAGATTGTTTTTTGCCGTTGATATACAGTTCCTTATTTCTTATTTCCACGGTATCGCCCGCGACCGCAACGCACCGTTTGATAAAATTCCGGGGGACATACCAGGTAAAAAAGTGGCGCTGGCTGTCCCAGTAGAGCGGCAACAGCGGAAGCCAGACCGGAAACAGGCGTTTGTAACGAGCAGGGTTGAGTGAGTCCACCGGCATATCCGGGTCAACCGGAAACCGGAATACGACGATATCTCCTGGCTTCGGCTGTGAGATTTTGACCAGGATACGGTCGGTAAAGGGCAGTTTTATTCCATAGACAAATTTGTTAACGAGCATAAAGTCGCCAATGGCAATTGTATCTTCCATTGAGCCGGTGGGCACCAAAAAGGCTTCTACCAGAAATGAACGAATCACCAGGACCGCGACAATTACCGGGCCCCATTCACGCACAAATCTTTTGATATGGTTGCCTAACCGCCGGGACATCAGGCTTCAGTTTAGGGGTAATACCGGCTAAGTCAAGGATTAGACTTTTTCCGGATTATTATTATCGGAGAAAAATAACTGCGAGGATGATAACGATAACCAACGCCGGCAGCAGATTCAAAACCCTTAACTTTTTGATTTCCAGCAGGTTGATTCCCAACCCGATGAGAATCAGTCCGCCAACTGCAGTCAGTTCGTTAGTTATCATTTCGTTGAGGATGGTGTTCAGCAGCCGGGCGAGTAAGGTCAGGCCGGTCTGGTAGAGAAAGAGTGGCAATGCGGAGAACAGAACCCCGATACCCAGTCCGGCCGCGAGGGCAATTGAGGCAAAGCCGTCCAGAATTGATTTGGCAAAATAAAGATTGGGCGTTTTGCCTGAGCCCGCTTCAATAGCGCCGAGCACAGTCATTGAACCCATACAGAAAATCAGAAAGGCGGTGACCATTCCTTCGGAAAATCGGTGGGTACCGATTTTTAAACGGCATTTCAGCAGGTCAGCGAACCGGTTAAGCCGGTATTCAAGGTCAATAAGTTCGCCGAGGATGGCACCAACAACAATGGCGAAGATCATTATCAGCACCTGCCGGGTTTTCAATGCCATTGCCAGCCCCAGGTAGAGCGTGAAGATACCAATCGCCTGAAAGGCAATGCGGCTCAATTTTTCTGGTAGTCGGTGATGAAGTAATAAGCCCAGCAGACTGCCGGCGATGACCGCGATTGTGTTGACCAATGTTCCAGTCATCAGCTGGTTAAATGATAATGGGGGAAGTTCCCTGAGGCAATAAAAAACAATGGTTAACCGGAAGCAGTTTTGGATTAAAGCAGGCATTTTCTACAGGCACTGTTTCTTGACTTTTGCAGTAATATCAGTATAGTTAAATAATTATACAAAACTGATTTCAGCCCAAGGAGGAATTATGGCACTGATTGATGAAGTGAAGGCGATTATCGCTGAAAAACTGCCGGATGCTGCCGGCAAACTGACTCCGGACGCCCGTTTTCAGGAAGACCTGGGCGCGGATTCGCTGGATATCGTGGAACTGGTGCTGGCGTTTGAGGATAAGTTCGGGATTAAAATCCCGGATGAGGACTCCCAGCAGCTGACCACGGTTGGCAAGGCGGTTGAATATCTGGAAAGAAAACTGGCGGAAAAGAAGGCGGCTGAGGGCGGTTCCGACCAGTAGTTTTTCATAACAAATCGGGATGGCGATTATCGGACGAGGGATTGCACACTTTATGGAAACGGTGTCTTTGGCGGTCAGCCGGAGGCCGGTTCGCCCTGGACATTGCGGTCATTGGGGAGGAAGGCAAAAATGAGCGGTGAAAAACGGAGAGTGGTAGTTACCGGACTGGGGGCAGTTACGCCTTTGGGTAACGATGTAAAAACCTTCTGGCAAAATCTGCTTGCCGGTAAAAGCGGAGTTGCGCGTATCAGTGCGTTTGACCCTTCCGACCTTACGGTTCAGATTGGTGCCGAGGTAAAGAACTTCAAGCCACTCGACCGGCTGGATGCGAAGCTGGCGAAACGGGCGGACCGGTTTACTCAATTTGCACTCTGGGCGGTTATTGAAGCACTCAATGATGCCGGGCTTGACCTCAGTCGGGAGGACCGGGAACGGGTCGGGGTAGTGGTCGGTTCCGGCATGGGCGGCATTGCGACCTGGGAACAGCAGCACGAGCTTTTCCTAACCCGAGGACCGAGACCGGTTTCGCCGTTACTCATTCCGATGATGATACCCGATATGGCAGCTGGTCAGATATCAATCGTTTATGGTTTGCGCGGACCGAACTACTGCTCGGTTTCGGCCTGTGCCTCCGGGGCGCATGCCACCGGTTTGGCATTCCGGCATATTCAGACCGGGGATGCCGATGTAATGATTACCGGCGGAAGTGAGGCGCCGATTACCAAGTTCACGGTTGCCGCCTTTGCCAACATGGGGGCGTTGTCCAAGCGGAATGACGAGCCGGAGAAGGCATCCCGGCCGTTTGACCGGCAGCGGGACGGATTTGTGATTGCGGAAGGCGGTGCAATTTACATCCTTGAGGAACTGGAACATGCGCGGCGACGGGGGGCGAAAATCTATTGCGAACTTGCGGGCTATGGAGCGACCGCCGACGGCTATCATATCACCGCACCGGACCCGGAGGCACTGGGCGCGGCGCTGGCGATGAATCGGGCACTGGCTGACGCCGGACTGCAGCCGGAAGATATTGATTACATCAATGCCCATGGTACATCAACGCCCCTGAATGATGCGGTCGAAGTTAAAGCAATTAATCTGGTTTTTGGCGAACACAGTAACCGCCTGGCGATTAATTCCACAAAGTCAATGATTGGCCATGGGCTGGGTGCTGCCGGTGCGATGGAGTTTGTGGCAACGGCGCTTACCCTTTGGGAGGGTAAACTGCACCCGACGCTCAATTTTGAGGAAGCCGACGAGGGGGTGATGCTGGACTTTATCAAAGGGGGAATGCGGGAAAGAAAAGTCCGTGCCGCCCTGTCCAACTCCTTCGGTTTCGGCGGTCATAACTGTTCACTGTGTTTGAAGGCATGGATGGAGTAGAAAATGAACATCATCTGCTGTATTAAACAGGTGCCATCAACCGAAACCAAAATCCGGCTCAATCCCCAGACCGGACTGGTTGATACCACCGAGGTGGAATGGGTAATCAATCCCTATGACGAATATGCGCTGGAACTGGGGTTACGCATCCGGGAAACGCTGGGTAACGGCAGGATCACCGCCATCAGTCTCGGTCCGGAAAGGGTAAAGATGGCACTTCGGACAGCGCTGGCAATGGGGGTGGATGAGGCGGTTCATATCTGGGACGAGGATTTTGAAGGGATTGATGGTCTGGCGATTGGCCGGGTGCTGGCAGCGGCAATCAGGAAGATGGAGTTTGACCTGGTATTGACCGGCAAACAGGCAATTGATGACGATCTGGCCTGGGTGCCGCAAGCGATTGCCCATTTCCTCGGTATTCCGCACTGCGCCGTCGTTCCGGAGGTGGAACTGGACCGACGGGAGCAGGGGGAGATTGTGGCGCACCGGGAAGTTGAAGGTGCCACCGAAATGGTGCACCTGCGGTTGCCAGGGCTGCTCACCGTTCAGAAGGGAAAGTTTCAACCCCGTTATCCAACCCTGAAGCTGATGATGGCTGCCAAGAAAAAGGAAATCCCGGTCTGGGACAAAAATGTCCTCGGCATTGAACCCGGTCAGCTGACCCGACAGGTACAATGCCTTGGTCATCGGATGCCGCCGGAGCGTAAGCCCGGAAGAATTCTGGAAGGTGAATTAACTCAGGTGGTGCCGGAACTGGTTCGGTTGCTGCATACGGAGGCAAAGGTGGTCTGATGTTTGACCGGCAACTCGCGCAGGAGCGCCTGCTGATTGGTATTGGCGGGAATATTGGTGCGGGCAAGACAACGGTTGCCAATGAACTTAAGCGTTACGGGGCAAAGGTGATTGATGCCGATGCAATCGGGCGGAGTCTGTTAAAAAAGGGCAGTGCCGAGTATAAAGAACTGGTCCGGGTGTTTGGCAGGGATATTCTTAATCGGAAGGGCGAGATTGACCGCAAGCTACTGGCGCGAAAGGCATTTGCCTCCCGAAACGCATTGGAGAAACTGAATAGCATTATGCACCCACCGCTGCTCAAAAAACTGCAGCAGGAGATTGCCCGATGCCGGCAGGGGCTGGTGGTGGTGGATGCGGCACTGCTGTTTGCCTGGAAACTGCATCGGCAGATGGATATTGCGATACTGGTGACGGCACCGGACCAGTTGAGGATTGCCCGGATGACCAAATCCGGTTTAAGTCCGGATGAAGTCCGGCAGCGCCTGAAGCTCCAGGGACCGGATACCAAATACTGGCGCCAGGCCGATTTTGTGCTGGAGAACTGTGGGTCGGTGGCGGAACTCAAAAGGAAAATCCGGGCGCTCTGGAACTATTTCTACTCCAGCCGGATTGAGCACCTGAAGGCAAAAAAGAACAACTCAGTCAATAACGGAGCCTGAATCCGGTGAAGTGGTCACAGGTTCCGCTGCGGGAACTGGAACTGACGGGCAGGGTCGTCCGGGCAGCAACCCCCTATATCCTTGAGTTCCATGAAGTTGCCGAGATGGTCAATGATTTCTTCCGGATTTATCAACAGCTGATTAATTCCGGGGCGACTGCGCTCGGGCCGCCGGAGCGGGAAGCCAATGCTGAGAGTTATGCTTTGCTCGGACCGGAGGGCGAGGCGGGTAGATTTTATGTCGTCTATGACCAGGATGAGACCAGACTGGCGGTGGAACTGCCGGAAGGGCAGGCAAGCAAGGTTTACCGGTTGCTGCGGGAACAGCGGATAGTGATGCCGGATCTGGAATCAATCCGGACATTGATGTCCGGCAATCTTGCCGAAACGGTGGCGGCAATTTTCTGGCAGGTTGGCGCCATCAAGGTCAGTCTGGGCGACCTGCGACCGCTTTTCAAGGTGGATGAAAACCGGAATTACAGTCCGATTTATGTTGATGTTAAGGGCATTTCCTATTATCCCGCGGTGCTGGATTTCGTTTTGGCGGCGAGTGCCCTGCTGGTGCGCAATCTGCGGTTTGATGTCATCTGCGGCATTGAAGCTGGCAGCATTGCGCTGGCGGCGCTGCTTGCTCAGAAGCTCGCCCGGCCGATGTTCTTTGCCCGGCGCGAGCGGCGTTATCCGGAAGCAAGTCTGTTTGAAGGGGTTAAACCGCATCAGTTGTTCCGAAAACGGGTGCTCCTGGTTGACGATACACTGGTGCACGGCTGGACCAAGACCCGGGTGGTGGAGAAAATTCGCGACTGGGGTGCGGAGGTTGATGCCTGTTTCGTCATTTTTGACCGGCAGCAGGGAGGGGAAGAGGAGCTTGCCCGTGCCGGCGTGCAACTTTACTCGCTGACCAACCGGGAGGCAGCACTTTCGGCTAAAATACCCCGGGAAATAAGTTTTCTGACCGATGCCGAATATGCCGAGGTTTGCACCTATTTTGCTGACCCGGCGGAGTGGCACCGGCGCCGGGGATTGACATTTACACCGGTAGTAAAAACTTGACATAGAATTTCCCGGATTCACAATTTAACTGCCAATTCAGAAAGGAGGTAGGATGCTGTGGCATTACAGCTGTCCAGATTGTGGCCAGCCCCTGGAGGTGGAGTGGGCGCGCCACCGGCAGGAAAATGTGTGTCGCAAGTGCCGGTCCCGGCACTATCCGCCGACCCCGGATGAGGACCATTTTGCCTACATCGGCGGGACAAAATGGCCGCCGGAAATGGAGCAGATTGTCATTGCCCATAAAGGGTCGGTATGTTCAGCACCGGGCTGCTTTCGTTCCTACAACACGCTGGTATTGCGGAAACCGATTTCCCGCGGGGGCAGGATTTCAGTTGACAATCTGATGCCGGTCTGCACTCACCATGCCCGGGATAAAGGGGAACAGGATTATGAGGAGTGGGTTCAGAGTCTAAAGGAACGCCAGAAGAGCGAGCCGGAGACATCAATTCCGGCTACGCCAGCCGGTCCGCCGCCATTACCGACTGAAACACCGGAGGCACCACCGGTGGTCAATTATGTGCAGTTGATTTCCCGAGCGGCAAATACCCGGCTGATGCCCCTGCCCCAAAACCGACCGGTGGTAATGGCACCGTTTTTCCGCGGTGCGGTGCGCAAAGTGGTGTTTGATTACGAATGGGAGGCAAAAGGGGGTGGTGAACTCAGGGTTTATCTCGTTGCCTGGCCCAGAGGTGAAAATCCCCGGCTGGAACTGTTGGGCAGTGATGAGTTTGATGGTTTGAGGGCGGTTAAGGCGCATCTGGTGGAGCGGAATGCCCGGGGTCAGGGTTGTGTTACGCTGGAACTGCCACCGGCACCGGTCGGACGCTGGACCGCAGCGGTGGTAATGGAAGGCGATGGTGCTTTTGCGATTAATGAGTTTGTGCTCGTCGGTTGCGATTAGCGGGAAAGCTGCTGTTTCAAATAGTCAATCAGTTCGGCGGCGGGAACTTCGGTCTGCTGCCCGGTAAGGAGGTCTTTTACACCGTATACTCCGCGGCGGAGTTCTTCGGCGCCGACCACCAATGCCAGTCGGGCAGCGGCGGTGTCCGCAAGGTGAAACTGGCGTTTCAATTTCGGGTTTTCAAAGGCAATCTGACAGGGGATATCAGCCGCCCGCAGTTTTTCGGTTAAATCACGGGCGGGTGCCAGTTCAGCAGGGGTGGTCCAGATGACAAATACCAGTGGCCGGCGGCCGGGCTTTTCTGCGGCTGCGGGCATGGCCAGGAGGGTCCGTTCCAAGCCGATTGCCAGCCCGATTGCCGGGGTGGGTGGACCGCCAAACTCTTCAATCAGATAGTCGTAGCGCCCGCCACCGCCGATACTGTTCTGGGCACCGAGCGCACCGGAGATGAATTCAAAGGTCGTCCGGTTGTAATAAT
This sequence comes from bacterium, assembly GCA_039793395.1. Classification (GTDB taxonomy): domain Bacteria; phylum Hydrothermota; class Tepidihabitantia; order Tepidihabitantales; family Tepidihabitantaceae; genus JAOABP01. The sequence goes on along the minus strand of JBAMLV010000002.1, from coordinate 28,364 downwards.
CCAGTCCGCGCACTAAGTGGTCGTCAATTTCAAAGCGAATCCCGCGGGCGCTCAGTTCACTGGTAAAGTGGTGAAAATGGTCCTGACATTGGGCACAGAGATGATTGCGGGCAAGTGGTGCCTGACCAAGAATCTCATGACAGTGGCTGTTTTTGCAGTCAAATACCCGGAGGGGATTGAGTTCAATCCGTTCCTGACAGTCAGGGCAGAGCTGTTCCTGATTCAGGCGCAGAAAGGCGAGCAGCTTTTCCCGATAAACCGGCCGGCAGGTGCGGCAGCCGATTGAGTTTACTCTGACCAGGCAGTCGGTAATGCCGAGAGTAGAAAAAAAGTGGATACCGAACCGGACGACCTCGGCATCGGTCAGTGGACTGCCTTCTCCCAGCGCCTCCACCCCCAGCTGGTAAAATTCCCGATACCGGCCCTTCTGCGGCCGGCTGTAGCGGAAGCAGGGGGTGATGTAATAAAGCCGGCAGGGCAGGAGGAGCCGGTTTTCCAGCACCGCCCGGACAACGCCCGGGGTGCCTTCCGGTTTCAGGGTCAGACTGCGTTCCGAGCGGTCCTGGAAGGTGTACATCTCCTTGGTCACTATGTCGGAAGCGCTCCCGGAAGATTTGATGAAAACTTCGGTGTGTTCAAAGGTCGGGGTGACGATTTCCTGATAGCCGTAGAGCCGGGCGAGCCGGCGGAAGGTGTTTTCCACCAGCAGTTTCTGTTCGCTGACCGGCGGGATAAAATCCTGAGTGCCTTTCGGCCGGTTGTGTCTGAGCACGGTTATTTCAGACGGGTGGAGAGTTCGTAGCCGACGAGCCCGATGCCGATGCCGATCAGATTTGACAGTAAATCAACCAGGTTGTATTCTCTGCCGGTAGGGACGAACCGCTGGAGGTATTCAATCCCGGCGGCTAAGGGGATGGTGAACAGCAGTGAACTCCAGGGGAATGCTGCCTGACCGAGGATGCCCATAATGGTAAACAGGCCGGTATGAATGGTTTTATCCAGCCCGCGCTGGAGTAAACGGTGGGGTTTGCCGGTGGGAATGAGCAGGGCGGTGATGGTGATTATGATCCAGAGGATAAAGAGTAGCCGTGCCGAGCTGCGTTTAGCCATGACCTGCCTCCCCGCGGACAATTTCCTTGATCCGCATCAGTCGGGTGAGCTCCTGACGCTCGGCTTCTGCCAGCCGGAAGGTGATGAGCCGGACCGCCTCTGCCAGTGAGGGGATGAGGACGAACTCCAGGGCGTTGACCCGGCGCCGGGTTCGTTCCAGTTCGGTGGCAAGGATTTCCATTGCCTTTTCCTTTTCGGCGAGGATCAGCAGCGAGTCGAGCAGCCGGTCCAGACTGAGCAGGGCGATGTCCAGTTCACCCGAGGTGGTGGCAAATCCATAACAGCGCAGTTTGCCGGCGATTTTTTTGGTAAACACCGGCACGCGGATATTCATAATTGAGCGGGTGGTGATTTCAATTTCTACCTGGCGGCTCGGCACGAGCACCGCTTCGTTGAGAAACCGGTCGGGATAGGCGGAGCGGGCAAGGGCAAAACGGGCAAGCACTCCCCGGGTTTCCTGCTGTACCCGGAGGCGGTGAGACCGGATTTCGCTGACCAGTTGCAAAAGCCGGCGCATCAGTTCCTGCTGTTTGTCCTTGAGCAGTTTGTGGCCCCGCCGGGCAATAGCCAGCCGACGCCGGAGCCGCATCAGCTCCATCCGGGTGGCATTTACTGACAGTTTCACCGGCTGAATTTTATAGAATGTGATTTAAAAGTCAAAAGCAGTGCCTGAGTTCAAAAGGAGCTGATTGCTATTCCCGGGTGCCGGCAGTA
>JBAMLV010000002.1:0-26440 GCA_039793395.1 bacterium | reverse complement strand
CGGCAGTATCAGGGTTATCTGGCAGTCGGTGTGGTGTTGCCCGGGAAGTTGAGTTCAATCACCGCAATGTCGGCATCCGGACCACCGAGGTCAGCGGCAACGGCAAGCCCGTTGCTGAACACCAGCGATTTGCCTTCGGCGGAGGCGCCCAGGGTCAGGTGCCGTTCCCAGATGGAGGTGGCGTTCGGTGAATATTCAAACACCAGCAGTTGTTTCTGCTTCGGGCTGAGGAGTGTGCCGCAGATGACAATCGTGCCATCCGGAGCGATACCGGCATCCGCACCTTCGGCCTGGGCATTTTCGCCGTAGGCGACCTTGCGCACCACCCCACCGTCAGCCGTATATTCCAGCAGGATACAGCGGGTGGAGTCGGCAAGCCGGGCGGTGCCGACAGCAAGGATGTTGTTGAACTGGTCAATGAGCAGATTGCCGGGTTCGTCGCGGCCGCCGGAGTCATAGCGCCGGCTCCAGATGGTATCGCCATCAGGTGTGGTTTGCATTAATAGCAGGTCGGGTCCGGAACAGAATTTACCCAGCACCGTCAGATTGCCCCGGGAGTCGGATTTGATTTTCCAGCCTTCAGTCGGCTCGGCAAAGTGATAGTTCCGGCTCCAGACGGTTCTGCCGGTGGAGTCAAGCACCGCAATCCACAGGTCGTTGCCCTGGGCGGTTTCCATTCCACCGGTAACTGCCACCCCGTTTTCAAGCGGACAGATACCGTTTGCCCAACTTGCGGCCCCGATTGCCAGACCTTTTTTCCAGCGGGTTCTGGTGTCGGCGCCGGTTTTGATAATCAGGCACAGGGTTGTGTCATAGAGCCGGGTATAGCCGCACAGATAGAGGTTGTTCTGATAGTCAAGGCAGGCATCGCGGGCGATGTTGAAACTGCCTTCGGCATAGGTCTGGCGTTTTACCGGTCTGCCCTGGCGGTCCAGATACTGAACCAGCCAGACGAGTCGGCCCTGCTCTTTTTTACCCTGATTGGCAACGAGTATCAGCCGATCCGCGGTTGCGAGCAGTTTTACCGCCTGCTCATCGGTGCCGGTGTCAATCCGGGATTGCCAGACTATCTGGGGCTTGCCGCAGAAGAGCATTAATACAAAAACGAGCAGCACTGACAGTTGAAGCTTCATTTATGACCTCCCTACTGCTCACCGGCAAAACTTTATTATAAACAGGGTGAAAGTCAAATGCGCCGACCAGGGGGTAACCCCCGGGGTATACCCCTCCCCAATATATAGTGATAATTTACAATTTGATATACTATAAATAGTATTAGTCCGCAGGTTGCTGAATTGGCGGGTTTGAGCAGAAACCGGTCTTTTCGCCGGTAATGAAGCGGATTTGACTTTTGAAGGGTGAATAAATATACTATTGGTGATGAGGCGGAAGTTAATCCTGTTGATACTGATATTGCTGTCCGTGCCCGGCTGGACCCAGGAGCCTGAAGGATGGCTGATTCCTTTTGGCTGTGCGTTTGAGCATGATATCAGCGGATTCAACCGCATTTTTGCTGCCCACCGTCTGCCCGAGGTTAACCGGCGGCTTTATGGTTGGGGTCTGGAGTTGCGTTCGCTGGTGAGCAGGAGGGTTCTTTTTGGACCGCTCTATTTCCGAACCAGTGATGAGGTCAGCAACAATTCATTTCAGATTTACACGCAGAACTGGGGAGTTATGGCTGAATTGGGTGTCAAGGTGCCGGTATTTAATTTTCTGACGGTGGTGCCGATGATCGGGGCAGGTGGTGTGCAGCCGTCGTTTCAGATCCGGGCGGTGAGCGGAGATGTTCAGTTTGACACGCTGCTTCAGGCACCGGGAATGGTTGCCGGTATTTCCCCGGGCATCAAGCCTGCTGGACTGGTAGCACTGGAACTGGGGTTGCTGGTGCCGACCAGGGCTGGCAGATACGGGTTGACCGTGCGCGGCGGTTATCTTTATTCACCGTTTGGGCTCAACTGGCGGCTGACAAATGGTGCCCGGGTGACCGGCACTCCGGATAGCCGGATCAGGGGTTTCTGGGCATCGCTCGGGATAACCATAATTCCGGCACCAGAGGTGACTACTGAATGAGACGGCTGGTTTTGCTGACGATATTTGCCGCTGGGTTAGCACTTTTTGCCTGCCTTTATACTTATAAAGCCGAGGATACCAGGAGTTTCAGCCGTGCCGGAACCGATTTCAATCGGGTGAGTTTTGAGAGCCGAAATGGTGCGGTGACGGTCAATGGGAACGCAGATTCTGCCGGCAGGGTGGAGATCACCCGTTATGCCTATGGTAAGAATAAGGATGATGCGCTTCAGCGGCTGAGCCGGATTACGATTGAGGACACACTGAATAATGGCACCTGGTTTTTGCGCCTGAACTTTCCCCAGAGTTCGGTGCCGCAGGGCGGACTGATTAACGCCGTTCTGCCGGCAGAAGCGGGGGTGAATGTGGTCACGAGTAATGGGCGGGTAACGGTTTCGGGAATGAGCGCCGGTGTCGGGGTAACCACCAGTAATGGGGTGGTGGTTCTCACCGGCACCCGGGGGGATGCGTTGATTAACACCAGTAATGCCGATGTGACGGTTCAGGTGCATTCCGGCGGGATTGTGATTAACACCAGCAACGGGGGAATTGACTGTGACCTTGCCAGCCTGCCCGCGGTGAAAAATGCGGTTCTGAACACCAGCAACGGCAGGGTGGTGCTGCGCCTGCCACCGGATGTCTCCTGCCGGATTACCGCCACCACCAGTAACGGCACGGTGGCAATCAGCGGATTTTATGTTCAGTATCAGGAGCAGAGTCAGACCCGGGTGCGAGCAACCATCGGTTCGGGTGCAGCCGGTGTCACGGTGACCACGACCAATGGTGATATTATAATTGAGAACCGGGTCCGTTGAACCGGTGTCTAATAGTTAAATACACAAAATGGAGGCTTTATGGCAGATGAGAAATCGGTGTTGCAGTTGACCGACGCCAATTTTGACCGTGAGTTGAGCGATTCCACCGTGCCGGTGCTGGTTGATTTCTGGGCACCATGGTGTGGACCGTGTCGGATGATCGCACCGGTGATTGAGCGCATTGCCGAGCGCTATGCCTCCCGAATCCGGGTGGGCAAGGTAAATGTGGATGAGAATCCAGGCACCGCGGGCAGGTTCGGGATTATGAGTATCCCGACGCTCATTTTCTTCAAGAACGGTAAGGAGGTGGAGCGGATAATCGGCGCCCTGCCCGAGGCGGCACTGAGTGCGAAGATTGATGAGTTGCTGAAATAACCTTTTGGATTCTGCCGTTTTCCGACTTTCCCCGACGGTAAAGGGTAAATTAAGCGAAATTTGTGGTCCGGAGCGGGTAATTACCGAACCCGAAAGGTTGATTGACTACAGTCATGATGAAAGTCCCTGTCCGGCGTGTCTGCCAGCAGTGGTCGTCAAGCCGGTAAACAGCGGCGAAGTTGCCCGGGTGATGGAACTTGCCCGGAATGAAAGGATACCGGTAACACCACGCGGGCTGGGAACCGGTCTGGCTGGTGGTTCGGTGCCGGTTCAGGGGGGAATGGTCATCAGTCTGGAGTTGATGAATTCGATTCTGGAGGTTGATAGTGAGAATTTGATGGTGCGGACTCAGCCGGGCGTAATTACCGCTGAGCTCCAGCGGCGCTGTGCCGGGTTCGGTCTTTACTATCCGGTTGACCCGGCATCGCTTGATGATTGCTCAATCGGGGGTAATGTGGCGACCAATGCGGGCGGCGCGCGGGCGTTTAAGTACGGCGTTACCGGCGACTATGTGACCGGAATTCAGGCGGTGCTGGCGGACGGTTCGGTCATCAGTTATGGCGGGAAGTTGCGCAAGAATGCCACCGGCTATGACCTGAACCGTTTGCTGGTCGGTTCCGAAGGGACGCTGGGCATTATCACTGAAATAACCTTCCGGCTGGTACCCAGACCACGGGCGCGGATTGACCTGTTGATTCCGTTCCGCAATTTGAGGTCCGGGGTAGAACTGGTGCTGAAGCTGGTGCAGGAAGAGCGGTTGGTGCCGGCGGTGGTTGAGTTTTTTGAGCAGCAGGGGGCGGAGGCATGCCGGCAGGTGCTGGGTGAAAGCCTGCCCTTTCCTCAGGCTGCGGTTCAGGTGCTGGTGGAGCTGGAAGGGAATGAACTGGCAGAGGTGAGCGCGGATGCCCTGCGGCTGGGAGCGATGGCAATGGCAATGGGTGCGGATGAGCCGCTGATTGCCGAAGATGCGGCAAGTCAGAACCGGCTCTGGACCACCCGGCGTTCGCTGGCAAAGACGCTGAAAAAACTGTATCCCGAGGTGGTTGCCGAAGATATTGTGGTGCCACCGGCACGGCTGGCGGAAACGGTGGAGTTTATCAGCCAGCTGGCGGTCCGGTTCCAGTTGATGATTGTGCCGTTTGGTCATATCGGGGACGGTAACATCCATGTTGATTTCTGCCGGACGACCGCGGAGCGGGAAAGGTGGCAGCAGCGGACCCAGCAGGCGGTGGATGAGCTGATTGACTTTGTGGTCGGAGTGGGTGGTCAGATTACCGCGGAGCATGGCATCGGCGCACTCAAAAAAAGGTTGCTGAAAAAGGGGCTTGGTCCGGCAGAAATCAGGTTGATGAGAAGACTGAAATCGGCACTGGACCCGGACAATCTGCTGAATCCGGGCAAGATTTTTCCCGAGGATTAATTCTGCCGGCTGACTTTGGCAATTTTGCCGATTTTTTTGAAGTGGCTGCCCTGTACCACCACCAGATAAACGCCGTCCGCCAGTTGCTGGTTATCTGACCATTCAATCTCCCGGGTGTGGACCTGCGGGAACTTCCGGACGAGCGTGCCGGAGAGGGTATAGATAAACACATCCGGGGTCTCGTTTTCAGGAAAGTCAATAATCAGCCGGCACGGGCCTGAAAAGGGGGCGGGCAGGGTGTAAGGTTCAGCCCAGGTTTTCACCGGCAGCGGATAATACGGGCTCACCGGAGAGCGGTTGCCGAAGGAGTCAACCGCCCCCACCAGAAAGAAGTAGCCGGTCGTGTCCCGGGCAAGGTTGAAGAGATAGGCGGTTGTCTCGCTGGTGGTCAGGGCGGTGCGGAAGCTGGCGAAGCTTTCCACCCGGATGTCGTCCAGAAATACACCGAGCCGGTTGACCGTGGCGTCGGTCTGATAGCGGAACCGGAGAAACAGTTGCTCTACCGGGGGCAGGAGGTAGCGGAACTCCTGCCACTGCTCAGCACTGCCATAGATGGAGTCAATTGGTTGCCAATGGTTGCGGTCTTCGGACCATTCAATATAGCATAGATCCCGGGTGCGGTTGCCCGCGGAGTCTTCAGTTTCCTGGGTGGAATAAAAGGCATAGAAGGACAAAAGACCACCGTGGTTTAAATTGAGCGGCGATTTCAGTGCCAGCCACTGGTTTAGATTGCCGGCAGAGCCGGAGAAAAATGCCTGAGCGGGTGAACGGGCATAGCGGGTGGAAGTGGTCCAGCCGTTTGTTTCCCAGTAAGTCAGACTGTCGGCGTGGTCAAGGAGGACAATTGCCGGTTCGGTAGCCTGATAAAGCTGATAGACCACCGGTGCCAAATCCCAGGCACGACTCCACCAGAGCCGGATGTCAGCCCGGCCGCCGGTGCGATGGCTCCGAATTACCGGGGTTTCCGGTTTGACATCGTCACAACCAAAATAGTTGTTCAGGAATTTGAGCCAGGGGACCGAATCGGCAAAGCCGAGTTGACGGTATTCACCGATTTTGGATTTGAAATCAAGATAGCGAAAGGGGAACCAGACCGCCAGTCCGCGGGCATTACCGAGGTTGCCGGTGGTGGCATTGCCGACGATGAGTGGATTCAGGGTCTGGCGCAGGGTGCCGGTGCCGGGTGCCAGTTGCCAGAAGTGAATGAAGTCAATCTGCTCATCCAGACAGTCTGGAGGGTTGACCGCGTCGGCACTAAAGGTCTGGACCCCGGTGCGGGCAAGCCGAAAGCCGGCTGCCTGGGGGTTGATGCTATCTTTCAGGACCGGGCCGAGGAGTTTCAGCACCCGCGCCAGTTGCTGGAGATTGATTGCCGAAAGGCAGACATCCTCGCCGGGAAAGGAAGCCACATAGTCGGCGCACAGTTCGGGCAGAAATTCTTCGGGAGTGGCGGTGGGCCGGGCGGTAAGTCGGTTCAGAAACCGGTCATAGGGAAAGCCGTCCCATTCCACGACCGCTTCGGAAGCCAAAAGATAATCGGCGACTCCGAGCAGTTCGGTTGCCACTTCAATTGAGCCCATCAGGCAGGCATCAAATCCGATGATGGTCAGTTTTCTGCCCAGCTTCCGGACGCCGTTTTTCAGTGCGGTGCGAAGTTCACCGCCGGCAACGCCCATCATATGAGCATGGGATTCGTCAATCAATACCGCCCGCTGGGGTCCGTAACCAGCCCGCCAGCCGTTGCCGTGGTCCCAGATGATCAGGATGTAGTTCTCAGCCGGATAGTTCCTGCCGAGAAAGGTGATGAAATCGGCAAGCACCGCGGTGTCAGCCATATCCAGTTCCCCGAGGTTGGCAAGCAGGTCCAGCCCCGATTTCCGGACATAGTAGCGCCGGCAGTTCGGATTGGTGTCCCGGGCAGCATTATCCACCTGAATGACAATGTTGACTTCACTGGTGGAACCGATGGTTGTCATTTCGCCGATGTCATCGTAGGCCTGTTCACTCATTCCGTTGTCGGCACACATATAGATACCGACCGTCCACCGGGAACCATGGGCAAGGGTGAAAAGGAAAAGCAGGGGGATGGTTAACCATCCCCCTGCCCGTTTAACCGCCATTGCGGCGATTGCGCTCCTCAGAAGCCGACCGTAAGCATCAGGCGGTGAGTCGGCTTGATATACTGATAATAGCGGAAGGAGTAATCAAGGCCAAGTTCCAGTCCGGTGCCGGGCTTGCCCTTAACCCCGATGCCGGCAGACAGTCCGGTAAGGGCGCCCAGTTTCTGTTGATAGTTCTGGTCAACATTCAGGACATAGCCGCCCCGGAGGAAGAGTATTTCCGCCAGCCCGTATTCCAGGCCGATGTTGACCGTCTCGTTGATGTCCGAAGGATGAACGATATCAATTGCGGTGGTCAGGCGGTGCGGAGTGGTCTGGACCAGGTCCATTGCCACGCCGAAGCGGAATGCGGTCGGCAGCGGTGCGGGAGTGGTTTTGTAGGAGCCCTGAAGCTGACTCGGGCCGGAATCGGGCCAGAAGAAGTTGTAATCAAGATGGGGTCCGGAGAAGGCGAGCTGGGTGCCGAAGTTGGTGACTGCGGCGCCGAGGCGCAGCGATTTGAAGCCGGTGTTGTAAAACAGGCCGAAGTCAACGCCGATGGCACTGGCGCCCAGGTCCCAGATGGACTGCTGGACACCTTTGACCGTCAGGCCGATTGACAGTTTGTCGGTGATGATGCGGGCATAACTGAGTCCGAAGGCGAGGTCGTTGGCACTGATGGTCAGTCCGGTGCCTTCATCTTCGCGCACCGGTGTCTTCGGGTTGTCAACGGTGGTCTGTTCAATTTCCCCCATGGTCAGGGCATTTGCCCAGATGCCGACGGTGCCGAAGTTGGTGACCGGCAGAACCACCGCCAGGTAGTCGTGATTCAGGTCGGCAAACCAGTCCGCATGGTTCAGCTGTGCCTGACGCCTGATGTGCGCGAGTCCTGCCGGGTTGAACCAGGTGGCGGATGCATCATCAGCCAGCGCGGTGAAGGCATCACCCATCCCGGAAGCCCGGCCGACGCTGATTTTCAGAAAGTTTGCGCCGGTGGTGGCAACTTTGCTGAATGCACCCTGTGCCACCGAAAAGGCAGTTACCGACACAAACAGCAGGCTGATAATTCCAATTCTTAATCCTCTTTTCATCTCTGCCTCCATTTAATGGATGAACATGAACTTGCCTGTGTATTCACCGGCCGGGGACTCCACATGGAAGATATAGACGCCGGAAGCGATCAGCTGACCATAGTCGTTAACCAGGTCCCAGGTTGCGGTGCCGCCCTGGTCAAGCGGTTGTTTCCTGGTGTCTTTGTGCTCAATCACCTTCACCAGGTCGCCCGAAGTGGTAAAGATGCGGATGGTGCAGTGGTCAGGCAGGTGGGTGAACCTGATTACCCGCTGCTCGGATGTTTTCTCCCAGCCGTTGAAGATGATGTAAGGGTTGGGAACGACTTTAACCTGCAGTTGCCGTTTGGTGGTGGTATCGGCATAACCGGTAGTAGAAACCAGTCGCAACACATTGTAAAATGCGGCTGAACCTTCAGCCCGATGTCCGGTCACAAGCCAGACATCACCATCCTGAATTGAATTGATCAGGCTGCGTAAACTGTCGCCCGAGGGTTTGAGTCCCAGATAACCACCGCCGATGTAGAGATTGGCAACCGTGCCTTTCAGGGTATCGGTCGGAGCGCGGAATAGCCGGTCGACAAAGCACCAGCCGTTGGCGTTCTGGGGACCGGTGCCGGCAGTGGTGAATTTGGAGAACGGAACTTCAATACCCCCGTTGGTCAGGTCAAAGACCTGGGCGGTGAGGTAGCCATCCCGGTTTTTCCATTCAATTCGGTAATCTGAACCCCGGAATGCCCAGTATGCCTGAGATGGGGCACCGCCGATTTTCAGTGATTCTGCGGGATAGTTGCCGCTGAGCACACTGGCCGCGTCAAACGGAGTTGCCGGTGGTATCATTTTCATTACCAGTTTGAGGGCGATGCCGTTGATTACCGGCAGATTGATGACCATGGTTTTTGCCGGGGAGGCGATTTCGTAGATGAAGCTGGTGGTATCCACAACCAGAGAATCGTTGCGGCTGGTGTTCACCACATAGTAGGAGTATTTCGGTTTGGCGGGAGAGCCGCTCCACTTGGGAGCAAGGAACCGGATTTCATAGACATCGCTGGTAACCTGGAAAGGAACCGCGACCGTGGTGGTGCAGGCGAGTGCGCTATTGAGCGTATCACCAGTTATCTTCACAACTCGGGCTTCCGGGAAGATGTAATTGGGAGCATCCCAGCGGGGCACAGTTGAGTAGTTGGAGACAATTCCAGAACGCAAAATCAGTGTATCCCAGGCAATCGGTTCACCCTGGGCGTTAGTGTCGGTAGTAATGTAGTTCCAGTCATAGGCGGTGACGCAGTAGTAATAGGTGAAGCCGTTGATCACATCCCGGTCAAGAATAGTATAGTAGATGCCAGTAGAATCGGTGGCTTTGATCCAGAGGCTGTCGGGCAGGGTGGAATCGCCGCCGGGCGGATAGTTGAATGTGATGGAGTCGATAAGGTCGCACTGACCGATAATCTGCCAGTTGGCGCCGTCGCGGGACTTATAGACGATATACCCCTCAAAATCATAGCCGCGATACATCGGGTCGTATCCGGGTTCACCCCGGCGGCTGGCAACCTTTTCCCAGTAGCGGTCAGGCGTTATTTCTGGCAGGTTGTCCCAGACAATTCGGACCTGTTTGTCACCGGGGATCAGAATCATATTTGGTGCTACCGGTGGCCCGGGCAGGAGCCAGCCCTGGTCAAAGATAAACTGCGCGGCATTGGCAACTTTAGCAAGATGAACCAGCGAGTCCCGGGGCCGTTCTGCCCAGGGCTGATTCGGTCCGCCGAAGGGTGCGCCGATTGCCGCCACCACCAGCCGTTGGGTTGCGCCCGGGGCAAGGGTGAACGGTCCTGAGCACATAATAAAACGCTTATCCGCGGGGGTAACATCGACCGAGTCGTATGCCGAGTAAACACCGGTGCGGTAGTCATAGCCCGCCATCGTCAGATACTGTGCCGGGTCAGTTACCGGGTCAATGTCAATCGTGAACTTTTTGAAGGCGGTCATTCCCAGTGGCACTTTGACGGTGTCACCTTCAGGCGTGATGGAATCCCGTTTCGGGCTATCCAGGAATTTGTAGGCAAAGACCCCGGGCGTGCCATTGTCCCAGGTTTGCCCAGGACTTTCATTATTGTTATAGTCACCGGCATAGCCGACATTCTGGACCAGACCAGCACCAGGTATTGTTTCACGCAAAATGAAACCGACCATATCGTCAGTGGCATCGCCGATGTCCGGGTCCATCACCGCACCAATAAAGCACCGTTTCAGCGTATCGGTGCCGGCATTGCGCACATTGTAAATAATGAAGAAGATGTCCTGATTTGATGGATAGTTCCAGGCATAGACAATCTGATAGACATCAATGTTCTGCGGTTTCCCGGGTGCGATGTGATTTTCCGGTGCACCGTCCGAATAAACGCACCACATATCCTGCAGGGAAAACGCTTCATAAGGGATGAGAACGCTGTCCAGTTTCGGGTCACCGGTTGCCCAGCGGTCACGCGGCGCTGGAGGCCAGTCGTTGGGATAGACAAAGATCCGGTCTTCAACCGCACCGGCACCTTCCGGAGCGTGGCTGACCATGGTCGGGGTCATTTCGGTTCCGCCGGAATTCGGGTTGTAGCCGAATGAGACCAGGGTGTCGGTTTTTCCGTCAGCTCGGGGTTTTAATGAGCCGAACCACATACCAGCACCGAAGATATAGCAGTTGTGTAGCGGCTGGGGCCAGGAACCGCCCGCCTGACCGGTGCCGACCGTAACATCAATGCCGTAGCGGCCGTCGTTGTAAAACGGGCATTTCCAGCGATTGATGTTCAGCCATTTCATATCATAAATCCGCTTTCCCGGTTTTACCGGCGTGGCGGATTTGGCAAGCACCGGTGTAATCAAAGCCAGCAGTAACAGGCTGGCGAGGGATAACTTAAGCAGTTTTTTCACCTTTCCTCCCTTAGAACGACAGGCTGACACCAAAGCGCATCTTCCGGGAAGGACCGTAATAGGTTGGTGCCTTTACATAATCTTCGCGCGCCCGTTTGTAAGATTCATACATTTCCAGCTGGGAGAGGTAGCCGTCGTGATTGAAATCGCGCGCCGGATGATAATACAGGTCGCCAAAGCAGATGCCCGGTTTGAACTCCTGCGGGGTGTAGACCCGCCCATCATAATCGGGCTTGCCGGTGGCGGAATAGACACTGGTGACAACTTTCGCATTCAGGAGGTTGGTAATGTCACAGGACAGCGATAAGTTCAAACCGGCGAGTTTTATGTCCTTATCCAGCCGCATATCAATTGTGAAACTGGAAGGCATCCGGGCGGAGTTTTCGGCACCGGTCCGGTTGCCGCGGATGTCGGTCGGAGTATAAGGCAGTCCAGAGGCGTAGTTGGCAACTGCGGAGGCACTAAAATCGCGGAGCGGAATGAACAGGAAATCGGACGGGAAGGAAAGTCCGATACTGCCGTGCAGGGAGTGCCGCTGGTCCTGGTCCAGATAGTAATCAATCTGGAGTGGAGTTTCTCGCTGATACTGGTCGGTGGCAGTGGATGCGGTTCCTTTGGCAATCTGGAAGGTGTAGCCCACCTGGGCATTCCAGTAATTGGCAAGCGCTTTGTTCATTGTGGCTTCAAACCCCTGGATGCGAGCATATTCTACATTGTAATACATGGTGTAAGGCTGGGGTAGTGCTGAAACCACCCGCACACCGGAGAGGTCAAAAACATCCTTATAGAATGCGGTGAGGTCAAAGGCAAAGACATCGCTCAACTGGGCGTCAAAGCCGATTTCATAGGCGATGGTCTTTTCGGCACTCATATTGGGGTTGCCGACGATGATGTTTCCCCGGCCGCGCAGTTCGGCTGCTGGACGCTCGGCATATTCGTACAGGTTGGCAAACACCGGATTCTTGAAGAAATGGCCATAGGAGAAGCGGAATTTAATGCGTTCGGTAATCGGATAGGAGATACCGAGTCGGGGTGAGAGCCGGAACTTGGGCGGCACCGGGAGGAAGCTGTCGGAGATTTCCGGAGTGGAGCCCAGTGACTCGGGGAATGCCCGGACCCGTGCCTTGGCATCAAGATAATCAAAACGGACCCCGGCACGAACCACCAGATCTTCAAAGTCTGCCCGGTCCTGGATGTAAGCTGCCGCGACCAGCGGTTTGTAGTTATAGGCATCCCAGAATGGATTGGCATCCCAGGGGAGAGAGTTGTCATACATTGCCACCGAATACTGGGTGATGTCAACGCCGGTCTTGACCTCATGGACCTTGGAAATCGTGCGGGTGAGGTCAAACTTGAAAAGAGCATGATTGGTTTCCCGGTAGTGCCAGACCCGGTTGTCACCTTCGGTGACGAAGAGACCGGGAACGCCAAGTGGATAGTCAATCAGGGCATAAGCCTGCATGAAGTTCTTTTTCTGTGCTTTGTGGGCGTAGACAGTGTCGCCATTGGGTGCCAGCCAGTAGGAGCGGTAGAGCTGAAGCACCGCATCCTTTTTGCTGAGTCCTTCCGGATTTTTAAACACCCAGTCTTCTGCCCGGAAGATGTAGCGGTCCCAGATGCCGGCTTTCCGCAGGAAGCCCCAGAAGCCGGTGGTGTCGGCGGCTTCGGCGTCAAAATTGCGCACCGTTCGGATCAGCGAAGTGTTAAACACCCCGAACTTTGCCTCGTAAACCGTGGTCGGTGAAAGCATATGATTCAGGGTGATATTGGACTTATAACTCCGGACCCGGTTGGCATACATCGCCTGCAGGTAATACTTGTAAGTGTTGGACCAGGTCTGCCACTGATAGTTGGAGTGGTAGCCATCAACCGTTAGCTTCATCCCTTCCCGGGTTATGAAGAACTCCTTGGGGAACTGCAGGGTCAGTTTCCCTTCAGCCGCATACTCGCCCCGTGGGGCATTAACCTTGTAAAGGCAGTTGCCGTCGTCATCGGTTTTGAAATATTCGGTGGAGAGGAAGTAGCGCAGCCGGTTCCAGAAGGTCGGGCCACCGATGGAGAATGTCAACCGGTTGTAGCCGAAATTCAGGTCCGGTTTTGGAAAGACCTCATCGGTGAGATAACCGATTTTGCCCGAGGTCCGGGTGCCGCCTTCCTTGGTTACCGCCTTGATGATTCCGGACATCGCTGAACCGTATTCGGCATCAAAGCCACCGGTAACCACGACCACCGATGCCAGCGCATCACTGGTCGGTTTCGGGCTTGACCACAGGGTTCCAATCACCGCATCCTGAGCAGCAACTCCGTCCACGAGATAGGCAACATCATCATACCGCCCCCCGCGGATATGGGTCCAGCCCCGGCCTGCGGTCTGAGTGACCCCGGCCTGCAAGCCGACCAGTTCGGACAACTGGACCACCGGCAACCGTTTGAACTCCTCATCAGTAATAACCCGTTCCACGGTGACCGTCCCCCGGTTGATCAGTGGGCGCTGTGCCTTAACTTCCACCGTGCCGACTTCAATTGCGGTCGGGGTGAGCTGGAAGTCAACCACCGCTACCTGGTCTTGAACCACCAGCACATCGCTGACCGTCATTTCGTTATAGCCGACATAAGAGGCACTCAGTTTGTAGCGCCCGGGGGGGACATTGATGATTTCGTATTCGCCGTTGACATCGGTCGCCGCACCCAGTTCGGTGCCGACAACGATGACATTGACGCCAATTAAAGGTTCCCGGGTGCGCTTGTCAATGACTCTGCCCTTGATTCTTCCAACCACACCGGCGAAGGTGGCTGGAGTGAGGAGAAGCAGGGCGGTTATTAACAGCGTCAATTTTTTCATTGTCCGCCTCCTTTGACATTGATTGGGATACCCCAGACCGTGGCAACCAGTTCACCACCAGCATCATAGAGCACCGGGAACGGAATCTGCTCCACATAGAGCCACTGGACCCCGGTCTGGGTTAGTTTTATTCTGCTGCCCGACCAGAGCCGATAGCGGGTATTGTTATAGAACAGGAAATTCTGGGCATCGGTTACCGCGGTTCGTAGTCCGGTTACCCAGACGCTGTCATTAACCATATAGGAAAGCAGGCCATCCGGATAGTCATAAAATCGCTGGCAGCCGTAATGGAGAGTGTCGGGCCGGAGAAAGAAGGTGTCCAGCCTAACGCCGTTCGTTAGATACACATGAATAAAATAGGGGGCGTCGTCAGGATTCGGGGCGTAAAATCTGGGACCACCGCCGATTTTCCAGAACCGCCATTCACCGTTCTCTTTTTTCAAGACACAGCCGTTGATAACCACACCGTTGAGCGGTTTTTCTACAATCATTGAGGTGTCGGTAAATAAGGTGTCGTGGAATTTCAGCCGGATGGTTTCGGAAGGGGTGATGATGATGGAGTCGCGTAGAAAGCGCGTATACTTGTGGGCATGAAGCCTGAGCAGTCCGGGGATGGTTTCCACCACCGTAACGGTGGCGGTTGTTTCCTTGGTTACGGTATCCGCAACGGCAACAAACTTGTAAGCCCATTTTCTGCCGGTGGTGTCAAACCAGTGTTGCATGGAATCGCAGATGTAGCGCTGTTTAAAGGCGTTGTCCTTAATTGCCTTTTTCAGAATGGAATCGGAAATCAGCCAGTCAAAATACTGGAAACCTGGTTCGTTGAATTTGACCGTGAGCAGGTCACGGTTCGCCTCAACCACCGCGGCAATTGCGGTGCTGTCGGCGGCGCTGGGTTGCCAGACCGGTGGTGGGGGTAACCGACCACAGCCGGTGATGGCAACTACTGTTAGCAGAAACCCGATTGCTGAAGACAGCAGGGTATTTCTGCTTCGCGCAGAGCGCGCCGGCGCTGGGTGGTGTTTTGCGCCAACTGTTATCCGCACAGTTTGCCTCCTTTTATTTCAGGTTTGTTATCATTTTTTATTAATCCGGACCAAATCTCCGTTTAGCCGGATTTTAACCGATTGTCCACTGGTGTCAAACTGATAAAAATAACCTACGGGCAGGGTGGACAGAGCGATGCCGACTTTCACTTCATAATAAAATATATAATCTCGGGTTTGATGTCAAGCAGAATAGAGCGCGTGCGGAGCAGATTGCTTTGTCGCTATGCCCCTCGCAATGACGAGCCGATTATGTGGTGCCCCCCTCCTTTCGGCGGAACGCAATATACGGCAAATCCAGTTGACAGAATACCAATCCGGGATTATAATGTGCAGGTCAATAAAAAGGAGGTATGATGAGAAGAGCGCTGATGCTGTTTATCGTACCGGCAATCTGCTTCGGCATCTATGATATGAAGTGGTTTGATTTAAACCACTGGCGGGCGCCATTTTATAACGATGGCCGCTGGGGACTTGATATTACGGGTGGGTCCGGGAGGCCCGGAGGCAGCTGGCCCCAGCCCAGGCAGAACTTTTACATCTTTGGTGCCGGACCGTGGATTGGGACGATTGTCGGGAATGAAACGCTGACCACCATCGGGTATAACCCGAACTCTGGCGGAACCGAGATGTTTCCGGCTCTGTGTCGTTACTGGCGCCAGACACCACTGGACTCCGCCGACCGGATCTATAAATCTCCCGGGGATTGGCCACCACCGGCGGGCCGTTTTCCAATGGCACCGCAGAGCCCGCGTTCAGAAATGGATTTGTGGATGAGTTTCAGTGACTCCAATCCGGGCGTTCATATTGCCCCCGGTAGACCGCTGGGAGTTGACATCTATCTTACAGTCTATGGATTTTCCGATTCATTTTCCCGGGATATGTTTATTCTCAAGTATGAACTTGCCAATGCCTCGGGTGCCTTCTTGAACCAGTTATATTTCGGGCTGGTGGTTGATGCGGACATCGGTAGTTACACCGACGATATGGCGGGTCTAATTCTGAACCGGCGCTTTGTGGTTGGCTCAGATACATTCTGGGTTAAAAACACCGGTTTCTTTTATGACTATGACAACATTGAGCCGCGCAGTTCGGTCTGGGATTCCGGGACCCCGGGTGCGGTTGCCATTCGGCTGCTGCAGGCGCCAAACAATCTAAACCTGACCGCATTCAAACGGTTTTCAATTGAGATTGACCCGGTGCGTGACCCGGACCAGTATCTGACATTGAAAGGTTATAATTACCGCACGGGCGAGTTTGAGCCCTATGACTCGCTTGACCCCACCCCCGGTGACAAGCGGGCACTGCTGGCGGTTGGTCCGATTGAACTTGAACCTGAGGCGGTAGCAACATTTTACTTTGCGGTCATCGGTTCCCCCTATGGCGAAGAGGGGCAGGCACCCCAGGAACGGGACACTACCGAACTGGCGCTCAGGTGCTGGTGGGCAGAGCGGTTGCTGGCGCGAATTCTGGGGGTTGCCGAGGCGCAACCGGGTAATATTGCCCGCGGTCTGGTGGCATATCCCAACCCCTGTCGCCCGGGCGGGCTCGTGAGAATCAATAGCAATGCCAGGGTGCGGATTTACGACCCACAGGGCAGACTGGTAAGAGAACTTCCGGGCGGCGGAGCATTCTGGGATGGCCGGGACCGGCAGGGCAGACTGGTGCCAGCAGGTGTCTACTTTGTCCAGCCGGTTAACCGGGCAGAGCAGGGCGGCAAGGTGATAGTTGTCCAGGAGTGAGTGGGTTGACGGGCGAAGAAGACTATTTTGCTACTGACGCTTTGACAGGTAAAAGTCCTGCTGAGTAAGCCGCCCCGGGGCAAGATTCAGGGTGCAGCGTTGGGGCAGGTAGGGGGCAGTTGCCTGAACCGTGATTACATATCTACCTGTGGGTACAGTGCTGATGATGTAGGTGCCAAAGTTCGGGTCGTTTTCCAGTTCACCATAGACCGGTCCCTGGTAGATAATTGTTGCCGGAACCGGCCTGTTCGTTGAGGCATCATAAATTGTGCCGGTGAGCGTTGAATATCGGATTGGTGAGAGATCGATGACCGCCGACTGTTCCCGGTCACCAAGAATGAGCATCGTATCAGTCCGGGCAAGATAGTTCTTGTTGGATGTGTGGATTATGATTCTGCCCGGAGTCAAACCGGAGACCAGCAGTTCACCGAGCCGGTTGGTTTCACCAGAATACTGCCTGATGCCTTCAAGTTTGATTAGCGCCCAGACCGGTTTTCTGGTGTCGGCATCTATTACCCGGATGCGCAGGACGCCATTACCATGGCGAGGTGGTGCAAGTCTGATGCCGACCCGGTGACACCAGCCGAGCTTGCCATAACTGGATAAGGAGTAGTCAAGGGCAAAGTTTACCAGGTTAATGCCGATGCCCGCAGTCAATCCGCTGAAAAGGCCAAGTTCACTAATGTCCTGAGGTCCAGTGCGATACCCCAGACGCAGGTTCAGTTGACTGACCGGCTGATATTCCACACCCAGGCGCAGGTTAAATTGATTATCAAAAGGCTTGACTCCGTCCACCAGGGCGGTGAAGTTGCTGCCGGTCAGGGCAATGCCGAAGGCAAGTTCAGCCGGCAGGTGTTCCAGGATGCGGTATTTTACTACCCCGAAATTGCGCAGTGCTACTCCGAAATTGAGGAAGTTAAGCGGCCGGGCAGCAAAGCCCAGGTCCAGACCGCCACCATAACCGCCGGTGGTAAAGAGGTTGTCGTAGCAGCCCTTGATGCCGGCACCGAGATAGTATTTTTCAAAGAGGCTGGTGCCGTACCCGAGGTTTAAAACCGTCTGCCAGGTGGAAAAGGTGTCACCGGGTTCATTGTTCTCGTTCCAGAATTCAATGCCCGGGGTGGCGGAATATAAAATTCCCAGCCCGAAAGTTCCGGTGTTAAACGGCAATGCGGCCTGGAACAGTTCATCACTGGCACCATCAAACCAGGATTGATGGGAAAGGCAGAGCGAGTAATTTGCGACTTTCCCGAGACCCGCACTGTTCCAGTAAATGGCGGTGGCATCATCGGCAAGTGCCGTGAACGCTTCTCCTAACGCCCCACCCCGGGGACCCTGTCCGAAGCGGAGCAATGGCAAAGCAGAGGTGCCGGGACCGTTCCAGGGGAAGATGGCAATAATCGTCAGCGCCAGTGCGGTCATTGCCGGTTCACCACCAGTGCCTTCTTAATTCGCTGCACCCGGTCACCCTGGTGATATTCCAGCAGGTAATGATAGGTGCCGGACGCGACCGGCTGATTGCGGTCGTTCGTGCCATTCCAGATAAATCGGTGGACACCGGCGATACAGGGTTCATACTGACAGAGGGTGCAGATGCGTTCGCCCGCACGGTTAAAGATGAAAAGGCTAATTTTGCCATCAGCCGGCAGTCCGATGACAAAGGTGGTCTGAGTTTCAAGCGGATTGGGGAAGTTGTGAATTGAGAGTGAGGGGATCAGCCTGATTGTCAAGCGGGCGCTGTCCCGGACCAGGCTGTCGGTATCAAGAAAACCGGTAATGACAACGGTAACCGCATCAAGACTGCTGGTGTCGCCAGCAGGCTGACCTGGTGACTCAATTGTGAGGGTGAAGTACTGGCGGTTAGCAGGAGGAACGAATCCGAGGTCGGGGAAACCATCGCCATCAGTGTCAATTAGCGAGGTGCTGCCGGTGGAATCGTTTAACTGAAACACCCAGCCGGAAGGCGCTGCCGGCAGGGAAAGTTCCACCGTTGAGCCCGTATCCCGGTCAAGAAATACATAGAACAGATAATCTCTTTTTTCGCCGGCGGGCATTATGTCATTCTGGTCAGGTCCAATTTCCAGCCCCGGGGAATCAACAATAACACCGCCGCCGGACCAGGTGCTGCCGGGATTAATGGTTATCAGCAGGAGGCAGAAGGCAAGGGTAGCGGCCACCAGTTTATTTTAACACCGATTGTCATCCTGTCAAAAATAAAACCGGGAGGCGGCGGTGAGATGTGTTTCGGCCGATGGCGGAGCCTTGAACAGGATTAAAATTCCGGTGGGGCGGGTAAGTTCCGCCATTCTCTCCGTACGGGGGAACAGGGAGCGTCGCTCCTGAACAGTCAGAAATATTGACCAGTCGCGGTCAATGATTTCCCTTTTTTCAGGGAAAATTTCGGTGAGTCTTGTCCAGTCATCCGGCAAGCGGTTTTTTAATCTTTCGTAATAGTAATATTTGACGAGGATTATTGCTACCGAACTATCAGCCCACACTTCAGGATTAATCTGGTAGGAGTTTTTCTGAAACAGCGGCATAACCTTCAGATTGAGTCCGGCTTTGTGGCTGAGATACTCGACAAGCGACGGGTGAGAGGTGGCAATAACAGTCTGGGGCGGGATTGCCTGCACCGCGGTTGCAAATGAGCCGTGGGTGCCGCGATTGAAATAAAGAAAGCGGTCGGCGTAAATATTAAAAAAACCAAGCAAGAGCAAGAGCACTATTCCCGTTTTTCTTAGATTCCGGGGTCCGCCCGGTGTAAATACTGCAAGTCCGCCCGCGAATACGATGAATAGTGCCGATGGGAGCAGGTAATAGTCAAACTTCCGGGAGAAGAGAAAGAAAAACGGTAGATGAATAGTTAGATAGGCAATAACAAAACGACTGATGAGGTTTTTTTGGAGCGCATCCCGGACGACCAGAACGAGCAGCAAGACAGTTAAAACCGGTGAGAGGATGATAAAGGTGATAAATTCCCAGGGGTAATAAATCCGGGGGAGGAGGTTGTAACTCAGGTTGCCAGCGAGAGCAAGGAAACTGGCAATCGGGTGGAGCTGAAGCATATTGATGTCGTAGCCGCGGGCTCGGGTGATTTCAAAAAGCAGGTTCTGACCGCTGAAATGGCTGAGCACCGCCAGTCCGGTTGCCGGCAGTGCCAGCCCCAGCAGGAGGTTGAGGAGCAGTCGCAGAGATTTAGCAGGTGACAGGAGCAGAAAAAGTGTCGATGCGGCGACCGCACCCAGGGTTGTTTCTTTAGTCCAGAGTCCTAACCCGAGTGCCACACCGGCGTAAAGGGCGAAAATTTGCCTGGTGGTGGTTAATGCGCGCAACAAAAACAACAGTGCGAGAACGATAAAGAAGAGCATCAGAATTTCCACCTGGCCAAGCCGGCTGTAGCAGTGTAAACTGAACATGGGTAGAATACACAGTGTTCCCAAAACAGCGGTGGAACGGGGCAGGCAGGTCCGGGCGGAAAAGAAAAGCAGCGGTACAATCAGGGCACCCGCAAAGGCGGAGATGAGTCGAACCGAGATGAGTAGTTCCAAGCCCGCCTTCTGAAGAATTGCTGAAAGATAGACAAATAGCGGTGGAAAGAACATTATATCGGTGCTGAAAAAAGTCCGATTTTCGACAAGGAAGCGGGCACAGCGGGCGTAATTTATTTCGTCCGGCAGGGGGCTCCAGTAATTTAATCTGATAAGGTTGAATAATAAGCCGGCAGCGAAAATGGCAATAGCAATTAAATAATCGCCACGGTTGATGCCTGAATTCTTATTTGGTAGCACTGCGGGCGGGCTCCGGTTTTCGGCGGCGGATTAACGCGAGTATCAAAATTAAAATCAGCGCCAGGGTGGTGAGCAGGGTCAGGATGGTGCCGAGATGAAAGTAGCGGGGGAGATGGGTAAATTCCAGTTCGTGGGTGCCGGGTTCCAGCACGACCGCACGCAGGGTGTGATAGGCGGGTAAAAGGCGGGTGGTGCGGTTGTCAACCCGGACCTGCCAGTCCGGATGGTAGTTTTCACTGAGAATAAGCATTCCGGGCTGGCTGAGTTGAGCCTGAATCTGGATGCGGTTGGGGTCATAGAAGATAATGGAGCAGCGGGCGCTGGTGTCCGGGTTAACAGCGGGGGTGAAGCCGGGGTCGGTGTAAAGCAGGGCGGTTTTGCCCGGGTTGAAATCGGGCTGCTTGAGCCGGGCAAATAGTTCCTCCTTGTCCCTGACCAGCTGATAGTCCTGGACGATGAATGCTCGGGGCAGGGTCTGCCGGTTTTGATAGATAGTATAGCGCACCCCGGAGAACACCTTTTCAAACTGCGGCTGGCTGAAATAGGCTTTCAACTGGTTGATAACCTGCTGGCTCTGGGCGTCGTAGCGGGAGACATCTTCGGGCAAATTGAGCGTAATCACATATTTGACATTGAGCAGGTTCATAAAGTTAGGGTTGAGCAGGTTGTTTGCCTGGAACATCACACTCGGTCCGGCACCGATGAAGTCCTGATACGACTGGAGCGGATTGGGCATCTGGCCACCCGTGGAATGGATATTGTGGAGCCAGAGCTCACCTTCGTCCGAGCGTTCGTAGTTAAGAGGCAGTACCCGGTAAAGGGTTTTGTCCTGAGCCAGATACCGGACCACCTCGTCCGGGGCGAAATATTCCCGGGGCGGTGGCATTGAGCGGATGTAACCACGCTGATTGTCCCAGAGTTTCAGGGCGATGCCGATGTCAAGCGTCATAATCAGGGTACAGCTGGCGACAAATGCCACTGGACTGAACCGGCGCCGGGTAAAGAGCAATACCAGTCCGGTGCCGATAAACCAGATGATGAGGGCGAAGAGCATTCCGGTTAAGAGTGAGGGGTAGTTGGCTTCAAACCGGGCAAGCCGGTTACCGGGGTTGAAGATGGCGGCCGTGGCATTGCGTCCGGCAAGGAAGAAGAGGAAAAGCAGGATGATGACCGCACTGGCAGCGATGAGCAGCCGGGAACGCCTTTTTGTTTCTGCCGGTTCGGAGCGGTTGATGAGGTAATTGACGCCAAAGCCGGCAAGAACACAGAGTGAGAAGCCGGCAATAAAGAAAATCATTCCCGGACCCCGGAAGTGTCTGAGACCGGGCAGGAGGGCATAAGGGAGGCGGTAAAACGGCGTGTTGCCGCCCCAGGCCATCAGCACCGCAATAATAAAAGTGAAGAAGAAGAATCTGGTCGTTGATTTTTTCCAGGTGCGAACCAGACCGATGAGAGCAAAGAGCAGGGGCAGAATCCCGAGGTATTCGCTGTGCAGTTTGAACGGGTTTCTACTCCAGTAGTTTTCCAGTCCACCGGAAAATTTCGGGGTCAGCAGGTCAAATATTTCGGCAATGGGCATTGACCAGGAGGTGGCAAATTCATAGCCCCGTTCGGTGCCGCGTGCCCCATAGGGCAGGTTGCCGTAAATCGGCAGATATTGAATCGCTGCCAGGCCGAAGGCAAAGAGTATTGTCACAAGAAAGGAGCCAACCAGTCTGAAGCCGATAGCCGGTTTTCTTTCCTGACGCAGGGTGCGGATGAGACTGAACAGAAACCAGGCGAGCAGGATGAGACCGGTGTAATAGACCTTCTGAATATGGCCGGAAAGGAGCTGCAAGCCGAGGATTGAACCGGTGAGGGCAAACCAGAGGAGCTGGCGCCGGTTCATTCCCCGGGTGAAAAAGAACAGTGCCAGTGGCATCAACGAGGAGCCGATGAGCCTGCCGTCATGGCCAGCAAAGGCAAGGGTCAGGAGTGAGCCCGAGAACATATAGGCAACGCCGGCGATAAAGGCGGCAAGGGTGTGGAGCTTCAGTTCCTTCAGAAATAGATAGGTGCCCAGGCCGGCAAGGAAGGTCTGGAAAAAGAAGGTCCAAGCCCAGACGACATGGACCGGTAAAAACAGCCGGAGCAGGAAGGTCGGGTAGAATAGGTCGCCGAAGAAGGCGGCAACGGTCGGCTGGCCGGATAAAATCTGAGGCTGCCAGAAGGCAACCGTCAGGTGTTGCCGGATGTAGTCCGCCATAAACTGACGGGCAGCATAACCACCACCACCGATGAAGTCGGTGCCGAACATCATTACCGTGCCGAAGAGGAAGCGGCCGAAAAAGACCAGCGGTAGCAGCAGCAGCGCAAGCAGGACAATGCGATTGAGCCGCTCTTCAGTAATCGCGGCGGTGACCGGTTTTGCTCCGGGCCGGGAGGCAGGGGGACGGTGTTTTTTGCTCATAATCACCTCCGAACGGTTCGGGAACGGTGCTTATCAATGCCGCGGGGTAGTAATGGCAGGCAGATGAGTGCCATTGCCAGTTCCGCGGTGCTCATCCAGATACGGGTAATCAACGCCGATATGATAGCAATTGTTTCCGGCATTACCAGTTTCAGTATATAAGTATAAATACCTTCCCGGATGCCGAGTCCGGCCGGAGCGATGAGCACAATGAAGCCGAGAATCCAGGAGAGGGAGTAACCGCCAAGCAGGACCGGCAGCCGTGTCAGCGCAAGCGGATAAAAGGAGTTGATCAGCACAAAGCAGCCCAAGCCCTGAACCGTCCAGTCCAGGACAAAGACGGCAAGAATCAAAAGCAGGCGGGGATAGGAAAGTTTTACTTCAAATACCGGCTGACGGAAAAGTTTGAGCAGCGGTTTGAGGATGCGGTTGAGGAGCGGGGGATAGGTTATGGTCAGGGTCAGGGGTGCCAGCAGGAAGGAGTAGTAGACCGGTTTGGGCACGAGCGTGCGGGGGAGAAGGAGGGCGGCGATGGCAAACAAAAAAATTGCCGCCAGCAGCAGAAAGCCGGTCTCAATCACCACGCTGGTGAGGCTTTTGGCTTCGCTCACACCATCCTGCCGGGCAAAGGACATTCTGCCGAGGGTGAACCACACCTTGCCCGGGGCATATTTACCGAGCTGGGTGACGGTGATGATTGCCAGTGCCCGGCTGAAGGGCAGTTTTTCACTCAGACCAGCAAGAATCAGGCTCCAGGCATAGGCACCGAGCGGAAAGTGGCATACGAGCAGGATGAGGTAGGAAAGAATTAACCGCCCGGGGTTGAAGTGCAGTTTGCCCAAAGGAATCTGGTGCCAGTCGTGCACCAGCCGGCTGATGAGAAAATAGAATGAGATGATGACGATGAGCGTGCCGAGGGTATAGCGCAGCCAGTTGAGTTTTCCCCGGGGACGGGTGGTAGTGTCGTGCATTCAGGCGGATTTGGTTTGAGCCAGTTCCTGATAAAGCTGGATGAGCCGGTTGATGATTGCCTGCCAGGAGTAGTTCTGCTGGATGTGCAGATAACCCTGGTGGGCAAGGGTGCGGGCAAGTTCGGGTTCGTCCAGCAGCCGGGCGATTGCCCGGGCAAGTGCCTGACTGTCAGCCGGGGGTACTGCCAGTCCGGTCTTTTCATGGTGGATGATGTCGGTGATGCCGCCGACCGCGGATGCCACCACCGGTTTCTGAAAGGTCAGCGCCTCAATCAGGACTACCCCCAGGCCTTCGGTGTCGCCCTTGGAGTCAATCACCGCCGGCAGGACAAAGATGTCGGCACGGGCATAATGGCTTTGCAGTTCGGCACTGGAAATCTGGCCGTGGAACCGGACGACTCCATCCAAGCCGAGTTCAGCGGTGAGTTTTTTCAGTTTCGGCAGTTCCGGACCGGTGCCGACGATGTCAATCACTACCGGATAGTTTGGGGTTAGTTTTTTTGCCGCCTCAATCAGATAGCGCACCCCCTTGCGTTCCACCAGCCGGCCGACAAAAAGGATGTGTTTTTCTGCTGTTGGTGCTGCCGGTGTCGGGGCGGTGTTTTCGGAAACGGTGGCACCAAAGGGAATGATGTCAACTGGCCGGTTATGGATTTCCTGAATTGCCCTGACCGTGTGGGTGGAGTTGGCGGTCACGCGTTGTGCCCGGGAAATCGCCAGGCGCAGAAACGGACGCAGGAACCGGAATTTGTGCCGGACCGCCATCAGTTCGGCACCGTGAAAACTGATGACCACCGGGGCACCGCAGGCTTTTGCGGCCGCGGCACCGAAAAGGTAGTGGGGCAGGGGCCAGTGGACATGGATGATGTCAAACTTCTCCCGACGGCACAGGCGCCAGACCGCAATCGTGCCGAAGAAGAGATAGCAGATTAAAAGCAGTTTATTCAAAAGCCCTTTCTGGACCCGGTCAATTGCGGTCTCCTCGTGGGTCAGGCGTTCCCAGCGGGCAAAGAAATAGCGGAAGCGCTTTACCCGGGTGCCGAAAATGGTCTGGTCGCCCAGCCCGGTATAGGCGGAGGTGAACATCGTAATGTCAAAATTTCTCTCCTGCAGCAGCCGAACGGTCTGCACCAGCCAGGGGGTGATAACATCGGTCTCGGACCGCGGGTAGGCGGTGGCGATATAAAGGATTTTCATCTGCCACTCCGACCGTGAGCCGGACCGCACCCGCCAGTCAGATTGATTACTTGAGATAGGAAATTGCCTTCATCAGGCGCGATTTGAGCCGGCTGGCGGTGTTGGGATGAATTATCCGGTGTTTTGCCGAGCGGTCAATCACCGATTGGGCGGTGATGAATGCCCGCAGTGCCTCTTCCCGGTTCGTGGCGGTGCGCACCGCCTTGATTGCCTTTTTCAGTGCCTGGCGTCGGATGCGGTTCTGAAGCCGGCGGCGCTCGTTTTTTCGTGCCTGTCTCAGAACAGAAATGCTTCTTTTAGCCAAAAATCCTCCAGTAAGTTAAATAAAGCCAGTGCCGGGACACAGAATCGAACTGTGGACACCAGGATTTTCAGTCCTGTGCTCTACCAACTGAGCTATCCCGGCACGCCACCAAATTTTAAGGATTGTAAAATAATTGTCAATCAAGAAATTCTAATGCGGTCCGTCCGGGTGCGGTCAGCAGGAACTGTCAGTGTAACTGTAATTAAAGCAGTAATACGGGTGCTCACCGGCATTTATACCGTAACTGTTGCTGGGGTCATTTTGATGGTGATGTCGGAAATGGCGGGCAGAAGGATAGGGGCAGGGAACAGGCAAATAATTAACCAAATCAAGGTGAGCCGAACTTTTTCAGCGGTGAGACCAGCAGAGCCTAATGCAGTTTTCTCCCCAGTTCAGATGATGGGTTTCAAAGCCGATACCCGAGCCACCCCGGGGTTGTCCGGTGGGTAGGGTGATTAATCGGGTTAATTTTCTCAAGTATATGGTAAACCGTGATTTGGAAGATTTAAACCCTGCTATTTTTCGGTATTCCGCTGAGACGCAAAAGGAGCGCCTCAATCCGGTGCTGGTTTAGGAAATAACCGAGGGTTAAGAGTAGAACCGCACCCGCAAAAATGAACCATTCCCTGGTTCCAAACCTGATGGCACTGGCGCCAAGTCCGCACTCAATGATGTTGCTCGGCAGCCGGGCAATTAATACCAGCATCAGAAAGAAGGGCAGGGGGATCCGGGTCAGTCCCGCGAGGTAGTAAACCCAGTCGCCAAGCGGATTGGGCACCAGTAACAAGAGAAAGATGTAAAAAGTTCCCTGCCGAATCACTATCCGGTCAAACCGCTCCAGTATGGCCTGGGGAACAATCAGGTGCAGCAGTCTCCGGCCAAGAAAGCGGCTGATGACAAAGGCAACGGTGGCACCACCGAGCACGCCCAGCATTAGCCAGATGATGGTGGGCCAGAATCCGAGCGCATAACCGGCGGCAAATGCCGCCAGATTGCCGGGAAGCGGGGCAAATACAATCTGGACCAGCTGAATGCCAATTGTTCCCAGCGGTGCCCATACCCCCAAGGAGTGAACCAGCTGCCTGAGCTGCTCCGGATTGCGGAATAGTTCGCCCCATTGCCTGACAATCAGCAGAAAACCGGCAATAAGGAGCAGGGTGATAAATGCGGTCAGAATGAAAAACTGAGTCCGGCTTTTTGTGGACATCCGGTTTAAGATAGAATCTTACTTACCGGTGTCAAACAGACCCGATGCGCTGAGATTACTACTGCTTTTTTTGTTCTAAAGCCGGGTTTTTCATCTGCTCGTAGCGTTTTCTGCCTCCGGCGGTGCGGA
>JBAMLV010000001.1:0-14841 GCA_039793395.1 bacterium | reverse complement strand
AACTAAGACCCCCTTGCTTTCTCCTTTTCCCACCCACTCATCCTTTCCGGATGTAACCCACATTATAATATACAAATTGCGTGCCACCAACATCCACACGCCGTCGTTTTAATAACTCATTGCAAAACAATAACTTACACACAAAGGCAAGTAATAATGATGGCTGCCAGCCTGAACCGGCCGTCGCATTCGGTTAATAACTTTTTATTTTGTAATATGTTATCAGTGCGACAATTTTTCGGTGGGGTTGACACCAATAGTGCTGAGCATTAGTTTTAAACCCCTGCCGGTGTGCCGGTTGAAATACTTAATAAGCCGACGGGCACCAACTTTCTCAACCCAATATTCCTCTTCAAACTCGGGAAGCTTGACAATTACCTTCTGACATTCAAATGTGCCGGCAGGGACGACAACGGTGTCAATGCCGGAGATAGTTATTTCTGCCAGAACCGACATTCCGCCCGGTGGGGCGGTGAGGGGAAGTACAATTAAAGTGTGTAACGGAGGGCCGGGAAGGATCTTCAGACTGCGGCACAATAATGGGAGCTGGTTGATGTCGAAGGTCAGCGCACCAATTGGCAACCGGTTTTCAATGGTGCCGTTCGGGGTTCGGGTAAGGATTTCGGCGATGCGATGGCGATAATCAACGGCAACCCAGTAGAGGGTGTCGTTTGGTGCTGGCACGAACAGCACGGTCTGAGGAGTTAAGTCGGCGCGGGTAACGGTAACAACCGTTGACTCAGTTTGAGGGGTTCCATGCTGGGTTCGGAATGGACGGTTCGGGGAAGGATTTTCCGATGGGAAAAAGCGGTCAACCGTAACGATCCGGAATACCGGGACATCAAGTTGAATCCGATTGATGGTGAGTTGCCGATAACCGAGCAGAAGCGAGTCCTGAATCCACTGATAAACTGATGTTTCACCATCAACGATGGGTGGGGGCGAGATCTGGACAACTGGCTGGAGCACGGTTTTACCTGCTGAGCCGCACCGGCTGAGGAATAACAAGGCCAGCAGAATGAACAACTGTTGAGGGTAGCGGATAATTCATTATAGCCAGTTTAAGTCCAGCAGTCAATCAGGGTATAGTTGACACAGTTTGAGCGTTATAGAAACTTTGAATAGCGATGAACGGTCAGCAGTTTGCCGAGCAGTTGCAGACCCGCGCCGGCGTAGCCGTAATTCTGGCGGTGCTGGTGATGGTGCAGGTTGTTCTTTATCTGCCGACTCTCAAATACCAGTTTGTCTGGGATGACCGGCCGCTGATTGTGGAAAACCGGGCGCTGGCAGCGGCAAAGCCAGGGGCGCTGTTTACCCGGCAGTTCTGGGCAGAAACTGAGGAGGCGCCCCGGAGCCGTCATGCGGCATATTACCGGCCAGTTACCACCCTGAGTTTCTGGCTGGATTTAAAGGTTGCGGGAGCAAATCCGGCATATTTTCATTTTGTGAATATTGTGTTGGCGGCACTGGCAACGGTAATGGTGATGCTGACTGTCTGGGAACTACTCCATTCCGGAGTTTGGTCCGGACTCGCCGGGCTGCTGTTCGCCACCCATCCAGCGCATACCGAGTCAATTGCCTTTGTTTCGGGACGGACCGATCTACTGTTGACCGTTTTTGTTGCCGGTGCCGGGTTTGGTCTTTTGCGCTCATTCCGCAAGAAGGACCGGCGCTGGTGGCTGGTGGTGGTGCCGCTGTTTGTGCTCGGGCTCTTGAGCAAGGAGACGGCAATTCTGTTTCCGATTCTTGCTGGGCTGACCCCGGTACTTATTCAGAGCCGGCCGCTGAAGGGATACTGGCTGCTGGTGGCGGTGCTGTTTTTAGTCACCGGCGGTTATCTGGTGGCGCGGCTGCAGCTTTTTGGCCAGGCGGTGCCGGCACCGGGTGGTCTTGGTGGTCCGGAGCTGGCGAATGTGGTTAACGCCTTCGGTTACTACATCCGGATGTTTTTCTGGCCTTTTGAACATCGGGCAAAAATTCCTCCTGACCCTGCTTTTTACCGTCCGCAGTCCTTTTTTCTTTTTGCCCTGATTTTCTTTTTTTCTGTACCCCTCGCCGCCCTGAAGCCGCGCTTCCGGATTGCACTCTGGGGATATGTCTGGGCGATTATATTTCTGATTCCGGTGAGCAATATCATTCCCTTTGGGCCGCAACCAGCCGAGAGGCTGCTTTATTGCGGTTCAGCCGGACTGGTGGCGGTGGTGATTGTTATTCTGTCCCGGCTGCTGGTTGCCTATCACCGGAGCCGGCAGGTTGCCGGTGCGCTGCTCGTGGTGGTTGCCGGGCTTTTTGGTTTTGACAGTTTTAAACGGATGCCGGTCTGGCAGAATGAGCTCACCCTTTTTTCGGCGATGGTCCGGGAGGCACCGGGTGCGCCAAGTGCTTATGCCTATCTGGCACGGGCGCTCCGCAGTTTCAACCCGGATTCAGCAATTAAGCTTTACAATCGGGCGATTATTCTTGACCAGGGGTTTGTGTCCGCCCACCTCAATGTGGCAATCCTATATGCCCAGAAGGGCGACTGGCGGCGGGCGCTGCACCATCTACGCCTGGCTGAGGAGCTGGCACCGGAAATGGTGCAGATTCAGAACCAGTTCGGTTACACATTTCTCCTTGCCGGAGAGCCGGACAGTGCGGAGGCGCGTTTTACCCGGGCACTGGAACTGGATTCCACGCTGACGCCGGCACGGCTGGGCAGGGCGTTGAGTATCGGGTTAACTGGCCGGACCGGGGAAGCCGGCGCGCTAATTCAGGCGCTGGTGGCAGTGGAACCGGTCTGGCAGGATACCGGCAGACAGATGGTTTCAGAGCTATTTAAGGTTTTTGCCCTTGATACCAGTTTTCAGACTGCGCCCCGGCGGGCGGTTTATATCAACCGGCTCGGCAGTATGCTTTTGGCGCTGGGTGATACGCTTCAGGCAGAAGGTTTTTACCGCCGGGCACTGGAAGTTGATGAAAATTGTGTCCCTGCCCTTTATCACCTGGCGGTGCTCAGTTTAAACCGCGGGGACCGGCTAACTGCGCGCCGGCTAATTGGGCGGGCGCTGAAACTTCGCCCGGACATAGTTGAACTCCAGAGATTGAAAGCGGCGCTTCAGCCGAAGTAACGGGCAGCGAGCGGGAATCGTCGGCCACTGCCGAATGCCCGGCTGGTGACGCGCAGAACTGGTGGTGCCTGCTGGCGTTTGAACTCGGTATCGGCAATGCGCCGGATAACCCAGCCGACCGTTGCTGGCGGAAATCCCTGCTTCGCGATCTGGTCGGGCGTTAACCCGTCCTCAAGGTAAAGTTTGAGAATCTGGTCCAGCACCGGATACGGGGGCAGAGTATCTTCGTCCTGCTGTCCCGGCCGCAGTTCTGCTGATGGTGGTTTACTGATAATTGTCCGGGGGATCAGTTCCTGGTTGCCGTTGATGTGCTGGGCGAGCCTGTAAACCATTGTCTTGGGTACATCACCGATGACCGCAAGGGCACCACTCAAATCGCCGTAAAGAGTGCAGTAGCCGACCGCCAGTTCACTCTTGTTGCCGGTGTTAAGGACCAGGCCATGGAATTTGTTTGCCAGTGCCATCAGGATGTTTGCCCGGATTCGTGCCTGGATGTTTTCTTCGGTTTCATCCGGTTTTAAGCGGGCAAAAAACGGGTCGAGGGTTTCAAGGTAACGGTGATAAATGGGGGTAATAGGGATGAGCAGCAGTTCAATGCCCAGGTTACGGGCAAGCAGTTTTGAATCCTCAACACTGCCGGTAGAAGAGAATTCGGACGGCATGGTCACGCCGAGGACATTTTCCGGGCCAAGGGCAGCGACCGCCAGACAGGCGACGACCGCGGAGTCAATTCCGCCGGAAATTCCAAGCACCGCCCGCTGAAATCCACATTTGCGGAAGTAATCTCTGATACCGAGCACCAGGGCATCATAGAGCGCGGTCAGGTCCGGTGCCGGGGGTGGTAGCGCTTTACCCTGAACCGGCAGTTCCCGGAGGTCAATTACCCGGATTTGTTCCTGAAACGCTGGCAGGGCGATGCCGGTTACGCCATCGGCAAGCAGCACCAGGCTGTTGCCATCAAAAATGAGTTCGTCATTGGCACCGACCTGATTGACAAAGATAAACGGGCGCTGATGTTGCTGACAGTGATAACGGATGAGCTGGTGACGGAGTTGCGGTTTACCTAACCAGAAGGGCGAAGCCGCGATGTTGATGAACAGGGTGGCGCCCTGGTGTGCCTGCTCGGCAATCGGGTCCCGGGAGTAGCGGTAAGGGCGGTGAAGTTCCGCGCTACTCCAGGCGTCTTCGCAGATGGAGATACCGATGCGCTCTCCCCGAAAGTCCCACAGTTTTATTTCTGATGCGGGGGTAAAATAGCGCATTTCATCAAAAACATCGTAAGCCGTCAGGACTGTTTTTGCCTGCCGGAACAGTTCCTGGCCCTGATAAAAGACAAAGGCACAGTTATCAAGTCCATTGCCGGTCGGGCGCCGGCTTCGGGCAACACCGCCGATGAGCAGGGCACAGTTATGAGTTGCTGAAATCCGGGCGACTTCACTGAGCGCATTTTCTGCCCGGTCAATAAACCAGGAGCAGGTGAGCAGGTCCTGAGGGGGATAGCCGGTAATGAACAGCTCGGGCAAAATTACCAGGTCAGGCTTTTGGTCCTGAACCCGGGTGAGGCAGTTGCGCAGCAGTTCAATATTGCCTTTAATGTCGCCAACGGTCGGGTTTAACTGACAGAGGGCAAGGCGCATAATAATAGGGTACCCGCGGTGAAGGATTTGTCAAATTGAGTTCCGAATGGCGAAGAGCCAGCGGGCTAAATGGTCCGGAATGACCTCGGGCGCAGTTTTGACAATCACCAAATAAGTAATAGAATAGTAAATAGGATAGATAGTAATGAGCCCCTGTTTACTGCTTTTTTTACCAGCAGCGGTCATTAATGAAGACAGCCTGACTAAAAGCCGAATCGGACTCGCCGGTCACAAGGTGGTTTTAACAATTGACGATGGCTACCGCTCGGTTTACGATTATGTCTATCCCCTGCTGAAAAAGTATCGGATGACCGCCACGCTGGGCATAATTGTGAATTACCTCACGGATAATAAAACCGGATATGGGAATCCAGGAAGTTTTTTGAATTACTGGCAGGTCCGGGAGATGATGGACTCAATCAACATTGAAATTGCCAGCCACTCCCTTTCCCATCCCTGGTTAACCCGGCTGGACAGTGCCCGTGCCTGGGATGAGATTTATCGTTCAAAACTGATTCTGGAATCGCTTTTTGGAGTGCCGGTGATCACCTTTATTTACCCTTATGGTGATTTAAACAACCGGGTGGTGCGGATGGTGAGACGGGCGGGTTACCGGCTGGCGCGGGCGGTCCGGTCCGGTGCGGTCAATTTCTGGGTTGACCCGTACCGGCTGCCGGAGTTTGAGCTCCGCCGCGAAACCGGGCTTGAGGCAGTAAAGGCACACATCCGGCAAAATCCGGTAACGGTGCTGCTCCTGCACCGGATTGTGCCCTGGCCATCAGTTTTTACTGAATGGCCGGTCGACAGTTTTGCCGCGCTGATAAAATGGATGGCGGACAACCAGGTTCGCACAATGACCTTAGCTGAACTTTATGCTCGGTGGCAGCAGGAGTTAATAGGCAGGCTGATAAAGGAGCGGGAGATAATAGATACTGTTTTGCCCCCAGATTTACTATTCAAGAATGTAAACATCGACAACACCAGAACTTTTCAACCCCGCTGAACTTAATAGCGGTAGATAGTCCTTATCGCCAATAAACACATCAATATGGTTGCCTTTAACTGCACTGCCGATGTCGTGGGCATAAAAGAGACCGTTTAACTGTTTGCCATTAATGCTAACCCCTTCAAATTGCGGAATAAACACCTTTGAGCCCAGGGGAATTACTTTCGGGTCAACCGCAATTGATTTCAGTTCGGTCAAAGTGTGGCCGCCATGACCCAAAAACCGCTCAACAATCATAACCCGGTTTTGCCTTTTTAGATAACTCAGACATCGACCATCGCGCAACCGGGCAGCAGATTCGGTCTTGAAATCTTTAACAAAGGAAGGGGAAAACCTGCCGACCAGTTTACCATCAGCGGTATAGAGCGGAGTGGTCCGGCTTTTTGGGTAGTCTTTCTCCTCAACAACCCAGTAATAGGTAATTTTGAACTTTCCCAGGTACCGGGCATTACGAGTCGGCTGCTCCGATTCGGTGCCGGCAAAAAGCCATGCCGGTGCCGGGCGCCGGACCGGGGAGACCGGTCCAATATTAACCTGCGGGCTGATGCACCCGGGCAAAAGAAATAGAATCGGAACCAGCCATTTTGCCATCATCCAGATTATCCCCAAAACTGGAAATTAAGTCAAGGAAAATCGGCTCAACTATCCAACCCACTGATTTATAAAGAGTTACTACAGAAAAAGGCGGGGCGGACTTTTTTCTGGCGGCTGGCGGTTGAAATGCTGCCATGCTAAAGGGGTGGCGACCCTACCCCTTGGGGTTCGCTGAATAAACCCCTGCTGAACCAGAAACGGCTCATAAACCTCCTCAATTGTGCCCGGATCTTCGCTGACCGCAATTGCAATTGAGTTAATACCGACCGGTCCACCGTTGAACTTCTCAATAATGGTCAAAAGTATTTTCTTGTCCATCTCATCCAGACCTCTGGAGTCCACATCCAGCTGGGAAAGGGCGAACTGAACAATCTCCTTATCAATTCGCTCCCGTGCCTGAACCTGGGCAAAGTCCCGAACCCGGCGCAAAAGCCGGTTGGCAATTCTGGGGGTGCCGCGGGCGCGGGTGGCGATTTCATAGGCGCCGTCGTCATCAATGCCGATTTTAAGGATGCGGGCGGTGCGGAGCACAATTTCATAAAGCTCCTCTGCTGGATAGTAGTCCAGGCGCAAAACAATTCCGAACCTCGACCTTAATGGTGCGGTCAGCAGGCCGGTGCGGGTGGTGGCGCCAACAAGGGTAAATGCTGAAAGGGCAATGCGTTCGGAACGGGCACCCGGTCCTTTATCCAACAAAACATCAATCGCAAACTCCTCCAGTGCGGGATAGAGAAACTCCTCAACCGCCTTACTCGTCCGGTGGATTTCATCAATAAAAAACACATCCCCGTGGTTAAGGCAGGTGAGGATACCGGCAAGGTCAACCGGCCGTTCAAGAATCGGTCCGGCAGAACAGCGGATCTGACTGCCCATTTCATTGGCAAGGATATGGGCAAGGGTGGTTTTACCCAGTCCTGGTGGTCCAGAGAGGAGCACATGTTCAAGCGGTTCGGCGCGCATTCGGGCCGCGGCGATAAACACCCGGAGGTTTTCCTTTATCCGGTTCTGGCCGATAAACTCCTCAAGAAATCTGGGCCGGACCGCCTCGTCAAATGTTTCCTCACCCCGCAGGCGTTCGGGTGATGACAGACGTTCCGGCGGTGCTTTTTTCATTTAGTTTGTTGCGCCAGCGCCTTTTTTAACAGTTCAGCCAGGGTGATTCCCGGGGTATAGCCGATGGCGCGCAGCCGGGCGTTAGCCTCCTTCCGGCTCAAGCCGAGCGCGGTCAGTGCCGATACCGCCTGCTGGTAGATTTCCGGACTGAACCCTTTTTCCTCAGCCGGTGTTTCATCGGCAAAAAGTTTGAGAATTTCCGTAAGTTTTTTTTCACCAATTCCTGGCACCGAGCGGAGCAGTTGGCGGTCCTGACGCTTGATCGCGGCGATGACCGCACCGGGCTCAAACCGGGAAAGGAGGTTGAGCGCCGCCTTTGGTCCTACCCCTTTGACCGCGGTGAGCAGGCGGAAAACCTCAAGCTCCTCAGCGGTGGCAAATCCAAACAGTTCAATGCCGGCACGGGTGATACTCAGCTCAACGAGCAGTTCAGCGGTGCCATCCTTTTCCACCAGCCGGCTGGAGGTGGAAAGCGGGACCTGAAGTTCAAACCCGATCCCGCTGACATCCAGGACCACCCGGGTGGGCTGCTTTTCGACAATTTTGCCTCTGAGCCGGTTGAGCATCAGCGGCTCCGGGATTTCAGACACCAGGCAACCGCGAGGGCATCAGCCGCATGTTCAGCCAGCCGGCCGTCGGTCCCGAGCAGTTTGCCAATCATATAGTTCAGCTGGCGTTTGGATGCCCGACCCGAGCCGGTAACCGCCAGTTTTATGGTTGCCGGGGTCAGTTCGATAACCGGAATGTGGTTTTTTGCCAGTGCGGTGAGGATGGCGCCCCGGGACTGGGCTGAGAGGATAACGCTGCGCGCACCACCCCCCTTAAAAAAAAGGGTTTCAATCGCACAGCATTCAGGTTTGTATTTTTTAACGAGCTGGCTAACCCGCTGGTTAAGCAAAAGCAGTCGGGCGGCAAGCGGTTCTGCCGGACTGGTGGTGATTACCCCTTCAGCCAAAATCCTGCCCCGCTCATCCAGAATGCCATAGCCGGTCGCGCTTAAACCCGGGTCAATACCGAGGATACGGCAGTGCGCAAACCGGCGTGCCGGGGTGGGGCGTTTAGGCTCAATCTCCGGACGCTCC
Organism: bacterium; assembly: GCA_039793395.1. GTDB lineage: Bacteria > Hydrothermota > Tepidihabitantia > Tepidihabitantales > Tepidihabitantaceae > JAOABP01. Next base: position 6,302 of record JBAMLV010000001.1, on the reverse strand, counting down.
GATTTTTTCCAGGAGTTCGTCCGGAATGTCAAAGTTGGCATAAACCTGCTGGACCTCTTCCAGTTCCTCCAGCATTTCAATCAGTTTCAGCACCTTCGGGGCATCGGCTTCCGAGACCGGCACGGTGTTGGTGGCAATCTGGGTGAGTTCTGCCCGGTCCCATTCCACGCCCGCGGACTTCAACTGCCGTTTGACCGCCTCAAATGATTCCACCGGTGTTACCACCGTATAGGTGCTGGCATCGGTCTGGACATCGTCGGCACCGGCCTCCATTGCCGCACTCAGGATGGTGTCCTCATCGGCACGGCTGCGGTCAATCACGATGAGCCCCTTGGGTTTGAACTGCCAGGCAACACAGCCAGCAGCACCCATTGAGCCGCCGTATTTGTCAAATACATGCCTGATTTCCGCGGTTGTCCGGTTCTTGTTGTCGGTCAGCGCCCGGACCAGGAGTGCAACGCCACCGGGTGCATAACCTTCGTAAAGCACCTCTTCGTAAACCACTCCTGGCAGCTCGCCGGTTCCGCGCTTGATTGCCCGTTCAATGTTTTCCTGTGGCATATTGATTGCCCGGGCGGCTTCCACCGCACTGCGCAGCCGGGGGTTGGCGTCAATGTCGCCACCGCCAAGCCGGGCCGCGGTGGTGATTTCCCGAATCAGTTTGGAAAAGGCACGACCCCGAGCCGCATCCAGTTTGCTCTTTTTGTGTTTAATTGTTGCCCATTTTGAATGTCCGGACATAAATATCCTCCTGAACTTTAAATTTCTCGGTCAAACTGCTATATTTTATTCAATCAATTGACAGTTGTCAATGAGAATTATCTTGACCAGCTGACCTTGTGCCGGACCACCGCATCACCGGTGCTGATGGTAACCAGATAGGTACCACGGCGCACCGGTTGACCGTTGCGGTCGGTGCCATCCCAGCTGACTGAGTAATAGCCGGCAGACTGGCGCTCATCCAAGAGGGTCTTAACCGGCCGGCCCGCAAGGTCAAACACCTCAATCCGGACCGCGCCCGGCTGACGGAGCAGGTATTCAATCCGGAGTGCGCCCCGCCGGACCGCGGGCTGGGCACGGATGATTTTGATCACCTGGTCGGTACCGGGCCGTTCACGGATACCGGTCGCTGCCTCGCCGCTGGCAAACACGGCAACCGGATACTGATTTGCCGGTAGCAGCAGGGCGGTTTGAATGGCACTGCGCTCGGCAGTGGTCAAAGGCATGGTAACCCAGGCGGCAAGGTTCAGTGCCTGTGCCTGGAGCAGTAGATTGAAAACCGCAAAACCGGCCTCCTGCATCGTCCGGTAGGAGGTGGTGTCGTCAACGCAGATGACGATATAGAGCGGTGCGTTCGCGGGAATCCGGTGGCTGGCGCTGCGCAGTGCCAGCCGGAAGTCGCCGCTCAAAAGCCGTTCCAGCCGGTGGTCGCGGGTGGTCAGGTTATTGCCGGGTGGCAGCCGGTTCCAGTAGCGGTCAACCCCCTGCTCGGTCACAAGATAAATTCTGCCGGTGAGGAAATAGCCGGCAATCGCACTGGGCACGGTCAGAGCCTGACAGCCGTTAATGGTCAGATGCGGAGTGACACCATAAGCAGCCCAGAGGAGCTGGGAAACGGTCTCCAGGGAGACCCGGGCACCGGTGAAACTGGAGTCGGGGCGCAGGTGTTCAAGCAGCACCTCAAAGGTGTCAACACCATTGACGACCGGCAGGGGTAAACTGGAGTCCGAAGAGATGGCCACGACCGTGGAGTCCAGACCCCGGGCGGGTGCATTGCCGAACACATTGACCATCAAAATCGGGTGCTCGGGATGCCAGTTATTGTTGGCATAGTCAGTTGCCCATTTCATCGGGCAGCACACCACCGTGCCGGTGTCGGTCCAGAAGGCGACCGCGGCCAATAGCCCGGCCTGAATTGCCATGCCCGCATCCTCGTGGCGCGGGGTTGCGACCCCGACCTCAAAGGCGGAGCCGGAGTGGTAACGGTGGTCACCCGCGAGATGGATGCTCAGGCGCCGGCGGTCCGGGTCATACCGGTAGAGATTGTTCCGGGTGGCAACATAAAACTCGCGGTAGTCACCGGAATAAGGCACCCGGCTCATTGCCCAGAGCACATTGGCAAGCACCTGGGTTGGCAGGGAGTCTTCAAAACCGGAATGGACCGAATAGCGGCTGTTGAGCAGCAGTGCAAACGGATTACCGTGCACGACCGGCAGCGGGAGGGTGTCACCGGAATCAAGCTGTGCCCGGGTTTGCGCTGCCGATGCTGGTAGCAAAAGGAGGGTGAATAGGAATGCGCCGCCGGTAAAAAACCGCACAAAAGATAATACACCATTATCGGCTGAAGGTCAAGTGTATTGTGGGTGAAAATTTGACTAAAGCGATTAGCGTGGTTATCCTGTGAGTGCGGAACAAAAGGAGGAATTTATGATTGAGCGCTACCTTCAGGCGGCAAAAAAACAGCTGGCCGAACGCCAGGCACGCTGGCAGCGGGCAAAGCGGCTGAAGTTTGACACCATTGCGGTCCACGGGCTTTACACAATGACGGAGGCGATTGAAAAAAACCAGGGGGCAATCATTGAGCCATTGTTTCTGGCTTCAGCCCAGGCTTACCGTGATGCCGATGAACTGGAGGCGGCGCTGAGTTATCGGATACCGACCTGGTGCTATACCCGGATTCACAACCCGACCCTCGGCTATCTGGAGGATACGCTGGCGCTGCTTGAGACCTATGGTGCGGAGATTGATGCTAACTGTTGTGTCTACTCCTCGGGAATGGCGGCGATTGAAAATGTTACCGACACCCTGCTGGTCCGGCTCGACAACGAGCCGCCGAACTTTGTTTCCCAGTGCCAGATTTACGGTGGCACCTTTCAACAGTTCAATGTCCGGAAGTTTCAGGAGCGGGGGATTGAGGTCCGCTGGGTGCTCAGACCCGAGGATATAAATGAATGGCAGAAGAAAATTGACCGCAACACCCGGTTTCTGTATGCCGAGACCCCTTCCAATCCGGGCCTGCAGTTCTTTGACCTGAAGCCGGTGATTGAACTGGCACACGAGTATGGCATTCCGATGGTGGTGGACTCCACCATCGCCTCACCCGCGCTGCTCCGGCCTTTAACCCTTGGTGCCGACATTGTGATTCATTCGGCAACCAAGGTGATGAGTTCGTCAGGAATGGGAATGGCCGGGGCGGTGATTGCCCGCAAGCCGATTGTCACCACCATTCCGAATGAGGAGTTGAGGGCGGACTTTGCGCTTTACCTCAAGCGCTATCCCCAGCGCGACCAGGGCGGATGTCTGCATCCGTTTCAGGCGCTGATGACCTTAAACGACCTGCGGGATTTGCGGCACCGGGTTGACCTTTTGAGCCAGCATGCGCTGGCTGTTGCCCGGTTTCTTCAGTCCCACCCCCGGGTGCAGGAGGTAAGTTATCTGGGACTGGAAAGCCATCCGCTCTATCCGGTGGCAAGCAGGTACCTGAAACTGGCAGACAGCGGTGAAAACCGCTACACCCACCTTTTGGCGTTCCGGCCCCGGGGTGGACCCGAGGCAGCCCGCCGGGTTTTTGACCGGTTCCAGCTGATTTACCGGGCGACCGACCTCGGCCGGGTGAAGAGTGTGGCAACCATTCCAGCAATCTCCACCCATCTCCTGCAGGGTGAGGAGTGCCGGGAGATGGCGTGCATTCCGCCGGACCTCATCCGGCTTTCGGTCGGGGCTGAAGACCCGGCTGACATCATTGCGGATCTGGACCAGGCGCTTGCCGGGGCATAGATGCGGTTCTACTCCACCAACCTGAGCGCGCCCGCGGTTGACCTGCGCACCGCATTACTCGTTGGCCAGGCACCGGACCGGGGGCTATATATGCCGGAGCAGATTCCGCAGTTATCCACGGATGAAATCAATGGCCTTGCGGACAAACCCTATCCCGAGATTGCCTTTGCGGTGATGCGGCGCTGGACCGCGGGACTGCTGAGTGATGATGAACTGCTGAAAATCTGTTATGAGTGCTATGACTATCCGGTGCCGCTGGAGCGGATTACCGGCAGGATGCACCTTTTGCGTCTGGACCGGGGACCGACGGCCTCATTTAAGGACTTTGGCGCCCGGATGATGGCGCGGCTTTTGCACCACATCCTCAAAACTGAGGGGGGTGAACTGGTAATCCTGACCGCCACTTCGGGTGATACCGGTAGTGCGGTGGCATCGGCATTTCACAACTTAGCGCGCATCCGGATGGTGGTTTTGTTTCCGATTGCCGAGGTTTCGGACCGGCAGCGGAGGCAGATGACCACGCTGGGTGGCAATATCATCACCATCGGCATTGACGGCAAGTTTGATGACTGTCAGGCGCTGGTCAAACAGGCGTTTGCCGACCCGCAGTTAAGCCAGTTCCGATTTTCCTCTGCCAACTCCATCAACATCGGCCGGCTTTTGCCCCAGTCGGTTTACTACTTCTATGCCTATTCCCGGCTGGCAGAAAAAGGAGAGAAAATGGTGGTGGCGGTGCCTTCGGGTAATTTCGGCAATATGTGTGCGGGGATGATTGCCGGGCGGATGGGTCTGCCGGTTCAGCGGTTCGTGATTGCCACCAATGAGAATGATGAGTTTCCGCAGTTTCTTTTGACCGGCAAATACCAGAAAATCGTGCCGGCGCGCAAGTGCATCTCCAATGCGATGAATGTGGGCCACCCTTCCAACCTGGCCCGGCTGGTTGCGCTCTATCAGGGGGTGATGGATGAGCAGGGCAGGATTTTGAGGGAACCGGACCTCGGGGCGATGCGCCGGGATATTTATGCCACCAGCATCACCGACCAGCGGACCCGACAGACGATTGTCAACACCTATCACCGCTACCAGGTGCTTTTGGAGCCGCACGGTGCGGTTGGCTGGTGTGCGCTGGAGGAGTATGCGGCACAGCAGCCGGTGGGACTGGCGGTCGCAATTGAAACCGCGCATCCGGCAAAATTCCCGGAGGAGATCAAAAGCCTTTTAGGACTTGAACCCGAACTGCCAGCCAGCCTTGCCGGACTTGATACCAAAGCCGAACATTACGAGACCGGGCCAGCTGACTACCGCTGGTTTTCCGGGTTTCTGCGCCACCGCCTGAAATGAAATACATCATCTTTCTGGGCGACGGAATGGCGGACTATCCGGTTGCGGAGCTGGGCAACCGGACCCCACTCCAGGTGGCAAATAAGCCGACCCTGGACCGCATCGCCCGGCTGGGGATAAACGGCACCTATGTTACGGTTGAGCCAGATATGCCACCTGGCTCTGAAGTTGCCAACCTGGCGATACTTGGCTACGAGCCGGAAAAATATTATCAGGGCAGGGGGGTGATTGAAGCCGCCAGCCTCGGAGTCAACCTTGAGCCGGATGATGTTGCCCTGCGCTGCAACCTGATCTGTATCCAGAACGGCAGAATCAAGAACCATTCTGCGGGCCATATCACAACCGAGGAGGCGGCGCTGCTGATTGAGGAGCTTAACCGCCAGCTGGCCGGTCCGGATGTCCGGTTCTATCCCGGGTTCACCTACCGGCACCTGTGTGTGCTCAAGGATGCCTGGCCCGAAATTGAATGCTTTCCACCCCACGACTATGTGGGTGAAAAGGCGCTTGACCTCCTGCCCCGGGCAAAGATGCCGGCAGCGGAAAAGACCGCAGCCCGGCTCCGGGAACTCATCCTTAAGTCCTGGGAGATACTGCCGGGCCAGGCAGTGAACCTGAACCGCACCCTGCAGGCAAAGGATCCGGCAAACTCAATCTGGTTCTGGTCCCCAGGAAGAAAACCGCAGATGCCACCCTATCAGGAGATGTTCGGGCTCAAAGGAGCGGTCATCTCCGCGGTGGACCTGATAAAGGGTCTGGGCGTTTATGCCGGTTTTGATGTCATCAATGTGCCGGGTGCGACCGGACTGCTGGACACCAACTACGAAGGCAAGGCAGATGCGGCACTGCGGGCGCTTGCCGACCACGACTTTGTGTATCTGCATCTTGAGGCACCGGATGAGGCGGGCCACAGCCGGGATGTTCGGTCAAAGATTGAGGCGATTGAGCGGTTTGACTCCCGGTTGGTCAGCAGGGTGATGCAGGGGCTGGAGCACCAGGGGGTTGAAGCGGTGGTGGCGGTTCTTGCCGACCATCTGACCCCGGTGGCAAAGGGCAATCATGTGCATGGCCCGGTGCCGGTGGCAATCTACCATCCACAAATTGTGCCCGATGCGGTTGACCGGTATGATGAGACCGCAGCCACCGCCGGTGTGCTCGGTGAACTCCACGGCACCCAGTTCATCAAA